>NZ_AOGY02000025.1 GCF_000332455.1 Leptospira vanthielii serovar Holland str. Waz Holland = ATCC 700522 | reverse complement strand
ATGATTTGAGCATTTGATACTGAATAATTAATGAAAGAATTTCTTGAATAACCTTTAGATAATTCTCTGGAAATGCTTGAAGGACTTCGATTCAGTATCTTAGCTATACTTCTAATACTTTCCTCTTTAAATCGCATCTCAGCAATTACTTCCCTTTCTTTCAAATTAATTCTTGTATAATGATTCATTTATTAACACCTTATTCATTAGATTATCGGTGTTGCGTTAAAAATTTGATTCTACCTTTCTAAATATAGTTTGGAATCTGAGAATTGATTTTCGTAGATGGGAACAATTTCATTCCAATCGATCAACTCGTTAAAATGTTCCTGTAAATCTTCGTTGGTTTGAAAGTAGTTGCTTTGGATCATATAATTTCCTTTTGGATTAGAAGATAAATTTTATAGATGTGAGGCGATAAAAAAATAACCGTATAACAAAAAAAATTGGATTTGGTTTTTATAGGTGAACTGATCGGTATACCTTCTTCGTGGGAATGTTATAAAAACAAAAGAGAACGTAGTAACAAAATCATTGGATTGGTAGAAATCCTGCAGATTTGTTGAGAAATTAAGGTTTCTTTTTTACCATTCCGATTTAAAATTCTAAATCTATCTCCGTCGAAGGAACTAAAGTTTCGGTTTCTGGCGGAACAGGAGACGTATGAAACAACTCATTTCCATTCTTACCCTCGTTTTTGCCATACAATGTGCAAGCGTACCCACTTCAGAACTCCCCATAAAATCAACAATTTCGGGAACTCCAGTGGAATATAAATTGGACGGGAAAACTTATGAAGGTTATCTCGCTACTGATACCTCCATTAAAGAAAAACGTCCCGGCATTCTCGTGATTCATGAATGGTGGGGATTAAACGAGTATCCTAAACAACGGGCAAGACAATTGGCAGATTTAGGTTATGTTGCTTTTGTTATGGACGTTTATGGAAAAGGAATTCTTGCAAAAGACCATGTGGAAGCAGGAAAACTATCCGGTGCCAATGGCGATCCAAAAATTATCCTAAAAAAAATTAACAAGGCTCTTGATATATTAAAATCAAACCCCAATGTGGATTCTAGTAAAATTGGTGCCATTGGTTATTGTTTTGGTGGTGGTGGAGTCATCGAACTTGCGCTAGATGGTTCTGATTTAAAAGGGGGAGTTGTTTCCTTTCATGGTTTTTTAGGGAGTAAAAACTTGGCATCGGGTGTGAAAAAAATCAAAAGCAAAGTTTTAGTACATCATGGTGCGGATGATCCTTTTGTTCCAAAAGCTTCTGTAGAAACTTTTATCAAAACGGTAACAGATGCGAAGGCTCCTGTGACTTTTGTTTCGCACCCAGGAGCCGTTCATGGATTTACAAGACCTGGTTCCGAAAAACATGGACTACCAGGGTTGGCTTACAACGAAAAAGCAGACTATGCATCTTTTGATAGCATGAAGGCTTTTTTTGCAGCAAACTTTAAATAGACGAGAGGGAGTACAAAGAGGGTAAGGGCACTGGCTGACACTAACCCTCCTATCACTACGGTGGCAAGGGGTCTTTGGACTTCTGCACCGGGTGATGTGCTGATTGCCATTGGTATAAATCCAATGGATGCCAAAAGTGCCGTTGTGAGAACGGGACGAAGTCTAGAGATCGCTGCTTCTTTTACTGCCTCTTCTTTCCTTTTTCCCGACTGCTCTAAACTCCGAATGAAACTGATCAGCACAAGTCCATTGAGTACGGCAATTCCAAAGAGTGCAATAAAACCCACTCCAGCCGAAATACTAAATGGCAAACTCCTAAGATAGAGAGCAAAAATTCCTCCTGTGATGGCAAAAGGAACATTGAGGAAGATGATGATGGCCGCCGAAACTTCGTTAAATGCAAAGTAGAGTATCAAAAAAATGATAACGAGTGTGATGGGAACAACAACATAAAGTGTTTTTGTCGCCGATTCAAATTTCTCAAACTCACCCCCAGTTGTATAATGGTAACCCACTGGAAACTTGATTTCTTTTTGAAGAACATTCTGCACTAAACCCACTGTACTTACCATGTCCTTTCCTCGTATATTAAACTGAACTAGTGCATATCTGTTCTGGTTTTGATGATAAATTTGTAATGGTCCATCTTCGATTTGGATTTCAGATAATTCGTGTAAGGGAGCAAAAGTGTTTTTTCCCACCTTTACAGGTATATTTTTGATTTGTTCAGGGTTGGAACCAACATCCGTTTTTACGACAATTTCGAAACGTTTCATACCTTCATAAACAATGCCCGCAGGAACTCCTGAGGAGATGGATTCCGTGACGCGGTTGACATCTAAAATTGATTGGTCGTATCTTGCCAACTTATCTCTGTTAGGTTTGATTCGAAGGTATTCCAGTCCGTACAATTGTTCGATACGTAGGTCCACTACACCGGGAATGTGTTTGATTTTTGTGGAGATTTCTTCAGCAATTGATTTTAACTGAATCAAATCGTCACCAAATACTTTGATTCCTACGTCTGCTCGGATACCAGCCATAATTTCATTGTTTCGCATTTCAATTGGTTGTGACAATCCATAGGCTACTTGAGGAGCGACTCTTTCAATAATCTCTTGTAACTTGGACTCAATCTCTTGTTTTGTTAGGTTCCATTCTGACCTTGGTTTCATATCCATATACATATCCGTTTTTTCTACACCCATAGGTTCGATGGCCAATTCGGGAGATCCCGTTCTTGAAACCACCTCTGTGATTTCAGGTATTTCTTTAAGAATGGCTTTTTCTATTTTCATAGAAGATTGTAAGGATTCGGTTAAAGTAGAGGAAGGATACCGACTAATTTCGATTAACATATTCCCTTCATCTAATTTGGGAAGGAATTCTCCACCTAATCGAAAGAACAAAATGATCGAGAGAACAAGGATGCCGATAGTAGAATAGGTTACCTTTTTAGGTTCCTTCAGGCAATAGTCTAGTTTAGGAGTATACCAGTTATGGATTTTCTGGAAAAACTTTGTTTCTCCTTCTGCAATATGTCCTCCTTTCAAAAAATAAGATGCTAATACAGGGATGAGTGTAAGTGTTAAGAAAAATGCACCGATTAACGCAAATAGTACGGTTGTCGCCATTGGGATAAACATTTTACCTTCGGTTCCGCTTAAGGTAAGGATGGGTATGTATACAATTCCAATGATGATCTCACCATAGATGGTGGCCTTACGAACTTCAATCGTTGCAGTTAAAATTGTTTCTTTTTGTTCTTTGTCAGTTAGATCCCTTTTTAATTCTTTTCGTTTTAATCCTAAACGCCTATGTGAGTTTTCAATGAGGATGACTGCTCCATCGACGATGAGTCCAAAATCAATAGCCCCCATAGACATAAGATTGGCGGGAAGGTCTCGCATAAACATAAGAGTAATAGCAAATAACATAGCCAGGGGAATGACTGATGCAATCACGAGTCCCGACCGGAAATCACCAATCATCAGGAATAAAATAATGATTACAAGAATGGCTCCTTCTGATAGATTCCATACAATCGTGTTTAACGTACTTTTTACCATTATCGAACGATCATAGTAGGGTTTAATCTTCATACCAGTAGGTAGGGTTTTTTCGATCTGCGTGATTTTTTCTTTTACGGCTGTTGTCACTTCAAGTGAGTTTTCGCCGAGTAACATAAGTGTTACGGCTCCCACCACTTCCGATTTTCCCGTGGCAGTTGCAGCACCTTTTCTTAATCTTGGTCCTTCGATGATTTTTGCTATGCTGCTTAAATAAATAGGGAAACCGTCACCCATTTTTCCCACTTGAATTTTTTCAAAATCAGAAATGGTTTTTAGTAATCCATCACTTCCAACAATCAACTGTTCTCCGGACCTTTCGATGTATCCACTTCCTGTCGAAAGATTATTGGATTGTACAGCATTTACTATTTGGTTAAGCGATACACCGAGCGAGGCCGCTTTGAATGAGTCCACAATAACTTGGTATTGTTTTGTTTTACCACCGAAACTATTGACTTCTACAATTCCAGGTACTGTTTTGAGTGTTGGGTTTATATACCAATTCAAATAAGTGGTGAGTTCCATTTGGTTATGAAATTCACTTTCTAAAGTGAACTGAAATACTTCACCGAGTCCAGTGGTAATAGGACCGATTACTGGTTTCCCAAAAATAGCAGGAATGTTTTCCGAAGCTTCGGTTAATTTTTCACTGACTAATTGTCTACTTTTCCATAGATCAGTTCCATCGGCAAATACCGCAGTGACTAGAGAAAAACCATAACGAGAAACCGATCGTACTTCAATTAAGTTAGGAATTCCAGTGATGGCTCTCTCCACAGGTAATGTAATGTACTGTTCTATTTCCAAAGTTGACAAAGCCGGCGATGTTGTAATCACTTGCACTTGAACATTGGTAATATCAGGAACAGCATCTACTTTTAAATGGTTGAGTGAATAAAATCCACCAAACACTAGTAATACTGTTAAAATAATGACTAACAATCGGTTCTGTAAAGAAACCTGAACAATTTTTGTTAAAAATTCCATGATTATTCTCCACCAAACGTTGATTTGAAGAGAATGGCTTTGAGTTCAAAGGCTCCTTTGGTAACTACTCGATCTCCTTCCACAATTCCAGAAAGTACTTCGGTTTTTCCATCGGTAGTACTTCCGGTTGTGATTTCTATCCATTTGAATTCGTTTGTTAACAATTCTATAAATACAAATTTTCGATTCTGGTAAGACTGAATGGCAGCTTCCGAAATTTGAATTCCTGTTCTACCGTTGACACTTAAAGATGCTTTTCCAAACAAACCAATCTTTGCTTTACGGTTTTTATTTTTAAAAACAAGTCTTGCGTGCACTGTTCTGGATTCAGGATCTACTTTTTCACCAATGTGTTCTAAAACTCCTTCGAATTCTGAATCTGGGTATGCATTCAAAAAAATAGTGCCAGAAATTCCTTCCGAAAGGTATTTCAAATCGTTTTCAAAAATCTTTGCCTGAAACCAGAGATGAGAAAGTTCCGCAATCGTTGTTAGAATTTGGTTTCCTAAAACAATAGATCCTGGAATCGCATTTCTGGACAATGCAAGACCAGACCTTGGAGCAAACACCGTATACACTCCCGATGCAGAGTTATCTATCGCGAGTCCATTCGCTCGTAAATTTTCCTCTGCCGAAATTTTTTCTGATTCGAAAACTTTTAGGTTTGCTTCTGCATCAATAAGCTCTTGTTTGGCGGCCAAATTCATTTTTACTAATGAACTGATTCTATTTGAATTTTGTTCTGCGGCAGTGAATTTAGATTTTGCTACTAAATAGGAAGACCTGAGTTTTGCAAGTTCCGGGGAATCAATGGTTGCTAATTTTTGCCCTTTTTTGATGGAATCACCTTCCACAAAAAATACTGATGTAATACGTCCAGAGATCCTTGCTGGTACATCAATGATTGCATCGGGAACCGCTTCTGTTTCTCCAATCAGTTCAATTTTTGTTTGGATGGGTTCGGTTCTGACAACTTCCGTTTCTAAGGAGAGGTTCTTTCTATTTTCTCCTAATAATTTAACCATATCTTTGGGTTCTTCTGGATTTTCTAAACTAACGTTTGTTCCTCTAAATTTCCAGAAAAAGATAGAGAAGGCAATGAGAAGAAGGGAGCTAATAAGTAGTATTGTTTGTTTTTTCATGGTTTGACTCCTAATGAGTCGCTAGGTAGACCGAGAACACGAACCAGTTCGATTTGAGATAATTCAAATTCCGATTTTGTGTTCAGGTAGTTTAGTTTTGTTTGTAAAAGAATTCGTTGTTGGTTGATTGCATCTATAATTTTTATTTTTCCAAACCGGATTGCTTCTTGTAGGTTTTGCAAATCCGTTTCGGCTCGATCCATTTTTTGCATATCATAGAGTTTAATTTCCTCAGAAAGAGTTAAATAGTTAGTCAGTGCAAATAGAACTTCCTGTTTGATATTTCTCGAAACAGACTCTTTCAGTTCTTTGGAACTGTCAATTTTTGAAGTAGCTACGATAGTTTCTCCTTCATAGTCTCTCCATACAGTCATTGGGAAACTTAACATTCCGCCAACCACCCTCTCATTGAATCCGTCGTTTTGTGCAAATGCCCCTAAAGTTACATTGGGGATTTTTTGACGTCTAACTTCGTTTTGGCGTAAAATTGATAACTCTATTTCCTTTTCAGATAAGGAAAGTTCGGGGCGCATTTGCATTGCCATTTGGATTAAATCTAATTTCTCTTTTGGTAATTCTTTTGGTAAAACTAAATGATGGATTTGGATTGTATCCATTTCAAAAGGGACACCAAGTAAAACCTCTAGTTCCGATTTGGCATTTTCAGAGAGTCTATGTGTTTGGTTCCAAATCTTAAATATTCGAATTTCTTCTGATTCAGATAACGACTCATCAATACCGGGGGAAAGGCCTTCGTTCACTCTTGCTTTTGATATTTTTTTTAGTTCTTTAACAAGATTTAAACTATTGAGGCTATTTTCTTGTTCCAAATGAAGATAATGATACCTCGTTATTTTTTTTATAACATTAAACTCTAAAATTCGCCTTACAGACTCTAGACGAAATACTTGCGCCTTAAATTCCTCATCTGCGATTTGAACTGCAATTTCTCGTTTCCCATTAGTGAAAATTTCTTGGTTGACCATAACCTGAAAGTTATTTGCTCCTGTGGGTCCTGATAGGAAGGCAGGGCCAGAAGAATCGCCTTTTCTTGTTGCCACATAACTATTGAAAATGGGATTTGATGGAAAATAGTAAGAAGCAATTTTTTTTCTTCCGGAAATTTCTCTGAGTTTGATTTCTTCGATGCGAAAGTCAGGATGTTTATTAACAATGCAATGACTGAGCTCCATTATGGAATTGTATTTTTGACAATTGAATCCATAGGAATCATTTGATTCCGCCCGAAGTGGGACAAAGGTAATGTAGATATAAACCAAACAACTCAATACGATCGTAAGTTGTTTGGGGAAATGATAAAAATTCATGGAACCTCCCAAGTGTTCACGCAATGAAATTGCGAATCAACTAAATGAGGTTATATTTAGGAGGTCGAAAAAAACTATTTAAAGTAACAAGTTTTGGTATGAGAAGATCAGGTTGATAAACGTAAACTTTGTGAAGTTGGATGAGTACGTGAGAGAGATATAAATCCCATGAACAAGACATAATCAAATTGCAAGGGCAAGAAAAACAAACGTGGTCCGTATGTTCTCCTTCTTCGTGCAAATCGTGGCCTGGATTTACACCTAAAGCGTGATCTAAAAAAGCATAGGGGCATCCACTTTCTGGAGAACCAATGAGTCCACAGTTGATTTCATTGTCAACGATGCGTTGGTACATGAAATTAGTGGAAAATAAGAACACAAAGCTAAATAGAAAAAAATGTCTCCAGAAATTGAGTTTTTTCAGATTTAACTTCATAACCTTACTTAAAGTTTGGGATCTCCTTTGCGATTTGCAATAACTTATCTGCAATTTCGGGAACACAAATGGGGGAAACATGGCTGCTATCCACAAAAGTTTTACAATTTGTATTTCCTTTGTTCAAGGAAATGAGACGAATATTTTTTGAATTTGGATTCACTAAAGGCCGACCAAAAGTTTCCAATAAATTTCCCCCTGTGATCGATTTTCTCAATTGGTTGTAATAGGGATGGACTTGTGGTTCCCAAAGAACGGTTGGGATATTATGTTCCTCTGCATGTTGGATGATTTTTTTTAGAAATCCATATTCTGTTTCGGAAAAAGTATAATTTGTAAGTAATAATTCACGTTGGGATTGGCTATAATCAATGATTCGATCTTTGTATTCTTTGGGTGTAAAATTATCTAATTCGATTCCAATATTTTTGGTATCAAAAGGTCTCTTCTTGTTTAAATAAGAAGCAAGGGCAATGAAGTAGGTATCATCGTTAGCTGTTTTGCCTTTGATCCAATTGGAAACTCCTTGGGTGGGGCTAAAATGGTAGTTATAAGAAACAAAGAATAATTTTGATAATATTTCACGCTGATACTTAAAATTAAAAGTAGGATAGATGTCGATTAACTCATCTTCATGTAACATCAACTCTTGCCATTTTGATTTATAAGAAAACACATTATTTTCATTTAACATTTCCTCAGAAAATTCCAAAAACAATACATCGGGTTTGAAACCTGACTTTGTCATGGATTGAATCATTAAATAAAACAAAAAATATTCGGATGCTTTGATGGAAGATCTAGTTTCGAAATATATTGGTCCTGTATATGTTGATTGGTTTACGGGGATTTTTTCCCATTCGTGAAAAATATCGGAACGAGAGGTTCCCGTAACAACAACAACTTTAGTCTTTTCTGATTGAAGTTTTTTATCTTCCTCCCATACCTTGGGCAATCCGATGAGTACGTTTTGTCCAGATTTATAAGCTCGTCTACCAGCTTCTCTTAATTCCGGTATACAAACCAGTTTATCAACCAGAAAGACAATTAAGATGATGAAAAATGGATATAAATAAATGCGTTTTTGGTTCATGGGTTCTCTCAGAATTGGAAATAGATAAATGTTTCCACGGGGTTCTCAATTTTGACTAATGCAAAGAAAACTAATACAGTAAATATGGGAACTAACCAATGTGTATATGGTTGGAGTTTTTCTTTAAAATAGTTTTTATATTCAACAAATTGAAAGAGGTAACAAACAAAGATCAGTAACCAAAAGTCCGGTTTGTAAATGAAATTTTTAGCAGTCGAAGTAGAAGCAGACCAAAAATTGTAAATTCCTTGCAAAGAATCTAAACGAAAAAATGGGCTAACTAAATTGAATCCAATAAACACATAAACAAATCCAACTATCTTTTGTTTGGTGCTCATATCCTTTCGGTTTAATTTACCAAAAGTAAATCGTTCTATTGCAAGAAAAATTCCATGTAAAAATCCCCAGATAAAAAATGTGTAGGTGTTTCCATGCCATAATCCAGCGAGCGCCATTACCGTTACAGTATTGAACATAAATCTAGATTCTGATACTCGATTTCCACCTAACGGAATATATAGATAGTCTCTGATCCAGGTTGACAATGTGATATGCCATCTTGACCAAAACTCGGAAAAACTAACCGACAAAAATGGGGACCGAAAATTCTCGGGGATTTCGTATCCGAGTAAAAATGCCGACCCTCGAGCAAGATCCGTATATCCCGAAAAATCGCCATACACTTGTAAGGAAAAAGCCATGGTAGAAATAAAAATACTTAGCCCATCATATCCAGCGGGGTCTGCAAAAACAGGATTGATAGATTTTGCAATTTGATCGGCAATTAGAACTTTTTTGATAATACCGGAAAGTATATGTAAAATTCCACGATGGACAAAATCCCAATTGAGTTTTGCATGATCGATTTGTTCATAAAAATCGTCATGACGCATAATAGGACCTGCAATGAGTTGTGGAAAAAATAAAATAAAGAGTAGGAAGTTTAAAAAAGGTGATTCGTTAAACTTTCCACGCCAAGCATCAACAAGGTAAGCAATCATTTGAAAAGTATAGAAACTTATTGCTAATGGAAGTGCAAATTCGCTCAAAGATTGGATGAAGGGGATGGAGATTTCTCCTTCCTTACTTAAGAATTGTAGATAAGTGAGTATGTATTTAAAGAAACAAAGATTTAATAAGTTAATAACCACACCTAAAACTAAAAAGATTTTCTTTCTGGTTTTTAGGATTCCTAAAACAAAAAAATGTGTGATGAGAATAAAGAGTAAAAAATGAGTAAGAAAGGAAAGACTCCAATACCCATAAAATACTAAGGAAAAGAAAATGAGGATGTATTTTCTGAACCTTCCTGGAGCCATCCAATAGATAGTATAACAACCTACAAAAAAAAGAAAATAGTCAATGGAATTGAACAGCATTTTCCCTAGAATTTCTGCGATATTTTTTTCTACCAGTCATTTTACACAATCATACTTGCCTCAAAAATCAAATCCAGAAAGATCAGTCTTCATGGCGACTCAAAATATACTTTGGACACCTCATTCAAAAGATACGAACCTTTCCCGTTTCCAAGGCCATTTGGAAACAAGGTTTGCAAAATCATTTTCTGATTATGTTTCTTTACATAAGTTTTCAGTAGATGAACACGAATTGTTTTGGAAAGAATGGTTGTCTTATTCTGGTTTCAAGTTACACAAAGAACCGGAAAAAACGATAGAACGAAACAATCATTTTTCAAAGTCGATTTGGTTCCCAGGTGCTTTGTATAATTTTGCTGAGAATTTATTAGAAGTAGGGAATCCAAATGATTTGGCTTTAGTGTTTTATTCTGAAGATGGCCAAATACAAAGGTTAACGTATGCGGAACTCAAACAGGAAGTATTGAAGTTGCAAAAACATCTTTTTTCCCTTGGAGTCAAAAAAGGGGATCGTGTGGTGGGTCTTGTACCAAATGCACCTATTTCTACCATCGGAATGTTGGCAACTACATCGTTAGGTGCTATATGGTCGAGCGCCTCACCTGACTTTGGTGTTCGAGGAATTTTAGATCGATTTGAACAGATCAATCCAAAAGTATTGATTTCGGTAGAATCCTATTTATTTAAAGGCAAAAGAATTTCCATCATAGATAAATTGGAAGAAGTATCCATCCAATTGGCGAAGACTAAAAATTCCGAGTTTAAACAAACTTTGGTATATGATTTTGTTGGACCAATCAAAGACTTAGGTAAGATCCAATTTCCATACAAATATGCTGAAATCAGTTCGCCAGATTCTTCTGATCAGTTAACTTATACCTCTATTTCCTTTTCCGATCCAGTATACATTATGTTTTCCTCGGGGACCACGGGCCTTCCGAAATGTATTGTTCAGGGAGGGGGTGTTTTACTGAACCACACCAAAGAACTATCGTTACACTGTGATTTATCCAAAGAGGATCGATTTTTTTATTATACCACTTGTGGTTGGATGATGTGGAATTGGTCCCAATCTGCTTTGGCTTTGGGTGCAACACTTTACCAATTTGATGGAAATCCGTTCCATCCCTCTTGGGAAACTTTATGGTCCATGGCCGAAAAGGAATCCATTCAAGTTTTTGGAACTAGCGCAAAATACCTTTCTGTATTGGAAGAAGAAAAGATATCGGTTCAGTCTAAGTATTCATTGCCCGCACTAAAGGTAATTCTTTCAACAGGTTCTCCTTTGCCAAACTCTGGGTTTCGTTATGTATATGAAAATATAAAAAAAGATGTACAACTTTCCTCCATCTCTGGTGGAACAGATTTAAATGGATGTTTTGCTTTAGGTAACCCCAACTTACCGGTGTTTGAAGGTCAAATTCAGTGTAAGGGTTTGGGGATGGATGTAAAAGTGTTTGATGATATGGGAAAATCAGTGGAAAACCAAAAAGGGGAATTGGTTTGTCCGACACCATTTCCTTCTATGCCACTTTCCTTTTGGAATGATGACTCTGGTGGAAAATACAAATCGGCGTACTTTGAAACCTATGATAATATTTGGTGCCACGGTGACTTCGCATCCATCACACCTGAAAATGGTTTGGTGATTTATGGTCGCTCCGATGCCACTTTAAATCCAGGTGGTGTACGGATTGGTACGGCTGATATTTATTCCGTAGTTTCTACCATTCCAGAGGTGAAAGATAGTGTCATCATTGGACAAGAGTATAAGGATGATGTTCGTGTGATTCTTTTTGTGGTTCCGGCGGATGGAATTATTTTGGAAGAAAGTTTGATAAAAAAAATCAAAGAACGAATCAAAGTAGAAACATCCCCAAGGCACGTTCCATCCTTGGTTCTTTCTGTTCCCGAAATTCCTTATACTGTCAATGGCAAAAAAGTAGAAATTGCCGTAAAACAAACAGTAGCTGGTATAGAAGTGAAAAATAAAAACGCTCTGGCAAATCCACATTCTCTAGATTATTTTAAAGATCGAAAGGAACTGGGTGTATGATTTTTTTTCGGATTTTTGCTCGGTTCTTAACTTTTTGTTTTTTGGCTTCTGTAAATTTAGAAGCCGAATCGATTC
Organism: Leptospira vanthielii serovar Holland str. Waz Holland = ATCC 700522; assembly: GCF_000332455.1. Taxonomy (GTDB): domain Bacteria; phylum Spirochaetota; class Leptospiria; order Leptospirales; family Leptospiraceae; genus Leptospira_A; species Leptospira_A vanthielii. The sequence continues at coordinate 16,635 of NZ_AOGY02000025.1, read as the reverse complement.
GTTGGCGCTCTTGTTTTCAAACCAATTGCATTTCGTTTGATTTGCCTTCTCAGTGGTATCTTACGGAACGTAGATCTAATGGAGTAACCACAAAGTTTGATCATTTCAAAACACCACCACTCAAAGAAGAATCCGGTAGGGAAATTATACCAGCACTTGTGATTCTTTTTAAAGAATCTGAAAACAAACTTCCCTTACATCCAATTCTTTTCCATTCAGAATCTAGAAGATTTAGTTTAATCACCAATAACCGCAAGTCCTTCACCTTACAAAAAATCCCGAATACAGAGAGCGGGTATAAATTTTTAGGAATGTTTGGAAGTTTTAAAGATAAAGAAGATACCATTGTACAACATTATATCACTGCGACCGAAGACAGATTCGGATTTACGATATTAATCACATGTTACGAGTCGGTGTACCCGCGAATTGAAAAGGATATTAATTTATTTTTAGACAGTTTGTCCTGGGGAACAAGGCCTATCCCCTGGAAGATCCAAGATCCAGAAGATCAAATTTCGAAAGCAAAGGAATTAGAGTCGAAGGCTCTCGATCGATTGAAAACCAAAAAATCGGAAGAGATTACTTTGGCATTAGAAGAGATGAGCGACTCTTGTGAGTTAGGTTCTGTCACCGCCTGCGAAATGTTTACAGTGTTGATGAATTTGGGACGGTAATCAACAGAAGAAAGGTCATTTTTGCATCTTTTGGATGTATTCTGCAACAGCATCAATTTCCACTTTTCGCATATGCGAATAAGCTTTCATATAGGTTCCTGGAACGCCATTTTTGATTGTTTTTGCTATGGCTTCTTTAGTCGATCCATAGATATACGTTGACTTATCCTGAAAATTAGGGATTCGCAAGTTCGCTAACAACGCAGTTCTTGTACCACGCCCATTACCTTCCATTCCATGACACGAAGCACATCCATTTTGTACATACATGGCTTCAGGAAAGGGAACGGTGACTGCTGGTGGGGGAGGAGGTTCTTTTTTAGGAGTTTCATTTTCCGAAGAACAGTTGTTAAGGAGAAGGACTAAAATCAGAAATTTTAAAAAACTTCGGAAGGGTTTTTTCGGGAAGTTTTGATTTCTTATCATAGTACCTTTTCTTAATTTGATCGAAGTTAATGTTATCAATCGCAAAAGAATCCCGATCCAACCAAACTAATATTATACTTTTGGGACAAATAACAGAAAACAATGGTTCTGCCTGGGCCTGACAGTCCGGTTTTGTAATAAAGAACTTCGGCGATATGGCCAGAGAAGAAACTAGAGATAACTTCATTGGTACCTAAGTAAATATTGTTTTGAGTAAAAGTTTGTACTGTATTCAGCGTGATTCCAAAGGGAACACCGCTAGAGTAAAATCCAAACGAAGTTGCCCCTACATGTTCGGCAGCAATTAAGTAAGGAGTGAGAGTCCCTGCAAAAACTGGATTACTGTAACCAATATCAGTTCCGATTGGTTTTGTCATATGAATTCGATTGCTTTGGATATTGTAAGAAACTCCACCTGTCGCTGATTCGAATAATGGGCCATCGGCAGTATTGGTTCGACTAAAAGCCAAAAAGAAGGTAGAGTCGTTGGAAGGAATGTCTAAGGCAGAACCTCGGAAGAGATATTCAGAGTTTGCCGCATTAAAAGATACAGATGGTTTACCGTTGAAGCCAGCATTATTGTACGTAGGAGCCATTGCTCCATTAAAAAAGGAAGCGGCATTACCACTTCTATCATGCCAAGTAGTCACTGCAGTTCCATTTCCTTGGTTTGATAGACTATCGGCACTTAGGTGGAGACGTAAACTACTGAGTCCCAATGAGGGTGACCAAGTGACTACCTGTCTTGGATCAAATCCCGCCAGTGATTGAATCTCATTGGGACTAAGGGCCCGGTTATAAATCAAAACATCGTCGATCAGTCCAGAAAAACTAGTGAGAAGATCGGTTCGTGTTCCAATCGTAAATGCCGTCGGATTGGTATCCCATGTATTTTTGGTTTCTGTCCTTAGTTTAACACCATTGTGGTATAAGTTCGCTGCAAAACCACCGTCAGATCCTTCGTAAACTCCACAGAGTTGGTGCCATACGTTTTCATGGTTAAAGTATGACTCTTCCACGTCATTACCGGATCCTGCAAAGTAATATTTGCCACCGCCGGAACCTGCTCCAAGTGCCACCAAACGGTCGGTAGCCGTTTGTCCAAAACTTACTATTGTACCTGGATTGGTGAGGTTTGATTTAAAATGCACACAAACTGTTCTTGGCTGTTGGCTTTTTGGTAATTGGGTATCTGTTGTTGTAACATTGATATAATTGGTACCGTTTGTACTAATGGCTGCCGCAGCATGACCAAACCTATCAGTGAAAAGACCTACACCCATATTGATGACTTGGTTTCCAAACCCACTCACATCCTGAAGGTCTTTGTTAAAATCAAAACGAGCCAGAAGGCCCGCGGGAATTTGAGCAGAGAGTCGTCTCACTTCTTTATCAGTTAAAGCTTTTGAATACACTCTGAGGTCGTCTATTTTACCGGCAAAAGTTTGAGTCGAATAAGTCATGATTTTACCTATATAAACTCCCGTGCTAGGTGTTGTGTTGATGGAGGACCCTATATTGGTGGGGCCTGCAATATCAATTCCGTTCACATAAATATAACCATAAGTTCCATCAAAGGTTCCGCAGATATGTGACCATCGGTTGAGTGGAATGGAATAGGTTGTATAAACTTCTCCACCACCTAACCCCCCAAAACGAATTAGATTATCACCGAGCCCGCTTTTAAAAATAGAGAGTATGAATTCTGTTCCAGGGCCTGGGGTTCCATAGGAAAAAATGGCAGAGTGTTCATTAGCATTGAGAGGATAAGTTTCCGGGTTCACCCAAACACAGACACTTCTTGGATGTTGGCCTAAAGGTAATCCTAGTTCCGAACCATTCAGATAATCATCGTTACCTAATTGAAATCGCACACTTGTATTAAGACTTCGGTCCCGACCAGGAGCAAAACCTGACAAACCAGCAGACATGGCAAGAGTATTCCCGATTGGACCCAAAGGGTCTGTATTTGCCTTAAATTGATAATTCATCAGAAGTTCGATGGGGCGAGAGGAATAGGAATTGCCAACGAGAGTCGAATCTGCTGTTCGAGCTAAGTCATTGATTTCTGCGTCGTTTAAATTTTTGTTATAGTACCTAACATCAGCAATGCGTCCTGGAAAGAAAAAAGTACCACCAGAGCCTACACCGATCGTAAGATTTCCAGTAACTGGATTGGTAGATCGTTGTTTTTCATAAATTAAGTTTCCATTCATATACACGCGATAGATATTATTGTTATCAACAGTCATCGCAACATGGGTCCATAAATTGGGGATGACCGTTGTGTATGTGGAGTCACTCGGATATCCACCTCGTGCAAGAACCAATTGTTTATTGGAATCGATAAAGAGCCCATGTCCTGAAGAGGCGATATCACCGTTAAAAACAATTACCTTTCCAATTCCTGCATTCGTTCCATCCCAATTGAACCAAGCTGATAAAGTTATGTTGGAAGTGGCAGCGCTCGGGGAAGGGGCAGTGGCCGCATTGCCGATAGAAGTAGTAGCAGCACCGCTCGTTTCACCAAATCGACCCAAACCGAAACCAGGGCTTCCTATAGCAGTGAGGGTTTGGTTATTCAATAAATTAGATGTAGAACCATTCAGAGGATAGTATGCGATAAGCCCGGAGGAGCTGATGGTTCGAAGTGTATGAGTTGTTCCTACAACGAGAATATTGCCAATATTAGAAATGTACATCGGAGCATTCAGTGATGCGTTGACACCTTCCCCATTAACAAGACCGGTACCACCAGAGCCAGCAATGGTAATGACTTCACCAGAAGTTAGATGAACGCGCCTTATGCGGTGATTTCCGTAGTCAGCAACATATAAAAAATTTCCGTCATGTGTGAGTCCATGCGGCATAAAAAAACTAGCGCTGGTTCCCACTCCCTCTACAAAACCTCCTGTGGAACTTCCAGCAAGGATTGTGGTGGCCCCTGTCACTTTATGGGTTTTGGTAATATTGAAAGTGCCTAAATTCGTTGCATAAATATAATCACCTACAATGGTAATTCCTTCCGGTTGATTTATATCACCACCGCTTGTGAGTGTAGTGACTTCTCTTGTTCTGAGTTTGATGACTCGAATGGCAGAATTATTGCGATCTGCAATATATAACTTTTCATCATCAATGACAATGCCACTAGGACTTGCAAATCTTGCAAGTAAGGGATCTACTGAATCCACATTTGCATTTGGTGGAGATATTACTGAGTCATCTCCTGCAAATGTTTCCGCATAACCTGAGCTAATGAGAACTCTTTTGATCCGATTTCCATTAAACTCTGTGACATAGAGATAAGTTCCGTCTGTTGTGATCGCTCTTGGAGAGTTGAATGCACTGACAGATCCAGATCCTGCTGTATTCCCTGCGGTTCCATTTCCCACAAGCGAAGTCACAGCACTAGTTGTTGGATTAAAAACACGAATTTTATGATTACCGGAATCAACTATAAATCCTTTGGTTCCATCAAAGGTGATTCCACTAATGTTTGTGAATGTTGCTGATGTTCCCGTTGCGTCTACCGCGCCACTTGCTGCTTGCCCTGCTGAAATACCGACAAGCCCACGATAATAATGTAATTGTAGAGGTGCTGGTTTTTTTTCAGTAATCGTATTTCCATATCGATACCCAATGACACAATTGACTGCCACATTGACAATGTTAGCTCCGAGTACAGTCCCTGAATAATTAGATTGTATTGCACAAACATGACCCGGTGGTTCCGCTGTGATGGTAATATCGTAATTTGTACCACTGGCGATAGGTGTTGCAAATGAGATCGGCGTAGTAGTGGCACCACCGGGAACATTGATGGTATCAATTCCATTGGTGACGGTGAGTCCTGAAGGTAAGGCAACAGTACTCGTGATATTTCCACTCATGGCATAATTATTGACCGTGCAGGCAATGGCCACGTTTGTGATGGCTGCTGATCCCACTGTTCCAGTCCCATCAGTAACAACACAAGTTTGCCAAGGGTTTTGGGGATTGGAGAGAACCGTCACCGAATAATTGGTACCAGTGGGGATGGCTGTGTTGAAGGTAAAGGTTCCATTCCCAGCAATGATGAGATCATCCCCTAAATTGTTTTGTAAAACAAAGGTATTTGCACCAAATGGAATGGTTAAGGTACTGATTGTTCCACTAACAGTATAGACATTCGGTTGGTAGTTCAGACTCAGAATGTCACTGCCAAGATAATCCACTTTACACATTCTCGCTTTTACATTTTGAGAGGAACCTGGAGTGGGAAATACATAATTCCCTAATGTTCCCGAAGAACAAGTGTTTGTCGTAGCTCCACAAACGGGATCTGTAGGTGTTCCCGCAGCACCTTCCTGACAAACCCAAGTGGTTCCTGTTGTCGTAGTCGAAAAACTTATCGATTGTCCGGAATTCAAAAGAGAACCTGTCGCCAAACTTGGAGTTGGTGTGGCAACTTTTAACGTATATATCGAATTGACAACAGCAGATTCTACCCATCCTGTTTTACAATGGATGGCTTTGATGACTGCTTGGTTTGTGTCGGTAATGGATACTGTGGAGGTAGTTGATGTTCCGGTGGCACAAGTGGGATCCACTTGGCCTCCGTTTCCCAAAGTATAACGATACTCAGACCCAGGGATCAAAGTGGTGAGAGTAACGGTTCCATCATCATTAAAAACAGATCCACTCACAGGGGAAAATGTAGGTGTTGGCAAACTACAATTGACTACGGCTGTTCCCTGATCCGAAGTGGTTCCCGAATGGGTGGCACCTGCTGTCATCGTACAAACTTGGTTAGGTGCTGATGCAGAAACAACAATTTGGTAATCAGAACCACCAGGAATGGTAGAAGGGAAAGAAAAGTTTGTCACACCGGAAGCTACTGTAATGGATTGAGTGGCAAAGGGAGTTCCGCCTGTATTGACTAGATCCAAAGTGACAGAACCACTTAGGATACTGGTTGTGGTTCCCCCTGGACTTGATACGGTTCCACTGATTAGAAACGCATTACTACAATTGACCGGAATGGTATAAATGCCATTGGCAACGGTGATTGTTCCTGAAGCCAAAGAACATACTCCAGTTGTTATAATACCACCTGGATTATCTATAGCTATAGAAAATGTCCCACCGCTTAAATAGGTTCCTGGAAAGGCAAAGGTTCCATCTGTTGTGACATTAATTGTGTTCGATCCATCTAACGTTAGTTTGAGTTCGTTTCCAACGCCGAGAGTTCCCAAAATCCCAGTCACTTGGGCATTGACTGCAAATGAGTTCGTAGTACAGTTGATTGTTGCTGGCAAATGGGCGGCAGCCATGGTTCCTGTTGTAACTGCGGGTGTCGTAATGGAGCAAGTTTGGCTTGGGTTTGTGGGTTGGCTTATGATGCTAAAATTATATGTTTCTCCCGAAGGAATGGGTGGAAGTGAAAAGTTTGTGGAATTCACATTGATCACATCGGTTCCAGCACCAGTTACATTTTGTATTTGGAGTCCATTGCCAAGAAGGCCAGTTGCAGTTCCATAAATAAGATAAAGTGCATCTCCACAAACAATTTGAATCCCTTCGACATTGCCGCTGATTACGGTTCCCGATCCAGACGAGACAATACATTTTTGGATGGGAGAAGAGGGTTGTGTTTTGACTTTTACTTGGTAAGGGGAGCCGGATTGAATCTTTCTAGAGAAGGTATAAGTTTGGTTTGCTGAGACATCCACAACATCTCCGTTGTTTTCAATTTGGAGGCCAGATCCCATAAGTCCCGAGACACGAAAGGAAACAGAATACGTAAGAGTGTTGGTTTGTAAAAAACGAAAGGTAGTATAGGTTTCCAAAATAGAACGATCAATCCCTGGAAATTTACAGGTGACGAGTAGCAGTAAAATAAGATGGATACAAATTCTTTGGAAATAATTCATGTTTTTTGCAGATCAGACAGAGCCGTGAAACTTTGTTTTTGCGACCATTTCTATTATCGAAATAGTAAAATGGAAGAATCTCCAAAGTCGAGAAAATTTCTTTCCTAACCTTCGATTATGTACCTACATAATTAGGAAAAGTTACTACAGATCTCGTTTTTTGAGAAAGAGTTGCAAAAAAGAATTCAAAAAAACAAACAAATGTTTGGTTTAAAGAAGTCCTTTGGATGCTAAAAACTCTGGGTTAAAAATTTTAGATTGGTATTTTGCTCCACTATCACATAACACAGTTACGATGGTGTGCCCTGGACCCAAATCTTTGGCAATTTGGTAAGCCGCAGCCAAGTTGATCCCCACACTTCCTCCCATAAACAAACCATCTTGTTTTAATACCAAATTCAAAATCCTCAGTGCTTCTTTGTCATGGATACGAATGGCGTCATCGGCGGGCATTCCTTCCATGTTTTTTGTGATTCTGCCTTGGCCAATCCCTTCCGTAATCGAAGAACCTTCTATTGAGATTTTTCCTGTTTTGACAAAGGAATAAATTCCTGACCCGTAAGGGTCTGCCACAACGCATTTGATCTTGGGATTTTTTGATTTGAAAAAAAGTCCTGTTCCCGCATAGGTTCCGCCCGTTCCAAGGGAAGCAGTCCAAACATCAATTTTGCCCTGGGTTTGTTCCCAAATTTCAGGACCTGTGGTTTCGAAGTGCGCATTCCTGTTGGCTAGGTTATCAAACTGATTGGCCCAAACTGAGTTTGGAGTTTCTAATGCCATTCGTTCTGACACACGCACATAATTTCCTGGATCCGCATAAGGAACCGCAGGGACAAGTGTTACACGAGCACCTAACGTGCGTAGCATTTCGATTTTTTCTTTCGATTGTGTTTCTGGAATGACGATGACGGATTTGTAACCTTTGGCATTACAAATATGAGTAAGCCCAATCCCTGTATTGCCTGCGGTCCCTTCTACAACGGTTCCACCTTTTTTTAGAAGTCCTTTCCTTTCTGCATCTTCAATGATATATAAGGCGGCTCTGTCCTTAACGGATCCACCAGGATTTAAAAATTCCGCTTTTCCTAAAATTTCACATCCCGTTTCTTCACTCAAAGAGTGAATTCGTATGAGGGGGGTATTTCCTACAGTATCAATAAATCCGTTTCGTATATCTGTTTTCATGAGAATGAACTTGACTCCTTTTCTTTAGGCCTACATATCCAAGTCTATGTTACAAACCATTCGCCGGTGGTTCGCTCCTGCTCCGTCCATACCACAAAAACCAGATTCAGATATTCAATCCCTTTATCCGAAATTTCGATTTCGAGTATTGGAATCAACTTTTCTTGGTTATACGACCTATTACTTAACTAGAAATAACTTCTCACCGGTTTCTAAAGAAATTGGTGAAGCGTTATCCTATTCGAAAACAGATATAGGTGACATCCTCGCAATCACAGCCATCACGTATGGGATTGGAAAGTTTTTAATGGGAGCACTCTCCGATCGTTCCAATCCAAGAAAGTTTATGGCGGTAGGTTTGTTTCTTACTGCCATTTTGAATTTTTCTTTTGGATTTGCGAATCATTATTGGATTCACCTATTTTTATGGGGAGCTAATGGTCTTGTGCAAGGTATGGGTTGGCCACCTTGTGGACGTTCTTTAGGACACTGGTATTCAGTAAGAGAACGTGGTACTACGTTTGCATTTTGGAATATTGCACATAATATTGGAGGCGGCATTGTCGGAGTCATCGCCTCTCATTCCGCATCGCAATTTGGATGGCAGTATGCTTTCTTTGTTCCAGGGATCATTGCTCTTGTTGGATCCGTGTATTTATACATTCGACTTGTGGACACACCTCAATCGGAAGGCCTTCCTCCTATCGAAGTTTATAGAAACGATTACCCGCCAGAAGAAAAAGAAGATCACGAGGCCGAACTTACCACCAAACAATTGATTGTTGAACAAGTCCTTATGAATAAATACATTTGGCTTTTTGCCATTATCAATTTTTTTGTTTATATCATTCGTTATAGTTTGATTGATTGGGGTCCCACCTATTTAAAAGAAACCAAAGGAGCCGACCTTTTGGGTGGGGGATACTCTACTTTTATTTTAGAATTTGGAGGAATTGGCTCCACCATTCTTATGGGATGGGTCTCGGATAAATTTGACGGACGTAGGGGAATGGTAAGTTTACTTTGTATTTTGCCAATTTTCTTTGCGTTTTTAGGAATTTTATTCAATCCCCCCGGATCTTTATGGATCGATTATGTACTCTTTGGACTCATTGGACTTTTTATTTATCCCCCAGTTATGTTGTTAGGTGTGGCAGGTATGGATTTTACTTCCAAAAAAGCAGTGGGAACAGCCGCCGGGTTTATCGGACTTTTTGGATCTTTAGGAAGAACGGCACAAGGGAAAGGTCTTGCCATCCTTGCCACAGAATACTCCTGGGATGTAGCCTTGTCCGCTGTCCTTGTTTCCACTTTGATTGCTATTGTCCTCCTCGTTTTCAGTTGGAATTTACGACCTCGTGGGTAAATAAATTGACTAAATCAAAAAATATCAGTAGGATACTTTACTTATGACACTCGGCAGAAAAATTTCCATAGGAATCATTGGCGTAATCGCCATCCCTCTCATTGTGGCTCTCTTTCTACCTACCCAATACCAGGTAGAACGTTCCATTGATATCGCCAAACCAGCCTCAGATGTATTTGCTTACATCCGCTTGTTAAAGAACCAAGACCATTATAGTGTTTGGGCAAAAAAAGATCCCAGTATGAAGAAAATTTACACAGGCCAAGACGGCACTGTTGGTTTTATTTCTCGTTGGGAAAGTTTAGACAAAGAAGTCGGAACAGGCGAACAAGAAATCAAAATGATCAATGTAGATGCATTAGAGATGGAAACAGAACTTCGATTTTTTGAACCCTTTGAAGGTACAGAACGTAGTTATATGAAAGTTTCTTCTTTGGACCAAAAAAAATCCAAAATCATTTGGGGATTTGATGGTTCTATGCCTTACCCATCCAATTTAATGTTAGTTTTTATGAATTTTGAAGAAATGATAGGAAAAGACTTTGAAGAGGGACTATCCAACCTCAGAGTTGTTTTAGAAAAATAAGGAAATTCATTTCGATTGAACAAACAAAACATCTATTGGCAATTATACCAAGACGATCCCATTCTAAAACCCGGATTCCCATCGCCCGTTTTGGCGGATCCGAGTTTTTTATTTGGTAGAATCAAATTTTTAACGCAACACCGATAATCTAATGAATAAGGTGTTAATAAATGAATCATTATACAAGAATTAATTTGAAAGAAAGGGAAGTAATTGCTGAGATGCGATTTAAAGAGGAAAGTATTAGAAGTATAGCTAAGATACTGAATCGAAGTCCTTCAAGCATTTCCAGAGAATTATCTAAAGGTTATTCAAGAAATTCTTTCATTAATTATTCAGTATCAAATGCTCAAATCATTTCACAGAAGAATGAAAGTTCCAGAAATTCTGGTAAAATAAAGTTGCAAAAACATCCAAATTTACGAAAATTTATAAAATCTAAATTAGAACTTAAATGGTCACCAGAGCAAATAGAGATGTCTTTAAAAGAAAATCTGCCAAGCGGAATTACAGAATCAGTTTCCCATCAAACTATTTATACTTATATCTATCTTTTACCGAGAGGCGAACTAAAAAAGGAATTGCAAAGCTATCTACGCCGAAAGATGAAACCCTACAAAAAGTCGAAAAATACTGATAATAGAGGTAAAATACCAGACATGATAAGCATTGAAGAACGACCAAAATCAGTTGAAAAAAGATCAATTCCAGGACATTGGGAAGGTGATTTGATAATTGGAAAGAATCACAAAAGTGCAATTGGTACAATTGTAGAGAGAACTACTAGAAATGTTATACTGGTTCCTTTAACAAGCACAGATGCTGAGACCGTCAGAAAAAGTTTTGCCAAGGAACTAAAAAAAATGCCAACAGAGCTTAGACTTTCGATAACTTATGATCAAGGTAAAGAAATGAGTAACCATAAGCTATTTACAAAAGATACTCAAATGAAAGTATATTTTTGTCATCCGGGAAGTCCTTGGGAAAGGGGGACTTGTGAAAATACGAATATGCTAATAAGAGATTTCTTTCCTAAAAAAACTGACTTTAATGATATATCAAGAAAAGAACTGAAAAGAGTCCAAAAGCTTTTAAATGAGCGTCCAAGAAAAACGCTTGGCTGGAAAACTCCCGCGGAAAAAATAAAGGAAGTGTTGCGTTAAACTTTAGAATCTATCTTTCCTGAAAATTGCACGGACGGCCTTTGGCATCTCTTTGCTCACAACATATTCGGTGTTCAGGAATTTCTCTCAGAAGATGGTGTTCACTGGAAAAAAAGAAAAACCGTTGTATGGAATGCCATGCGTCCGTTTATCTTCCATGAAAACGGAACGTATTATTTATATTATGAAAAGTATAAGTTCCTTCATGTTCTTATGTCTTGGTTTCCGTATAGAAAGTGGAAATCGCGGATCGAAGTCAGAACTAGTAAAGATTTAAAAGTTTGGTCTTCCCCCAAAACTGTCATTGAACCCAAATTTCCATTCCATAAAGATCCGAAGTTTGGCGAATCGGTCAGCAATCCATGTTTGGTGAAGTTTGGAAATAAGTACAGAATGTACTTTTCTTCTTCTTTAGTTTATATTCCTGATTGTGGATTTTGTGAACCCAAATACATCACCGTGGCGGAATCAACTTCTCCTCTCGGACCATTTTCCTATTTCTCAGATCCCATCCTTTCCCCAAATGAAATGGATCCCTTTTGTAATTTGGGTGCCGGTTCCATCAAAGTGATCGAATGGAAAGGACGTTACCTTGGATTTCAAAACGGTATTTTTTGGAATCCAGTAAGGAAGGAATCATGTTCAGCTATTTTATTTTTACAAAGCGAAGATGGGCTTAACTTTGAAAGGATCAACCAAACTCCGATCCTTGGCCCTACTGGAAAAGGATGGAAGGCAAGCCATGTCTATGCATGCGATGTAAAGTATTCGGAAGCCGAAAAAATCTTTATCCTCTACTTTAATGCACGGGACAAACCTCACTGGACGAAGGGAAAAGAAGCCATTGGCCTTTTTGTGGGTAAGGTAGAAGAAGTGAAGCGGACTGCCGGTAAAACCACAAACAAACCGGCCAAAAAACAAAAGCCAAATCCGAAAAAGAAAATATCCAAACCAAAACCAAAAGCGAAGAAGTCTAAATCCAAATGACAAGTTCTCTCAAAGGCCACTCCAAAGATTTAGGTGATAATTTTATCATCCGTCGTGTCCTTCCTGCGATGGAAAAACGTTCGGTGGGTCCCTTTGTTTTTTTCGATCATTTTGGTCCGGTGCCAGTGGTTACGGGAGAAGAACTTGTGGTTCGAGCTCATCCACACATCGGTCTAGCCACCATCACTTTTTTGTATGATGGTGTGATCACTCACAGAGATAGTTTGAAAGTGGAAATGGATATCAGACCACACGAAACCAATTGGATGGTTGCCGGTTCTGGTATCGTACACAGTGAACGTTCTAAATTTGATGCTAAGTATGAAGTTATGGAAGGTATTCAAACTTGGATCGCTCTACCAAAAGATAAAGAAGAAATGGATCCTAGTTTTGAACACTTTTCTGAACTGGAAATCCCAGTTTTAAAAAAAGATGGTTTGGTCTTTCGATTGTTAGGTGGGAATTTCTTGGGACTACACTCACCGGCCACCGTTCATTCACCGTTATTTTATGCAGACATTGAAATGAAACCAGAGGCAGATACCGTAAATTGGGTTCTTTCCGACAAGGAAGAAGCTGGCCTTTATATTTCCCGAGGTTCCATTGAATCGAACGGCGAATCCTACGCAGTAGGATCGATGGTTTTGTTTGAAAATGGTACAACCGTTTCCTTTAAGGCCAAACAAAACAGCCGTTTGATGTTACTCGGTGGAGAGCCACTGACTGAAAAAAGATATCTTTATTGGAATTTTGTTTCTACAAGCCAAGACGTCATTGAAAGAGCAAAGGAAAGATGGGCAAAAGATGAATTTCCAAAAGTTCCAAACGAAACAGATCGGATTCCTTTGCCCAATTAAAAGTTAGGGTTAGAAATTTATTTCAAATCAGCTGCAGCTTTTTTGTATTCTTCTGCTTCTGCTCTAAATTCTTTTGCTAGGTTTAAACAATGTTCTTTAAACTTAGCTTCGGTGATTGCCTTTCCACCTTTGTTGCCCGCCATTTTTTCGTGTCTTTTCGCACTTGCTTCCTTCTCTTTTGCAATGGAGTTTAGGTAAGAACGTGCAGCTTGTTTACTTTCTGGCGAAACTGCCTCTTTAATCATCAAGTTTTCCAAGTCAGACAAAGCAAATACGGATGTAGATGCTAACACGAGTAATAGGGTGATTATTTTTTTCATAGAATCCTCTCAGATCACTATTATACAGATTCTATTGGAATGTCAATAGGGGTGTTTATTGATATTTTACAGAATCGGAGCCAGCAGACATAAATGCTAATTTTGTTCCTGCTTCGGCAAAGCCAGAGATGGTTTCCGAAAAACCGGTTGCGGTGATCATAAATGTTTCGTTCGGACCGACAGACTGATTCAATTCAGGAAAATAAACAGATCCAGACACTGTATAAAAAATTCCGAAAGCCGCAGGGTCGCATAATAGAGAGAAGCTGAAGTTTTGTGATTGGTTAAATTCCCAAGACTCCAATCGGAATTTATCATTCGAAGTGAAAAGATATCTTGGGAAAGGGTGATAAGTGATGAGTTGTTTGGATTGTTTTTCTGACCCATCAGATTTTTGAAAATTAAGAACTGCCAATGCTTTTTCTAAATGGAGTTCTCTTGGATTTCCATCATCTCCCAATCGACCATAATCATACACTCGGTAGGTAGAATCGGAGGATTGTTGTACTTCTAATAATAAAACGCCACCACCTATTGCGTGGATTGTGCCTGGATTCAATAAAAATACATCCCCAGACTTTACCTTCCATTTTTTAAGGACGTTTTCACCTAGGTTTTGTTTTACGAGAGATTCGTATTCTTCCCGGTTTGTATTGTTATCAAATCCAACAACTAGTTCTGCACCAGGGTCTGCGTACAATACGTACCAACATTCTTTTTTACCATTGGATTTAGGATCGTATTTGAGTGCGTATTCATCATCGGGATGGACTTGGACAGAAAGTTTTTCTTTGGCATCAATGACCTTAACCAGTAAAGGTAATCCCGACTGAACAAAAGGTTTGCCTAAAACTTTTTCTGGATATTTTCGTATAAGTTCTGTTAAAGGGAGGTTTTGAAACTCGAAATTTTTGATGGGGGAAACATCGGTTCCGTAAACAGAAACTTCCCAAGATTCTCCAATGAAACCTTCTGGAATTTTACGACCAAGAGATGTTTCGAATTTTCTTCCTCCCCAGATTTTTTCCTTATATAAGGGGGTTAAAAATAAAACTTTGGGAATCTTTTCCATCGATTTCCTTTTTAGACAGCACTCTTCACTCGTAAAGGGATATTTTTATGAACCAAGAGTTTCACTCGTAGGTATTTTTTCTTAAAATGGGTAAAGGAATCGGGTCTGAATTTGGAAAGATCAAATTCAAATACCTTCCCTTGGATGAGGGCAGACCTAGGAAATTCAACCTTTAGGTTTCTGTAACCTTTGTAACTTCCTCGTCCATTACAAGCGGGGCAGTGGGGATCACCACCCATACAATCTCCACAAACAATTCTTACAGTCAAGGGAATGACTGCAATCACAGGTCGTAAAATTTCGGATTCTTTTATATCAATGATCAAATCATAATCAATTCCTGTAACCTTTCGCCTATCTTTGTTACGGAATCCTTTTCTCATTAATCCACGTTTGGCGAGCTCTAAAATTCCGGTAGTGAACCGAACCCGAGAGACAGGTAGGACCACTGGGTGTTCTTCAAGTTTGCGTTTTAAAAATTCACGAACATAGTTTTTTTTGAATTCTTCATCATAAGACTTTCGACCTTCCCCTGTTAGAGTTTGGTAGGCGAAGTAAAGGCTTTGGAATTTGGAATAAGAGCCTGTGACTGGGATGTCAGGATGGAATTGTTTTACGAGATGACGGAAAGAGGATTTAATCTCTTCCGTCGTGGCTCCAAAGGGAATCTCTAGGACTTCGTAAAGGTTGGTAGGTTGTGGCGGTATGGAGTGACTCATTCCACCCTCGTGATCATTATGGTTCTTGGAAATCCCCGCTGACAGAAACTTCCATTACCGATTCAGAAACCATTCGAGTTTCTAAACTTCCTTTTGCTTGGATGTATCTGTCAATGGTTCTTGCCACTTCACGTAGTCTATCTCTATAAGCTGTTGCTAAACGCAATCTTTCCCATGGGCTTTGGATTTTTTCTAACTCAAAACTTAATGTATGATCATCTGCATTAGTAACTGTACGAACAGAGAGTGTCAGTCCCTTCACTCCACCAGAAGAATTGTTTTTTAATTCACGGTAAGTAGTGACTGGGTCTTTGCCTTTTTCTGTGAGTGATTTTCTGGACCAAAATGATAATTCATCTAAAGAGAATCCACCACCTTCGGCTCCACCACCACCTTTCAATTTCATGACAAAACGGCTGTGTAGGACATAACTTGGTTCAAATGGCAGGTGGATTTCCCTTGCATTGGTAACTTGTCCATAACGACTATCTTTGATTTTCTTTTCGAAACTAAGGAACTTTACCTTCTCATTGATCATGGCATGGTAATCATCTACTTCTTTACCAATTCGTTCGATCTTCTGTTGTTGTTTCGCGTTATAAGGGATGATAGCGATGCTTCCATCCGGATTTAACTTTTGGGAATCTGCTTGGCTAACAGGTTCATTTTTTTCGTCAGCGGCAAAAAGGCCAACGGTAAGTAGAAAGGATAAAATTAGGACAAACGAGATGCGCATACGAACTCCCAAGTAGTAGACTCTATATATATTTTCGACTTTTGAAATGAAATCATTAATTTGTTAAAAATAAGGTTGATAAAAAACGCAAAAACCCGAGTCTAGCGGTAGGTCTCCCATGGAAATAAATGGTAGAATCAAATTTTTAACGCAACACCGATAATCTAATGAATAAGGTGTTAATAAATGAATCATTATACAAGAATTAATTTGAAAGAAAGGGAAGTAATTGCTGAGATGCGATTTAAAGAGGAAAGTATTAGAAGTATAGCTAAGATACTGAATCGAAGTCCTTCAAGCATTTCCAGAGAATTATCTAAAGGTTATTCAAGAAATTCTTTCATTAATTATTCAGTATCAAATGCTCAAATCATTTCACAGAAGAATGAAAGTTCCAGAAATTCTGGTAAAATAAAGTTGCAAAAACATCCAAATTTACGAAAATTTATAAAATCTAAATTAGAACTTAAATGGTCACCAGAGCAAATAGAGATGTCTTTAAAAGAAAATCTGCCAAGCGGAATTACAGAATCAGTTTCCCATCAAACTATTTATACTTATATCTATCTTTTACCGAGAGGCGAACTAAAAAAGGAATTGCAAAGCTATCTACGCCGAAAGATGAA
>NZ_AOGY02000026.1 GCF_000332455.1 Leptospira vanthielii serovar Holland str. Waz Holland = ATCC 700522 | reverse complement strand
ATCTTGTAACAATAGATCTTGTCCTACTTGCCAATCAGAAAATAAAAGAGAATGGAATTCTAATACAAAAGAAAAAGTTTCTAATTCTCCACATTATCATCTTGTTTTTAAGTTACCTTCTTTTCTGTATCCATATATTCTTTCCCATTATAAAGAATTTATAGAAATCCTTTTTGAAGCTTCATCTAATACGATTCTCAAATTAATTAAGTATTCTTTTGACCTAACCCCTACTACGGCTTTCATTTCTGTTCTACACACTCATGGGGATGCTTACCAGCTTCATCCTCATATACACATCCTTCTCAATTCTATTGCTCTATCCAAAAAAACAGGACAAGATTTCTCTTACTAGATCAGACTCTCTTCAAACTTGATAACTTCAATTCTATATATAACCAAATTCTAAAGAAAGAATTAATTCTTTTACATAAGAAACATCCTGAACTTGGAAATGACTTCAGACTAAATATAGATAATTTACATAAAGAAAATATATTTGTTTCTAAGAAATACGATTCCCCTTTTCCTATCATTGACTACCTTTCCAAAACTATAAAAGGAAATGCTCTCGATCTTAATCAGGTCGATTATTTTGATAATGGTTCCATTAATCTTCATAATAAAGATAAATCTTTTCCTTTTCTAACCATGAATTTGTAAATAGATACATCAAACACATCATTCCACAAAACATTAAATCTATTCGTTATTCTGGTTTCT
This sequence comes from Leptospira vanthielii serovar Holland str. Waz Holland = ATCC 700522, assembly GCF_000332455.1. Lineage (GTDB taxonomy): Bacteria > Spirochaetota > Leptospiria > Leptospirales > Leptospiraceae > Leptospira_A > Leptospira_A vanthielii. Next base: position 4,842 of record NZ_AOGY02000026.1, on the reverse strand, counting down.
ACAGCTCCGCTAGTAGATCTAAGTATGACCTCGTAAATCAATTATTAGAGATAAACAGTAAAGAAGAAACAGAATCAAAAATCAATGATGATTCCATTCTCGATGAGAATCATAAATTCCACAAATCTTGTCCTTTCTGCAATCAAAGGATGATTCTGTTAGAAGAAGTTGACGAATTCAAAGTTCCAGATATTGTTTACATCAAATTTGGAAAGGATCCGCCTACTGAAGAACTATTCACAAGACTTGTCGCTTAACTTTGACTCAATTTTGGACTATTAAATTCCTTAGTGAGAAAAAACAGGCAGCAAGCCAAACTTAGCATAGGGCACAGCAGATAACAGCGCGGAAACGCTTCGCTTCGGGACGAGCCCTCGCTTGGCCTCCGGCACATTCCTCTCCGTCACGCTTCTTGCTCCGCAAGAAGACGCGCCGACGCTAACGCCTGCCCTGCAGGCTCAGCTAAGAGGAACGTCGTCTCCGCTAGTTCGTTATGCGCAATAGGTTAAAAATTAATTCTAAATTATAGATTTAAGAAAAAGGAAAAGAAATTGCAATTTACCTACTTAAAAAGCTTCTATTTAATAAATATATGCTATTTGAATGGGATCATAAGAAAAACGCCTCAAATCTAAGAAAACATAATATTTCATTCAATCAAGCCTCTGAAGTATTTCTAGATAAAGATGCTATATACATACAAGACGAAAAACATTCTGAAAATGAGGATAGGTGGCTAGTCATCGGAAAAGTTGAAAATTTTACCATTGTAGTTGTTGTTTTTGTAGACAAATCTAATAAATCAGAGGAAAAATTAAGAATAATTTCTGCAAGACAGGCGAATAGAACTGAGGAGAATGAATATCTCCAAAGACTAGGTAAAGAATAGTTATGAAAAAAAATTACGACTTTTCAAAAGGCAAAAAAGGAATTTTTTACATTAAAGATAAAAAGGATGTCCACCTACCAATTTATCTAGATAACGATATTGAAGAATATTTTTCGAAAATAGCTATTTCGAAAGGTAAAGATATAAATTCAATTATAAATAAAGTATTAAAAAAGGAAGTTGAACTACAAAAAGAACTTTCTGCATAACTTTTAGTTTCTAATTTTCAGTTCGCTTAATTTATCTAGTATTTATCAAGATGAAACTGGATTCTCTGATTTTCAATATTAGCTGATCAAATTTTTTAAATCCAACTCTCTTCTACAATTATTTAACTATAAAAAAACTTAGTAGAAATAATAAATATAATTATAAAATAACCTACTGCGACTAACAGCATGGAAACGCTGCGCTTCGGCACAAGGCCTCGCTTGGGCTGCGCCACATTTCCCTTCTGTCACTCGTTTGCAGCAGCAAACTCCGTGCCAGTCCCTAACGTCCCGTTCGGGACTCAGGGTCGGGAAACGTCGTCTCCACTAGTTCGTTATGCGAAATCCTAAAATTGTATGAATAAATTATTCATTTTTCTAAACATCTTTTATCTAATATCCTACTTAATAGATTTTCTTTTATATTTAATTCCAGAAAACTCTTTAAATGATACATACGTTTGGTTACATTTTCTGGTTTTATATCCAATTATTTTTTATGGATTCATTTTCCTTCTCTTATTCATTTTCTCATGCAGAATAATTAAAAAAGAAAACTTTATCTCAATATTAATTATTTTTACAATATTCATCTCTTTTGAATATTTGAAAATTGCCCTACTAAAAAAACACACAATATACAAAATTGAAAATAATTTTACAAATTCAGAAAAAACTTTAACTGCTACAAAAAGGGAAGAATATGCTAAATATTTTCGGAGTAATACTTTTCAAGAAAACGAAATTTTCATCAATGATCGAATTGAAGAAAACATTTTAAGCGTTGACATTTTTAGTAATATTAAAATAAAATTCAAAAAAACTCATTTAAATTATATAAAGTCAAAATTAGGTAACAATTTCAATTTACTTTCTTTTATATCTCCCCAAGAATACAATACTGATTATGAAAATACGAAATTTGACAAGCTCATTGAAATTTCAACAGAAAAGGGAAAAATTGTCTTTTTTGTATTTAATTCTATTATTCAAAACTGTATTTTTAATTCAGAATTTGAAAAAAATAATATTCCGCTTATAAAGCATTGTCATCAAAAACAAGAGTATTTTCAAGTTTATTGGAATAATATACTAAAATTATACTGCAAGCAACGTTCAATTATATTTCAAAATTCAAATATTTGCGATGAATTTCTATAGTAGACCAAAGGACTTCGCATAACAGCGTGGAAACGCTGCGCTTCGGCACGAGGCCTCGCTTGGGCTGCGCCACATTCCTCTCCGTCACGCTTCTTGCTCTGCAAGAAGACGCGCCGACGCTAACGCCTCCTCCGGAGGCTCAGCTACGAGGAACGTCGTCTCCACTAATTCGTTATGCGCAAGTTTGGGATTGTATGCCTGAGGACATGGGCAAAAAACTATCTTTATAAATAAAAAATCGAAAAAAATATATTCTTTTTTGATTTCTTCTTAAATCCATAGAATTGAAAAAAATCGCCTTAAATATATAATGTATGAATCAAATCAATTACGATGAATTCAAAAAATTAGATCAAATAAATACGAAGCTTAGACCTAAATCAGAAACAATTTACGAAGAATTAACTGATTTTACAAAAAGATATAGAAATTTAAATACACAAAACAAAGAATTCTTCAGAACCAGCATACCTCAAAATTTGAAGCGAAAGTTTTTAGCATTTAGTGGATTCTTAGCCGAATATGCAATATACAAAAAAGATGATAAATATATATCAGCTGCTTTGTTATTCCATAGTATGGAAGATTTTTCTAGTGACTATAGAGAGAATATTCGCTTTCTAATATTAATAAATCATTCTTCAAATATTCTTGGGCAAGATTTAGAAAAATACATAACTAATGAAATAGATAATTACTCACCTAGAGCAAAAAGATATTTTGAACAATTTCTTGAGCGAGAAAAATCGCTAAATAGTATTGAAAAATTTGATATACAATTAAAGGAAATAGAAAACTTTCCTATTTATACAAAGTTATAATTAGAAAAATTAATTAGCTCATAATTTAAATCAGAAATATTATCTTAAGAACTTCAGCTTCTAAAAACATATCCCTTGATTAACTAAGAAAATAAATCCAGGAAATATCGGGAATAAAAAATATTAAAGCCCCCAAACCAACGCCTAACAGCGTGGAAACACTGCGCTTCGGCACGAGGCCTCGCTTGGGCTACGCCACATTTCCCTTCTGTCACTCGTTTGCATCCGCAAACTCCGTGCCAGTCCCTAACGTCCCGTTGGGACTCAGGGTCGGGAAACGTCGTCTCCACTAGTTCGTTATACGACATTTTTTAATATTTACTAATTCAATAACCTGGAATAAAAATTATGAATATATTTAAAAAATCACTAATTGAAATTGAAAGTGATCTTGCAAAAATTGACATTAAACACAATTATACATCTTTCTCGGAAAGTGACAAAGGACTTGAAGATGAATTTTTTACCCAATCTATAAAAACCGAAAAAAAATCCATTTTAGGAATTGATATCTATCAATATTCACAATTTGAAGAACCTTATCAGCATTTTATCCCTGTAATTTTTAAAATTCTATTAAATCTTACAAAAGCTAGTATGATAGATTCTAAAGTTTAACGCAACACTTCCTTTATTTTTTCCGCGGGAGTTTTCCAGCCAAGCGTTTTTCTTGGACGCTCATTTAAAAGCTTTTGGACTCTTTTCAGTTCTTTTCTTGATATATCATTAAAGTCAGTTTTTTTAGGAAAGAAATCTCTTATTAGCATATTCGTATTTTCACAAGTCCCCCTTTCCCAAGGACTTCCCGGATGACAAAAATATACTTTCATTTGAGTATCTTTTGTAAATAGCTTATGGTTACTCATTTCTTTACCTTGATCATAAGTTATCGAAAGTCTAAGCTCTGTTGGCATTTTTTTTAGTTCCTTGGCAAAACTTTTTCTGACGCCACGTCTCAGCATCTGTGCTTGTTAAAGGAACCAGTATAACATTTCTAGTAGTTCTCTCTACAATTGTACCAATTGCACTTTTGTGATTCTTTCCAATTATCAAATCACCTTCCCAATGTCCTGGAATTGATCTTTTTTCAACTGATTTTGGTCGTTCTTCAATGCTTATCATGTCTGGTATTTTACCTCTATTATCAGTATTTTTCGACTTTTTGTAGGGTTTCATCTTTCGGCGTAGATAGCTTTGCAATTCCTTTTTAGTTCGCCTCTCGGTAAAAGATAGATATAAGTATAAATAGTTTGATGGGAAACTGATTCTGTAATTCCGCTTGGCAGATTTTCTTTTAAAGACATCTCTATTTGCTCTGGTGACCATTTAAGTTCTAATTTAGATTTTATAAATTTTCGTAAATTTGGATGTTTTTGCAACTTTATTTTACCAGAATTTCTGGAACTTTCATTCTTCTGTGAAATGATTTGAGCATTTGATACTGAATAATTAATGAAAGAATTTCTTGAATAACCTTTAGATAATTCTCTGGAAATGCTTGAAGGACTTCGATTCAGTATCTTAGCTATACTTCTAATACTTTCCTCTTTAAATCGCATCTCAGCAATTACTTCCCTTTCTTTCAAATTAATTCTTGTATAATGATTCATTTATTAACACCTTATTCATTAGATTATCGGTGTTGCGTTAAAAATTTGATTCTACCTTTGTATTTATGAACTGTATTCCGGAAAAGGCATCTGACGACGGTTCTGCGGCTGCAATGTTGATTTTGGTGACAGAGGCAGTTTCTGCTTCCGAA
>NZ_AOGY02000027.1 GCF_000332455.1 Leptospira vanthielii serovar Holland str. Waz Holland = ATCC 700522 | reverse complement strand
TCTAAATGGCAAGCTATCTTCGACTTTACTTCCAAGACTATCGATAGATCTAAACTTACCGAAGCTGACATTTTTGAAGAAATTAAAGCAGTTAGAAGAATTAAAAAAGCTTCTTAATGTTAAAAGTTCTTTTAGATACCAATATTTATATTTCTGCTATCTTATTCAATGGTAAACCTAGATTGGTTTTCCAAGATTTACTCGATGATATTTTCATTGGATATATCTCTAATGAAATTCTGGACGAATTGGAAGAAACTTTAGCTAAACCTAAGTTCAAACTACCTAATGACTTCATACAATTTACAATTGCGGAAATCAGAAGTGCTACCACAATAATTAAAAACAAGCCTCTTAAAGACTATATGAATTTGAGAGATCGATACGATTTCCATATTCTTGAAACTGCATTCTCAGCAAATGTTGATTTATTAATTACAGGTGATAAAGATCTTTTAACTCTAGAAAAAATTAAGGGACTAAAAATCATTACTCCTGATAAATACTTAAGAATTAAAGAGGATTTGAGCTAAGATTGCGACATCCGTGTCGCTCCCCGCAACTTCGCATAACAGCAACTAAACGCTTCGCTTCGGGACGAGCCCTCGCTTGGGCTGCGCCACATAGGCTTCTGGCACTCCTCTTGCTTACGCAAGCGTCGTTCCAGTCCCTAACGTCCCGTTACCGGGACTCAGGGCCAGCCTACGTCGGTTAGTCTAGTTCGTTATACGACATTCCCTAAACCCTAATTCTAAAAATGACATCAGATTTATTGAAAATAACCAAAAGAACTGCGCAATTCTATACATTTCATCTATAACTAAACTTGACATTTAGTTATATTTTATGTTAAAATCTTACTATGGATTATAAATCTAGACTTTCGTCATCCCCTGATATTTTACTTGGTAAACCAGTAATTAAAAATACAAGAATTGCAGTCGATCTAATTCTGGAAAGATTAGGTGATGGGATGTCTATTGAAGAAATAATCGAATCTTCTCCAGGAATCGAAAAAGACGATATCCTTGCTTGTATTTCTTATTCAAGCCATGTAATAAGCAGAGAAAGCTTGCTTGCAAGTTAGTATCCTCGCTGACGAAAACGTCGATTTTCGACTTATAAAACTACTCAGAAATGAAGGACACAAAGTCTTTTCTGTCTTAGAAGAAAGTAAAGGTATAACAGATTTACAAGTCATTGAACTGGCAAAGAAAATCGATGCTATCATTCTTACATTAGATAAAGATTTTGGTGAATGGGTTTTTGCCCATAAAGAATATTCAAATGGAATTATCTTTCTTCGATACAAACCGAAAGATTTTCAGCAAATTTTCAACTCACTGAATATTCTCTTAAAAAAAGACAATAACGAATTGAGTGGTAAATTCGTAGTATTGTCAAAAAACAAAATACGAATTAGAGATATTCACTTATAACCAATTGGTAGGGAACGTCGTATAACAGCGCCTTAACGCTTCGCTTCGGCACTTACGGCCTCGCTTGGCCTTCGGCACATACGGCCTCGCTTGGCCTTCGGCACATAGGCTTTTGTCACTCATCTTGCAAACGCAAGCCTTGTGCCAATCCCTAACGCCTCTGCGAGGCTCAGGGCCAGCCTACGTCGGTTAGCTAGTTCGTTATGCGAACATCGAGCCAATAATTACCAAGGAAAAAAAATAGAAAGAAGTCAAAAAATTGATTGATACAAAGTTGTTATTACTTATGTTATAACCATGGACCAATCTTCTGTAAAAAAGACTACGATTCGAGCTATTGGCAACTCCGCAGGAGCTACCATACCAAAAATTCTTTTAGAAAAATACAATTTTCATGAAGGAGATACTGTCTTTCTATTAGAAACAGAAAATGGGATCTTGCTATCTCCTTATGATCCAGAATTTGAATCATCTATGGAATTTTATAATGAGGCATCTAAAAAATATAGAAATGCTCTTAAAGAATTAGCTAAATGATTAATGAACCAAAATGGATTAATAGAAAAATTGCAGAAGCTATTCATCTAGATCAAATTAAGCAGCATGGCGGCTCTTTAGGTATCAGGGATATGGGTTTACTTGAATCTGCAATAGATCGTCCAAAAAATAAATGGTTCTATGAACCTCAATCCAGTATTTTTGAACTCACTGCTTCACTAGGAATTGGAATTGCAAAAAATCATCCGTTTATTGATGGAAACAAAAGAACCTCATTTCTCTTGATGTATGTCTTTCTAGCCAATAATGGATTTAATATTGAAACAACTGAAGAAAAAGTTGTCCAAGAGATGCACAAAGTTGCGGATGGGACTTCTGATGAAAATGATTTGGCACTTTGGCTTAAAAGTCACTCGATTCCTAGGTAAACTGCTCGACGTCGCATAACAGCGGTAAGTCTAGTTCGTTAGGCGTAATGTTTTTAAGATTGATTTCTGAAAAGAACATGAAAAATGCTTGCATACTCATGAATCAACCTTAGTGTTTAGAAATGGCAAATCTTCAAGTCAGAGACATAGATAACAGGCTTTATGAATCCTTAAAAAGAAGGGCTGAACTAGAGCATCGTTCAGTAAGTCAAGAAGTTGTCATGATTATTGAAAATCATCTCAAAAGAGATAACCTGGAAAGCGAACTACAAACTCTAGAGTTTCTTAAACTTACAAACTCTTGGCACGACAACAAAAATGCAAAAGATATAATTTCAGACATTAGATCTTCAAGATCAAGAAATAATCGATCAAGGATAACAGATGAGTTATTTGATTGATACAGATATTATAATCTATAGCCTAAAAGGAAATGAAAAAGTTCAAAACAATCTTATCGAGAAGAAAAATATTTCGAAGGCTATTTCGGTAATTACTTATGGCGAACTTATATTTGGTGCAAAGAAATCAAAAAGTAGAGAGAAAAATCTAGCTACTGTATATAGAATTGGAGAACTATTTCCGGTCATTGAATTGACGAAAGGAATTGTAGAAACCTTCGGAGAAGTAAAGGCAACGTTACAGAAAAAAGGAAATACCGTTGATGACTTCGATATCCTAATCGGTTCAACAGCTTTATTTTTAAATTATACCTTAGTCACTAATAATGAAAAACATTTCTCAATGATTCCTGATTTAAGAATTGAGAATTGGTATAAATAATTTACTTTTCTAACTAAAAACATTACGCATAACAGCAACTAACCTCTTCGGGACGGGACTCAGGGCTAGCCTACGTCGCTTAGGCTTGTACGTTAATCGATGGAATGATTGCGGACCAGATTTTGCTAATAAAGAAACAAAACCCGAAATTGATTCCTTTTGAATATCCGGTTGACCAATCTTCACGAATGATTCCTAACAGATATAAGGGGAAAAGTTATGACCTATGATATCAAAGATAAGGTAGTTCTCATTACGGGGGCAACTGGTGGAATTGGAGCCGCTTGCGCCAGGGAATTCTATCGACATGGCGCCAAACTAGTATTAACAGACATTTCCCAGAGTTCCGTGGACAAATTAGCTTCTGAGTTTTCAAAAGAAAGGGTTTTGGCAAAAGCGATGGATGTAACCGATTGGAATTCCATTAAAAAAGTAATCAAACAAACTGTTGTCACCTTTGGTAGACTTGATATCACTCTTGCCAATGCAGGAATTTCCTGGAAAAAATCCGCATACACCGTTTTTAATTGCGATGAGACTGAATTTGAAAAAATTATAGATGTGGATTTATTAGGTGTTTGGCGGACAATCAAAACATCCTTACCGGAAGTAATCAAAAACAAAGGTCAAATTGTAGTGACTTCCTCCATCTATGCATTTACCAACGGAATGTGTAATGCACCTTATGCGACATCCAAAGCAGGAATCGAAATGTTATCTCGTTCCCTCAGAGCGGAACTGGCAGCCAAAGGGGCAAGTTCCACAGTATTGTATCCCGGTTGGATCACAACCCCACTCACAGAAGGTGTTTTTGGCGGAGACAATCTAACAACAAAAATGCGAGAAATTGGATTCCCCCTTTTTTTAAGAAGAGCCATCACTCCAGAAAAAGTGGCAACGGCACTGAACAAAGGATTAAGCAAAAGAAAACCTAGAATCATTGTCCCCGCAAGGTGGATTCCTATCCAAATTCTCCGAGGTATTGTGGGAATTTTTTCGGATTGGTTTCTTGCAAACAATACTCGCATCCAGTCAATGCTTCTCGAGTTAGAAGATAGAACCAAAAAATAAGAATAAATTTGCCCTAGAGTATTTACTTTATGGAAAAAGTGATTTTAGTTCCATACCCAGCGGCAGGGATCGAGCGGAAATCCTTCGGATTGGAGGGAGAGCCCGACCCAGCCGGCTTGCCTGTTTGGTTTTAGAAACAAATTGGGGCCGCCCAAAAGGTATGAGGAGGTCAGATAGGTAACAAAAGAGACAACTCACATGGGTAACACCTACATTGTGTATCGGAGGACAATCCGATGCCTTGGAAGGAAACCAAAGTGATAGAAGAAAGAATCAAGTTCATAGCAGCTGTTAAAAGTGGTCAGTGGTGTTTTGCCGATCTTTGCCGAGACTTTAATATATCGAGAAAGACTGGCTATAAATATCTAAAGAATTATGAGTCGGAAGGTATCGACGGACTCAAAGATAAATCTAGAAAAAGAATCACTCAGTCCAATGAAACTCCTGAGAAAATCGTTCACCTAATTGTATCTTTACGTGAAGACCATCCATCTTGGGGTCCCAAAAAACTCCGTCCCATACTCAAAGCAAAGTTTCATCGCATGAAACAGATTCCAAGTGAAACTACAATTGGAAACATTCTTCGCAAAAAAGGCCTAGTCAAACCTAAGAAAAAAAGACCAAGAGTTCCACAGTCTCTATTTCCTTTTTCCAATGTAGTCGCTCCCAATGATGTATGGTGTGTTGATTTTAAAGGCCATTTTACAGTAGGAAATGGCAATCGCTGCGATCCACTAACAATTACAGATGCATATAGTCGCTACCTTCTAGCATGTGAAATCCTGAATAAAACGAATGCAGAGCAACAAAAGCGGTAATTTAGAAAGGGTTTTTAAAGAATATGGACTACCACAGGCAATCAAATCAGATAATGGATACCTTTTGCAAGTAAGGCCATTGGCGGCTTAACTAGTCTTTCTATATGGTGGTTGAAATTAGGGATCCGACCGGAACGCATTGAACGCCACGTATAACCATCTCAGAACGGTCGTCATGAGAGAATGCACAGAACACTCAAAGAAGAAACTGCATTACCTCCAAGATCTAGTTTGGATGCACAACAGACCGCCTTTGATTCATTCCGTGAAGAATTTAATAAGGTAAGACCACATGAAGCTTTGGGTTTTCCGACACCTGCAAAAGTTTATAAATCTTCGAAAAGGACATTCCCAAAAAAGATTCTAGAGGTAGCTTATCCCACACATATTGTTACCGATAAAGTCCATGAAAGTGGTTTTGCGCAGTACGGGCCCCATCGAGTGTTCTTTGGGAATCCTTTCATTGGAGAGGTAGTTGGCTTTGAAGAGATATCTGATCGGCATTGTCGTCTTTACTTTGCGGATGCAATTCTTGGAATTTTGGATTTGTATACGAGTAAAGTGTTGAAATACCAGAGGCTATTGTATAGAATTGACTAGTAAAAGTGTAACCCATGTGAGTGATCTAAAGTGTTACCGATGTGCCTTTCCATACAAAAAAAAATCGTAAGGAAGTGACATAAATTACTTTAGGAGGAAGAAAAATCGGTCGAAGGGAAATGTAGAGAGGAAGAGAAATATGTTTGAAGCAACACATTTCATGAAAACTCAAGACCTTTTGGAACGGGGCCTCAGTGCGTCCACCCAAAGGCGAAAAGTGATTACTGATAATATCGCCAATGCGGACGTTCCTAATTTTAAACGTTCGGAAGTGGTGTTCGAATCTATGCTGAAACGTGCCATCGAATCGGAAAAAATTGAAAAGGACAAAACTGTCCCTACCAAAATCACAAACGACCGCCATATTGATTTTTTTAAACCCCTAGATTATCGGGATGCCAAACCCAAAACCAATTTGGATTATCTCACAACAATGAGACCCGATGGAAACAACGTAGACATTGAAAAAGAAGTGGTCGATGCCAATCAAAACCAAATGAGTTATAGCCTTATGGTGGACCGCTTAAACCAAAACAACCGACTTCTCAACATCGTCATGAGAACCAACTAAGGAGTAAGTTATGGGTATGTTTGATTCTATTAATATTTCGGCGACTGGGCTTTCAGCCCAAAGACTCCGCATGGATGTCATTTCGAATAACATTGCAAACTCGACTACTACGAGAAATACCAATGGAGACGGCCCTTTTCGAAGGGACCGTGTCATCCTAACACCGATTAACCTCAGAACCAATTGGAAAAGTCCAGTTTATCCTTTTGGTGTGGCTCCCGGCGAAGGCAAAGGGGTAAAGGTGATGAAGATCGAAAAGGATATGAGTCCTCTCAGGCTCACTTATGACCCGACTCATCCTGATGCCATCCAAACGGGCCCGAAAAAAGGGTATGTGGAACTCCCCAATATCAACATCGTCACGGAGATGACGGATATGATCTCGGCTTCCCGTTCTTATGAGGCCAATGTCCAACTCATCAATGGATCCAAAGCCATGATGAACAAAGCGATGGAGATCGGTCGGGCGTAAAAATATAGGCCCGGCTCGGGTCTATATTCCATTTTTTTAATGCGACATAATTTTTTTCTTTAGGTTTCACCGATTTGGCCGATGATGAGAATGAGGAAACACCCATGGCCATTGATCGCATTTCCAATCTCAGTTCCCAAACCTACAAACCCCATTCCCTTCTCCCACAAGGCGACAAGGTAGGAATCTTTCGTTCCGATGAACGCCACTATGGAAAAACCAATGAAGCCAAGTCCCCTGATGAAGTAGCAGGAACCTTTGGTGATGCTTTGAAAAAAGCCTTTGAACAAGTCAATGACCAACAAGTGGAAGCAGATGAACTTACTCAAAAAATTGTTTTTGACCCAAACTCTGTAGAACTTCATGACGTGATGATTGCTGCGGAAAAAGCTAGGATTTCTCTTACATTTGCAAAAACAATGTCTGATGGATTTGTAAGAGCTTACCGCGAACTAACAACACTTAGATAAATAGTAATCCATGGGTTATGGCGTAGGGCGACCAAACACGCGCTCTACGGCCTCATACCGAATCTCAATTTTATCACTTGGGCTGACACGGACTCCTCGTTTCATCTGAATCCCATCCACCCTTTCCTCATTCACATAGACCACCCATCCCGCTGACCAGGAATTTGATTTTCCATTCACTTCCATAATTTCTTCTGTTCGGGTTGTCGAGATAAACCGCATCGAGGGATCTTCCTTTCTCGATAATTCAGCAAGTACTAGCAATAAGTCTTTTGATTCAAATAGGGAGGAAGGAATGGATTTTGTTTCTTCAAAATCCCGAGAGAGGAAATGAATTTGGATTTGAGGGTCTTTTGATTTTTTAGATTTGGATACGAGGGAACATTGGAGTATGAATCCGATTCCAACAATCCCTAGAACTAAAACAAATGCTAATCGAAAACGAATAACAATACCCACACCGAAAGACAATTGCCTTCGATGCAACGAATGTTTCCTATTATCCTTTGGGTTGCATTTTTTCGAAGGCATACACCAACCCTTGTGCATTTAAATTTACATCCAATCGTAATAGTCTCCAATCAGAATCCGTTAGAGTAATGGAATGTTTGCTTGCGAGTGTTTGGATCACGGTTTCCACTTTTGATTCCATAAAGGATAACCTATCCTCTTTGGTTACGGCCTCCAACTGAGAGATGGCTTCTTGACAAAGGGTAAGTCCTTCTTTTAGGTCCTCTGCATTCTTTTTTAAGTCTCTGATTGGACCAAAATGAGTTAAGTAGGCAACCTCAGCCCCAGTGTCTAAAATTCGATCAAGGGAACGAATGGCTTCCGCAAAATCAAAGTCAGTTGGTGTAGTCGTAGGGAAAATAAATCGTTTCCCATTTTCTAACTGAGGATACGAAATCCCAAAGGAGTCTCCCGTATAGATCCCATTTGTTTTCCTATCATAAATACAGAAGTGGTGGTTGGCATGTCCCTTGGTGTATAAAAATTGAAAGGAATGGCCTTTCCATTCCAACCACTCCCCATCTTCCATAACGCGAATTTTTTCTTTAGGAATGGGTTTGATTTCGCCATATAAAGAATCAAAGTTTTCTTTTCCATACACCGACGTGGCACTTTTAATGAGTAAACTCGGATCAATCAAATGTTTGGCGGTTTTGGGATGGGCCAGTAAAATTGCATTGGGACAGGCTTCGAGAAGTGCCCAAGCGCCTCCGGCATGATCCAAATGGACATGGGTGACAATCACATAGTCGAGGTTTGGCGGCTTAACACCATGTAATTCCATTGCTTTTAAAATCTTTGGAATGGCATGAGTTGTATTGGTTTCGACAACTACCCCTCGGCCTTCTTCTTCTAGAAGATAAGCCGAAGCCACTAGGTGGATGTTTGCATATTCGGTATCAATGGTTTGGACTGAACCCATAACCAAAGATACAATGAGAAGGATTCGGTTGTCAGCCGAAATTCCTACTTCTTTTCCAAATCAAACAGGTAATTTTAAAATTTTGTAAATCGTTTCCGTTTCTTTTCTTTTTGTTTCCTCTGACCACTTCCATTCCGATGCGGCAACATCTATAATGGCCTTCATAATTTCATCCGAAAGGATCCCCAAAGTGCCAAGACCAGTCCTTCTTAAAAAGATATCAGAAAGAGATTTTGCCATCTCATAACGAATCGCATAGACAACTTCCGCCAATATTTCCCCGTCTTGGTTTAGAACCGCACTTAAGTTTTTGGTTTTTCTTGCGAGATCCAAAATGATTTCGAATTGGAGGCCATAATGGCGAATCAAATAATCGATTGTTTTTTCGGAGAAGTCTGCATTTTGTTTCTTTGCTCCTTGGATGAATATTTCCACATTCGGTATTTGCGATGCGTATAAGTATTGTTTTGCGGAGATATTGTCCGTCGATTTTTTCGTTAGTTTCTTTTTGATCCTTTTGAAAATTGATTCTGCAAAATTTCTACTTGTTGTATACTTTCCGCCCGCCGCCGTAATGAGGCCTTGGACTCCGTCCCTTGCGTGGTCATACAATTCCGACCTTCTGGATGCAGAATAAGTATCATCAGAGCTTTCAATTAAAGGACGAAGGCCACCATAAGCAAAAATCACGTCATCAATCGATAACTTTTCTTTTACATGCGAAGTTTCGTTGATGTAGTCAATAAATTCCAAAATACTTTCACGAGTGAGTTTCCAATCTTCCACCTTACCAAAATAAGACTTTTCTGTTGGGCCAATCATCGAATGCCCTCTCCAAGGAGCAAAACTGAAATGGCCTTTGTCTCCTACATAGAGAGTCATTAAGTTTGTTAATTTCTTTGTAATGATATAAATCCCTTCTGACCTTTTTTTAGGAAGAGGTTGTTCGGTTTTAGGAGATTTAGAAAGTATGTTATGAGTCCAGGGTCCTGACGCATTGATTGTTACCTTAGAACGAATTTCGGATTCTGCATTGGAAAGGGAATCGCGAACTCGAATTCCCACAACGGTATTCTCTTTCCAAATTAGATCCTCAACAACGGTATAGTTCGAAACCTTGGCTCCGTAAGCTACTGCCGATTTTAAAAAACTAAGAGTTAATCTTTCGGGACTCAAACAAATCGCATCATAAAAATAGGCAGCATCTTCAAAGTCCCCCAAATTCCTTTCTAAAAGTTCCTTTCGTTTGAGGTATTTATGATTCGGAATTTGTTTAGATTCATCCCAAGTCCATCGGCTATCAAAAGATAAAAGGTCATAAACAAAAAGTCCAATCCTTGCGATGAGTCCAGGTTTCGGAAGCACCATAGGATAAGGATAAACTAAGTTAGGCGCAATATTAGAAAGGATTCTACGTTCTTTTAATGCTTCTCTAACTAAACCAATTTCAAATTGTTTAAGATAACGAAGGCCACCATGAATGAGTTTTCCTGTGGCAGCGGATGTAGCGCCACCAAAATCTTTTTTTTCCACAAGAGCCACAGAATAACCACGACTGGCGCATTCATAAGCCAAAGTGGCACCCGTGATTCCACCACCTACAATGGCAACATCGAACTCTTCCCCGTCATAAGATTCTATAAAACGATCCAGTTTTAAATTCATACCTTACCTCCGAGAGCAACCAAACGGCTGAGTTGTGATTTCAAACTTTCTCTTTCGCTTTCGATATTCCAAAGCCCCAAACGAAGGATGAGAGAAGGCAATCTCCAAGCCGCAATTTCAGCATCTGTAATCCCACTTAAGGTTTTATAGGCTTTCAAATAACCTTTTAGAATGAACTTTCGGATGAAGGTATAAAAAATGATTTTTAGTTTAGGAGTTCCTGGCCAAAGTTCTGCATCGGTAAAAAGTAAAAATGTAAAAGCAACATCAGCCGCAGGATTTCCTTTTGCCGCAGTCATCCAATCGATAATGATCTCATCTTTGCCTTGTACGATTACATTTTCAGGATGGAAGTCCAAATGGAGGATGGAATTTCCATTCGGTAATCCGCTAATGTAAGATTTTGCTTTTTCTTTTTCTTCCGAGCTCAAAAAGGAAAGAGGTTCTGAGGACAAACAAGAATTTAAGATTACTTTTATATCTTTGTATCTATCCGATTGGATTTGGTGGATCCCGTAGTGCAAACGAGCGAGTGTTCCCGCAATACGAAATAGTTCCAATGGATTTTTATCAGGAAGTTTTGTCAGAGAAATTCCAGTGATTCGATCAAAGATAATTCCATATCGATTTTCTACTTTTGCTTTCCCGTAACATTGCATCTTCGAAGCACCCTTTCGATTTGCTTCTACAGAGTTTTCAACCTCTAAATCAATTTCTGATTCCTTTGCATCAGGAAAAAAAAGTTTTAGTATTTTATTCTCTGGTAAAAGATATAAATCAGCTGACCTTCCGATCGCGAAAGGTTTTCCTAAACTCTCTTTGGTAAATTGAATGTTTTTTTTATCCATACTATGTTCCTGATTTTATGTATTTAAAATTGCAAAATTGTTTTGATTGGTCTTATAGAGATTTTTAAAGACCTTGAAATTTTTATCATATATTTTTTTATGATTTGGATTTGGGATCCACTTGTCTTGGATAGGAATCATGGATTTGATATCTTCAAATTTTGGAATCATTCCAAGTCCGTAAGCAACAATCGCTGCTGCACCCATCGCGCCAACGTTTTCTGGATGAACTACCCTTTCAATGGTTTTTCCTGTTATATCAGCTAACAACTGACAGATAAACCCAGATCGGGCCACCCCTCCGACAAAACGAATGGTATCAGATGTGAGGATTTTCTCATTCGATAGTTCCAAAATCCAACGTTTGTGAAAGAGGATTCCTTCCACAACGGAACGAATGAGAACTCTTTTTCCCGTATGCAAACTGATGTTAAAAAACATCCCTCTGGCTTTTGGGTCTTCGAAAGGACAACGGTTTCCATGTAACCATGGAGTAAAAATCACACCGTGTGAACCAGGCTCTGTATCTTTAATCGAATCAAACATAAACTCAAATAAACTTTCATAAATGGCATCTGGGCCATCCGTAATTTTCTTTTTTTCTAAATACAGATCAATTTCATCTAAGGCCAAGTGGTCTTTGACCCACTGTAAACATTTGCCGGAAGTTTCTTGTTCCCCAAAATAATTATAATATCCTTCTCTGGCACCTACAATGGAAGCTATCCTTGCCCCAATATCCACAGTTCTCTTTTTGGTAACAGTGGAGATCCATCCAGAAGTTCCTGCATAAATATGAGTATCACCTTCTTTTACGGCACCAGCACCCACACCAATCAGAGAGGCATCACCACCACCACCAAACACGGATATGTTTTCTTTCAATCCTAAAAACTCTGCGGCTTCCTTTGTCAAACCACCAACCCTATCTGAAGAATTGACAATCTTTGGTAAATGATCCAACCGAACACCGAATAACTTACATAAGATGGGACTCCAATTTCCTTTTCCCACTCGCGAGTTATATAAAAAAGTAGCGAAGGCGGAATCCCTTGTCATCACTGCTTCTTTTGTACAACGAGCGATAAGGAATTCTTTTACATCCAACCACCACTTCACTTTAGAAAATACTTCCGGTTCATTTTTTTCGACCCATTTGTATTTCCAAATTGGATCTTTAACACTGGCGGCGACGGCACCTGTGATCCAAAGAGATAACAAAAGTTTTACGGCGTTAATCCCTTCAATTTTAATTCCATGAACAATCCCTTCTTTCATTTCCCTAGTGGCTCTTTGGTCCATATAACTCATAGCAGGACGAACCACTTGGAACTGGGAATCCACAAGCACAAGCCCTTGCATCTGCGAACAAAAGGAAATTCCTTGGATAGAATCTGAATTGGTTTTGGACTCATCAAGAACCTGGGTCGTTGTTTTCTTTAAGGCCAACCACCAGTCCTCGGGGTTTTGTTCAGCTCCCCCATTTTCTAAAAGTTGGATGGAGTATTCCAAACTGGCCGATTGGACAAGCTCCAATGCCTGTGACATCCGAAAGAGGCAAGTTTTGACTCCGGTAGTGCCAATATCATAAGTCAGTATGTATCCAGATTCCATTTATACTCCGTCAGCCCGCTTGTTCACACACTCACATATTTGCCCTACGATTGCTAAACCACCGGACGGGTTTTTTTTCATTTTTCTCTTGGGAGCAGAAAAAAGTGAGTGATGACTCACAAAGATTTAGAATCATCGGCTCGGATGGCAAATCATTTTCCTTCGGGATCTCCCCTCTTGGGAATTTATTCCGAACGATTGGTTTCCATACCAATCCATAGTTTGCTAAAAAGGGAACAGAAATGAGCCAAAACCCAATTAAACTCTATTCTTACCGCTGGGTCGTATTGTTCGCCTACATCGTCATCACCGCAACAATCTGTTTGCAATGGTTGACCTATGCACCGATTGCCAGGGACGCCAAAGAGTTTTATCAGGTAAACCCCATCCAAATTGATTTACTCTCTCTAGTATTTCTTGGAGTTTTTGTAATCATAGCCATTCCTGCATCTTACGTGATCGATACCTTTGGAATCAAAAAAGGAGTGGGATTTGGCGCCATATTAACAGGTGTTTGTGGGTTACTCAAAGGAATTTATGCTGCCGATTATACCATTGTTTTATTTTGCCAAATTGGACTCGCTGTAGCCCAACCTTTTCTTCTCAATGCGGTGACTAAAATCAGTGTTTTGTGGTTTCCTATCCAAGAAAGAGCGACCGCTGTAGCACTCGGAACCCTCGCTCAATTTTTAGGAATCATTCTTGTGATGATCCTTACACCCATCTTACTCCAAAGAGGAAACACAATTCCAGATGTGATGATGATGTATGGAGTCGGCTCAGTGGTCTCGGCGATTCTTTTTCTTCTTCTCATCAAAGAAAAACCACCGACCTCTCCGAGTACACACGGCGAAGACCACGAACTCCCTTTTTTTGGAAGGCCTACGTTTTTTATGGAAGGGGAAGGATATGCGAAAGATCCTATTTTTATTTCTGATTGGTCTTGGTGTTTTTAATGCAGTAAGTACTTGTATTGATCAAATCTGTGAAATCAAAGGACTCAACATCGACGAATCAGGGTTAGTTGGAGGAGTGATGTTAATCGCAGGAATCATTGGCGGGATCATCGTCCCTCCGATCTCGGATAAATTGCAAAAACGAAAACTATTTCTCATCATTGCCATGGCTGGATTTTTAGTTGGCCTTAGTTTATTTGTCTTATTCCAAGGATTTATATTTTTACTGATTGGTTCGATTGTGATAGGATTTTTTCTTTTGGGAATTGGGGCACCGATTGGATTTCAATACTGTGCAGAGATTACCTCTCCCGCACCAGAATCCACTTCCCAAGGACTCCTCCTACTTGTAGGGCAAGTCTCAGGAATTATCTTTATCTTAGGACTTAACTTTTTTGGGATGGTATCTTTTTTATACATCCTCCTATTTCTATCGATTGTGAATTTTATTATGGTATTTTCGCTAAAAGAATCTCCGTTTATGGAGTCTTAGGCGATGAAGATAGAAGAAAATGACTAGCGGGTCTAAAATCAGTAAAGAAGTCCAAAAAACATTCAATACAAACGGTGCAAAAGTATATCCGAAAAAACCTAACTTCACCATATTCATCCCATGGGAAATGGTTCCAATACTAAATCCAGTCAGATAGATTGTTAAGATTAATAGATTTTTTTTGTTCCAATGATTGTTTAACATGTTTTAGCGATAATTCCGGCATGCCGACTAACCAAACGAGTTTTAGGAAAAAGCGAAGTAGCCGTTGTTATCTGAAGTTATTCTCATGTATCAAATATTTTTCTACTTCAAAAAAATCTCTAACAAATGTGATTTTTTCTTTCTGGAAATAACGAATATGTCTATTGTCATGCGCAATACCCAGAAAATGAAATCCAAATTGGCTAGAGGATTCGTAATCCGCAGGAGAATCACCGATATAGACTATTTCATTCTTATTTATATTATCATTTTTCAATAATTCAAAAATTGGTTCAAAAACCTCTGGATTTGGTTTATGGACACTTGTGTGGTCGGAAGTTTGAATTTTTAGAAATAAATTTGTGTTAATTTCAATTTCATTCAGTTCACGAATGACAACCTTTTCACTTGATGAAGTTACAATTCCAAACTGGAAGGAGTCTTGATATTTTCTGATAAAGTCAAAAGCATGTAAATGAGGAACATTCAAATCCTTTTTTGAAAATTCTATATAGACACTCCAAAGGTAATGTATGTCCGATGAAAATCGACCAAAGAGTTTGAGTAAAAAATCTTCAGCAGGAAGTCCCCAGGCCTCATCAATTTCTTTTTCGGTGATATTGGCGTTAAATATTTCTTTCGTTAGTTTATAGATCGTGTTGTAACGAGCTTTTCTTGTTTGGACCAAAGTGTCATCGTAATCGAAAATAATAGCCTTTATCATATCATCAATGTTATGGCATTAGTAAATTACAAATCCCAACTTGTAATAAAATAAAACCGATCTCCCCACTCAAAC
The DNA here is from genome assembly GCF_000332455.1 of Leptospira vanthielii serovar Holland str. Waz Holland = ATCC 700522. GTDB lineage: Bacteria > Spirochaetota > Leptospiria > Leptospirales > Leptospiraceae > Leptospira_A > Leptospira_A vanthielii. Next base: position 121,250 of record NZ_AOGY02000027.1, on the reverse strand, counting down.
GTCGCCATATTTCAAAACCACCTACCCACCGAGTGCCCGGCGAATTACTTTCATGACTCCAGCCACAACCTCTTCATCCCTTTCAAACACATCATTCCCTAAATAGATCTTCATTCGTTCTTTGTAATATACCGTAGAATAAGAGAATTGTAAGGTCATAAAGATACTATCGAGTAAAAACGCAGACAAGTTACTATCCACTTCCGAGGAAATATTTCCTTCTTTTTTGGCTAGGTTTATCATTTCAATATAACATTTTGCAGATAACGATTCTAGTTCCCCAGACAAACGAGTGATAAGTTCATAATTACTTTCTGTAGTCATTTCATTGTAGAGGCGGATGATGTCTTGGTTGATACGCGAGTGGGTTTGGATGATGCGGATGATCTTTTCAATTTTTCCAAAAAAGTCTAAGTCCATGGAAAGAACCGACTCCAAGGTTTTTTCTAGCTGCGTGATTCCGTGATCCACTACGGTGAGAAAAAAATCTTCTTTGGTTTCAAAGTATTTATAGAGAGAGCCAACACTGATCCCCGCTTTTTGTGCGATGGTGTTGGTATTGGCGCTCGTAAATCCACGATTGGCAAATTCGGAAATGGCTATGGTCAAAATCCGGTTCCTTTTTTCTTCAGAAATCCGTTCAAAACTATCATTAAAATGCTTCGTTACCATACTCTTACCCTGTCCAATAAACGAAAAAGGCTGGATTTCTCCAGGAAATTTATGTGAATTTCCAAAGAATCCGACTTTCTCACACTATTTTATGAATTCCTTCTTGACAATGAGTGATGACTCACTCATTGTCAAGAAAAAAGAACGGAAGAGGAAAGATTATATGGCCCAAGGCTTTTCCATGAACGAATACCCCAATGTAGACCAAATCTACAAAGACTTAAGGAAATTAATTTCCCTTCCTATACGCTCCATTCGCAAAGAAGAAATGGATGGCATCCTTCAGAATTACTTTGAAAAAAAATGCAGTAAGTCCAAAGCCATGATCACAAAGGCTTCAGAATACATTCCCGGTGGTGTACAACACAATCTTTCTTTTAACCATCCCTTCCCTTTGGTTTTTACAAAAGCAGCCGGAGCCTATTTATATGATTTGGATGGAAACAAATACATCGACTTTTTACAAGCCGGTGGGCCAACGGTTCTCGGTAGCAACCCACCCAGTGTTCGTAAAAAAGTCATTGAACTTCTAGAAACAACGGGACCGGTTACGGGACTCTTTCATGAATACGAATATAAGTTAGCCGAGAAAATTGTAGAGTTAGTTCCTTCCGTAGAAATGTTTCGGATGTTAGGTTCGGGAACCGAAGCTTGTATGGCATCCATACGAGTGGCAAGGCTTGCAACAAAGAAAAAAAACATCGTGAAGATGGGTGGGGCATATCACGGATGGAGTGACCAATTGGCGTATGGACTTCGCATCCCAGGAACAAGACATTTTGAAGCCAATGGAGTTCCAAAATCCATTTTCAAATACACTCAAGAATTTTATCCGAACGATTTGAACTCTCTGGAATCCGTACTCAAACGCAATCGTTTTTGCGGTGGCACTGCGGCTGTTCTGATTGAACCCGTAGGTCCAGAAAGTGGAACAAGGCCTCTTGACTTCGACTTCAACAAAGGAGTTAGAGAACTTTGTAACAAATATGGGGCACTCCTTATCTTTGATGAAGTAGTGACTGCTTTCCGGATTGGTCTTAGCGGTGCACAAGGGTACTTTGGTGTAGATCCTGACCTAACAATTTTTGGAAAAGTCGTTGCGGGTGGATATCCATCGGCGGGTGGACTTGGTGGTAAAAAAGAATACATGAAATATGTTTCTGCCGGACTCCAAACGGGCACCAAAAAGGCGTTAATCGGTGGAACGATGGCCGCAAACCCACTTAGCTCCGCTGCGGGTTACTTTACACTTTGTGAAATGGAAAAAACAGGAGCCCTCGAAAAATCAGGAAGGGCGGGAGACCGTTTAACCAAAGGTTTGCAAAAACTAATCAAAAAATATGATCTTCCTTTTGTTGCTTTCAACCAAGGATCCATTTGCCACTTAGAGACAGTCGGTACTATGTTACTCGATATCAATATCAAAAAATTCTGGACCATCAAAAAAACCATTGCCGAGGCTCACAAAAGAAAACATGCGATGGAAGAAATGGGAGCCGCTTATATGTCAGAAGGTCTCGTGACACTTGCGGGAAGTCGGCTTTACACAAGTGCGTCAGATACAGATGAAGTGATTGATGATGCTCTTAAAAGATTTGATCGTGTGTTCCAAAAAGTGGAAGGTGTGGCTTAAAAAGAAGTAAGCAGAAGTAGATAAACACAATCAAGGAAATGGAACTAGTCGACTAACATTTCCTTGATGACTTTTTTGATTTTTTGAATGGTTTTCGGATCAGACGAACCCAGTTTTTGAATCAATCTTGTTTTATCAACAGTTCGAATCTGATCCAAAACGATGGCGCCTTTTTTCCCTTGAAATGTTAAGTCCACTCTTGTTGGGTAACTCCTAGACCGAGTGGTCATAGGTGCTACCATCACAGTACCGATGAACTGATTCATTTCGTTCGGAGAAATGACAATACAGGGTCTAGATTTTTTAATCTCAAAACCAATCGTTGGATCTAAATTGATTAGGTAGATTTCATATTGATTGATTACCATTCCCAATCCTTTGAATCCAAATCAACGGAATCTGGGATGAGTAACTGATCCTCTTTTCTTTCCGCCATCGCTTTGAATTGGTCTTCCCAACCCACACGCGGTTTGTTTTTATAAGGAGTGATGATGATTTTATTGTCCTCTATCACTAGATCAACTTCATCTTCAATCTGACATTCAGCCAAAACAGTTTTAGGAATTCGGATTCCTTTTGAATTTCCGATTTGTACTACGGCAGTCTTCATTGTAATTACAATGTAATCACATAAAAAGACAAGTCAATGCCAATTCCGAGCCAAAACCCCTCCAATTTCCTTCTCCCCCCGAAAAGTACTTGTACATTTCAAGAGAATCGTGGCATTATGTCTCAAATCACGACGAGGCCCGTACTATGCCTGAACCACTGCAAAAAATCATCGATAATCTCAAAGAGTTATTCAACAAACTCGATAAAACCAAAAAAATGATTTTGGGTGGTGTGCTCGCCGTAGTCGTAGTGGCAGTCATCATCCTCTCCAACGTCTCGTCCCAAAGAAACCGGGTTGTTCTTTTTAAAGATTTGGATTCCAAAGATTTCTCTGAGGTTACAAAAAAACTGGATGCACTTGGTTATTCTTACGGCTCGAGTGAAACAAGTCTCATCACAGTGGATCCTGACCAAAGACAAGAAATTGTCACAAAACTTGCGCAAGAGAATTTGATTCCTGCAGGTGTGACTGGTTGGGAACTTTTTGATATTGAAAAGTTTACAGAAACCCAATTCGACAAAGACATTAAAAAGTATAGAGCTCTCAAAGGTGCGATTGAAAAATCACTCAATACCTTACGCCCGATAGAAAGATCCGATGTCAACATTGCTATCCCCGAAGGAGACCTTTTTGAATCCAACTCCTATCCGGTAAAAGCAAGTGTCATCCTCCACTTCAAACCTGGTGTGGAAGGAATGAGTAAAAAAGAAATCAAAGGGATTGTGAATTTAGTCGCACGTGCTGTTCCCAAATTAAAACCGGAAAATGTAAGTGTGGCCGATCCTGATGGAAAAATCATTTCTGATTTTGAAGAAGATTTAGAAAAAGAAAGATTAGAACTTCGCATCGTTCAAGAAAAACTAAGAATCGAAGAAGAAGAACGTGTCAAACGACTCATCGATATTCGTAATACCCTTCGTTGGTATTTGGGTGGAGAAGATCGTGTGGACATCACTCGTTTTGAATATTCTTTCAATTGGGACCAAGAGTCATTAACTGAAAACGAAGTATTACCTGTAGTTGCCGAAGAAGACAATCCTGATACACCATATAACGAAAGAAAGTTGGTGGATGGTTATTCACTAAAAGTATCCTCTAAAGAGACAAAAGAATCTTTTAAAGGACGAGGGTTTACACCCGATGGGCCAGCAGGTACAGAACCAAACCTTCCGCCTGGTTATAAAGACACCGACTACCAAAAAGCAGAATACTCTAAAGACGAAAACATCAATAACTATGAGTTCAACAAACGAGTCAAAGACATCAAACGCCAACCATGGAAGATTGAAAAAATTGGTCTCTCTGTTGTCGTTGATGGAGTTTGGGAACGAACAGAACGAGAAGATGGACTCGGGTATGATAGAAAATACATTCCGGTTGCAGAAAATGATTTAAAACTCGTTCGTAAAAACTTAGAAGCGGCGATTGGTTACACAAGATCACGCGGCGACCAAATCAGTGTCATCACCATTCCGAAAGATAGAACAGAACAATTCCGTGCGGAAGATGAAGAGTTTCAAAAACAACGAGCCATTCGAAATATGGTCATTGCTTCCCTCGTAATTTTAATCTTACTCATCCTTGCCATCCTTGTGTATCGTGCGATCAAAAAAGAAATCGCAAGAAGAAGAAGACTCAGAGAAGAAGAACTTGCTGCACAACAACAAATGATGCGGGAAGCGGCACTTCGTGTGATGGACGAAGGGGGGGCAGAAGTCGAACTCTCCCTCGACGAAAAACTCAGACGCGAGTTACTCGAAAACGCAATCAACTTGGCAAAAGAAAAACCAGAAGATGTGGCCCAGTTACTCCGCACTTGGCTTGCTGAGGAAGAACAGACTTAAGAACTTAAGTTTCGTTCTTCCAGCGAATATTGGCACCATTAGTAATCCGGGAATACACTTCCCGGAAGTATTGGTTCGGTGCTTTCCCGTCGGGGTCTTGCGAATAACGGGGCCTTAGACGATTCACAAAATACATATCCAAATCTCCTTTATTTTTACCGTGGATTTTCCCTCTATACTCTGTGATAAAAAAATACTTCACAAGTTCATAGGTTTCTTTGGAGACATTGATTTTTCCTGTTTCCCCACCGGATTCCATCCGAGAAGCCGTATTGACAGTATCTCCCCAAATGTCATAGGCAAACTTAAATCGTCCGACAACTCCCGCAACGACAGGCCCTGTATGAAGCCCAAGCCTCAGTTCCCAAAAGGGTAAACCCAGTGTGGTTTTGATTTCCTTCAGTTGGTTCATAAAACTTTGGATCTCGAGAGCCGCCAAACAAGCGTCAATGGCACTCGTTTTTGTTTCCACAGGAACACCACCGGCACACATATAACTGTCTCCGATGGTTTTTAGTTTTTCTAAATTGTTCCTGAGTATGATTTCATCAAACTGAGTAAAACAGGCATCAAGTTCCTCAATCAGACTTTGTTCGTCCATACCTTCAGCCACTTTAGTAAACCCTTTGAAGTCAGTGAACAAAACAGTGACATTTTCGATTCGCGAAGGAGTAACACTACCCTTTTGTTTTAATTCTTGGGCTACTTTATAAGGTAAGATGTTGAGAAGTAATTTTTCAGATTCTTCTCGTGCCTCTTCTGCTTTATCCTGTGCAATGAGAGCTTTTTCTCTTTCTTCATCTGCTTTTTGTTTCTCTAAATCTAACAGAAAATAACTGATGTCGAGTTCTTCTGCTAATGGACGAGACATGATGTACACCACAAGGTAGTTAAATAAAACCAGAGGTAACACAATCATCGTTAGGTGAAATGCCGATTCCCCTACTCCGTACTGCTCCCGAATCAGTGGGAAATACAAAATAGCTGCAATGGCCATGGTAATGAGTCCTAAGTTTGCTAATCTTTGGCTCAGTTGGATGGTTCTTCCTTCTAAAGACAAAGCCCCATGACGAAGCACCGCATAACCGAGTAAAAACGCCGGAATGAATTGAAAATCCGCTAACGGATAAATGGGAATTCCATGGCTAGGAAGTAATGCTGCTAAAAGTAAAAGTGCGGACAACAAAAAAGAACCTATGATCCATTTGGAAGCAAAGTTGATATAACCTTTGTTTCTTATAAATGTGATCAGCACTAAAATCAGTGCAATGGCACCGTTTGTTCCCACGAGTAATTCAGCAGGACCCCCATGGTGGACTCTGGACCAAGGATAATCAAAATAACCAACAAACAAATAGGGGGATGGGGCAAGTATAGCAGCTGTCACACAAAGGAAGTCAATTCCTTGGATCCAGAAAGGTGACTTCTGTCCAATGGCTTCAAATACCAAACGCACCATAATACTCGGTGCAAAGGCAAAAGCCACAAAGGTCATCTGCGAAATTCGAAGTTGAACTACATAGGATATGTTTAACTTTAAAGGAACGGATTGGATGACATAAAAACCCGTGAGAATGAGTGCAAAGGCACAAAGTTGATTGATCCTTGCGGATGGATTGGCACCTGCCACTATGATGGAAAGAAACACGGCACCAAACACGGATACTACGGGCGGAATTCCCCAAGGATACCATTTTGCCGATTCATAAGCATCGGGTGACAATCCGAAAGAAACTCCGAAAGAAATAAATATCAAAACAAAAGACAAAAGCGCAAATAGGAAATAAAACATCCCATTCTTTTGAAACAGAAGTTCGTTCACATCAAAAAAATCAGATCGGAATACTCCATAAGCCACAAGTAACATAGGAATGAATAAAAAGAAACCCCCTGGATACACCTTGAATCCAAGAATACTTGGGGCATTCATCGTTGTGAGTAAAAAAAGTAAGTTTACCCCATGAAACAATGTTAGATGGTAATGTTTGCGGATGTATTGGTAGTGTTTGATAAACGAAGGTAAAATCAGAAAAAAATAACCCAGCGGGGCCAAAATTCCCCAAGGCCTTACAAAGGAACTTCCTCTTGGATACTTTCCAAAAGTGAATTCAAATACGGTAGTTTCAAATCCCTTACCGATAAGTATTCCAAAATACAATACAAAACTGGCTAACCAACAAAGATAAGAATAATACAATAATAGTTTACTCTGTTTTCCCGTCATATAGTAAGCCAAATAAAATGCTGTTGGAGCCAAAGGAGCGACGAGGAAGTATAGTAGATTATTCCAAAAAACTAATGTTTCAACATCTTGAATCCAAGCTCTTGTGGTTAATACAAGTCCGATGGATCCAAAACTAATGAAGGAAACAGCTAGGTTCAAATGAAAGATTCGGTTCTCATCTTTTGATATCCGAAATTTTTGAAAGGCAAAATAACTAAGGAATACACCCACAAAAAAAGTTAGGATTCCTGGGGCACCGTAAGGAATCTGATACCAGAAATATTCCCAATCCGAAATGATCCCTTCTGGTTTTACGAAATAAATAAGAGGGTATGACTCCATCTTCTTAAAGATCGGCTTTCGGGAAAAGAGAAAGTAGCAAATTCTTCTATTTGACTCACTTCCTATTTAGTTGTGCTATGTCGGATATGGTTGATCTAAACTTTCCAAAAAAGAACGCAACTGAATGGTTGGCTGCTGGTAAATTTTTCGAATATAAGAAGTTTCAAATTTTCTTTATCCAAGAAGGAAGAGGACAGAATTTAATTTTGCTTCATGGGTTCCCCACATCCTCTTGGGACTATTCCAAAATCTTCAATGGACTTTCTCGTTACTTCAATACAATCGCTATTGATTTTTTAGGATTTGGATATTCTTCCAAACCAAAAAAACACAAATACACACTGATAGAACAAACGGATATCATAGAAAACTTTATCGAGAAAAATGCGCTCCGCAGAGTGAAGTTTGTTTTTCATGATTATGCTGTGAGTGTGGGACAAGAAATTTTAGCTAGGCATTTGGAAAGAGCTGATCGCAAATACGAAATTGATGGTGCTGTTTTTTTGAACGGGGGACTCTTCCCACATTTACACAGACCCACTTTCAAACAGAAACTACTCGCAACACCAATATTAGGTGCTTTTCTTTCCCGTTTTTATAATGAGAAAAAATTTGGAGAGGCATTCAGCCAAGTTTTTGGAAAAAACACAAAACCGACTGACAAAGAAATTTCTGTTCTTTGGAAATTGATTACGTATCCAAACAAAGTTTTAATTCCACACAAATTACTCAAATACATCGCAGAAAGAAGAATCCACGGGGAACGTTGGAAAAATGCTCTCCTCCAAACAGAAGTGCCACTCCTCTTTATCAATGGCGGAGAAGATCCTGTAAGTGGAAGCCACTTAGCGGATGAAATAGATAAACTTCCAATCAAAAACAAAAAGTTAATCCGCTGGGATTCGATCGGCCATTACCCGCAATGGGAGAATCCAGAGGAAAGTTTTAAAGAAATCTACGAATTTTTGAAATAAAATCGATCGCATTCTTTTGTATTTATAAAACTTAAGATGTATCAAAAGCTATATAGACGTTTATTAAATGCGATGATGTTTAGGACCTATCGGAAGGGACGGCTCCGGGAACTTCCATCCCGGTTCCATCATCGGTTGGATCTGCTTCTGGATTTTGTTCTTTGACTTTATAACGAATCTCAATTTTTTCAGGACTGATTTGTAAAATCTCAATTCCCTTGAGATCCTTGTTTTTAATGATTCGAACTTTAGCAACTTGCGGCTGTAATTCGGGGATAATTTTGTTTTTAATGGGATCAAAGATATAGTTACAAGGAACTTGGGCCGTAATTCCTGTTAAAATTTGCGCCGAACGAATCGGTTTTAGAGAAAAATAACGAATCGCAACTTGTTCTTCAGAAAGTTCGGCATCTAACTTTCCATCAAGTCCCGAACAAACAATAGGGATTCCTGCGGCCGTTTGTTCTCCTGTTTTGTAAGAAAGAGGAATGATGTTTACATTCACCGTAACATCCCTGGAACCAAGGACATTTACTCCCTTTGGTAGATCAGGAATGCGAACCGTTTTTGCAAAAGGTTCCCTTTTATCTGTTAGAGAAATTTCTGGAAGTAGAACCTTGGTGAATTTTTCCAAGTCTTGTGGTTTCCCACTTAAGGTCACCTTGGGAGGACTCACAATCTGCGTCAGCTTTTCAAAGTTAGCTGGAGGAGCCCCTTCAAATGTAACTTCCAAGGGAACTACTTTCAATCCACGAGATTCAATTTCAACCGGAACAGTTTTTTTAAGTTTGGTGACTTTTACACCGCTGGGAACACCCACAATTTTTTTAATTGGTACTTCAGTAACACCGAGTTGAACATCTTCTGGATCAATTACCGCTTTCATAAACTGGGAGTAGTAATTCACAACATCTTTCAAACCTTCCACACGAACCGGAATCGTTTTTTCAGGATTTTTAGAATAACTTAAATTACCAGATAACTTTGGATAGTCGACGGGGACGTTAATTGTTTTAATTAATACTTTGGAATTCTGAAGATTTACATAAAAAATACTGGCGATGATTAAAGAAACTAGTTTTGCTTTCCAATTCCGAACTAGTTTTCCGAATAACTTCAGAATCATATACTGACTCCAGTATCTTTCTCTTTCGATTTACGGAAAGATTCATCTTTTGATCTGCGGTTTCCCGTCATAAGCCCGCTAACCAGAGCTTTGAGTTCAAGTGGTTTGACTGGATGCAACATTTCCCCTTCATAACAAATGGTAATGTCACCTGTCTCTTCTGATGTAACGATAATAATGGCATCTGTTTCTTCGGAGAGTCCGAGTGCAGAACGATGCCTTGCACCGAGTGTGGCAATTTCCACAGAACTACTCATAGGCAAGTAAGAAGCGGCACAAACAATTCTATTTTGTTCAATGATGACTGCTCCATCATGAAGAGGGGAATTTTTAAAGAAGATTGTTTGTAATACTTCGGATGTGACTTGCGCATCCATAGGAACTGCATTTTCTGAAATATCTTTCAAACTAATGTCTTTGACGAGAACAATGATGGATCCGGTTTTTTCCTGGGACATGATCCGAACGGCTTCGACTATGGGATCTAAGTCAAATGTGGGTTTCAGAAAGAACAATCTGAGTAGTCGAATGCGAGCCAAATCCCCAGTCAAACGACGTAACTCTGGTTGCAACAGCACAATGATGGCAAACACAAGGGCTGGCCTGATATTCGTGAGAATCCATTCCAAAAGTTCAAAACCCAAATATTCGGCAAAACTTCCAGAAATCCAAATGATCCCCACACCCAGTAAAAGTTGGATTCCCCTTGTCCGCCTAAGTGTGGTATAGGTTTTATAAATGAGAAATGCGACGATTAATACATCCAAAGATATGGAGATATAATTTTTACTCCATGGAATGATGTATAATCCTCGAAAAAAATCCAATTTAGATTCCTAACACATCGAACATATTATAGAGTCCTTTGGATTTGCCATGTAAAAACTCGGCTGCTTTTACCGCACCAGTAGCAAATGTTTTGCGATCCTGAGCTTTGTGAGTGATTTCAATTCGTTCTTCGGAACTTAAAAAATAAACTGTATGTTCCCCAACAACTTCGCCGGCTCGCATCGTATGCATGGCAATTTCTTTTTGGTCACGTTCCGGATACATTCCATGACGACCATAAATGACATTTTCTTCGGAACGTTTGGTGGCATTCAAAAGAATTTCCTTTAGATACATGGCTGTTCCCGAAGGAGCATCTTTTTTATGGCGGTGGTGAATGTCCAAAACCTCTACATCGAAGTCTTCGTCTAACACCTTCGCTGCGATTTCCGTTAGTTTGAATAATAAATTTACACCCACAGACATATTGGGTGAAAACACGATCGGTATAGAAGTGGCGGCCGATTGGATGAGTGCCTTATCAGAATCGGTAAGTCCCGTAGTTCCAATTACCAAAGGTTTTTTATTGGTAAGGGCTACATTCAAAATGGATTCAAATCCAGTATGTGTGCTGAAATCAATCAGCACATCAGAAGTTTCGCATGCTTTTTGTAAGTCGGTGGAAAGTAAAATCCCTGTTTCTTTGATTCCCGCATGATTGCCAGAATCAAAACCTGCATAGATGGCTCCTTCTCTTACAACAGCCGCACTTAATTCCGATCTTTTTGACAAAGAAAGAACCTGGATGATGGCTTTCCCCATCCTTCCTCCAGCACCAATCACACCAACTTTGATTTTAGACAATGCCTTCCTCTTTTAATTGGAATACAGTTTTTTTGAAAGCATCTGCAGGTGAACCTTCAGACAAAGCCGTCATTGGTAGACGAAGTTCATTTTCACAATACCCAAACCAACTCATAGCAGCTTTGATAGGAATGGGATTGGTTTCAATAAAGGCACTGATAAACACAGGAAGGAGTTTATAATAAATCTTTTTGGAAGCTTCCAAGTCTCCTCGTAAATACAAGGACACCATATCCACACAAGCTCGTGGAAAAAGATTGGATACTACAGACACAACACCTTTTCCACCAATCGATAAAACGGGGAGTGTTAGGTTGTCGTCCCCTGACAACAAATCAAAGTCAGGTGGTGTTGCAGCAATCACCTTAGCCATTTGTCCCAAATCACCAGTCGCTTCTTTGATGGCAGCAATTTTGGGGTGGGCCGCAAGCCGTGCGACGGTTTCTGGCAACAAATTGACATTGGTTCTTCCAGGGATGTTGTACAACATCACCGGTTTGGAAGATACATTGGCAATCTCAGTAAAATGACGATACATCCCTTCTTGTGTTGGTTTGTTGTAATAGGGATTCACAGTAAGAATTCCATCCACTCCATCGGCACAAGCGGACTCTGTAAGCTCAATGGCTTCTTTGGTAGAGTTGGATCCCGTGCCAGCAATGACCTGGATCTTTCCTGCCACAACTTGAACTGTCTTTTGGATGAGTTCTTTATGTTCTTCGTAAGAAAGGGTGGGAGATTCCCCCGTTGTCCCACAAGGAACCACTCCCGCCACGCCGGAACGGATTTGGTTTTCTAGGATTTTAAAATAACTATCATAATCGATTTTCCCCTGGCGGAAGGGGGTGATGACCGCAGTATAAACGCCCTGAAACATAAATTAAACATCGAAGAGGGACTGAATTTTGCAATAAAAAACTGCCAAAAGACCCCGTACCGATAAACTTTGCGAAAATGGTCTCTTTTTTCCCGCCAATACTCGCCATTCTTGCCGTTCTAAGCCTTATTTTGCATACATTCTATGTCTATTCCCGCTTTGGCGTCAAAGATGTGCCAAACGAACGAAGCCTTCATGACGTGGTCACCAAAAAGTCCGGGGGGATGTTTTTCATTCCTTTGTTCCTTCTCTCTGTCATTGCTTTCCTTTTCTGCCCTCAATTAGGAAAATCACTTCCCCTGTCCCAAGATTCTGCACAAAGAATGGACGTTTATCTTTTGTTAGCTGGCGTTCTTATTTTTTGTATTTTAGGCTTCGTTGATGATTTGTATCACCTCAGTCCAAAACTTCGATTGTTTTTAGAACTGTCAGTTGTGGCTGTATTTTTAGTTTGGATGAACCCTGAGATCACCTATTTTGGTCTGATTTCTCTTCCGAAACCGATTTATATTTTTGTCCTGACAGTTTTTCTTGTATTTGCAGTCAACCTAGTGAACTTTATGGATGGAATGGATTGGTATTTAGTTACTACCCTTTTTATTTCTTTTTTTTCTTTGGCCATTGCCTCTCCCCATTTCTATGTTACCGATCATTTTGGTTATAGTTTGTATGTGATTTTGTTCGTTTCCATGTTTGGATTTATATTTTATAATTTTCCAAAAGCAAAATTATTTATGGGAGACAGTGGATCCTTAGCTTTAGGTTTTTTAGTCATGGCATTACCTTTGTTTGTTGGGAAAGAGAAAGGCCCAGATTCAGAAATTTGGGATATCACTTCCTATTTTTATTTGTTCCCTTATTTTTGGTTAGATGGAGTTTTTACGTTGATCAAACGATTCTTCCAAAAAAAACATTTGTTCTCGGCCCACAGAGAACACCTCTTCCAACGAATCACAGAAACCAAATTAGGAAAAATCGGAACTTTAGTTATTTTTTCCCTCTTAAACCTCACAATCGTTTGTATCCATTTTGTATTAAAGTTCAACAACCTTTCTAACCTCTTCACCCTTGTCGTAATATTCCTATTTTCTGTATTGAGTTATGGACTCCTATGGGCTTTTGTACCTAGAAAAAACCTTGCCTAAAGTCTTCGCACTCCCATCCTTTCCTTTATGCCTCTATCGAAAAAAGAAATTCTATTCTGCCTTCTCAATGGTTTTCTCATCGGGATTGCCAACCTCATCCCCGGTGTTTCCGGTGGAACCTTTGCGCTCATTCTAGGCCTTTACGACAGGTTGATCACTGCTATCACATCCCTAAACTTAGAGACCATCAAAGTATCCCTGTCTTTAGTGTTTGGTTTTTGGAAAGAAGATGTAAGAAATCGTTTTGCAGAGGAAATGAAACGAATTGATTTTTGGTTCCTTGTATTTCTTGGAATTGGTCTTTTGTTATCTGTAGTTTCTGGAGCAAAACTCATTCAGTTTTTACTCCAAAACTATCCGCAAGCAACCCTTGCTCTGTTTATCGGACTCATCTTCCCTTCTTTAGCTGTTCCCTACAAACTCATCGAAAAACATAGTATCTTTGTTTGGTTATTTTTAATTCCAGGAATCCTACTCACAATTGTTCCCAGTTTCTTTATGGGAGATACAACGGGTTCTGAAAATCCACTCATTGCTTTTTTTACTGGTGCCGTTGCCATATCTGCAATGATTTTACCGGGGATCTCTGGTTCTTACATTATGCTTGTGCTCGGTGAATACCAAATCGTGATTGGAAAACTTTCCACCATCCTCGAACCAAGTTCCATTGTATTCCTTGGAGCTTTTGGAATCGGATGTTTACTGGGACTTCTTATTTTTACTCATTTTGTAAAATGGTTATTTTTGAAATATAAATCACATACAATGACTTTTTTACTGGGCCTTATCTTAGGATCGTTCTTTATTTTATGGCCATTCAAAGATTATGCCAATGGTCAGACGATTGTCGGAAGATCTGGAGAAGTAAAACGAGACATTCAAATTGCAACTGCAAAGAATGTTTTGCCTAAAGATTTTGCAGATGCGCAAGTTCCACTGGCAGCTCTTGTTTTAGGACTAATTCTTGGGTTTGGTCTCAACCGATTGGAATCGTTACAAGAGAAAAAGTAAAATCTCCAAACGTTATGAAGCGAGTGAAAACCGGGGAGACTCCCCGGTTTGTCCAAAAGTTTAGACGAAGAATACGAAAGTGATTAGTATAAACACAGGAACTAAAATTCCCATAGAGTATGCTAAGTATCCACCAAAGGACGGCATTTTTACTTTGTTTTCTTCGGCAACCGATTTCACCATAAAGTTAGGAGCGTTACCGATATAGGTATTCGCACCCATAAAAACCGCACCCACGGAAATGGCTTTTAGAATTTCTTCCGCTTGTACATTCCCAATGAATTGACCTAGAGTGAGAGGGCTTGCCGCACCCACTGGTGTGAGGAGTCCAGAAGCTAACGAACCAAAGGTGAGGTAAGTTGGCGCATTGTCAAGAACCGACGAAAAAGCTCCCGTTGCCCAGAAGAATTGCCAGTTTTGAGTGATTCCGAGTTCCTTACCATGTGCTTCCAGTAACACTAGAGCAGGAATCATCGTAATGAAAATCCCAATGAAGAGGTATGCTACTTCTTGGATGGGATGAAGTGTGAAGTTATTGAACTTACGATCTGCCTCTTTGGATGTAAATTTAGATAGTCCAATGAGAACAAGTAGAACTGCCTCACGGATAAATCCAAGAGTCGGAGTATTGTTGATTTCTGGGATATAGTTACTGTTCAAAAAAGCAACCGCTAAAATCACACCAAGTAACCAGATGAAGTTCACTTGCCCACCGATAGAGAAGGGAGTCGCAAGTTTATCGTCTCTTTTGAGGTCCTTTTTTGTTTCTTTTTTGTAAGCGAGAGTGTCCCAAACAAAATAAACAGTAAGTAGAATCGCAACTGCAACTAACATCTCAGGTAAAAGTTTGAAGGTCCAAGTGAAAGGCACTCCTTTTAAATATCCCAAAAATAGTGGAGGATCCCCGAGCGGTGTTAAAGAACCACCAATGTTCGAAACAAGAAAGATAAAAAACACAACTGTATGAACTACATGTTTTCTTTCGCTATTTGTTTTTAACAAAGGACGAATAAGTAACATCGATGCCCCTGTGGTTCCAATAAAGGAAGCAAGGCCCGCACCTATTAACAAATACAATGTGTTATTGAGTGGAGTTGCATGGATGTCCCCCTTGATCACAATTCCACCGGAAATATAAAATAAAGATCCAAGTAAAATGATAAAGGGAACGTAATCGAAAAAAACTGTGTGAACAATATTATGGCTGTAACCATAAATTAGAAGTACCACAAAAGAAATGGCTCCGAGTCCAACAGCAAGGATCAATTTGTTATTATTGTCTTCCCACCAATGAGAAGTTTTGTGAGAAGCAACCGGTAAGATTGCGATGGAAAGTAAAATGGCAACAAAAGGTAAAACCGTCCAATATGGTAATTCCTCGTGTACTGATTCGCCATGAGACGAATGTCCTGTTTCTTCCTGAGTGGTTGTTTGCGTTGGAACCGGAGTTGGGTCTTCCGCAAATAAACCGGCTGTTGTCACAGACAAACAAACCAGGAATACTATCGTTGTGAGAAGCTTCTTCAACATGCTCACCATCCTATTTTTTTAGGACAGCTTACCTGAAATCGAAACCACTTGGAACTAAAAAAAGCGAGATTCTCCAATTTTTAAAGGAACAAATTGTGCTTCTGAGATTCCCGCTTGTTTTAACTCTTCTTTAGTGCGGGGCACAGGAGAATCCAAGGGTTCATCCGAAAGAACAAAGGTCATATAGTGCATAGGAACCAAATACTTGGCTTTCAGATCCATAAAAGCCTTCACTGTTTCTTTGGGATCGATGTGTACGGGCGCCATCATCCAGCGGGGTTCCGTTGCTCCAACTGGTAAAATTGCAACGTCAACAGGCCCAAATCGTTCTGCGATTTCGCGAAAATGGGTATAAAAGCCGGTGTCTCCCCCGAAGTAGACTTTTTCCTTTTCTCCCGAAATCAAGTAACTTCCCCAGAGAGTTTCATCCCTGTCGAGTAACCCACGCCCACTAAAGTGTTGGGTTGGAGTGAAAGTGATAGATAATTCTTTCGTTTTTGTTTCTTCCCACCAATCCATTTCCTTTACATTTTTCAAACCTTCAGCTAACAATAGTTTATTGTTCCCAATTCCAGTGAATACAAGGGGATGGAACTTTTCTTCTAATTGTCTGAGAGTGGGTAAATCGGTGTGGTCGTAATGATTGTGTGATAAAATCACAATATCGATTCGAGGTAAGTCTTCAATTTTGATTCCAGGGGGAGTGTAACGTTTGGGACCAATAAAACTTACAGGCGAACACCTTTCGCTCCAAATGGGATCTGTCAGTATATTCACTCCATCGATTTGAATGAGAGTTGTGGCATGTCCCACCCAAGTGACAGAAAGTTTTGATTTGTTAGTCTGCAATTGTTTGCCATCATTTGGCATGATAGGAAAAGGAGGATAATCTTTTGGATCCAAACTATAGGGAAGTTGGAAACGTAGGAATTGCCAAGAGATGACATCCCAAAAACCTTTGGTTTCAAAGTTGGGGTTTGGGTTTTTAAATCCGTTTGCTGTATGGTGGGATTTACGAACACTTGCATCTGCAAAACAGGACAAAACAAAAAAGAGAATTAAGGGGACAAAAGATAGGAACTTCACGAGGATTAGACGAAAACAAACTTCCTCTATTGGGAATTTTCGATTGCGTTTTTTTGAGACTAGAACAATTGTTTTGTTACCATGTTTAGGCATAAAGAAACAAAAGATTTGATGATTGCCTATGCAAAATGGAGAGAAACGGTGGACCGGACAGAAGGAAGTGAAACTGTCTTTGGGGCCAATGCGGAAGTTTCTGAAATTGCTCGTGACCTCCGAGAAGACGCCGAATTCGCACTAAGAATTTTAATCCAAGATTTGAAAAAACAAAATCCTTTTGCCATCAAAGAATGGGTAGAAATGACAAAAGTGTATTTAAACACAATCGAAAGTTCTGTTCCCGAGGAACAAATCCAACAGCGAAAACAAATTGCAAGGGACTGGAAATTTTCTCGTTCCCCCTTAGGAATTTCGGTTCGTTACCCTCACCCTTCCCAATATTGGGGAAGCGGGATAGGCGTTTTAGGTCCTGATTTAGACTGGTAAGATTCCTTTACTTTCAGAATCCTACTACCTATGGATTCAATCTTTTTTACTCTTTCCAAGTTCGGAACCGTTCTACTCTACCCACTACCTGTTTTTTTCCTTTTGTCCTTCTTACTCATCCTAAAAACAAAATCGGGACACGGAAAATTTCGACTTTTTCAAATCATTTTGTTTTTATATCTGGCATCTAACGCTTATGTTGCGAACTTCCTACTTCAATCTCTCGAAAAAGATTACCCACCAATAGCCATTTCCAATGTCCCTAAAGCAGACGTAGCGATTGTGTTAGGTGGAATGATCCAAACCATATCCCTACATCCAGGAAGACCTGAACTCACAGACTCCGCTGACCGATTGACTGATGCCATCAGACTTTATAAGACCGGGAAGGTAAAAAAAATCCTTTTTACCGGTGGATCAGGGCTTCTCTTTGCTGATACCTACAAGGAAGCTGACTTAGCAAAAGAATTATTTTTAGGGCTTGGGGTTCCTGAAAAAGATTTAATTTGGGAAAACAAATCACGAAATACTTATGAAAATGCTGTTGAAACTAAGAAGTTACTGGTCGAAAAAAAATTAGAGTCCGCAATTCTTATTACTTCTGCCTTTCATATAAAACGTGCGGCTGGATGTTTCGAAAAACAAAACATCCAGTTTGTTTCCTTTCCCACAGACTACCGTGCCACCAATCTGCAAGCGGGAGCCTTTGAACTTTACATTCCCTCCGCAGGATTTTTGGACCAAACCACTCTCGCCATCAAAGAATGGGTGGGATATTTTGTGTATCGTGCCAAATCCTATTTATAACGCTCCCAATTCTGCCGTTTTTTTAAGACCTTTTTGTTTGACCGAAACTTGCAATCAGAGAGGTTAGAGGAAAGACGGGAATCCGTCTAAAGAATGGATTATGAATCGTAAGTTTTTAACTCTTTTGTTTCTCATTGGACTTTCACTCGGCGGGATTGCTTATTTTTCCTCGCAGGAAACTTCCTATCTCCTTCTGGATGCCTCCGAACTGGCAGCAAACCAAACCAAATACTCAGACCAAAATCTTCGTGTGCGTGGGTTTGTGCGGGTAGGGAGCCTTGTCCGGGAAGGAAAAAAAGCCAAATTTGATTTGGAACTGAATGATCAAATCATCCCTGTATTTTTTACAGGAGCCACTCTTTTGCCAGATGCCTTTAAAGAAGGAGCAAGAGCCCGAGTGGACGGAAAGTTGGATCACGGGGTACTCGTTGCTTCCCATGTAGAAGCAAAATGTGCCTCCAAATATGAAGCGGGATACGCTGAGGAAAAATGAATAATTTAGGAACCATCCTTCTTGCAGCCTCTCTTGCCATTTTAGTTTTTTCCGCATTACAAACCATCTACGGAATTTATAAACAAGATCGAAAATCCATTGAACTTGGCCGTCTTGCTTTAATGACAAATCCATTTGTCATTGTATTAACATTTACAGTTTTATTAACACAACTCGCCAGGTCAGACTATAGCAACTATTATGTAGTCATGCATTCCAGCGAACACTTACCTTTGTTCTATAAAATGACATCGATCTGGTCAGGTTCTTCTGGAAGTTTGTTATTTTGGAATTTGATTCTAAACGTATTCACCTTTATCGTGTTATGGCAAACTCGTAAGTCCATTGAAGACAGAATCCCTATGATGAATCTCATCCTCGCGGTATTATCTGGATTTTTTTCTTTTCTTGCTGTTTTTTATGGAGATGCCCAACCATTCCGTGAGTTTGTTCCAGAAGCTGCGGCAGGCCGGGGCCTCAATCCCCTCCTCCAACATTGGGCGATGATCATCCATCCACCCATCCTTTATATTGGTTATGTAAGTATATCGATTCCTTTTGCCATTGCTATGTCAGCTCTTGTGTCAGGACAACTTTCTGAAGATTGGATGAAGTTCATCCGCAAATGGACTCTGTTTTCTTGGTTCTTTCTCGGAACAGGAATTTTACTCGGGTCGAAGTGGGCCTATGAAGAGTTAGGTTGGGGTGGGTATTGGGCATGGGATCCGGTAGAGAATGCATCACTAATGCCTTGGCTTCTTACCAGTGCCTTTGTCCATTCGGTTGTGATCCAAGAACGTCGAGGGATGTTGAAGTTTTGGAATATGTTACTTGTGATCCTTGCTTTTCATTTTAGTTTGCTTGGAACCTGGATCACTCGTTCCGGGGTTCTCGAAGGCCCACATAGTTTTTCTAAGTCTACGATTGGCACACCTTTTATCATCTACATCATTGGTAGTTTTCTTTTCTTCACTGGTTTTGTGATTTATAGAAGAAAAAACCTCACTCCAGAAAGAAACTTGGAAGCCATCACTTCCAAAGAAGGAAGTTTTCTTTTAAACAACTTTTTACTCGTCCTCTCGACCGCAGCAATTCTGTTAGGTGTCTTTTCCCCGCTTTTGTATGGAAAAGAATTTAAGGCTCCTTGGTTTAACTCCTGGGGAGTCCCTGCTGGGATTTTTCTTTTACTTCTTATGGGATCGGCACCACTTTTAGCTTGGAGAAAGGGAGCAGGTGCTGTCTTTTTTTCCACTCTTCTGAAACCTTTTATTGCGGGGATCATTGGTGGCGGTTTGTACATCCTTTTCTATTCCCAAAACTTTACCAAACCAGATAGTAAGTATGGGGACGTACTTGCCGAAGTGTATTCGGTTCTTACGGTTACCATCGGTATTTTTACCATATCAGGGATCATACAAGAATATTACAGAGGGATTAGAGCTCGGCGAGAAGAGTTTAAAAACGAGAATTTTTTTGTGGCCGGATACCGAATGTTACTCAAAAACAAACGTCGGTATGGTGGGTATTTAGTTCACTTTTCACTAGTTCTTATTTTTATTGGGTATGCGGGAAACGCATTTAAAATCAATACATCCGTCCGATTTTTTTATGAACTCCAACCGCCCACTTCTGAAGAGATAGTTTATCAGTCCATCGACAAAGCAATGATTGGTGGGTATCAAATAGAGGCCTCTACTCTCAAATTAAAACCGGTCCTAATTTCAGGCCTTGGTGGAGAACCTAACATTCAAAATGTGATTGTTTCCCAAGAGGGAACATACGGAATCTTTCGAGGAACAGAAAAACTTTCGGATTTAGTTACCGAACGTAGGTTTTACCCACAGATCTCTCACCTAACAGGAGATTTCGAAACTCACATTCCCACCAGTGAACCGGCTATCCTCTCTATGGCAAAAGAAGATTTTTACATCCAACTTGGTGCGATTGAAACTTCCGATCTCAAATCTGAAAACCCAGATCTACCTTTGATGTTTATGCAGTATTACTTCACACCAGGAAGTGAAATGGACAAACTCAAATTTTTTCTCAACTTCCCAAAACAGATTGTTGCGAACTTAGAAGTTTGGGTGAATCCACTGGTAAAACTCATTTGGCTTGGATCTTTACTTTATTTCCTTTCTGGAATTTTTTTGTTACTCCCTCTTGGGGAAACCAAAAAGAAGACGGTAGGTTAACAGATGAAAAAAGAATTTTTTTATCACAGAAACCACCAATTGAGGATGGTTTTTTCGCAATCGTTCCCACTAGGAAGATTGACTGCCATAGGATCCAAATCAAAAGTCTGGATCGTGTTCTTTGGTTTCTTTCTCCTATTGCCAAACCTTTTATTGGCACAGAAAACAACTACCAACCTAAAAGAAGAAGGTCAAATCCAAACCTTCTTAAAAGTGACCGAACAAATTCGTTGTATCTGTTTACCGAGTCTTCCCATCCAATCTTGTTCGTTTAATATGTGTGCGGCTTCAAGTTACCTCAAAACCTTTATCGAAAACCGAATCAAAGACGGAATGAAGGAAGAGGAAATCATTTCAAAAATGGAAAATGGTTTTGGAGATTCTGTTTTAAAAGACCCCATTGTGATGATGTTTCAGGAAAACGGAAACCAGGGAATGGTAGATTCCATAGTTTATGGTTTTGGACCAAAAATTTTAGCACAACCAGATGGAACTTGGATCAACTTCACCTTATTCGCATTAGGTGTTCTGGGACTTTTTGGAATCTATAAATTTGGGACCAGAAAAAAGAAGGAAACTCCAGAGGCAAATTCAAAGCCATCAAGTGACCAAAAGTCTACCACCGAAGAAATCAAAAACAAAATCCGTAAATTCGAAGAAGAAACCTAAGTGTCTAGGACAAATATTCTTTAATTAAAACAATAGATTCATTTAAAGAACTATATATTGGATAGATTCCTTAGAATAAACTAAATCCTCCCATTGGTAGTTTGAGAATTAGAATTTGACTAGAGAGAATTCCACTTCTTTCGAACCAGGATGAGTTCTTCCACCAATCGGTGGATGCTCTCCAACGTTAATTTTGCATTCAAACTAATCCGTAAACGCGGAGTGGAAACTGTCGGGGGCCTGATGGCCCGCACGTCCAATCCCTTTTCCTGTAAATACGCTGCATAGAATAACGCCTGTTTTTCTGTCTCAAGTAAGATGGGAACAATATGCGATGTGGAATCGGTAATCAAAAATCCATTCTGTTTTAATGAATCCTTTAGCTTATTTGCAAGGGATAAAAGATTTTCTCTTTCTTTGTCCATAGAACCTAATAACGAAAGTGCAAAAAAGGCGAGTTCCGAAATCATAGGAAGCGGAGCCGTAGAAAAAATAAAAGACCGCATTACATTCACTAAGTGATCACGACCAATTTGTTTTGTAACAATGATTCCACCTTCAAGTCCTAAAGATTTTCCTAATGTATAAACCCGGTAATCGATAGATTGGATATCCGAAGGGTCAAGGTCTTGAAAGACAAGTCCCTTCCCACTAGGGCCATAAATTCCGAAGGCATGGGCTTCATCCAATACGAGGACAAATCCAAATTCTTTTTTTAAAGACAAAAGGGTTTTTAAGTCGGGAGAATCTCCATCCATACTAAACAGAGATTCGGTAACGACGATGCGTTTATTCTTCCGTGTAGGATCTTCCAAGTCTAGTTTTTCTAAGAGAGATCGCAGGTGGCCTAAATCCAGATGGTTGTAGTATTTTTTCTTTGCACCGGCTATACGAATTCCATCTAAAATGGATGCATGGTTGAGGCGATCGGTAAACACATAACAATCGGGGGCTGCAATCGAATCCAAAAGACCAAAATTTGCTGTAAAACCAGTGGAAACAAGAAGAGCTGCCTCCCCTTCTACAAAACTCGCAAATGCAGATTCAAACTGTTCCATGGAAGTGGTATTGCCCCGGACCAATCGAGAAGCAGTCGAACCAAAGGGATAAATATCCTTCTTCGATTGGAAAAATTCCAACATACTCGGCTTAGTTGCAAGTCCCATATAGTCGTTAGAACAAAAGTCAATTCCCTGGTAGGAACGAGTTTCCCGAAACAATTGTTTTTCACGAATGGAATCTAATTTCTTTTGGACTTCTGTCCAATGGTCTGCCACAACTACCAGTTTTCTTTTTCCTTAATATTTTCCGATTTAATTTTTTACCCATTTTGTTAGAATGATCCCACAGATGAGTCTCCTCCCTCCCGATGTAATCCATCGAATCCGTTCTGCCCGCAATATTTTGTTTCTTACGGGAGCCGGGATTTCTAACGAAAGTGGGATTCCGACCTTTCGTGGCGAGGGTGGGTATTGGAAAACTTACAAAGCAGAAGAACTTGCCACACCCGAGGCCTTCGTTAGACATCCTGATGTGGTTTGGGAATGGTATGACTGGAGGCGAGGCATTTGCCACGAGGCCAAACCGAATGACGGACACCTAACAATTGCAAAATGGCAAACAGCTTCTTCGTTTGTCAATCTCATCACACAAAATGTAGATGGCCTCCATCCCAGAGCTGGGAGCAAGAACCTACTAGAAATTCATGGTAATATTTTCCGTGCACGTTGTACACACTGCCAGGCAAAATACCATCTGGAAGAGGATGGCCTAAACCAACCGGGACTCAAATTTTGTACGACATGTGAATCTTTGTTACGGCCAGACATTGTTTGGTTTGGAGAAGGTTACGACAATATACTCCTTACCAAAGCTTGGGAACTAAGTAAAGTCGCCCATGTTGTGTTTGTGATCGGAACTAGTGCGAATGTTTCGGTTCCGACCAATTTGGCTCTAACTGCCATTCGCAATGGGGCACTCGGAATCGAAATCAATCCGGAAACCACATCCCTCACTCCTTCCATACAACATCACTTTGGTGGGAAATCGGGAGAAATCCTTCCCGAAATTTTTAACGAAGTTTATCCAGAGGGAATACCGAAGTAAAATAATGACTCGTATCCTTAAATCTTTTTCTGTAAACCTTCCGCTTTCATAAAATGAATCCTTATCAATCTTTGAATATAACCAAGGGACTAAAATGACCACCATCGCCTTACTGATCCTTTCCAATATTTTTATGACCTTTGCCTGGTATGGACACCTAAAGTTTGCAAAATCCAGCAATATGTTTTATATCATTCTCTTTTCTTGGGGAATCGCATTTTTTGAATATGTGCTTATGGTTCCGGCAAACCGCATTGGTTATACTGTTTATAAATTCGAAGGGTTCCAGTTAAAGATCATCCAAGAAATGATCACTATCTTTGTGTTCATTTTGTTCGCGACTCTCTTCCTTGGAGAACGACTCAAATGGAATTATATCGTAAGTTTTGGACTGATCCTTCTTGCGGGATATTTTGCGTTTGGTTTTGGAAACAAATCAAACGGACACTAAAAATTGGACCAAGGCTTCAGCGATTTTTTCTTTCGGTAATGGTCCGATTTCTTTTTCCAAACCCTTACCACTAAAGATACGAACGCTAGAATCCACTTCTCCAAACCCTTTGCCCGCACCCACATAGTTTCCCACAATGTAGTGAAGACCTTTTCTTGTTAGTTTGTCTTTTGCATACCTTTCAAGTTCTCTAGTTTCGGCAGCAAATCCCACACGAATCGAATTTTCTATTTTGTGTTCGGAGACAAATTCAGTGACTTGTTGTAATACATCTGGATTTTCTTCTAACTCAAGAAGAAGGCCTTTCGTTCCTTCGGAAGTTTTTTCTTTTTTGATTTTATGTTCTGCTGTCATGATGGGGCGAAAATCCGCAGGAGCCGCCGCCATCACAAGCAAACTATCGTTAGTAATCTGAGATAAAACTGCATCTCGTAATTGGATGGTGGTTTCCACTTCAATATTGAGTTTGGCACCTGGAACATTGGCATATCGTTCCAAAGTATTTCCGTGGATGTAAATCACTTCGACAGGATATAACAAAAAAGATTTGGCTATTTCATAACCCATCTTTCCAGAAGAGGCATTGGAGATATAACGTACAGGATCAATCCATTCCCGAGTTGGGCCCGAAGTAACGATCACTCGTTTGAATTTTAAGTTCATGAATTTTTTGTATGGAGTTTTATAATTTGTTCGGTAATGGATTCCACGGTGGCAAGTTTACCGTATCCTTCATCCCCACATACAACAATTCCCTTATCAGGAGAGACAATGGTCACACCGTCTTTTTCCAAAATTTTTAGATTCCTTTGGACCGCAGGATGTAAATACATTCCAGGATTCATTGAAGGAGCAACTAACACAGGCGAGGTACAAGCTAAATAAGTGGAGGTGACTAAATCGTCAGCGATTCCATTTGCCATTTTCCCAATGATATTGGCGGAAGCCGGCACTACAGCGAGAACTGAAGCAATGTTTTTGATTTCGATATGTGCCATACCAGTATCAAATTCATCCACGCGAACCGGTTTTCCGGTTAAGGCTTCGAAGGTAATTTTTCCGACAAATTTGGTAGCATTGGAAGTCATGATCACACGGACAGGGTATCCTTGTTTGGTAAGTCCTCTTACCAAATCACAAGCCTTGTAAGAAGCTATGGATCCTGAAACCGCAATCACAATTTCTTTCATCTACCTGTCCTCGTAAGAGAGCTCCCTCTCCATTTCAGAATCATTATCTTCTTCTAGTTTCGGAGTAAACAAAATGGAGATGATTTTATTTCCTTCCATTTTTTTTACTTTAAGACTTCCCTTTTTAATTTGAACGATGCTTCCTTCTTTTGGCATATCCTCGTTCTTTTCCATAAAATAACCAGCGATGGTTCTAACTTCTTCCATATCCGAAGGTTCTTCCCCTTCCAAAATGCCAGATAAACTGGAAAGTTCCGTTTCTCCATCAAGAGTAATGGCTTTTGTTTTTTTATTCGTTGAAGTTACATCGACTTCATCGGAATCCGTTTCATCCCGGATTTCACCAAAAAATTCTTCTATGATATCTTCTAACGTCAGTAAACCGGAAACTCCACCATATTCATCAATGACAATCGCCATGTGTTGTTTTTTCTCGCGAAGTTTAGTCATTACTCGTTCAATGGACATAGATTCTGGAACCTTCACAAAATCCTTTTCCATAATCACGGTGATCTTTTCTTTTTTACCTTTGGCAGAAAGATGTGCCGCTTGCCATTTTAAATACTTCTGTACATGAACAATCCCCACAATACGATCCAATGTTTGATCATATACCGGGTATCTTGAAAAACTATGTTCTGCAATGAGAGGAAGCATTTTATCTATCGTTGACTCTTGTGAAATTCCAATGATAGAAAGTCTATGTGTCATTACGTCTTTTGCAGTGTGTTCGGAAAAATCAAAAGTCTTTTGGATGAGTTGCATCTCAGCATTATCGATCCGGCCTTGTTTCCTTTGTTCTTCGATGATAATCATCAATTCTTCTGCAGAGTGGACATACTTATCACCCGTACGTTGTAAGCGGAAAAGTGTAAGGACTCCTCCTGCCAGACGGTTCATTACGAATGTGACTGGAAAGAAAAGATAATAAAACAACCACATAGGGCCAGACACTCCAAGAGCAATTGCCTCTGTGTTTTGGATGGCCAGGGTCTTAGGAACTAGTTCCCCCAAAATCACATGTAGGAGTGTGATGAGAGTAAACGATACTCCAATAGAGATGCTGTGGATAGTAACAAGATCCAATTCAATATGAAACATACGAAGGAATCC
Source organism: Leptospira vanthielii serovar Holland str. Waz Holland = ATCC 700522 (assembly GCF_000332455.1). GTDB lineage: Bacteria > Spirochaetota > Leptospiria > Leptospirales > Leptospiraceae > Leptospira_A > Leptospira_A vanthielii. The sequence continues at coordinate 95,034 of NZ_AOGY02000027.1, read as the reverse complement.
AGAAACAACACTGGCAAACAAAGCTTCGCCGATCCATCCAAGGAGTAGGCTTGCAACAGTGATTCCCACTTGGCAAACCGATAACATATCATCGATTTTAGAGACGGCCTTTTTGGTAAGATGAGCCATAGCTCTGTTTTCTTTGACGAGCTCCTCTAGGCGAGAGGGGCGAAGGGAAACCATAGCAAACTCGGCTGCTACGAAGAAACCATTGACAAAGACGAGAAGGAAGATGAGAAAGATGCCGATTATTTCCATAGAAACTCGAACACCACTAAAGTATTATGATCAGGGTCCATTGCGTATGAGGAATAGAATTAAGTATTTTGGACCGATCTCCTAGTGTCGCCTACATTTTGACCCATTTTTACCGGAAATGCAAAAGCAGACAAAACTCCGACCCAAGGAATTTAGTCTGATTATGTCACTCCTACTGGGCGGTAACCTGAATCCAAACCCCTTCCTCACGGTAACGAGAAGGATCGGCAAGGCCCGAAACCGATCCCGCATCCAAAACAGGTAGAGTGGGAAGGTATCCAATCTTTTTGGTTCCCGATCGAAACCAAAAATGCAACCAATTGTAGTGCCAAGAGTAATCAGACCAGGACTTACCAAGGACACGTTCGGTATAAACTATCATTTCAGGAACCGTGCGGTAATCGATCCTACGGAATAATTTAAGGAAAGGAATTTCTTCGTATGACCCGGTTTCGGATTTACAAGACCAAGACAGATTGGTGACAGAATTCACCGAACTGGCGTTTGCTTGGAAGTCCCAAAGATGTAACCTTTCCTTTTCTTTTAGAATCCTAGAACCTTCAAAATAAGCAGTTTCGACAAGATTCATACCTTTCCCTTCCAAAGAACGCATGTTCTGTGGACATTTCCAAGAAAAAACATTCAATGGTTTTTGTACCTCCGTTTGTGGGAGAAGAGAAAAGAAAAATATAAACCCAGTCTCTTTCATTTCTTTTTTCAGAGAACGCATCAAACTGGCTCCCGATTCATTTAAATAAATTTGTACAGTGTCAGCATCTTTACTGGAACTTATCAGTTCTCTGACCGAATCAATGACATCCGAAGTATCTGGCCTCTGGGAACGAATTACTTTCCAACTAAGTTGGTTTCGTTTGGATTCTCTCGGATTAAAGGTAAAAAGATAAAACTCATCCTTGTAGGGTAACAAAAGGATGGTGGGAAGTTTAGCAGATTCTAAATTACGAACAGATTCTTCTTCAGTTTTTCTTTGGATTTGGCTTTCGGTTTCCCGACTGTCTGCATAAGTAGAATCAAAAAACTTGGATTCTCTAGCGGTGGAAAAACCAGAGAGGTATTGGAATTGTTTATCAACAAATTGAATCTGCAACAATGAATGCGGACTTCCCTTACCTCCTCGAATCCACTTCACAGCATTGTATTTGTAAATAGAATCTAAGAGCCCCCAAACATCGTTATCATCTCGAAGATGGCTGAGTGCATATTCAAAAAACAAATCTGTAGAAAAAGCAAGTGGCCGGTAATTGCGAATATAATACAAATCTTCATACAGATTGTTTTGTAAGTAGTCGGTGACACCATCCCGAATGTTTCCATTCACCGGTCCCTTTTTGCCAGATGCTGTATGGGCAAATACAAACCCGAAATTTCTAAGAAATTCTGCCGCATAAAAGGAATTTTCTTCATCCAAAATCCCCCTACTCTTTGTTAACTCAATAGTAGACTTTCTGAATTCCTTTCTATAAATTTGGTTATAACCTTGTAAGATGGTGGCAGCATATTCCAACCGCCTCCATTTTTTCTCCTGAGCCATATAAATGATTTCGTCAGTCAACCTTGATGACAACTCAGGATTTTGATCCATTAACATCTGCGATATTCTAAGTTTGGGCCAGATGTCTGCTTCTGTTAACTTTTCAGGATCTTTAATTTTTTGCAGAGCTTTGAGTGCGGCATCTGCACCGTTCACTTTATATAGGGAAACAGAAATCAAATCTTTCACGCCGCTGATGGACATTGGTTCATTCAAAAACGGATGGTGGATATCTGCTGACCAATTATTCAAATCCAACTTTAGATAATAATCTAAAGATTTTTTGTAATCTTTTTGAAAGTAGGCAAGTGCACCTAACTTCACATAGATTCGATTAAGGATGGATGCCTTTTTCCCTTTTGTTAGTCTCAAAAAATTTAACAAAGATTCTTCAGCCCCAGGATAATCTCCAAGTAAAATTTGGAAAAATGCCATCCGTTCATTCGAATTTTCACCAACGAACCCATCTGAAATTCTTTCCAGATCCATAATCATTTTTTGTAAATGAATCCCTTCTCTCACAAATCCAAGAAACGATAGTTTGGCGGGAAGATCTTCGTCAATTCGATCAAGAAGAGGGATCCATTCCAGATTAGGATCTTCGAAAAAAGGGGAATTGACACGCATGATGTTCACAAAATGTTTGTGCATGTCCTTCTCTTTTCCGGAAGGAAGATCAATGTAATATTGCAAACGGAATACACGGCATAATGAATAGTAAGGTTTTGTTTTTTGGCAGTCCATTCGGATCATGGACTTTTTTTCATCTTCCCCTGTTTGGAAAAGATTGGTTCGCATGTTTTTTGCTAGGTTACGAAAATAGGTATTGGGTTCTTTTTGAATGTATGTATCCAGGACTTTGACCGCCTGAACTTCCTCGCCTTGAGACTGTTTCCATAAAGAAGTCAATAAAAAATCGGCAAAAGCATATTCGCCTTTTTTGGTTCGTAAGTCATAAAGGATATTGGCGATCCCTACTTTGTCTTTTTTACGAAGGTAATACTCCCCTAACATAAGATAGTAGTCGATCTCTTGGATTTGGCTCATCCCTTCCGGGTTCTTAAATCGAAATTCGTCCCTTGCATTTAATATTTCTTTTCCTTGAATGAGCAGTTTTGAGGATGTTCCCGCAACTACCCAACCGTGGTTTCTTTGAGATTGGCTCATCAGACTTCCCGCTGGAAGTGCAGAAATACAACATAGAAAAATAGAAAGTGACAGGCGATTCATCATCGTATCCATTATTCTTTAGGACCAATCGTTTTGGTCAAGTGACATAACAATTCATGGCAGAAAGTTTCAACTACCAATCCATTGTGGAGAGTTTTGACGAATTTCTAATCTATGTAGATCCCTTCTTAGAAATTCAATTTTCACGAACCTCTCCGAATCTCTATCTGCCACCTGACTCCATATCCACGGGAAAACATATCAACGACCTCCACATCACACCGAGGGATGCACTCATCCTCACTAACTTATGCCAAGAAACCCTGGCAAAAAAAACTCCATTCCAATTCACGACAAACCTACTCGGAAATCCTTTCCGAATCTCTGGGCGGTATTTGGAATTTAAAAACACACCAGGAGTCATTCTTCGTGGAGAACCAAACTTTAGCATTGAAAATGTAATTTTAGACAGCGGTCCTTATGTGATCTTTCGGTTTAAATTTGATACCGAGTTTTTAACAACTTACGTGTCTCCCAATATTTCACTCAACCTAGGGTATCAAACTGGTGAATTCAAAAAAGGAATGTTGAAACCAGATGACCTCATTCACCCCGACGATAAAGAAAGAGCACTTGCCGAAGAGAAAGAATATATAAAAAATAAATCGCGAACTTATCAAAGGGAATTCAGATTCCAAAAACAAGATGGTTCGTATATTTATGTTTCCGATTATAGTGTCGTAAGTTATTTCAACTCATCGCCCACGGAAAAAATTTGTTATTTCATCGATATTACGGAACGAAAAGACAAAGAAATAGAAATCCTAAAACAACGAGATGAACTTGCAAGACTCAAACTACTATTTGAGGAAACGAATGCTGCCGCCAATGTGGGCGGATGGGAAGTGGATCTAACAAACAAAACAATTTTCTGGGCAAAAGAAACAAAAAGGATTCACGAAGTCCCCGACAATTACGTACCAAACCTAGAATCTGCCTTTGATTTTTATCCTTTAGAATCAGATCGAGAAAAACTAATTAACGCTTTTCACCTAGCAGACAAATACGGAACTTCCTACGACTTAGTATTAAAAATCAAAACACTCCGAGGAAACTTCAAATGGGTTAGAAGTATCGGACATTCAGTATTTGCAGACGGGAAAAGTATTCGAATTTTTGGAAGTTTTCAAGATATTACAAAAAACGTAGAATTGGATATCCAAAGAGAAGATGCTTTAGGAAATTTAGAGAGTATTCTTGATGCAACCACCCATGTGACAATCATCGGAACTGATACAAACGGCACCATCACCCACTTCAACAAGGGTGCCGAATTCCACTTACAATATGATGCAGAAGATGTGGTTGGAAAAACCTCACCTGCGATTTTCCATAGACCTGAAGAAATTCAATTACGTTCAACCAATCTTTCCAAAGAATTCGGAGTTCCCATTTCTGGATTTGATACGTTTATATACAAAGCAAAGTTAGGTGAATTTGATTCTCACGAATGGACGTATGTTCGTAAAGACAAAACCGAATTCCCTGTCCAACTGGTAGTCACTGCAAGTAAAAACAAAAAAGGGGAGATCACCGGTTACTTGGGGATCGGAATTGATATCTCAGCTCATAAAGCCACCGAAGAAGCGTTACGTGCTAGTGAGAGCCGTTGGCAATTTGCATTGGAAGGATCCGGAGATGGGATTTGGGATTGGAATGCGATTACAAACAAAGTTTTCTTCTCTAACCAATGGAAGAATATGTTAGGATATTCAGAAGAAGAAATAGGATCCGATATTTCGGAATGGGAATCAAGAGTTCATCCCGCAGACAAACAAAATTATTTTTCTGACTTAGACAAACATTTTAACGGGGAAACCTCTGTTTATGTGAATGAACATAGAATGTTGTGTAAAGACGGATCCTATAAATGGATTTTAGACCGAGGAAAAGTAATTGAGTGGACAGAAGAAGGAAAACCACTTCGAATGATTGGCACCCACACCGATACCACCGAACGAAAACTACTCGAAAATGACCTAATCATTGCTCGCGAAAATGCAGAAAAAGCCTCGCAAGCAAAATCGGACTTTCTTGCCAATATGAGTCATGAAATCAGAACACCACTCAATGGTGTGATTGGATTTTCCGACCTTCTTATGCGGACCAATCTCAATCAGGTGCAAAAAAAATACATGGAAACTGTGTATCTTTCTGCAAGTTCTCTATTGGATCTCATCAATGACATCTTAGACTTTTCGAAAATTGAATCTGGGAAAATGGAACTCTATAAGGAAAGGGTCAATATCTACGATTTACTCCACCAAATCGCAGAAATCGTAAAACACAAAGCATACGAAAAAGGCCTAGAACTCATTCTCAACATTTCACCAAAGGTTCCAAGAAATATATTTGTAGATTCTTTGCGACTTAGGCAAATTCTTTTGAACTTAATCGGAAATGCTTTAAAGTTTACTTTAAAAGGCGAAATTCAAATCAAAATCTCCGCCGAACCAAAAGACAAAAACGAATACGAATTACTCTTTGAAGTGATCGATACCGGAATTGGCATTAGTCCAGAAAATAGAAATAAAATTTTCGAAGTGTTTTCACAAGCAGACACATCCACCACACGTCAGTTTGGTGGAACTGGCCTAGGACTATCCATCTCTAGTAAATTATTAAATTTATTTAATTCTAAAATGGAATTAGAATCTGAACGCGACAAAGGTTCTCGTTTCTTTTTCAAAATTGTTACCCTGGCTGACAATGAAAGGAACACCGAACCGGAACTAAATGAAATCAAAAAAGTAATGGTTTTGGATGACAATGATACCAACTTACTCGTGATCCATGAAATGTTAACTTACAAAGGGATCCAAGTAGATAGTTTTCGTTCAGCAAAAGAAGCCCTGAATTCAATCTCATCAGGAACCTTTTACGATGTGATCATCACTGATTTTAATATGCCAGAAATGAATGGACTAGACTTCATTGAAAAAATATTAAAAATTGTAGAATCAAAAAATTTACGAAAACCTTTCCTTTCTCTCCATACTTCTTCCAATGATGAAAACATTTATAAAAGAGGCAAAGAACTCGGCGTACAGTCTATCCTTTTAAAACCCATTCAGACAAACATCTTATATGAGAGTTTGGACAAACTAATATCAGGAAAAAGTCCAGAAATCATTACAACCAATTACGAACCAGTACATCCCATTCTCACGAATGAAAAAATTAAGATCATGATTGTTGAGGATAATCCTGTAAACATGATGTTAACCAAAGCGATTGTTCAAAAATCTTTACCAGGAACTATCATCATTGAGGCAGAGAACGGAGCGTTGGCAGTAGAAAACTTCATCCAAACAGAACCTCAATTGATATTAATGGATGTGCAAATGCCAGAAATGAATGGTTATGATGCCACCAAAGAAATTCGGAAATTAGCGAAAGGGAAACTTGTGCCAATCATTGCTCTTACTGCCGGGACTCTGTCAGGGGAAGAGGAACGTTGCCTCGAATGCGGGATGAATGATTATATTTCCAAACCCGTTGTTTTAAAAACCATCTCTGAAAAGATAAAACACTGGCTTCAACTGCATTAGATCGCCAATCTACTCTTGAACGATAACATATCACTCTACTAAGAGACCTTCCCAAAATGAAAGAATTCGAAAAAAGGGGAGATAACAAAAACCAAATCAAAGTCGATAAATGAGATGTACATTCATGCCAAAATATTGAATGAGATTGTCCATTTGACCCTATTTGCATCTCATGGACATTGTGCTAGTCTCTGTTTCCAAACTTTCCAAAACCATCGGCGAAAAAAAACTCTTTCAAAACCTTGATTTCTCTATCAGTGAAGGAGAAAAACTAGCCATTGTTGGTATCAATGGATCGGGTAAATCCACCTTACTGCGAGCCATCCTCGGCAAAGAAGAAACGGACTCCGGCCAAATCATCAAAAACAATAATCTCAAAATCTCCATCCTTGACCAAAATCCTGTTTTTGATCAGAAGGAAACCATCCTCGATCATATCTACAAAGGTGATAACAAACTAGTCACAACCATCCGTCGTTATGAAGATATCTGTGAACGAATGAGTGAAGGTGTCGAAGGACTCGATGATGAGTTTACCGAAATTTCCGGGGAGATGGACAGACTGTCCGCTTGGGATTATGAACAACAAGTTAAGTCCATATTAAAAGAATTAGGTGTTGAAAAGTTAGAAAGAAAGATGTCTGAGTTATCAGGTGGGATGCTTAAAAAAGTAGAACTAGCAAAGTCTCTCATTGATGAAAGCAACTTACTCATTTTAGATGAACCTACAAACCACTTGGATGTAAAATCCATTTTATGGTTAGAAGATTATCTGGCAGGCCTCGACAAAGCCATCATTCTCATCACACATGATAGGTATTTTTTAGATCGGATTGTGAATAAAATTTTAGAACTCGACCGTGGCAGTCATTTCCTTTATGAGGGGAATTATTCTATTTATTTAGAACGAAAAGTAGAAAGAGAAGAAACCCTCCAAAAACAAGAAGATAAAATCAAACAGTTTCTCAAACAAGAAGTGAAGTGGTTGAAACGCCAACCCAAAGCTCGTTCCACAAAACAAAAGGCACGGATTGAACGTGCCAGTGAACTCCAAAATAGAGAAAAACGCGAAGAACAAAAAGATTTAGAACTAAGTGTCGCCGCAAAACGCCAAGGGAAAACCATTTTAGAAATTCATAATCTAAAGAAGGCCATTGCTGATAAATTACTCATTAACGACTTTACTTATACCTTCAAAGCCAAAGAAAGACTCGGTGTGATTGGACCCAATGGAATTGGGAAATCGACTCTTCTGAACTTGATGGCTGGTCGTATTACTCCTGATAGTGGGTATATCAAACCAGGGATGAACACTAAGGTGGGTTACTTTGACCAAACGAGTTCCGAACTTCCACTGGAACGAAATGTTCTCGATTATATCAAAGACGTTGCCGGTGAGATGATAGAAACCGAATCGGGTGAAAAAATCTCCGCGGCAAAGATGTTAGAACGATTTTTATTTGATGGGAAGTTGCAATACACACCGATCGCCAAACTCTCTGGAGGCGAAAGGCGTAGACTTTTTCTAGTGCAGATCCTAATGACTGGTCCAAATTTTCTCATCTTAGATGAACCAACCAATGATTTGGACATCCAAACACTTTCTGTATTAGAATCCTTCCTCGATGAATTTCCAGGAACCGTTGTGATTGTATCGCATGATCGTTACTTTTTAGATAGAACCGCTGAGAGCCTACTTATCTTTCGAAAGGAGGGAAAACTGGACCATTATATTGGAACCTTCTCTTCCTTTTTGGAAACGGATACTTTGGAATTAGAAAGTGAACCTAGTTCCCCAAAACAGACCGTAGTTCCCCAAGTGACACCCGCAACGGGGAAACCACAAAAATCCAAACAAGACCAAAAGAAACTTTCCAAGTTAGAATCTGAAATTGCGAAGTTAGAGTCCACAAAAGTAGAATTAGAAAAGAAATTAAGTACATTCGCAAATGATCATACCGAACTAAGCAAAATAACCGAAGAAATCCAAAAGATAGAGTCGGAAATTCTTTACAAAATGGAGGAATGGGAAATGCTTCATTCCGAATGAAGACAGTCCTATATACAAGAATTTTTATTTGGACACCCATCATCTTTATTGGGTACTTCATCTCAGCTCAGATTGGTTTTAAAATTGCCTTCTTAAATAGCCAAGTATCTCCCGTTTGGCCCCCGGAAGGAGTGGGCCTAGCCTCACTTCTTCTCCTTGGTCCTGTTGCCTTACCTGGAATTTACTTAGGAGCCACACTCGCTAACTTTTTTAATAACCCTCATTTACCGACAGCATTTATCATTGGAATTGGAAATACCCTTAGCAGTTATATAAACTATAGGATCATCAAACGAGTCACAGAAAAAAGTGATCCCATCTATTCTACAAAGGATTTAATTTATTTTCTAAGCATTGGAACTTTTCCCGGATCTCTTGTGAGCACTGTGCTCGGTGTTACGAGTTTATGGTATTGGGATTTTTTATCTTCAGAATTATACTTTAATGTATTTTTTACTTGGTTCTCGGGAGAGATGTTGGGTTTTCTCATTGTTGCTCCCCTACTCTATGTTTGGTTTCATCCCAAAGCAAAACTAAAGTTGGAACTGCGCAAACAAATTGAACTCTTGCTTTGGATCATTTTGGTGTATATATCTGGATCCATCGCTTTTAGTGATGAATGGCCCTTACTTTTTTTACCCATTCCTTTTGTCATTGTCACAAGCATTCGGTTTCGTCAGTTCGGCGCCACACTGGCAACTGTTGTTCTAGCATTTACTGCGGTCACTCTCACCATTGAAGGAAAAGGTGTTTTTGCGAGAAGGGACGAAAGTGGACTTTCGATCAATGACTCACTCATCTTTTTAGATGCCTTTTTATTTTGTATCAGTGGGATTGCTTACTTTTTGGTGACTGCCACAAGGGAAAGAGAAAGAGCACAACTTGCTTCTTTAAGATCCTTACAAGTTCTAAATGAACTGAAAGAAAAAGCCAATGAAGAATTGGAACAAAAGGTATTGGAAAGAACGGCAGTCATCGAAGAACAAAGATCGGAAATCGAAAAACAATTGGATATGGCAAAACGGATCCAAGAATCTCTTTTTCCTCAGAAAGAAGTTTTTCCTGAAGGTGTGGAAATTCTTTTTAAAAATATTCCCATGATGAAAGTCGGTGGTGATTTGTACGACATTGTTTGGAAACCCGAAAAACTAGAGTTAGGTGTTTTTATTTGTGATGTTTCTGGGCATGGAATTCCGGCCGCCCTACTCAGTGCTCTTGTCAAAACCTCCCTTGATAAATGGAAAGAAGACCCCTCCGACTTAAAAGAAAACTTAGAATCCATTCGTAACCAAATCATTCCCAACCTCAGAGAACATTTTGTGACGGCTAGTTTACTTCATTTACATACAGATTCGGGTAAACTTCGTTTTGCACGTGCGGGACATTTCCCTCTCTTTATCATTCGTTCTTCCGGTGCCATGGTAAGTTTAAAACCTATGGGAAGAATCATCACTCCTATCTTTACCATCCTTGCCGAAGAAGAAAAATTCCAACTAGAGCCAGGCGACTTGATTGTGATGTTAACCGATGGCCTAACAGAAGCCAGAGCCCCGGACTCTTACCAAATGTATGGAGAAGAAAGACTTCTACATTTGATCCGCGATATGAGAAAAAACCTCTACTAGAAATTAGAGATCAGGTTTTCCAATCGGTAATCCAACTTTCTGGTGGAATCACCGCCATCCAAGATGATTTGACCTTTGGACTCATCCGTTATACGGGCGTTTGACGATTTATTCCCTTAAAAGAGGTTCTAAAAATTCTTCCATACAAGGAAGAAGGATCTCTGTTCTTTCTTTTTCATTCATGGGACCAAGTTCTCCACCTCGAGGAATGACAGATTTTCCATAATCAGCGTAGTTTACATTGGAAACGATTTCGATGATTTCTATTTGAGCCGTGTTGGTCTGACGAAGGTAAGCACCACAAGAGATAAAGGAACCGAGAGATGTATTTTTTTTCGATAAAACAAAATCTGATAGGAATCTGGATAGGGAGAATAACTACACTATCGCTTCGGGTATTGTTCTTTCTTCGCTAGGATCCACTTATGGATGTCCATCCCTTCAGGTAAAGTTACCGGATTTTTGGGATACACTCTCTTTTCTGGTGGCAAGAGGCTCGCACAACCTATCAAAAGAATTGCAGTGAGAAGCAGTAGAACATTTAAGGGAGGGACAACTCGAACGGAGAAAACAGACGGCAAGTGAGAAGGTGTTCTCTTCGGACAGATTGTACGGTATTGTGCCAATAAGTCCGAAGAGAGTTGGTAAAAATTCAAATGATCCAAGGCCTATAACCTCCATTTCCCAGGGTTGCCCATATTGTGGTATCTACCTGCTGGTACATGAAAGGGGTTGTGACCACCACCGTGGGATCTGGGAATTTGGAATTGGTTCCCTCCGCCGTGATGGGGGTAGTAAGGAACACCATAACTTCCTCTAGACCCTTGGTAAGGATAAGGGTAATTGCGGTAGTTGTGGCCATTCTGGCTGGGGTGCCTTGCGTAATAGGAATCATGGACGAGGTCGGGACTCACACAACCCCCTCCGAGTAGCGCCAAATCAGTCACAAAAAACAAGGAACAAAAAAACCTAACGAGCCTTTGACAGTTAAGCTTTTCCACGGATTCAGAATTGATTCTGTTCATCATGAACACAAGTATAGGGGAGAAAAAACATTTCTCCAATGGAGGGTTTCCGCATTTGCGGATAATACCTATACGAATGGTTTTTCTGGGATCAAAAGGAGAGATAGGAGTCGAAAGTATATTATGTCTCTTATGCGCCCTTGATGGGGAGGAGGCGTTAGCCGTCCGGAGGACCGAAGCGAACGCGGAGTCCGGACCAAGCAAGGAAAGGCGCCCTAATTCGTTCTTGTTTCCCTCCTAATAGTTAAAAATGATGGAAAAATAAGTTAAATTTTCCGCAGGAAGTGTGCCCATCCATGGCAAATATCTATTACGACGACAGTTGCGATCTAAATCTCCTTAAAGGTAAAACCATTGCAGTGATTGGCTACGGAAGCCAAGGTCACGCCCAAGCTCAAAACATGAAAGATTCTGGTTTGAAAGTCATCATCGGACTTCGCGACGGATCCAAATCAGTAAAAGAAGCAAAAGAAGCTGGTTTTGAAGTTTTCAGTGTTGCGGAAGCCGCAAAAAAAGCAGACATCATACAGATCCTTGCTCCCGACACCATCCAAGCTGACATGTATAAGGCGGACATTGAACCGAACCTTACTGAAGGGAAAGCTCTTGTATTTTCTCATGGATTTAACATCCATTATGATCTCATCACTCCTCCGAAAAACGTAGACGTGTATATGGTAGCACCTAAAGGTCCAGGACATTTGGTACGCCGCGTTTACACAGAAGGTGGTGGAGTTCCTTGCCTAATTGCGATCTACCAAGATGCAACAGGCCAAGCCAAAGCTCGTGCCCTAGCACACGCTAGTGGAGTCGGTGGAGGAAGAGCAGGAATTTTAGAAACTTCTTTCCGTGAAGAAACAGAAACTGACCTCTTTGGAGAACAAGTGGTTCTTTGTGGTGGAGTTGCGAACCTCATCATGAGTGGATTCGAAACATTAACAGAAGCAGGATACGATCCAGAGATTGCTTACTTCGAATGTTTGCATGAAGTGAAACTCATCACTGATTTGATTTATGAAGGTGGACTGGCACGTATGCGTTATTCCATTTCTGATACAGCAGAGTATGGAGATTATATCAGCGGACCACGCATCATTGATGCCGGAGTGAAAGCTCGTATGAAGGATGTGCTTACTGATATCCAAAAAGATAAAGGTGCAGCGTTCGCTAAACGTTGGATGGCCGATACAAAGGCTGGATACCCTGAATATAAAAAACTCAAAGAAAAAAATGCAAGCCACCCCATCGAGGATGTAGGTAGAAAACTACGTTCTATGATGAAGTGGCTTGCGAAGTAATTTTTAAGGTAACTACAGTTTTAGTCTAAAGAAAGGAAGAAGGGATTTTATATGAAAGTAACACAAAAGATAGTACTCGCAGCACCTGCACGAACTCCTTTTGCTCAAATTGGCAAGGCGCTCTCACAGTACTCAGGCCACCACCTCGGAAAAATCGTAGGTGAAGAAGTAATGAAACGCAGTGGTTTAAAACCTACTGATATTGACGGTGTGATCGTTGGGGAAGGATTTTCTAACGCACCTAACTCGGCACGTGTGATTGCAAACTTACTTGGACTTCCTATGGAAATTCCTTGCCTTACTGTTGCTAACAACTGTGTATCTGGTTTGGAAGCAGTAGCAGAAGCCACTCGCCGCATTATGCTTGGGGAAGGAAAAGTATTTCTCGTAATTGGTGAAGAGTCACAAACTTCTATGCCATTCGTTGTAAAAAACGCACGCCTTAACAAAAAAACAAACAGTTTGGATTCACTTGTAAAACTTCTTCCGAATGACCTTCCTGAAGGAGTGGAACTTCGTGATACATTAGAAGACGGACTTGGCGATGGCGAAACTTCTTTTGGAATGCAAGTGACTGCAGAAATCCTCGCACAAAACTATGCACTTCCACGCGAAACACAAGACAAAGTTGCTTACGAATCTTTCAAACGTGCCTTTGATGCCACACAAGAAGGTCGTTACAAACCATATATCATGGAAGTAAAAGACGATGAAGGGAACATGTTACAAGCTGACGAAGCAGTTCTACTTCGTGAAGGTCTAGTCAAAAACCCAACTCGTATGGGTCGTGCGATGTTACTCTTTGACAACCCTCAAATGAAATTTGACCAGTTCAAAGAAAAATACAGCAAATACTTAAAGAAATCTCATGGACCGACTCTTTCCATCTTCAATGCAAGCCCACGTTCTGATGGAGCGGCTGGGATCATTGTAGCTTCTGAAGATGCGGCTAAAAAACTTGGTTTAGTAGCGAAAGCTTATATAAACGGTTTTAACATGCGGGGTGTAGATCCAAACCTTATGGGTCTTGGCCAAGCAGAAGCCACTGTAGCACTTCTCGGAGAAACAGGTGATAAAATCGAAAACATCGACATCATCGAAATCCACGAAGCATTTGCTGCAACAGCAGTAGCGGCTCTTGAAGAAATCAAAACTAGAACCGGTCTTGATTGGGAAAAGAAGTTTGATGAGAAAAAAATCAACCCGAACGGTGGATCTATCTCCATTGGACACCCGTTTGGTGCTACTGGTGTGAGACTCCTTCACAACGCTATCATGGACTTTGAAGAAAACAAAGACGTGAAAAAGGTACTCGTGACTGCTTGTGCACACGGTGGGATCGCAGGATCAATGATTGTAGAAAGAGCATAATCGAATTTTAAAATTCGAATTTGTTTTTATCGAAAGATTGATTAAAAGCCAAGGGAAACCTTGGCTTTTTTGTTTGGAAATGGATTGACCCAGTGGGAAAATACCTTAGAGTCACTTTGTTAGAAGATGGATTTACTATCCACAATGCATTTTTCGATCGAGGTTTCAAACCATGAAAGTTACCTATTATTCAGAAACAGATTCCCTCTATATAGATTTAGCTACTAAGTCCGCTTATGAAACCAAAGAAATTTCGAAGGATATCAATATCGATTTAGATGAAAAAGGAAATCCTGTCGGTATCGACATTCATGGAAATGCTTCCAAATTTGTTGATTTGTCAGCCTTTGCATTGGAAAAACGATAAATTTCTAAGTAACTATTTTCTTTAAGCAAAAACTCTGCAACGATTACCAGCCTTGGGATACATACGATGTTGTTTGAGTGAGATCCTTCTTTTAATCAAACCTTATCTTCTCACGGCAAAACCCTATCTAGATTCAAACTCTGCAAAATAGTGAACTTATTTAAAAAGAAATTTTGGTTTTGGGAAAGGGATTTGTAAGATGGGAGAAGGTGTGGTAAGAGGTTAGTATTGGGAGGCGGGTTCAGTTCCCCACCCAACTAGGGCGGGGATATATAGATTCACAATCCAAATTGCCTTTTTCGATCGAGGATTCGAACCATGGAAATTCAAGAAGTATGTAAAAGCAGGTTTGAATCCTTACTTTCCAAATTCATCAATACAAACTCCAATTCCGGCGATTCCCTTTGGGAAGAGATTCGATCACACTACTCAGAACCCCACCGCACCTACCACAACCTAAACCACCTCTACCAAATGTTAGGAGAATACGATTTGGTATCTAAAGTATTACAAGATCCAGAGATCACACTCTTTGCCTTATATTATCATGATTTGATTTACGATGTCTCATCGAAAACCAATGAAGAAGAGAGTGCAAAGATTGCCAAAGTAAGATTATCAGAATTAGGAGTCGCAATCGAACGGATTGAGACTTGTGTAGAACAAATCCTAGCAACCAAATCACATAGATTAGGTGACGAGGGCCATCCAGATACATCTTATTTTTTAGATATTGATATATCCATTCTCGGAACGGAAGAATCCAAATACTACGACTATGCGAAAAACATTCGCAAAGAGTATTCCATTTTCTCCCGCGAAGACTACAATAAGGGGAGAGCCCAAGTATTGAATCATTTTATTGAAAACATTCGACTCTTCCATACAGATTTCTTCTTTGACAAGTATGAAATGCGAAGCCGTCACAATGTGAAGTTAGAGATCCATAGTTTACAAAAAGGTGAACTTATTTAAAAAGAAATTTCGGTTTTGGGAAAGGGATTTGTAAGATGAGAGAAGTTGTGGTAAGAGGTAAGTATTGGGAGGCGGGTTCAGTTCCCCACCCAACAAGGGCGGGGACATATAGATTCACACCCCAAACCGCCCAAGCATCGGAACAAGCCCTTCTTTCGTTTGTCCCGCCGTGTCATATCCAGGAAAAATCTTAAACAATTTCAAATAAAAATGTTTTTCAATTCGTTTGGTTCCGCTTGCCGTTTTTTCAAACACATCTTTGGTAAACAAATGAAACTCAAAATATCCTGCTTTAAACTTCCCATCTACATTGAGACGACTCCCCAATCGAATTCGTAAGGGATGGTTTGTATCCAAAGATTCAAAACAAGGTTCTTCATCAAAAGATAAAGACTTCGAAATATGAATATTTTGTTTCACACCCATTTCGCGAAAGTCCTTGCTGCCCGGAAGTTGTAACAAAACTTTTCCTTCTCTTCTAAATTCCAAACTGTAAGATAAAATCTCTAAGTTGGATGTATCCATTGCATTTATTTCAATCGTTAAGTGGTGGTCTAAAACCTCAGTAGACCTGGTAACAATACTTCCTTCTCTTTGCCCAATTGTAATGACCTTACCCACCGTTAATGGAATTACATATTTAAAAACCAACCCAGGATCGGGTAAATCCTTACCTTGAACGGTTAGTGCAGAATGAATCGGTGTCTGCGTAATGGTATGGATGTCGGCTATTGGAACTTCGGCCAAACTCGATGGGTTTTGACTCGATGTAGAACTTACACTTTTTGAAATCGATTTTGATTTGAATGCTTCTAATGATTTTAACTTAGCAATCGTCAGTTTTTGCATGACAGCAATTAGGATAAGTACGGCAACGAATAAGATAAGCACAAATACCCAAGTTTCATAGGCATTCATTCTCTCTTCCAAGATTCGGATTTGATCCATTGAATACGATTTCATTACCTGTGCGAGTATCATTCAATTCCTTTGTGATGACAAAGCCTACAATACTATTATCGACCTATCGTTCCGAGAAAAATACAATTCCTTTGGAAAAGAGATCGACTCACCGCAGTACATTCCCTATTTTTTGCACTATGTCGGGTTACAAAACTTTACTCTACATTTTACTTATCATATTTGTTTTCCCCATTTTTGCTGAAAATCACTGGGATGATTATATCCACGAAAAAAACGTTGGCTCCACCTATCGCATCTTTGGTGATAATGTCAACTTAAGAGAGTCGGACAATATAAAATCCAAGGTCAAAAAGAAACTCTCTATAGGGACTTCAATCACCATTCTTACAAAAACGAACCAAATTTTGGAACAAGATTCAGTAAAAGAATATTGGTACCAAGTTCAATCCGAGAATGAAACCGGATATATCTGGGGAGGGTTTGTCGCTGACTATTCCTTTCCTTTGGATGGAAATACAATCTTATGCAGAAACTTGGGTGTCAAACATGGTAAAATCGAATTAAAACTGATGCAAGGGGACAAACTTCTTTCCCAATCACAATGGGAAGTGGGTCCAGTCAGCAATGAAAACTGGGATCACAAAATTTACCCCGCATCCCAATTTTCACCCAGTCCTAAGTTTCTTTTCGGATTAACATACTTAGTTTTTTCTGAAATTGAATACGGATATACGAACGAACAATTGATTACCATTTCACCAGATGCTAAATTAGTTTCGCATTTTTCTTGGAACCCTGGATCTTGTGATCCTCCATCCTGCGCCGAGTCTTGGTTAGTATTTCCTAAGGAAACTCTACCAGAAGATACAAAAATCAAACGAAAAGTTATCAAAGGAAAACCAAATACAATCCAAGAGATAACTCACAGTTTCGATATTGATGACTCAAATTCTCACGAATACTACCAATCAGAATACATTTGGAACGGAACCATCTTCCAAAAAAAGGAAACCCAATAAACTCTATGAAACAATTCATCACAACAATTGTAATCTTAACTTTTACGCTGCCCCTCTTTGCCTGGAACAACCATGCTGGAATTACCTATCTAATTCTAAAGGACCATTGGAAGGATAAAAACTCTCCAAAAGTCAAAGTAGAATCTTTAAAAACTTTTTTAGCAAAAGAAAAAGAATCAATTCAAGACAGTTTGTCTCTTTCTGAAGAGTGGGCTCTAAAACGGCTTCCCCATCTAACTCCGACAAACGATAGTTTAAAATTTTCAAAAACTACAAAGGATGCAGACCTTGTTGTCAGTTTTTATAAAGCCCTTCGGGTCAATCCAAACCACAAAGCAGCGTTGTACATCCAATCAGTTCCCAAAAGAAATGGAACCAAACTTCCTTTGGACCAACTGACAACACTGAATGACAAAGGGAAGTTGGGAAACGAAACTTTTTTATCCTTACAAGAAGGTCAAATCATCGGTGCTGATGAAGTTTTGATTTCGGCAACAGATGAACCTGATTATGATTTAGATTTGTATTTGTTTGAGGATAGTGGAAGTGAAGTGGGAAAAATTTATGGGTTTGGAAGCCAACCATTTGGAAATCCAGCAGTAGAATTTTCCTCACAGGCACCATTCCACATGGGTTTCTTTTATGAACCTGGAATCATTTTTGCCCTTGCAGGATTCTTAAAAAAAACCTATCCTGAATACCGGATCCACCAATTTACAGAACTTTCTAATTTAGCATTCCGAACAGGCCATCCTTATTGGGGATACCGTTTTGCTGGTTGGGCCCTGCATTACATCCAGGACCTCACACAACCTTACCATTCCTCTGTACTACCAAGAGTTAGCGCAGCCAAACAAATTGGCGTACAACTTGTATCCATTGTTGGATACCAATCCCCAAAAGAGAATATGATTCGATTTGTTTCAGGAAGACATACTTTGATCGAAGAATACCAATACTATTTGATTCGGAACTTGATTGAAACAAAAAACTGGAATCACTCTGTAGCAAGTTCCATCACTGGATTTTCAGCAAAGGATCAGACCGAATGGCAGGGAATGGATGTTTTGCGAGGTAACGTCTGTAAAGAAGCTTATGATGCCGGAGAACCAATGGATGAACAATTGGAACATTTAGAAATTCCGAAATACGAAACCCTATATGAACCAAACCATCCAATTCATAACATCCTTGGTTCTTTGCTAAGAAATACATCCAAACACACAAGAGCCTATTTGGATGCTCTTAAAACAAACTAATCGAAACCGTCAGCGGCAAACCTCTCGAGTAACTCCAAAGGAATGATCTCTAACGCTCGTTTGTGGGTGGACTCCAAAAAAACCTTGGGAGGAACCCCGTTGCGGTAAGCCTCTAACCATCTAGAGGCGCAAAGGCACCAACGTTCTCCTGGTTTGACACCAGGAAAGGCGTACTGTGGCCAAGGTGTGATGAGGTCATTGCCACTTTGTTTTTGCGATTCTAAAAATTCTTCTGTGGCCAGGACACAAACTGTATGAGAGCCAACGTCATCATCGGATGTATTACAACATCCATCCCGGAAAAAACCAGTCAGAGGATGAGTGGAGCAAGGTGTCAGAGGTCCGCCGAGTACATTCAAAGATTCATCCATTTCCATAGGAATCTCAAACTAGGGCAGGATTCAAAAATGGGAAGATGTTTCTGTAATTAGGTGCGAAAAAAGATGGGGGTTTGCACCCCCAGTAGAACGACCAAAAGGTCTTGGAAAGCCCACAGCCAATCTACTATACATACATTTACTTGTCAAACGATTATGCTTTTACATCAAAAAAAAGAATCTTTTTTTCCTCTCCATTGACCCTCACTCGGACCTTCCAACGACCAATAAATTTGGGGTTATTTGCAATGGAAAGGTATCTGCCTTCAAAAGCCAAATTCCTTTGAGCAACCCAATCCAGTTTCATAGGCTCAAAACCCTTTCCATCAATAGATATATCCACTTCGATCCGTTGGTTTCCTGGTCTCACAAATTCCAAGGAGACCAAAAAGTTTTCTCCCAATTGAAAAGAGTTTTCACCACATTGTGTCTTTTCTCGTTTTGTTGTTAACTTACAAATTTGAATGTCTTCTTCTAGTATGTCTGTTTTGGTATCGATTCCTAAACGCGGATGCCAATACATATAATATTCATTTAAAGTGTCCCTGTCGGAATATTGTGTTCTAAAAACAGTTGGGATTGTTGTTACTTCCAATTGACGATTTGGTTTGTGTACTTCAAAATGCAGATGCGGGCCTTGCGTATAACCAGTATTACCCGAGTATCCAATCAATTGACCTGCGTCTACCACATCTCCCAATTTTACAACAACACCATTTTTCATTAGGTGAGCATAATTTCCCAAAGTTCCATCCTCATGTTGGATAATGATAAAATTTGCCTTTGATAACAAATCCCTTCGAAACCCACCTTCCGAATAACGAGCTTCCGTTGCCATCACATAACCTTTCCTTGCTGCATGTACGGGAGTGCCGACAGGAATTCCAAAATCGATCGAATAGGCAAAATTACCAAAATGTGTAACCGATCCATTGTATCCTTGTACAACCTTTGCTCGAATTTCTGGGCCGAAAGGTAATAAATAACTCACAGAATCATCATGTATGCTATCCCAATCCCCTGGCCGAACTCGGAAAGAAAAAGAATGAAAGGCATTTTTTGATTTATCTTCCAAAAGAAATTTTGTTATGAAAACAGGAGTTGGTCCCTTTACAACAACGAAATATGGGAAAACTAAATCCGTTTTAAAATTGATAAGAGTGGCATTGAGTAAAACTGAATTTGTAATTTTAGGATTAGGATTGTGGTTACGAATTGATAACTCAATTCCATCCTCGTCCTTCGTTTGGATAAGACAAATCCATTCTTGATTACATTCTTCGGTAACATTCGATTCCGCATACAACCCAAAGAAAAAACCAAAGCACAATATACTAAATAAAAACCTGGTCACTTTACACTCGTTATTTGAAATTCTATTTCTTTTTGGACAACGCCATCGATAGATATTACAGCAGTCCAATCACCTTCCATAGATTCCGAAGGATCTTCCAACTGAACATCTAAATAGGTATCCCACCATTCAGGATTTGTCTCCCAATTATACAATTTCAAAATAGAGGTTCCATTTTTACGAACGGAAATTTGTATCTTGTGACGCGACGGTTTCAAAAGAGGGATATAAAAGTAGAGAGGAGAACCTTTTGCAAAAGATGTGACATCACATCCTAAACGTTCCAAATTTTGAACCGATTCACAGATTTGGATTTCCTCCATATCCGAAACAATTTTAACCAAAGCTGTGTTTGGGTCTCTTCGCCAATGGAGTTGCCCTTCAGAAACAAGTTCCCCATCGGAAGACTCTGTTCGAAACAATGTTGGAATTGTTTTTTTACGTAAATGGGAAGTCGGTTTGTACACTTCAAAATGCAAATGAGGTCCATCACTAAATCCAGTACTACCAACATAGCCAATGGGAGTTCCAGCAGTCACTCGTTGTCCACGTTTGACAAGAACACCCATATAACGGAGATGAGCATACTGGCCAATCGTTCCGTCCTCATGGAGAATCTTTATATAATTTGCCGAGTGGATGTATTTGATTTCGAATCCACCTTCGTTATTTTTTTGTTCCGTATCGATCACAATACCGTCTCTTGCGGCTGTAATCAAATCGCCCTCTTTCAATCCAAAATCGATCGAATAACGGTTGTCACCTTGGTGACTTTTGGTTCCCTTATAACCTTGATAGACTCGAACTTTCATACCTTTTTCAAAGGGTAATTCATAAACAGTTTTTGGATCATGGGATGCGGAATAATTACCAAGTATCCATTTGTATTTGATTTGATAGACCCATCGTTTGTTAGGTTTGTTTACATTCAAACGAAACAGTTTTTTACGTTTCGGTCCTTTTAATACTGTCACAAGGGGAAGTTTTAGAGAACTTTTCATATTTTTTGAAGTGGCATTAACTGAGATAGTTGTGTAAGTTTCATCGATAGCAATTTTGTTTTGGAAGTAGATGTCGACTCCTGTTTTGTCCTGAACGTAAATGACACAGAGTCTGTCCATGGAACAGAATTCGGAATGTTCTTTGGCAATTAAAAATCCAATAGGACAAACTAAAAATAAGATGAAAAAACCAAATCTCATAAAACAGGAATCATATTAAAGACAGGAACACTTAAAAGACAATCTATTTTCCATGATAAAAAACTTGATTGCCGAATGCTTTCTTATCTGCAAACTTCGACACATGAGTTCAAGCCTATACACTTTCCCCATCTCTCATTTTTCTGAAAAAGCTAGATGGGCATTGGATCTTGCAAATTACCCCTACCAACTAAACCCGCTGGTTCCTGGACAACACATCCAAACTTTAAAACCACTTGTAAACGATCTTTATGTGCCAGTTTTAGAGACGGAGACAAGTGTCATTCAAGGTTCTGGGCCTATCCTAGACTTAGTTGAAGAAAAAGCATTTGGTCACAAAGCATCAGCGGAAGAAAAACTGATGGAAGAGAAAGTAGATACACAAATTGGAAAAAGTTTACAAACTCTTTTATATCACTTCATCCTAGATTATCCAGATATTGTAGGGAAGTTGTTTTTATTAAAACCTGCTTCGCTCAGTGATACGGTTGGACCTCCCGAACATTTTGATTTGATTGCTCTATCTCTCAAAAGAAGATACAAAATCACTCCAAAAAACCTAGAAGTCGTAAAACAATCATTAGATGAATGCTCAAAAGAATTGATAGAAATTTACAAAAGCCGTAAATATTTTAACGGAAATTCTTTTGGCCGAGTGGATTTGACTGTGGCAAGTCTTATGGGTATGCTTGCCGAACCAAAAGAATCCCCCGCTTATCCTTGGTTTGCCTCTGTACAAATGCCAGAAACTTTTCTTACTTGGCGTAAAGAATTAGGATTCGAAGTGTTATTCGATAGAATCGGAGAGTTTTATAAAGAATTTCGAATCCAATCCAAATAATCAGGATTTCCTGAAACAATAGGCCATAAAACAATGCAGGGAGTTTCATAAGAATGTAATTCTTTGATTCTCTGCATTAATAACTCCGCTTTCTCACTTGTAGTTTTCAATAAACAAACAACTTCCTTTGATTCTTCTAAAACATCTTTCCAAATGTAGATGGAATCCATTCCCGAAACTATGTTGGCGCAGGCCGCCAATCGATCTGTAACAACAATTTTTGCGATTTTTTTTGCTTCCCCTTCTGAGGAAAAAGTGACATAGACTGTGTAGTAATCCCAAGGTTCATTCATTTAATTTATTTCCTACTTGCTCAAAATTTTAGATACATATCATTTTGTGTATGCAGTTTTCTATTTCAAAAACTTCCCTACTCATTGCCGCCATCTGCTTACCAATCTTTGCCGGACCACTCAATCCTCCGAGTATAACTTCCTCCAGTCAATTGTTACCAAAGTCAAAAAAATACACACCCATCTTTGTTATGGATGGAAAACTCAAAACCAGTTGGGTTGAAGGGGCGGAAGGTGAAGGGATCGGTGAGTCCTTACAAATCAAATACAAAACACCAATCAACTTTCGTTCCCTCTCCATCTACAATGGATTTGGCGATCCGAAACTTTGGGCCGCAAACAATCGAATCAAAAAACTAAAAATTTCCACAGAAGAGGGAAATGAAGAAATTGTAACTCTGAAAGATAGTTTATCTCTCCAAATGATAGAATTCAAATCCGAACTCCGTGCCAAAGAAATTTCTCTCACCATCCAAGAAGTATACAAAGGAACAAATTCAGAAAACACTGCCATAGCAGAACTGGTATTCAATTCAGAACAGGCGGGTTCAGCTCTCATTCCTCCCAAAAATACTTGGGCCATCGGAAAGTGGAAAACTAAATCCAATATAGCAAGGATCCAACTTCATAATGATGGAACTTGTGAGATGGGCTACGAAACCGCTAAGATGTTGTGCACTTGGACAGAAAAAGGGGAGAAAGTCATTGTGAGTTTAGAGGCAACACTCCCTCTCACCAATACCGATATTTTGGAAATCAAACGCCGAGGAAATCTATCAGATCCCACACTTGAGATCAACGGAAAACATGAATTTATATCCAATCGGGACGGGGTTTAAGTTAAAGGACTGAATTTCCGTTCTTTTTTAGTCCATCCAGGATAACCAAATCGATTCCACCACGGAAGGTTCTTTGTCTTCCGTGGATTCAAAATACAATACTGTATTTTGGTAAGGTTTTCCCGATAGATCTCTAACCGGCGTTAGCAGAACCATTACGATACCCAACTCTTTTTCCAGTCGTTTGATGGTAGACCACTCGTCAAGCGAACCTTGTTTGGGATAAGGTAAAATCAAAATCCCACTGATCACTTCTTGTTTTGGATTCCTTTTTTTACGAACTTCAAAGAGAATTCGACCAATCGAATAACGAAAGTTAAATTCTGATACTGGTTGGACTTGGACCCTACCCTCTTCTTTGTATAAAAATCCATCGATGGCACAAGGGCCCGAATACTCTTTGGGGATCAGTCCTTTCACATCACGAACTAGGTCCATTACCGGAGGTAAAAAGGATGCAGAATAAGGAAACTCAGAGCCGCCGATGCGAATTCCCCGAAACACCCCTTCTTTATCAATAAGCATAGCCGTGGAGGTGAGATAAAAGAATTCCCCATCCCGAACATCCCAAAGAGTTGAAAAATCAAAAAACCTTTCCTCCCCGACCCAAAACTCAGCAAGAATAGGAAAACCAAACAGTCGTTTATTTACCTGTGACATCTTCCAGGAATCAGAAGCAGACTTAAATATAATATGATTTCTTCCCGCAAGGCCAAATTCGCTTTTGAGTACAATGGGAAGTTTGGTTTCTTCCAGTTCAGCAAACAAATGTTCTTCGGAGGAGATTATCTTTGCTGGTAAAGGGGAATGGTGTTTTCGAAAATCAAGCTGTGTGATTTTGGAATTGAGATAACGAGAAGTTTCAATACGAATGGGATCTTCGATTAGCCTTCCTTCATACCATTCGTTCCTACATCCCCATTCGACAAGGTTCACGTCTCCAAGAAGGGAACCATCTTGGACGGGAGTGCCTGGTGTGAGGCCCGCAGCCTTCCAATGGGTAAAGAGTTCCTCACTCGGTAACTCTTCTACGAGGACAAAATCTTCCTCATGAGAAATAGGAAAGAACATCTTCTCTAAACAACGATTCCTCCGTTTGAGGGAGGAATCTAAATTTAAGGGATTAAGAGGTAATCTATACTCAAAAAGTGAGTCTAGATAATAAAGAACCTGAGCCAATCAATAGATGCGTCGGATGGCTGTAGCAATCCGTTGTACGTTGTCTTTTGTTAGGTTAGGATAAATCGGAATACAGTGCCCTCTTTGATAAAGGCGTTCTGCGTTCGGGAATTCCAAAGGATTCACTTCTAGTACTCGATGAAGAGGTTCATCCACAGTTCTTTGAGTTCCGATATGAATGGATTTAAAATACCTTTGAATCTCTTCGTAGTTTTGTGCTGAGACAACAATCGGAAATCTCTGGAAGGTGTCTTCTGTTGGATTTTGGAAATAGGTTTCTAGCCGAGAATTCTGCACCGCTTGTAAATAAGCAGACGCAATTTTTTTCTTACGTTCTAATATGACACCAAGTTTGGAAAGTTGTTCAATGCCAAGGGCTGCTTGGTAATCTACTAAATTGTAATCATACTTTGGTTCACCAAAGTTACGTTTGGCGGAAGGACCCGACTTGTATGATTTTACGGAAGTAGAGAGGGAAACTTCTGAAGTAATGATCATTGCACCGTTTCCAGTGGTGATGATGTTCTCCGCACTGAGACCGCAAATCGCAATTTTGGATTGTTTTCCCACGCTGATCGTTTCGGAAGTGGCTCCAATCGCTTCGGTAAAGTCTTCTAAAACTTCCAAACCTTCGATGGAATAATCACTCAAACGAATGAGAGATCCAAAACTATGATCAAAAAGAGCGAAAGTGGCACCCGATTCATTTTTTTTACGAAGGAATTCTTCCGGGCAAGGATGGAAGGAATTTCGTTTTAAATCCACAAGCACTGGTTTTGCTTGCAAAAGAAAGATCGCATCCAAAGCGGAGATCGGAGCATAACTAGAAAGAAGAACAGAGTCTCCTGCTTTTACACCTAACGCAAGTAATGCCAAGTGGTATGCAGAAGTAAGAGAATTAGAAGAGATGGCGTGTTTGATTTTAAAGGTGTGACAGAACGTTTTTTCAAATCTTTCTACAATTTCACCGGTAGAAAGGTGTTCGTCCACGAGACATTCTAAAACACCTTTCAGGTCTTCCCGAGAAAGGGTTGGTTTAAAAAATTCGATATCTTTTTCTTTTCGAATGGGTCTTTGTATTGTTTCGGTGCTCATCCAACAGCACTCCTCTATATTATGTCACTTAAATACCTTGTTTCTGAATTATGTCACTTCATTTTTCGAAATGCGAACATAATTTTAGAATTCCCTTAGAAAAAGGGTTCTGGATGAGGAAAGTCTGGTGAATATGGCCCCCATGACGGATTCTTTTTCTTCGCTTTGGGCCACCCGCCTCCGCCAAAACCAGGGAATCCGATCCCTTATGGAAGATCTGGGCCAAGTCACCGGCCACCCGGACGAAATCCTACTCGGGGGAGGAAATCCGGCCCATATCCCGGAAGCAGAAGAAATTTTCGCGGATTGTTTTCTCGCTCTGGCAAAAGACCCGTCTCTTACAGCACTTCTCGGAGATTACCAAGCTCCCATCGGCAATGATCGTTTTCGCACACTCGCTGCTGAATATTTATCTCCGCACTTTGGTGTTACGCTGACCAAAGACAACATCGCTTTTTTCAATGGCAGCCAAAATGCCTATTCGTATTTACTCAACCTCCACTCCGGCAAAATGACCGATGGGAGTTTTAAAAAAATCCTTCTCCCCATTGTCCCAGAATACATTGGTTATGCGGACCAATCGATAGAAGCAGATGCCTTTGTGGCAACCAAACCCGAAGTGATTCCAACAGGAAAACATAGATTTCGATACGGATTAAACAAAACTGATTTTGATCTTTCGAATGTAGGTTGTGTGGCCCTTTCTCGTCCCACAAATCCCACAGGAAATATTTTGTCTCTAAAAGACATTCATTGGATGGAAGAAAAAACACAAAAAAAATCGATTCCCCTTTTCATTGACTTAGCTTATGGAAATCCATTTCCCAACTTGATTGGTGAGGAAGAACCTGTCACTTACCAGGAAGGCAGAACTCTTTCACTCAGTTTTTCCAAAATTGGCCTACCAGGGGTTCGTTTGGGGATTATCATTTCGAATCCAGACACAATCGAAACTCTTTCTTCTTATGCCGCTGTAGGTAATTTAGCGGTTGGAAACCTCGGTGTGTATATGATGGACATTCTATTTCGGAAGGACATTCTTCCACTCCTTGCAAAAAACGTCTTACGTCCGTTTTATGACAAAAAAAGGGAACTTGCCGTTTCTATCTTTGAATCGGAATTCCAAAAACAAGGAGTAGAGTATGAAATCCATGATCCTATGGGTGGATTTTTTCTTTGGATTCGTTTTCCGAATCTATCTGTATCCAATCATAAACTTTACCACCTTTGTAAAGATAAACGGCTCTTCATTGTTTCAGGACATTATTTCTTTTCGGGATTAAACTCAGATTTTTCCCACACTCAAGATTGCATACGTTTGACATATTGCCGTAAGGAAGAAGAATTAGCCAGGGGAGCCCATATCTTAGCAAAAATTGTGGCATCTCACCAGGCAAAATCCAAATGAGTGAAGACAGCATTGATCTATCAGACACAGTCGTAGAGAACCCCTCATCCAAAGAGGAAAGTTCTGCCGATAGACCCTCTGCTCAGTCCTACATCTTTTTGTCTGATTCTGTGGGAAGCCTAACACCCACAGCACGTTGTATCTTGGATGAACTCAAAGACTGGCACAAACGTTTAGAAAAACACGGCAGTAAAGAAAAACACGCATCCTACTTAATGACAGTGGACAAACTTCCCGAAGCTTTGGGGAAGTACACAAACTTAGGAACACAAGGTCGGACGGAAAACTCCATCCACCATGCGCTCCGTCAAATTTTAGACATTGACCATCGGGGCCAAAATCGTGCTGCTTATGCGTATCCTTACCTCATTCGAACCGGTAGCAAAATCTCTTCCAAAATTGCACTCGTGGCACCGCAGAACGAAAACAAAACAGACACACAACCCTACAGACAGGCTTGTTTCAGGTTTTCACAAGACCTCATCAAAGTCCTTCTAGAAAACCGTGCTAAAAAAGGAAGGAACTGGGACGAAGACAATCCAGGATCTTTATTATTACAAAAAAACAAAGAAGGGAACACATGGTTGTATCCTAAACTCGGTTCTTTGGAAGCAGAAATCTCCTCACTTGTCAGAAAGGGATTTGGAAATTTACCTTACATCCCCATGCCTGACTTTCTCCAGGACTTCACGGACTTTGCGCGTGAACAAAACTTAGCACTTTCCGTTTTAACTGATTATCACATTGTGATTGATGAACTAAACATCTTACCCGATGGAAGTTTCAAACGTTTGCCAGAAGTTGTGAACCAAATCCTTGCTCATATAAATGGGTTGGAACATTTCACAAAAGAACAACTCACAAGACTAGCCAAAGATGCAAAGTATGAATCCTTCTTAGCTTCTTTTAGCGATTATATATCCAAACCAAAATTTACTTCTTTAGAATCAAAAATGAATCCAGAAGAAGAAGTAAAAAAGTTTTTATCTATCATTGAAAACTTTCCTTATCCCACAGAAAAAGGAAACAGAGCCCTATCAATCAAAGAAACGATTGAACAAAGCGTAAAAATTTTAAAAAGACTTTCGGAAGAAAAAGGATCTGTTCTATCACGTAAAGATGACAGCATTTACGGAACCGTAAAAAATGCGGTTATCAGCAAAATTCCAGAACATACAAAAAACCATAACACACTCCTTAGAATTGACTTCGAAGAAGAAGTGGCGAAGGCAGGAATCACCTCAGAAGAAAAAACAGACGAATACATCAAACGTTTGAAAGATGATGTATTCTCAGACCATTCTTATTATGAAGAAAAACTTCCTGACGGCAGATCTGTTTATTACGTGGTAGACCACGGTTATATGGCAGCGGTCATCCACAAACTAGCGTTTGAGGGAAGAACCAACCCCGAATACAAAAAACAATTGGGTTATGCCAAAATCATCAATCATAAACTTTCCAATCCCAAACATCCAGAGCTCAATAACAAACTCAAACCTGAGTTAATTTCAAAACTCAATGCTGATGTAAAAAACATGGAAGTGGAAGAATTGGAGAAAGAACGTTCCAATGAAATTCGTTCTAGGTTCAATGCAGTTCCAGGAATTTTAACTTTTGTAGTGAGCACGATGATATTCATTACTGGTGCATATTACCTACGTTCTGCGATGCCGATTTTTTTTGGTGTGCCTTTCTCTGTGGTGCTTGGGTTTATGGCAGCTATCTACTTCCGCGAAAAATCCACTGAGGAAATCCGAGAGGATATCAAAAATTCCGGAAAGTTTTCAGGAATCGGAGATTGGGGAAAACCAACCTATAATTCCAGTTCTTCCTCTTCGGCCTACGAAGATGAGGGGGAAACCAGCAAAAAAGATGATAAACTATCGAATATCTACAAAGCCGCAGATAATTTCGTATTTCCCAAACGATTCAATAAAATCACTGACAAAGTTTTGGATCCCAAGTCTCTACGTTCACGAATTTATGAAAACTTGGATAATATCAAACGAAACAATATGACTCTTGCAAAAGAGAAAGATGACGATAAGGTGGCCTCTACAGTCGAATACGCTGTCTTACAATCCGTTTCCACCATTGTCATTCCAGAAGATGTTGCCATCCGCGACCTTCCCAACACCATTCTCATCAACCGCACTGATATGAAATCCGCACTCTTTCGTGGCCAACTCGCTGACCACTACAGAGAGGAAATGAACAAAAAGAAGTTCGATAAAAAATTAGTTAAGTACTACACCTACCTCATCAACACGGTAGAGATGGAGTATTATAAATACCTTCCGAAAAAACGAGTTTAAATACTAAAATTATTTGATTCTAAAGGGGTCGCACCTCCTATGGAGTTGATGTATCAAAACGGTATCGTACAATTTCCTATCATCATCATCGATGAAGATTTTCGTTCCGAAAATGCCAGTGGTCTTGGCATTCGAGCTATTGCAAAGGCCCTAGAAGGCGAAGGGATTGAAGTTCTGGGTGTTACCAGTTACGGAGATTTAACGAGTTTTGTGCAACAACAAAGCCGGGCTTGTGGATTCATCCTTTCCATTGATGATGAAGAGTTCACACCGGAAACAGAAGGCGAAGTTCCAGATGCTCTACGCCAACTAAAAGATTTTGTCACCCAAGTCCGACATAGAAATGCCGACATACCACTGTTTCTTTATGGAGAGACAAGAACCAGTCGCCATATACCGAACAGCATCTTAAAAGAATTACACGGCTTCATTCATATGTTTGAAGACACCCCTGAGTTTATGGCACGTGCCATCCATAGGGAAGTCAAATCCTACTTAGATAGTTTACCTCCTCCATTTTTTCGTGCCTTAACCCAATATGCACATGACGGAAGTTATAGTTGGCACTGTCCTGGTCACTCGGGAGGAGTTGCCTTTTTAAAAAGTCCTGTAGGCCAAATGTTCCACCAATTTTTTGGAGAGAACATGCTTCGGGCTGACGTTTGTAATGCGGTGGATGAACTAGGCCAACTCCTTGACCACACAGGTCCCATTTCTGCCAGCGAAAGAAACGCAGCACGGATTTTTCAATGTGATAGTTTATATTTTGTTACCAATGGAACTTCTACTTCCAACAAAATTGTTTGGCATAGTACGGTAGCCCCAGGGGACGTTGTGATCGTAGATCGTAACTGCCACAAAAGTATTTTACATGCCATTACCATGACTGGGGCCATTCCTGTATTTCTTATGCCAACAAGAAACCACTTCGGAATCATTGGACCCATTCCCAAAGCGGAATTTAAGTGGGAAAACATCCAGAAAAAGATCGCAGAACACCCGTTTGCCAAACACGTAAAAGGAAATCCGCGAATTCTCACCATCACACAAAGTACTTATGATGGCATTCTTTACAATGTAGAAGACATCAAATCTGAGTTAGATGGTAAAATATCAACTCTCCACTTCGATGAAGCTTGGCTTCCGCACGCTTCCTTTCATAGATTCTATACAGGAATGCATGCCATTGGTTCTGACAGACCTCGTCCTAAAGAAAGTATGATCTTTGCCACTCAGTCCACACACAAACTTCTTGCCGGCCTATCGCAAGCAAGCCAGATCCTTGTCCAAAACAGTGAAAAAGAGACCTTAGATAGAAACCTTTTTAATGAAGCATTTTTAATGCATACAAGTACAAGTCCACAGTATGCCATCATCGCTTCTTGTGATGTGGCAGCAGCCATGATGGAATCTCCCGGTGGGAATGCTCTTGTGGAAGAGTCCATTGAGGAAGCATTAGATTTCCGACGTGCCATGCGCAAAGTTGGTTTGGAATTGGAAGAAGATTGGTGGTTTAGTGTTTGGGGGCCAGAAGCTCTTGCCGACGAAGGGGCAGGAGAACGAGACGAATGGATTCTGAAAACCAATGACCGTTGGCATGGGTTTGGAGACATTGCCGAAGGATTTAATATGTTGGATCCCATCAAAGCAACTGTCATCACTCCTGGTATGAGTGTGGAAGGAGAGTTTGCTGATTGGGGAATCCCAGCACTCATTCTCACCAAATACTTAGCTGAACACGGAATCATTGTAGAAAAAACGGGACTCTATAGTTTCTTTATCATGTTTACGATAGGGATTACCAAAGGTCGATGGAACACGATGGTAACCGAATTACAACAGTTCAAAGATGATTATGATTCGAACCAACCCCTCTGGCGTGTGATGCCAAAATTTACGACCACACACCCAAAATACGATCGTATTGGACTCCGAGACTTATGCCAATCTATGCACGAAGTTTATAGAGCAAACAATATATCTCACCTAACAACAGAGATGTATTTAAGCCCGATGATTCCTGCAATGAAGCCATCAGAAGCGTTTTCTAAAATGGCTCACCGTGATATTGAACGAGTTCCGATTGATGAACTGGAAGGAAGGATTACTTCGGTATTGCTAACACCTTACCCTCCCGGAATTCCACTTCTCATTCCTGGTGAAATATTCAACATGACGATCATTCGTTATTTGCAGTTTGCTCGTGAGTTTAACTCAAAGTTTCCAGGATTCGAAACAGACATCCACGGCCTTGTGGAAGAAAAATCAGAATCGGGACATATGACTTATTATGTAGATTGTGTATTCGAATAAAAATGAGAACTCACAAAAAACAAACTCCAGGTTGTCTTTCTTGTCTGGAGTTTGTTTGGACTAATTCTCAGAGATTTTTTACTTACTCCCACTCAACCATTTTAACTACATCTTTCAAACAATCTTCTCTCGTTCCTTGGTCCTGTTTGATCATAGGAAGACCGGAATACCATTTGCCATCAGGATACTTTAAATCTACCCAATAAGAAAATAGAGTGGTTTCTCCGTTGTTGTTTTTGATCTCAATGTTGAGTAGTTTTAAATCGGAAACACCAGTCTCTTTATAAAACACTTCTCCATTGCGAGTCCGAATCCGAATTTTTTTGGGAACAACTTCGTAGGTGATTCCTTTTTTTTCTTCACGTTTTTGTTTGAGTTCCCAAGAGTCGATCCGTACCGAATCAAGTTCACTAACTGTTAACTTTTTTTTGTAAAGGATTCCATCTTTGGAATGTTCAAAAGACATCGACTGACTGCCGCTAGATGATTCGCCACGGACAGTTCTCCCATCACAGAGAGTTAAATTGATGACTCTAGGCTCTGTAGAATCTTTTTCCCCACGAGCATTTCTTGGTTCCTTGGATTCTTCCATGGGGAGGGAGGGAAGGTTTGGTTCTTTGGGCAATCGTGGTTCTCCGAGTACCGGAGAAAAAAATCCGAGGGTCCCTACCCAAAGAAAGAGTCGCAGTCGGATGAAGTTTTCCATATTCTGACCTTTATCCATGGATGCATTTCTTACTGCAACTTTTCAAACCCTTCCCTTACCAGTTCTTTTACTCGTCATCATTGGCTCCATCCTTGTTTTGGGCAAAGCCGCTGACGTACTAGTTGACGAAGCAGTCTCTCTTTCCACTCGTTGGGGAGTTCCCAAGATGATCATTGGGGCCACCATCGTAAGTTTGGGCACAACCCTACCGGAAGTTTCCGTATCGGTGCTTTCTGCCCTCGAAGGAAATCCGGGAATTGCTCTTGGAAATGCTGTTGGTTCCATTATCTGCGATACTGGCCTCATTTTGGGAATCGCCATCTTAATTTCTCCACCTGATATTGACAAACGACTTGTAAATCGTCAAGGTTGGATCCAAGTACTTTCTGGATTTTTACTGGTTTTTGCAGCCCTTCCTTGGGTTAACCTAACATCTGTTTTCTCTACAGGAGGACGGATCGACCAAGGAACTGGATTTGTATTTTTACTACTTCTTGCTGTTTACATTTATTTGAGTATCCGTTGGTCCAGATCCAAACCAGGAGAATTGGAAGCAGGGATTGATGACACAACCGAATACGATTCTGCACCCTTTTGGATTGTGTTATTAAAACTAGTCGCAGCCATCACATTTGTGATCCTTTCCTCGAAAGTGTTGATTCCTTCTGTTCAAGAAACGGCAGTTAGACTCTCCATTCCAGATTCTATCATTGGAGCCACACTTGTTGCCTTTGGAACTTCACTTCCAGAACTTGTCACTGCCATCCAAGCGTCAAGACGGGGACATTCGGAACTAGCCGTGGGAAATATCATCGGGGCCGATATTTTGAATGTTCTCTTTGTATCGGGTGCAGCCGCTGCTGTCACAAGAAATGGACTCGAAGCTCCTGTAAGTTTTTTTACATTCTACTTTCCTTCGATGCTCATTGTTCTCATTCTATTCCGCTTAGGAATTGTTTTTTCTAAAGATAAAATCAAACGACCGTTCGGTGTATTTTTACTATTCATCTACATCCTTGCTACCGCCGCAGGATTTGTTTTTAAAGGGTAAACTTTCGACCTAGTCCACCATCTCTTCCCAATCCAGAAGGGATGGTTCGTTTTTTTCTCCATTCATCGTAACTCATCTCTATAACATTCACTTCTTCAATTTCTGTTTCGGTTTCACCAAATAACCTTAGGGCACCTTGCCGTATTAATAACCTTCCCCCCTCGTTATCAAATTGTTTGGGATGGTCGAATACATAGATCTCTCTGTTTTGTTCCATAGCACTATAGGCCGTAGAAATCGTACCTGACTTACGCCCCGACTCCATAATGTACACTCTGTCCGCAAGACCGGAGATCACACGATTCCGTTTGGGAAAGGTCCATTTGGCAGGTTCTGTTTTCAGTAAAAATTCCGTAAGAAGGAGTTGGTTTGGATTTTCTTTGATCCGTTTGTAAAGATCCCGATTCCCAGGAGGGTATTCCATTCCCAAGGTGGTCCCGAGTACGCCGACCACGGGAACATCCCAGTCCAAAGCGGATAAAAAAGCTCGCCTATCAATCCCAAGGGCCATACCGGAAACAATCGACAAACTCTTATTTGTTGATAACAGCCGAACCAGTTCTTCTGTGGCAGAAAGAGAAACGGGAGAGGACTTTCTTGTTCCTACAATCGCAACCATCGGAGATTGTAATAACTGGACATTCCCTGAACAGGCAATCACAAGAGGTGGGTCATAAATTTCTTTTAGGCTTTTGGGATACTCGGGGTCATAAAAACTCACAAGTTTCCAAAGGGGATTTTTGCCAGCTTCCCATTCGATACACTCTTTCAAACATTGGTTCCAGAAATCCTCTTCGAAGTAATTTGGCAGGACTTGATACAACTCAGAAAAGTGAATGTAATTACACCAAATTCTTGTTTTGCGAAGAAAAGAGGAAACCCGAGGATGCCCTAGAATCGAAACGACCACAATTTAAGAGGTCAATTGGATTTGTTTTGGGCCCCTAATTGGTTTAAGTTTTTGATCACATTGCGATAAGAAGAATTTTCTTCCAAAGATTCTCGGATGGTACCTTTTTCTTTCATCTCTTCCAAAATGGATTTGATACGAGTGTACTCATCATAAGCTAAATTAGATTTCCCCACTTGGTATAAAAAGTTGGCTTTGGCAAACCTTGTCGGAACATTATAAGGTTCTTTCCGTAAAATTTGATCCAGAAGTGAAAATGCAAGTTCCACTTCATCATACCCACTAGTTAGTTTTCCATTCCAAACCTCATCCTTCAAAGAGGAATCAAAATAAACAAGAGCCAGTTGAAAGGGAAACCGAGAATCTTCTTTGTCTAGTTTGGATAGTTGTTTGAATAAATTAATGGCACGACTACGCCTAGTGGATTCCCAACCCATATCTTTGGAGGCATTGGCATAAGCCACAGCCGTCTCATATAACAGTTGTTTATCCAACTTTCCTGATTGGATGGCCTTATCAAAATATGGTAAGGCGGATTCATAAGAATGGATTTCAAAACCACCTTGTTTTGCATTCGGGATAGACTCCGCCAAAGCTTCGTCATAATAACGAGCACCTAAATCAGCGGAACCGGCACGCATATAAGCCCTCGCAATCTTCCAAGAAAGAGCAGCCGATTGGTTGGATTTTTGAACCATTTTTCGGATTCTTTTGTCCATCTCTTCGATTTCCGCCTCTTCTAATGCCAATTTTTCTTTCCAATTGACGATATCTTTTTCGGAAGCAGGTTCGCCTCCAATGCGTTTGCGGTATCTGGATTCGGTAAGTGACTTTAGATAGTCACATCCTGAAAAACTAAAGCCAGAGAGGACTAGTAGGATACCGATTGGCAAGGATACCAAAGAAAACCTGCTGTTTTTTGTGCCCATCGGTTCGATTTTAGTTTCTTTCTTTTGGATGAAAAGAAAAAAATGTGATTATGTCTCATAGTTTTCGCAGGTTGGGGGAAGCCGACCTTTCTCTCCTCCTCCAATGGGAATCTCTCTGTTTCCCCGGAGAGGAATGGACAGAAAAAATGATCCAAACCCATCTGGAATTCCACGTGGCTTTTGGTTATGGGAATCCAGATACTCAGTGTTATGCTCTCGTCTGCGAAACTCCTTGGGAGATAGAAATCTTTCGGATCGCAACCCTTCCCAACTACCGAAAGTTAGGTTTAGCTAAAGAACTTATCTTGGCTCTCTTCCAAGAATTTCCAAAAAAAGAATTTTTTCTGGAAGTTAAGGAATCAAACGAACCTGCCATCAGACTTTATCAGTCCGTTGGTTTTATAGAATTAGAGAGACGTAAAAAATACTATCCAGACGGATCCACAGCCGTTCTGATGAAAAGGAATCCACCTGAATGAAAAATGCATATATTACTGGCGCATCCCAAGGAATTGGAAAAGAATTTGTTCGAGCACTCAGTAAAGACTACAATGTCTTTTTGATATCGCGTACGGAATCCGATTTAAAAAAAGTAATCTTAGAATTAGAACCTAAGTCTAGAGGGATCTTAAAATACTTTGCTCTTGATCTTACCAAAAAGAAAGATGTGGAAGAACTCGCCGACATCATAACAAAAGATAAAGACGCAGAACTTGTTGTGAACAACGCTGGGTTTGGAACTGTAGGTGAGTTTGCTGCTTTACCACTCGACAAAGAACTAGATGAAGTAAATTTAAATGTAAAAACTCTCGTCCATTTAAGTCACGTAGCACTGAACCGATTCAAAAAAAACAAAAAAGGTTATTTGATTAATGTGGCATCGATCGCAGGTTACCTGCCAGCTCCTGGTAGTGCGATTTATGCAGCAACCAAAGCTTTTGTAAAATCCTTTACAGAATCCATCCACGAAGAAGCCAAACTTCACGGCATATATGTACAAGCACTTTGCCCAGGGCTTACCCATTCAGACTTCCATCAAAGAGCTGGAATTAGTAAATCTAAATATCCTTCGTTTATGTGGCAGGATGCGGATGTAGTGGTAGAAGAATCACTCAGTGCGCTTCACAATAACCAAGCAGTTTGTATCACTGGTGCCTTCAACCAAGGTGCCATTACTATTTCAGAACTCATCCCACGAGGTTTTCTGCGAAGGTTAAGTGGAAAATACTTAAAACTAGAAGAGGAATAGAATCGAATGGATGTTGCAAAATTAGATGCCTGGTATCGTAGATTACTTATAATCTTTTCCATTATCGCCGGAGGATTTCAAGCATACTACGAAGGTAATGTTTGGATAAACGCAGTCTTTGTGGTTTTAATGGCAGGGGTTGTGGGTTACTTCACCAATTTTCTTGCCATCAAAATGTTATTCCAACCTAAACATGGTAAGGTTCTTGGTTGGTCCGGGCTTGTTCCCAAAAACAAATCTAAAATTGCAAAGTCACTCGGCGAAAGTATTCAAAGTAACTTACTCCATCCAGACATCATTCTATCTTATATCTATGAACGTAATTTGGTCGAAACCGGAATTCAAAAAATAGTTAAAGAAATTGATGAAGCCATTCATAATGAAGAAATCCGAACCATGCTTGTGACCAAAATCATTTCTATGCTCAAAGCAAGGGGGCCTGAGATTTTAGAAGTTATCTTTGACTTTTCCGAAGAAACTATGAAAAAAATGGCAGAACGTCCAGAGGAAATTCAAAAACTTTGGGATTATGCGAAGGATCGCCTAACATATTACCTAACGGAAGAGGCAAATCGTGAAGATTTAGGAAAACAACTTCGAGTGGTCCTCCTCGAAGAGATGCCAAAACTTGCAAACCTACTCAATGAAGGTTTAGAAGAGTA
The DNA here is from genome assembly GCF_000332455.1 of Leptospira vanthielii serovar Holland str. Waz Holland = ATCC 700522. Lineage (GTDB taxonomy): Bacteria > Spirochaetota > Leptospiria > Leptospirales > Leptospiraceae > Leptospira_A > Leptospira_A vanthielii. The sequence goes on along the minus strand of NZ_AOGY02000027.1, from coordinate 57,804 downwards.
TTTAAAAACAAGAAGTACGCTTGGAAAAATTGGAATTGGAGTGAAAAAGATTTTTTCCTTTAACGAAGAAGCCATTCGAGAACTTTTGGAACGTTTTGTAAAAGATCCAGAAACATCTGACCAGTTTATGAATATGTTGGATGAAATGATGGCCGGTCTCCAAGAACGATTGAACTCCAAAGAAACACAAGAATTCATTACTGGAAAAATTTCTAATTGGTTGGAAGCCAGTGGGGACTATGCAAGACAAAACCTACTGCCTTCTGGAATTGAACGCCTACAAGCCTATTTAGATGATCCAAATAACTGGGAAGAAATTGAAAAAAACTTTTTTCGCGCCGTGGATTGGGTCAAAAAAAGACTCCTCGAATTTATGAATAGCGAAGAAGGAAAAGTTTATCTCAAAACCAATATTGAAAAATTTGTCCACAATATCAATGTAACTGCACTTGTCGAAGAACGAGTGATGGCTCTTGACACCGATGATTTAGAAAAAATGATTTTGGATAATACCGGCGGGAACCTTGTCGTCATACAATTCTTAGGTGGAATTTTAGGAATGATTGCTGGACTCATCCAAGTCCATATCTACTTTGCTGTTCCTGTGGGTGCCCTAGTTCTCATTACCTACATTGCCCATTTTAGGAATCAGAAACGTTTCCCAATGGAATCACAAGAAACACCATGAACTCCGAATACAAAATCTCCTATTTTACCATTTTTATTTTTTTTAACATCCTACTTGGATTCACGATGCAATGTGCGGAAAAAAAAAGTTTTGTTAAATTGGTTTCAAAGGAAAATAATACAGGGCTTTTGTACTTGATTCGACCTGAACATCCGGCACTTTCCCTTTGGAACTACGAATGTTTGTTATCACGTTATCCAGATAAATTCTCTTCTCGGATCCAACCAAACCCTATTTATAAAATAGAACTTCAAAATGCCTCACTCGGTTATCTTCGATTACAAGAAGGAACCTATCGATTGGATGTGGTTGGGAAACCAGACGCCACCAAAGTATTTCAAATTAAAAAAGGAGAAGAGAAATACATAGAACTAAAAATTTTCAGTGAAACAAAGATTAGCAGGAGTGAACTAACCTTTCTCGAAATCGATAGAGAGTCTACTTTGTCAGAAGTCCTTTCTGTTCCTGTTTTTGTGGAACACCAGTTTTTATCAGTACAAATGCCTATTGAGTAAAACTAAAAAATCTTTTGCAAACTTGGACCGGCCTAGGTTCATCCAGTCCACATGCCCTCCACCACGAATTTCCCAAAAAACCTTTGGTTCGCCAGCCAAGCCAAAAATCTGTTTTCCATTCTCAAAAAAAACAACTGTATCTTCGGTTCCATGAATGATAAGTAGTGGGATGGGAGAAAGTTTGGCAATCGAATCACGAGGGCTAGTGCGATCATGAAAAAGCCAAGAAAATAGATTTCCTACTGGGGGGAACAGCACATAGTTCATTGTTTGTTTTGCAACTTCTCGATAAGATGGAAACGAACCATCAATACAAAATAAAACCACTTCATTTTTATCTTTCCAATCAGAAAGAGTCTGCATAGCAATGGCTCCACCCAAACTTTGACCGTACACTATCAACTTCGTTCCTTTATCTCTGGCCTCTTGCAAAGCGAAGTCTAAGGCAAGTTTGCTATCTTCCAATATGTCATCTGGATCTGGCTCTCCTTCCGAATCCCCATAACCTCTATAGTCAAATACGATCAGTTCATAACCATGATTCACAAGCCAAACAAGGGATAAAAAATGAGCACTCATGTTCTGGCCGTTCCCATGAAATTGCAAGATGACCGCTTTCGGAGTTTCAAACTTTTTAGAGTAAATTCTCCAAACATTCAACTTCACTCCATCCTTAGTAGTAAGGAATGTCGAGTCATAAGAAAAACCCATTTGTTTTGGAGTAAAATAAGTTTCCTTTGTTGGATGATAATACAACGAAGAACAATTCAGAAAAACTAAACTAAAACAGATAATGATATGATATAAGTGCTTCTTCATAAAACCTTTCCCCGTTGATTTCTAATCGTAACTCATGTGTATTCGAAAATGCGTACCTAATTTTAAACGTTGCATAATAGGTATTTAGATTATGACTTAATTGATAATTTTGAGCCGTAGTTCCGGTATAAATTTTCCAGGCACCCCACTCTTTTTGATAAAGTAAACTTACGTTTCCTCCATAGCGGACTCCATTTTCAAACATCCTTCCATTCTGAACCTTAACACCGGCAAGTACACTGAGCACTCCCATACTCATCGGATTTTTCCCAAATTCATTTGAAAAAGAATACCCAAATCTTAAATCGAAGTTACCAACTTGTTTTCGCAAGGTTTCATCATTGTTTCGATAAACGGCTGTTTGGATTCCTGTGTCAAAAAAATAAGAAAAATCTTTTGAAATGGAATTATAGGGATTTAAGGAAGTAACCTTCACTGCACTCATTGAAGTAAGTTCAGGTTTTTTATTGTCGTAGGCACGCACTGTGGTATCAAAAAATGCTAACTCTGAATTAGGTGCATGTCCCTTACTCACATTCAGTAAATCATGGTAAGCAATCCTATATTGAAACTCGGCAAAATTCCCGAGAGAAGAAACACCAAAGGAAGTGGCGACTCGACTCACTGGATGTGAGGACTCAGGGGGTGTGGACAATGGAACCCGTTCATTCGCAGTGTATTCGTCATTTTGTTTACTTCGAAAAATTAACAGTTTATCATAATACTCTTTATGTTGTTTTGGAACCGCACTTTTGGCTGCATAACGATATCGATATGTATCCAAAACAGCATCAGTCACAAGTGACATACGAAAATTCTCTTTCGGTTCAGGAAGAAAGGCTTTTTCAAACCGAATCATTTCCCAATACGTAACTCTTTCCTCTTCGGACATATCATAAATTTTGTATTTGATTTTGGAATAGAGAGATGGCCGATATTTTCTAGAAATCACAAGTTCATCTTCAGCTAAGTAAAGTTTAATGGTATCTCCAGGTGCGACGATCCAACCTGTTTTTTTGCTAATATCTAACTCAAGCATCGCAACTTCTAAAATCTCCATCAAATGATAGGAACAATTCTCATTAATAAAAAAATAATCAAAATCCGCCCGTCCCATTTCCCAAAGATGACGCAAAAACCTTTCCCTTTCCTCAGGTTTTAACTTTAGTTTGTATTCCCAAAGGTCACGACTTTCCATATCGTTGTATTCGTTTACCTTCAAATAGTAAGGAAAAATGGCGAAGCTACCCGGATACCCACCAGTTAAACCCCGATATGCATAGGAAAATGGATCCATCTCCCCTGGCGTTGCTGCATAATTCACTCCATAATCTAACAACTCGGCATTTTCATTTACCTTGTTGTTTAGTTTGAGGAGCGTATGACCAAACATAGAGGCAGGGGCTTGCATATAATAAGAAGAAAAAACTACTGAAAGAGAATCTGGATTTAAAGCCTCTTTCCATGCATCAAACCTTTCACACCGAACTTCAGTTAGCCTCGTTTGATCAAACTTTAGCTTATCTTTTAGCCAATCGTAACGCTCTGGATAAGCACATTGTGGGTGTTGTAAACCTTCAGGGATTGGTTCTTCAGAAAAAAAACTGTGAAGTGTTGCGATTAATTCTTTTTCCGGATTGTGTTTTCCGTCTTCTGAAAGAAAGTAACGTTTGTTATCTACTTCGCTCTCCCAATTTCCCCATCTAGTTTTTTTAAAACGCAAAAGCCGATACCAATGTGTTTCCTCAGCTAAATGTTTTTCTTTCACCTCAGTAATGAGTTCCTGGAGGTACTGCTGGGACTTGGAGGATTTGGGAATCTCTTGTCCTTGTTTCCTGGCCGTTAAAAAATCTAGTTCGAGTATATTGATATTGCCAGGAGGTTCTATCGCCCCAAGCGAAGTGGTAAAGATTATAAAAAGAAGGGTAAGTAAGTACAGTGGAAACACCAGAGTATCCAAACGATAGGATACTCTGATTTTTTACAAAGGGTTAGATTTTACAGTAATTTTTTACTGTTTGGTCTTTTTCCAAAGTTTCGTGAAGGTTGGACAACATCAAACTTGGGTTTGCTTTAGATTCTTCAGTAAAGATTCTTGAGTAGTTTTCTTTTACTACTTCATTAAAACGAACACCAGATTTGCACTCGAAAAGAGTTGCTAGGTTGGAAAGTTTTTCCCCTCTCCCAGCTGCCATTTCTTGTTCCAAACTGTCAAAGTTCATATGCACATAAATTTCACGTGCATGTTCTTTTTGAGCAACACCGTCTGCTTTACAGTTAGATGTTCCAGTAGTGATACCAAAAGTTTGGCTTCCTGAAGTTCCGTTTGTTGTAGCAACAAAAATTTGGTTACCAGCAGGCATTACGAGAGTTCCGAGACCACATCCCGCCATACCGTATTTAGGTGCAGCAGACATTTGCGAAGCTAGGAGAACCATGGAGATTCCGATTGTGGATATGAGTGTTAACTTTTTCATTTTATTTCATATCTCCTTAGATTTGTGAACAAGACTTAGCGAGGATTTTATCGCTTTTAACTTCTGATTTAACTGCTGAAAGTACACTTGCAGGAGTTGAATCAGAAGTTAAAAGTTTAGCATAGTTTTCTTTCGTTACTTGGCCAAATCTTGATAAAGAATCGCTTGAACAACCAAGTAGGTTTCCAAGAGACTCTAACTTTTCCCCTTTCCCAGAAGCCATTTCTTGGCCAAGAGAATCATAGTTCATAGTGATGAACAATTCTTGTACTTTATCTTGTTTTACAACACCGTCAGCTGTACAATTGGAAGTTCCAGATGTAATACCAAAAGTTTGGTTTCCGTAAATACCGTTTGTCGTTGCAGCAAAAATTTGAGTGATGTCATTGGTTGAAAAAACCAGTGACCCTAAACCGCAGCCAGCCATACCATATTTTTTTGCTTCCACGGATGTAGATGTCATTGTGACAGCTACAAAGGCAGCAGACAAAAATAGGATTGAAGTAATTCTTTTTCCCATTTCGAGTTCTCCTTTTGAAACTTTCGAATCAAATTCGGACGAACTCTATTCGATCTTTTTGATTAGTCAAAACTTTTTTGACAGTGTTCATAATTTCTTTCCTAGGAAACTGGGAAACCTGTAACCAATTAGAATCAAATTAAATTTTGGCTTGGGAGTGGATGCCATTCGCTGTCTTCGTTCCCATTTGAATGGAATTCTCTCTGAATTTGATTCAGAAATTGAAACCGTAATCCTAATTCCCTAAAAACTCAATTCCCGAATAAACCATTCTAGGTTTGCCATCCGCTGTTTTTAGTTCGATTTTCTCTCCTAAATTCCTGCCATATCCCAAAATACGCAAGGTTTTAGACGATTCCATTTTGCAAGGTAAGGTGACCGCATTTTCCATCCCCCCTAGCGAGTAGGTAACGATTGCGACAGGAAAACCAAGTTTTTCTTTTTTTAATTCTACACGCGGGATAAGAGAGTATGGATCCTTTGTTTGGTAGGTGGTGAAGTAGGTTTCGTCTGGTAACTGATTGTCCGGTTGGAAATATACACCAAATCCCCAACTACCCTTGGAGGCCTCCGTCGAATACAAAGTAAAAATCTTTTCTCCTTCCCATGTCTCAAATTCTACACGTAAGGAATCTAATGTTTTGTCTTTAATGGGAAGAAGACCAAAAAACAAACGTAAGCTGGTTCCAAATCGATTGTCTCGTTCGACCAAATCAAAATCGAAACCAAAAAGCCCCAATTGCGGCGTTTTGCCTTCCTTCAATTCGTGAACCCCAAAAGGAGAAACGTAGAGACCTTCAAAACCATCTAACTTGTTTTGGTTTTTTCGTTCCAACAGAGGAGGGAATTCCATTACAGATCCTGTTTTGTATTCATATATGACATCCATTATTTCTTTGTTAGTTGACATAATGGTTGCCGTTGCCAAACCCAAAGTATTACCCGCAAGGAAACTAGCAGTTTCCGTTTCTGGATCGTATACTAAATCGGCAAAGTAAGGTGGTAAGGAACCCGAATGCCCAGAGAGCCAAACCTTTTTTCCATCACCCACCATTTCTTGAAGTAAAACAGGAAGTCCTAGTTTCATTTGGAAATTAGAACTGGGGCCGGTTTGTATGCGATGGAACTCAGCGAAACTTTCTTTTGATACTAGCCCCTTACCTTTTTTACTCAAAAAAAAAGATTTCATAAAGAGTCCCATATCTTCCCCGGTAGTGGATAGAGAACCTGCTGTTAGGTCACGAATCAGGGGACGACTGGTTTTTGATTTCCAAAAAATTCCTTGGTAACCCGGAACTAGTTCCGATCCTTCATGAAACTCAAGTAAGGTGGAATGTTTCATTCCTGCTTTGGAAAAAATTTCTTTTTGAAAGTAGTCTTCAATTCCCAAACCAGAGACACGTTCAATCACCGTTCCCAAAAGTCCAAAACCAAAATTGGAATAGGAATGTGCTTTGTTCGGTTCCTTTCTTTCTATTCTACTAAGTTGTTTAGGAAGTGCGCGAAACGAAGCCAAAACGTCCGTATCACTCGCCTCAGGGGAAAGAAAAAAACCAGAAGCCAAATCAGAAGGAAGGCCCGACCTATGAGTCAGAATATCACGGATTGTGATCTCTCGGAGGTTTGGTTTCGTTTTTTGTATCTCTTTGATTTCAGGAAGATATTTAGAAACAGGGTCATCTAATTTCAGTTTTCCTTTATCTTGCAATTGTAAAAGGGCGATTCCTGTAAAAAGTTTGGTGATACTTCCGATTTTAAACCTTTGGATCGGGCCTTTTTTATCTCCACCCAGTTTCCCAAACTGCATCTGCCCATCACCTAACAAATACATATAAGATAAAGATTGGATTCCTGAGTTTTGTAATTTTTCTATTTTGGATTGAACCGCTGTTTCTGTGGTAGTAGCGTTGTTATGATAAACCTCTTTCGGTTTTTCTTGCACAGAAGAACATTGGAGTAAAATTAGAATATTTAAAATAAGGAAAAAAGATTTTGTTTTAGGATTCGAATAAGGCGGGAGAGGAAAAAATAAAGGCATTGTTTGAAAAGGAAGAAGGGAATCTTCCTTTTCTCTAGTTTTAGGCTGAATTGAAGACTTAGTTTTTTTGGGGGATCTAGGTTTCATTCCCCTTAAAAAATAGAATCATAAATCTACCGCAAGCCCATAAAACAAAGAACTCACGAAACCTATGGAATGAGGAGTGATCGCTACAAATAAAAGAGTCAATGGCTTTCGGCAACTAACACCGAAGGCCAACAACTTATAAAGAGTTTAGTCTTGGATGACGCTCATTGAGTATTCAGAAATCGCTTCGCGGCGTTTTTCTGCATAATCTTTGTGAAACCAAAGGTCTTGGGTGTTTTTGGCAGTCTTTTTGTTTCCCACAGTAATGGTTGTCATACAATGATCCACCGCATACTTCATGGCTTCTTTACCAGTTTCTCCCAGTCCCTTATTTCGTTTTTTACGAGTGATCTCAGCTCCTTGTTTGTTGACACGTGCAACTAACTTATCGTAGTCGGAGTCATCAATACAGAAAACCGTTTCTTTTTTTGCATCCTTCCACTTCACATCCACTTCGTAAAGTGGTGCCGCTGAGATATTGATAAAACCTAAATCAAAAAGTTCCGGCCAATACTCATAGAAAAAAGACAACATAAGAGAACGGATCGCATAACCATCAAAATCCGCATCGGTGATGATACTGATGCGATCATAATGTAATTCATCAATGGACTTTACTTTTTGGTCGAGGGGAAGGCCTACGATCGCAACGATGTTTTTCATCTCTTCGTTTTGAAGAGCTTTTGCGAGAGACATTCCCTTACAGTTCAAAGGTTTTCCACGTAAAGGGAAAAGACCATGTAGTTTTGGATTTCTTGCCGGACGTAAACCCGCAATCGCAGAGTCCCCTTCCGCCACAAATAGAATTCGGCCTGGATCGTTTGGTTTGCCCGTCGGAGGCATAAGCTTAGGGATGTTGTTCCGAGAGGCCTTACGGAGGCCTTTCTGCGCATCCTCGAGCTGTTTTAGCTGAGTTCTGCGCTCCATCACCATCTTAATTTCTTCGATGAGGCCGGTTTTCTTTAAAAGTTTGTCCAAATGTTTGTCGACCGACTTTCGGATATCATCATTCAAATCGTTGATGAGATAGGACTTATCTTGGGATTTAAAACGGGGATTTAGGATACGAAGGTTTACATACATGTGGAAACAACTTCTTACATCGTTACGTGTACATTGTGTATTGAGTTTCTTTTCTAAACTCACAATTTGCGATTTTTTACGAACCTCATCACATAACCTGTTTTCCAAATACTCAATGGCCGACCCACCTTGTGGACAAAAAATCGAGTTTACCCAAGTGAGGGTTTTGTTTTGGCCTACAACTACGTAAGTGTCCATATTGATTTGGGAAGCAGAGGTTTTATCAGTATAATCTAATTTGTAGTAAACCATTTCGGAGTTACTAAAAATTTCATCAAAACCTTTTTTAAATTTATATTTTTCCTTTCCTGTTTTGTGGATGAACACCACTTCCAAACCAGGGTTAGACATGGCTATGTCTTGTAAGTATTGTTTCACCAAATTGATGTTAAAAGATGTGTCTAGGTTGTTAAAGTAAGCAGAATTAAGTTCGAACTCAACAGTCGTTCCGTGATCTTCTTTTTTGGCCGCTTCTACAACAGCACTCATCCCTGTTTTGTCACAAGGTGCTTTTAGTTGTTTGATTTGGTCTGCGGATAAAAGTGGACAGTCGGCAAAAGTTCCATGTTCATCGAAGTATAAAAACACACGTTCTGTATCTTCTTTGGATAATTTAAAACTACGGACGACCTTTTTTACATCATCATGGATGCTAAACATTTTTTTGTAGGCTTTGCCACCATTGATGGTCTTCACACGAAAGAATGAAGAGACCATACGAACCAGAGAGATCCCCACACCATTTTGTCCTGCGACATGGTCTTCTTTGGCTTTATCATCAAAATTTTCTCCATACATCAAATGGAGGTACACACCTTCCGCATTGTCAGCAGGAATCCCGCGGCCATTGTCTTGGATGGTAACCCGTTTGCGATCCGTAGACAATTGGATGATGAGTTTGTTCATCTTGTCTTTTTCAGGGATGGATTTGTCGTTTAAGTTCTTTCTATATTCATCCACACAGTTCATACAAGCTTCGTCCAAACATTTCAGTTTGGCGGGGATGTCAGAAAGTTCTTCGTGCACAATGTCGTACGTACCGGCACTATCTTTGGTAAAAAAATGTTGTTCGAATGTGGACAAAGAGTTTTGGCCAAGCCACATTCCTGTCCGCATCCGAACGTGTTCTACATTCGATAATTTCTTAAAATTTCGCGAATTTCCTGAGGTTTTTTCAGTTTTTTGAGCCATAATTGATTATTTCGGATCCCATTTTTTCTTCAGTTCATCAAGTTCATCGGTCATAAAACCGGTGAGTTTTTTATCATCTTTTTGCAGAGTTGTATATTCTGTGTATTTGGTTTTTGCTTCTACAATGGCATCTTCACATTTGCGAACTTCTTCCAAAGTCATTCGGTATACAGGAATGGAACTCAACCATTCGAAGTAAATGAACTTAGCGGCCTTCAATTTATCTTCAAATTCTTTTTTGGATTTAATTCCTGTTACTTTTTCGTTCCATCTTTCTTTAATGAATCGAATGAGTTCCGAGTTACGATCAATCTTTTCTTTTTCTAGTCCTGCCAATCGTTTGAAACGACGAATGAGGTGGGTTTTTCTAAAATCGCAAAACCGTTTGATAATTTCTTCTGGGACAAAGTTACGAAGTTTTCCTTCATGAGTGATTACGTTGATAGTAAGCACTTCATTGTTTTCTTTTGTAAAAAGTTCTTTGATTTCTTTTTCAGAAGGTTCTTCACCTTTTTTGGCAATGAGTTCAATTTTAAAGGTTTGGCTGGAATGATCCACATAGTCTTTTAGCCAGTTGTCTTTTCTTTCAATCAGATCATCTAAATAATTAACTACTTTTTCGCGGTTCCAGTTCATGGGTGAGTCGACAAGAAACAACTTCCCATCATCTTTTTTGAAACCAAAAGTAGTGGACATCACTGTATTTCCGTTGTCATTTTTGGACAACTTCACTTCTCCACCGTACCCTTTGTACCACGGTGTGACCTTTTTTGGTTTCCCTGTTTTTAGATAGGTTACTTGGGAATCGATTACATCACTCAGTTTGTGTGCAGGAATGAAACAACGAAATCCCGTTGCGATCCCTTGGATATTATTTAAGAGAACTACTGGAACTTTCCCCACAAAGTGAATGGGTTCGTCTTCTGTTTCATCGTAGTTTTTTACATAATCAATGTCTGGTAGACTTTCAAAAAATCCTAAATCCTTTGCAAAGTCAGAAAGTTTTACTTCTGTATACCGAGGAGAGGCAATTGCATTCGGATCTAAAACGTCACCGAACGTTCCTTCTCCATGAACTAAAGGATAGTTATTCGCAAAAGCAAAGTCTTGCGCCATTTGAGAAAGTGCGTCTTGGATGGAACGATCTCCATGTGGGTGGTATCCCATGGCAAGACCGGCAACTTTTACAGTTTTGGTGTGACGGTTTCTTGCATCCGAGTTCCACATCGCCCAAAGAATCCTTCGTTGAACAGGTTTTAGACCATCAATTTCTTGCGGAATGGCTCTCGAATCGCATACGTAGCGAGAGTATTTCCTTTGGTCATCATTCACTTGGTCTTCAAAGGGGCGTTTAGGATACTGTTCTTCGTTCTTCATGGTTCCAAATGACACAGGGATGGGGTGAATTGACTTGTCAAGCGGTTTTCCCTTTTTAGACTGGCGATACACACTGATCTATGTCCCCAGAAACTCAAGAATACTCCCGATTCTATTGGCTTTTTTGTATCTTGATTTTTTTTTCTGGATCCAACTGCCAGAACCTGAAATCACTCATCATTAGAGATCCAATTTCAGAAATTCCCGCTTCTGTTTTATATATTAAATCTCCTCGGAAAATGAACCCATCCTTTTTCAAAGAAGGGTCTTCTCACTTCCGATTCATTGAATGGGAACCTGGAAAATCTACCGGATATGCAGAGAAAATTGAGCTCAGTTTCCTTGCTTACGACAATCATTTTTTATCAAACGTAAAAGCTGAATTCGGAAACGAACCTTTTGAATCTTATAAAATCATTTGGAACAGAAAAGTTGGAAAATTTAAAAAAGAAGAATCCGAAAAACGAATTCTTTTTGTTTATACCGAATCCTACGCTTCAGAAACCAAAGGATCCACTCTCTCTGCGTTATTGGAAAACAAAACAATTACAATAGAAAACAAAACTCAAATCGAAGAGTTCGACATTTTTGAATTAGGTGGAGATACAGGACAACTCATCGAAGAAGGAATTCGTTCCACACTTGGTGGTGATAACCGTTGGTCACATAGTTTGGGAAGTATGGAATTTTTTTCCTCTTCCACTGTTTTTACCAAACAAACAAACAATACTATCCAATCGGAAAATGTTTCGAATCATTACGACTATTTACAACTTCGTTATGAATGGAACGAAACAGAATCTGATAAACTTTTTTTCAAACTTATCTATAAAGATAATAATACACAATTATTCTTTGTTCCGCCGTATACCAATGGACTCAGTTCCAAAACAAAAGAACCTTTTGGTTACAAGCGGATCGGAGATTTTTTACTCAAAGAGGAAATGAAATGACAGAAGTTCGAACTCGCTTTGCCCCATCCCCATCGGGATTTCTCCACGTAGGAGGAGCAAGAACCGCCCTATTCAATTATTTATACGCAAAAGCCAAAAAAGGAAAGTTTTTACTTCGTATCGAAGACACGGACCAAGACCGGTCCACCGAAGCCTCTTTCAAAATCATCTTGGAATCTTTAAAATGGCTCGGAATGGAATGGGACGAAGGTCCTGGAGTGGGTGGTCCGAACGGCCCGTACACTCAGTCCGAAAGAATTCCTATCTATAAAGAATACACAGACAAACTGATTGCTGATAAAAAAGCTTATCGTTGTTTTTGTTCCGCAGAGGAACTGGACGGCAAAAAAAAACAAGCCGATGCGATGGGAATTCCTTATATTTATGATGGAAAATGTTCGGATTTAACAGATGCCGAAATCCAATCCCAAATTGAGAATAAAATTCCTTTCACGGTAAGGTTCAAAACTCCGCATAAAATTGTGATCGTAGACGATATGATCCAAGGAAAGGTAAAGTTTGAATCCAAACTCATTGGTGACTTTATCATAGTCAAATCGGATGGATTTCCTTCGTATAACTATGCTGTGGTGATCGATGATGCTCTTATGAAAATCACACACGTGATTCGGGGAGTGGGACATCTCTCCAACACACCGCGCCAAATATTGATCTTTGAAGCCTTTGGTTTTCCTCTCCCTCGTTTTGCTCATGCTAGCGAAATCGTTGGAACCGATGGGAAAAAACTATCCAAACGTGCGGGTGCCACATCGGTTCTTGCATTTCGTGATCTCGGTTATTCCAGTGATACCATGCGAAATTATATGGCCCTACTCGGTTGGACTTCTCCCGATGGGAAAGAATACATGAGTGACGAAGAACTTTGTTCCGTCTTTGATGTGGAACGCTGCTCCAAATCCCCTGCGACCTTTGATGTATTTAAAAAACTAAAAGAAGAAGAAAAGGAAACTGTTGATTTTAATAAGTTATCCCTTCTTGGACTTGCAGAATATTTAAATCCTAAATCAAAACTCAATTGGATGTCGAATAAATACATTCGCGATGTAAACATTGAAACTTTAGGAAAGGAACTCGAACCATTTCTCAAAGATTGCCAAATCCCAGAAACCTTTAAGTCAGGAACCAATCCACAACTCCTTTCCATTTTGGATTCCGTTCGTGTGTATTTGGATCGCCTCATCCAAGCCCCGCCCTATATCGAAGAATTCTTTTTAGAAAATCTCCAATTTGAAAATGATGAGGCCAAACAACTGGTTTTAGAAGGAAACGGCAAAGCTGTGGTTTCTGCTTTTTATCAATATGTCAAAGCCCATGCCTTAGTGACTCCCGATGAATACAAGGAAGCCATGACAAAGGCGGGAGAAACGACTGGAGAAAAGGGAAGAACCCTCTTTATGCCAATTCGAGCCATCACTACGGGGAAATCCCACGGGTTAGAACTGCCCATCCTCTTTAGCCTTCTTGGCCAAGAGAAACTTGTCAAACGGATGGAACAGCTCGCTTTGGCCTTGGGAATCACGGTTTAGGAATTTTTTTCCCTTACTGTTCCCATTTAAAGGATTTTTGACTTTTTTTCTCCCTCTCTTTCGTGTAATATAAACAGAAGCGGGGGGACAAGGCGGACATTGACAGCACCATCTGAAGTTTTACCTTATTTGTTATGCCCGTCTGTAGGATCGTATGCGATGTTCCTACCACCCGATATGTCCTCTGTCAGACATTTCCGAACCGAGCTCAAACGCACCCTAGAAGACAATGGGTTTAGCGCAGACAATATCATGCACATTGAACTGGCAGCCGACGAGGCGCTTACCAATGCGGTGAGTGCCAATGTTTCTTGTCACTGTGACGAAACCATCATCTGTCGTTGGCGAATCGATTCCTCAAAATTCACTCTTTATATTTTGGATTATGGATCGGGCCTTTCGGAAGAAGGTTCCCTTCCCGACACAGACAAAGACCTGCTTAGATCAAACCAATCACAATGTTTTAGTACCTTTCTCGACCACATCAAAAACCACCAAAGTAAAAAACCGGACACCCTTCCTTATAATGGTTCAGGCCAAAAACATAAGAACATGGGAAAAGGATTGAAAATTATCAATGCCATGATGGACTCCGTTAAAGTAATGTTTCACGGAGAAGGAATGGTAGACGAAGCTCCGGCGGGGTTCAAAGTTATGGGCTCCATCATCGCTCTCGAATACGACCGTTCCAAACACTTATAATTTGATCCTTCATATCAATACTTCCCGCGAATGGCGCGGTGGAGAACAACAGCTTTATTATTTAGTCCAAGGACTAGCTACTTTCAAAATCTCACAAATCATTGTAGGCCAACCTGGCTCTCCTTTAGAAACCAAATGCAAAGAAAATGGATATGAATTTGTTCCCATCGAAATGCGCGGGGAATGGGATAGAAAGGCATATAAGAATATTCGCTCTCTCTGTATTTCCAAAAATGTAAAATTAATTCATACACATACGGCCCATGCACATACGCTCGCCCTACTTGCCAAACGAAACCACTTAAACATCCCTCTCATTGTATCTCGTAGAGTGGACTTCAAACCAAAATCCAGTTTTTTTTCTAGATGGAAGTACCAACATCCAGCAAACGACTATTATTTGCCGGTTTCCCAAAAGATCAAAGAAGTGATGATGGAAAGTAAAATTGCTCCAGAAAGAATCATCACAGTTTATTCGGGAATTGATTTAAAAAGATTTTCGAAATCCGTCCCTCATGAATACTTAAGAGAAGAATTTCATATTCCCAAAAAATGCATTGTGATCGGAAATGTGGCAGCCCTTGTGGACCACAAAGACCAAGAAACATTACTCAACGCAATAGCAAAGATGAGAACTAACGTTGACTTCCGCCTAATGATCATAGGTGATGGAAAACTGGAAACCAAACTCAAAAACCAGGCCGAACAATTGGGAATCACCGACAAAGTGATTTTTACTGGTTATCGCAAAGATATCCCTGCTCTACTTTCTTTATTTAATATCTTCACACTCACTTCCAAAGAAGAAGGACTTGGGACTTCTGTTTTAGATGCTATGGCCTCAGGCCTTCCGATTGTTGCCACAAATGGTGGTGGGATTGGAGAAATGTTGGATCATAATGAAGGGGCTTACGTTTGTTCGGTGGGAGATGCAGAGAACATTGCCTTAGGCCTAGATAAACTCGTTGGCTCCGAAGAATTACGAACCAAGTTCGGAATTTTCAACAAAACTTCAGTCAAACGATTTTCTGTTACCAAAACAGTTGAAAAAACAAAACTAATCTATTATTCCTTTTTAGGAGATACTTTGTACGGAGAAGGAACATGAGTGGAAGACTACTGATCATTGATGGCCATGCCTTGGCTTTCCGAGCTTATTTTGCCTTCGCTGCATCCAACCTCACCAACTCCAAAACAGGACTTCCGAGTGGTGCTATCTTCGGATTTTGGAGGATGTTATTCAAACTCCTGCAAGATGAAAAAGTATCTCATATTGCTTTCACATTCGACCCGGGCACAAGACTAGAAAGAAATGATTTGTATGAGGACTACAAAGCCCATAGAAAACCAATGCCTGAGGATCTAAAACCTCAAATTCACAAAATCTATGAAATGTTAAAGGCTTTGGAATTCCCCATGTACAAATTGGATGGAATTGAAGCCGATGATATCATTGGATCTTTGTGTAAAAAATTTGCAAAAGATTTTGAAGAGATCGTTATTTTATCCAGTGACAAAGACTTATACCAAGTTCTTGACAAAAACATACACATGTTACGTGGGAAACGTGGTGTTTCCGAATTTGAAAAGATCGACCCTGAGTGGGTAGAAAAAAATATTGGAATCACCAAAGAACAAGTTACCGACTATATGGCGCTTCTCGGTGATGCCTCCGACAACATTCCCGGTGTCAAAGGTGTGGGAGAAAAAGGAGCAGCCAAACTCATCCAAGAATTTGGAAACCTAGAAACCATTTACAAAAAACTAGACCAAGTTAAAAACAAATCCCTCATTGATAAACTAGCCGCTGATAAAGAAAATGCATTTTTATCCAGAAAACTCGCAACCATAGTGACAAACCTCAAACTAGATATTAAAAAATCTGATTTAAAGGTACCCAACTATCATGAACCGGCTAAGGTGCAATACTTCAAAGACGAAGGGTATAATGTCCTACACCGCGACCTTGCCAAACAAGCGGGAATCCCGATTGTTAGCGATGGGGATAACAAAGAAGTAAGCCCCGAACCG
Source organism: Leptospira vanthielii serovar Holland str. Waz Holland = ATCC 700522 (assembly GCF_000332455.1). Classification (GTDB taxonomy): domain Bacteria; phylum Spirochaetota; class Leptospiria; order Leptospirales; family Leptospiraceae; genus Leptospira_A; species Leptospira_A vanthielii. The sequence continues at coordinate 41,776 of NZ_AOGY02000027.1, read as the reverse complement.
ACTACGGGGAAAAAAGGAAAAAAAACTACAGAAGGATCAGCGACTGCAGAAACAGACTCTAAACCAAACAAAGGTTCTGCGGTAGAGAAAAAGAGTTATAAACGAATCCAGACTTTAGATGATCTTAAAAAGATAGTCGCAAAATTAGATCCGAAGAAACCCATCTCTGTGGATACAGAAACCACATCTTCTGATCCCATGCTTGCTGAGTTGTTAGGGGTTTCTTTTTCCCAGGAACCCGGTGTTGGTTATTATATCGCCTTCTCTCATCCAGAATCTATTTATAGCCACCTCCTCCCAACACCAGAAGAAGGACTTGCTGTTTTGAAACCAATGTTAACTGACCCTAAGTGGAAAAAAATTGGACAAAACATCAAATACGATCTGTTAGTACTTCGTAATTACGGTTTGGAACTTGAAGGTATTTACTTTGATACAATGCTTGCCTCTTATCTTTTAAATCCTGGAGAACGTCGTCATAATATGGACGATATGGCCGTCGATTATTTGGATTACAAAACCATCACTTATGAAGAGTTAGTTGGCACAGGCAAAAAAAAACAAAACCTATACGACATTGACCCCGAAAAAGTCTCCGAATATGCCTGCGAAGACGCAGATATTACCTTACAACTTCATAATGTACTTTCTCCAAAAATGGAGGAAGGCATTCATAAAAAACTTTTTTTTGAGATTGAAATGCCTGTGTTACTCACACTCGCCGATATGGAATTTGAAGGGATCGCGGTCGAACCAGGATACTTCGAATCTCTTTCTAAAATCTTCGAGGCAAAAATCAAAGAACAGGAAAAAAATATCCATTTTTTTGCGGGAAGACCATTTAACATCAACTCAACGAAAGAACTACAAACTGTTTTATTTGAAGACTTAAGACTTCCCTCGGATAAAAAGACAAAAACTGGATACTCCACAGACCATTCTGTATTGGAATCTCTTCAGGGCACACACCCCATCATCGATCATTTGTTAGAGATCCGAAAATTTTCCAAACTCAAATCCACATATACGGACACTTTACCCACACTTATTAATCCCAAAACCGGTCGAATCCATACAAGTTACAACCAAACCATTGCGGCCACAGGTCGGTTGTCCTCCACTAACCCCAACTTACAAAACATCCCCATCAAAGATGAAGAGGGAAGGTTACTCAGAAAAGGATTCATTGCAAAAAAAGGATTTGAAATCCTATCTCTAGACTATAGCCAAATTGAGCTCCGAATTATGGCCCACTTTGCCAATGATCCTCAAATGATGGATGCTTACAAATCAGGAGCCGATATCCACAAACGAACCGCAGCCGGCCTTTTTGGAATTCCAGAAGACCAAGTAACTCCCGATATGCGAAATAAAGCGAAGGTGGTTAACTTTTCTGTGATTTATGGGGTCACTTCCTTTGGACTTTCCAACAACTTAAGGATTAGTCGTAAAGAAGCAAAAGAATTCATTGAAAAATATTTTGCCACATACACAGGTGTGGGAACCTATATGGAAGAAATTGTTGAGTTTTGTAAAGAACACGGCTATGTAGAAACACTACTTGGTCGTCGGCGTTACCTTCCAGACATTCACTCCAAACATAAAATGGCCAGTGAAGCTGCCAAACGTGTCGCCATCAATTCTCCCATCCAAGGAACTTCTGCGGATATGATCAAACTCGCGATGATTCAGATCCAAAACAAAATCAAAAAAGAATCATTTCGTTCCAAACTCATCCTCCAAGTCCATGATGAGTTAGTATTTGAAGTAGATCCAAAAGAAAAAAAAGAATTCTACCAAATGGCCAAAGAGGAAATGGAATCTGCAATGAAACTAAAAGTTCCCATTGTCGCCCAAGGGAAGTTTGGCGGTAACTGGGATGAAGCGCATTAGGCCTTTTGCCTTACTCCTTCTCTTTTTTCTATTTTACCTTTGGAATACGAAGGATTTATTCTTAAACGATAACCTCTATGGTCGATTCGACTGGGATATGTATAGTTTCCATGTCGAATTCTTAAGAAAATCCTTCTTAGAATTTGGTACCATCTTCCCATTATGGAATCCGTATTATGGAGCTGGGTTTCCTGTCTGGGAAAACCCAACGAGCAAAATGGCAAGTTTCACCCATCTGTTTGTTCTTTTTTTTCCCACACTCACCGCACTAAAGATTAGTTTTCTATTTTACTTTATCTTATCTGGAATTCTCAATTTCCACTCCTTTCGGATTTATACAAAATCAAATGTTTTGGCTTCTATACTTTTCACATTGATATTTCAATTTTCTGGATTTGTATTTCAAAAATTCTATGCCGGCCACTTAAACCAAATCCCTGGACTATTTTTACCGGCTCTTGTATTTTACATTCTTAGTTTTACTAAAAAACAAAATGGGGCCGTTGCCATTTTAATTGTCACCATCACCTATATTTTGTTATCCGAAGGAAGTATTTACCCCCTTTCCCAAACAGCATTCCTTGTTTTCTTTTTGGGAATCAGAGAAGTGTATCTTTCCGATTCACCCAGAAACTCGATCTGGCGATTGGCAAAACTCTCACTCTTTGTTTTAGGAATTCTCGCCGTCAAATGGTTCCCCATGTACCAATTCATCCATTCCGCGGGTAGGTATTTTGTCGCAGACCAATTTTCGTTAGATTGGAAAGACTACTATCCTATTTTTTTTGGATCCTCTCAACATCCATTACTTGCCCAATCTCTATCCCAAATGCAATACCGGTATTGGGAGTATGGAAATTATCTAGGCCAAGTTCCCCTCCTACTTTCCCCTCTGCTCCTCCTGAATAAGAAAAAGATGGTTTCTGTTCTATTTCTCCTAGTACTTGTGTTATGGCTGATGGCCGGAAATACTTCCACCTACTCACCCGCAGCAATCTTGGAACACCTACCAATTTATTCCTTAGAACGAGTGTATCCTAGATGGAGTCTTAGTGCTGTATTTTTATATATTTGGTGTTTGGCGGTAGGATTTCAAAACCTTGGGAATCTGGTTCCTAAAAAATTTCATAAAGGATTCGGTATAGTAACTATACTCTGTTTGCTGCTTCATGCGCAAGACACAAGGAGAATGAATACCAAGTTTCTTTCTGAAATTTTTATTCTTCCTTTGCCTAAGGTTTCTATCCAAAATCAAAATCACTATCCAATCACTGTTCCGACCGTTCCCAATTATGGTTCCGATTCCAAAATGTTGCCTGCACTAAAGGCAAACCTATCGACGAATGATATTTATGAAAATATAACTTTCTATTTTACGAATCAAACGATAGGCGATAAAGATTATAAAGGCGAATTCTACCTTCTCTCCACCAAACAAGAGTATGTTCCAAAAACATGGAAACCAGATCACGTTGAATTTGATTTTTTAAAAAAAGGGGAGACTTTAGTTTTCAATCAAAAGTATCATCCGGCTTTTACTACTTCCGTTTCGGGTCTAGAACCATGTTCGTTTAATGGATATTTAGCAGTGCTTCCAACTGAGGATCAGAAAAATATTTCGATTGAATATTCTTTGTATCGGAGTCTAACATCACAATCTCTGTCACCAATTTGTAATGTGACAACAACCGACGAAGCAAACTGATTTTCACCTTATTGTCACATTGTCGTAACCGATCCATTTTACCTTATAGGCAAGATAAACAAGAGGATAGAATCCGATGAAACCAAATACAATCAACAAAACAGAACGAATCTTAGAAGTTCGTTTAGCTGAAAACCAATTGGAAATTGAAAGAGCACTTGCACTCCGTTATGAAGTGTTTAACTTAGAAATGGGAGAAGGTCTGCCACAATCTTCTGCAACTCGTAAAGACCGAGATGAGTACGATTTGTACTGCCATCACCTAATTGTTATCGATAAATCTACAGATGACAAAAAAATTGTAGGAACCTACCGTATTTTAACACGTCAAAATGCAAAAAACGGAATTGGTTTTTACAGTGAAAACGAATTTGATATCACATCTATTTATAACCTACCAGATGAAATTGCAGAAGTAGGACGTTCTTGTGTCCACCCTGAATACCGAGATGGTTCGGTGATTTCACTCCTCTGGCAAGGCCTTGCTGAATTCATGAACAAACATAATGTTCGTTATTTGATGGGTTGCGGATCCATTCACTCAACTGATGCAGGAGTTGCTTCACAATCTTACGGATTTTTAAAAGCGAAAGAAGCGATTGCTCCTGAAGAATTTCGTGTGTATCCAAATCCTGACTTTGTCCTTCCGGGATTTGATGCTAATTTTCACGTAGAAGATCCTAAGACGATCTCCAAAAATATCCCTCCACTTTTGAAAGGATACCTTCGAGTGGGTGCTAAAATCTGTGGAATTCCTGCACTGGATTCTGTTTTTGGTACTACAGACGTGTTTATTCTTTTCGACCGCAAGGAAATTACCGAGAGATATGCGAAACACTATATGAATGCATGAGCCCTAACCAGGAAATAGATTACCAGCACCCAACAAAAAAAGACCAAGTTCGATTCTTTGTTTTTGCCCTGTTTTTGGTTTTTACAATCTGTGCCGGTTATTTCCTGGGGTTTCCTCGGTATTATCTAGGATGGTTTTCCTTTGCGATTGCATCGTTCTCTGTGGCCGGAAACGATGCAGTCCAAACCATCGGAACCTTTATCGAGAGTAAAAAATCGGTCCACTGGCTCCAAAAGATTCTCGTCTTCGGTGGCCTTTTATTTTTAGTTCATTTGTTTGCTTGGTTTTTGCATGGTGGTGAAATCCACTTCCATAGACTAGATTCCATTCCCGAAACTAAAGAATTCAACCTACTCCAACTACTCGCTCCCGTATTACTTGTAGTCATCACAAGACTAAGAGCTCCCGTTTCCACAACCTTTCTCGTCTTAGGATTGTTTGGTGGAAAAAGCATTGATCAAATGTTAACCAAATCCTTCTTTGGATATGGCCTTGCCTTTCTTGTGGCCATTGTGGTTTGGGCGATTCTTGTAAAAGTAGATCCCCACGAATACCATGAAGTCCACACTCCAGACCCAGTAACGGAAAGAAGGTGGTCCCAGTTACAATGGCTTTCCACTATGTATTTATGGGTGGCATGGTTACTCCAAGACACAGCCAATATCGCAGTCTTTTTACCCCGCCAGTTGGGACTGATTGAATTCTTAACAGCAGTATTCATTCTGATTGTAGCACTCCTTATCATCATCCGCACAAATGGGGGAACCATCCAAAGAGTGGTCTCTGAAAAGTCGGACATCCAGTGGGCCAAGGCCGCCACCATCGTTGATTTGGTGTATGGTAGTTTGTTATTTTTTTTCCAGTACATAAGTAATGTCCCCATGTCCACTACCTGGGCCTTTCTCGGCCTCCTTGCCGGTAGGGAGATCATTTTGAACGTCATCACTTACAAGGACCTTCCTTACCTCGACACCTTCCGCAAAGTGGGCAAGGACGTGGTTCTTGCGACCATTGGAATTCTGGTTTCCATTCTGGTTTTTTTTCTCTCTTACTTTCTCTATCCAGAACAAAGGGCAAACACCCCCCTCGAATTTTGGAATTCTCCCACCCAGGAAGATTCCCTATAATTTTCTTTGACAGGTCTGGCGATTGTCAGGGTAGTGTCATATATGAGATTGATTCTCATATAAAGAAACGAGGAGCCATTATGTCCATAGCAATGATGTTACGAGAAGGAACCGCTGAAAAACACCAAGAAACCGAAAAGGTCCCTTATCTCCGGGCAATTTTTAGAGGGGGCCTTGATGCCCAAACCTATACTTACCAATTAGAAAGCCTACTTGCTGTATACCGAGTGATGGAAGAACTCTACCGCCAGAACAAAGACAACCCGATCCTTTCCAAACTTTATTTTCCTACTTTGTTCCGTGAGGAAGCTCTGAAAGAAGATATCACTAGTTTTCAAAAGAAATTTAATACAAAACTCCGTGGTGTCGTATCTAAAGCTACACAGTCGTATATTGACCATATCAAAAAGATAGCAGAAACCAAACCAGAACTTCTAGTCGCACAGGCTTACGTCCGTTACTTGGGAGATCTTTCTGGTGGGCAGTCCATCAAAAAAGTAGTAGCAAAAACTTTCCAATTGGAAGGGAATGAAGGAACTGCATTTTATGAATTTCCTGAAATCGAAGATCTTATGGCATTCAAAGGAATCTATCGCCAAAACCTGGATACCCTCCCTTTGAACGATTCACAAAAAGCAGAACTATTGGAAGAGGCAAAAGCCACTTTTGATTTGAATAAGTTTTTGTTCATTGAACTCGATTCCGATTTAAAAGAAAATATTGGAATGGATCGTTATCAGACTCTACTGCCAGCAGGTTAATTTTTGGGATTCCCGTATACTTTAGTAACTTTAGTTTTTTTATCAATGTTACCGGTAACAATGATTGTACCGGTAGTAAAGGATGTAGTTAAGGATCGTTTACTTGGATCCAACTGGGATGTAGCTTATTTCACGAGTATCCCCATGTTAGGATCCTTTCTTTTCGCTCCGATTGCGGGAATCATATCTGACCGTTTTAAAAACAGAAAGTACTTCATTAGTTTTTTCTGTTTTTTGGACGCAGGACTTTTTTATCTACTCACGATTGTCACCGATATGGGACTCTTTCTTTCTTTAAGGTTCCTTGAGGGAGCAGCTCATATCTTCATCATTGGACTCCTACTTAGCTCGGCAGCCGATCGTGAAAATGATCCAGAGAACAAACGTTACTATGGTAAAGGAATTCTTATGGGAATCACAGGGATGTTTTTATCCCTTGGTGGTGCCTTCGGAATGCCACTCGGAATTCTCGGAAGAAAAAATCCACTTCTGCCATTTTACGTCGGTTCAGGAATTCTAATCTTTGTTGGTTTGATGAGTTTGCTTATGTTAAAGGACAAAGGTATTCATAGAATCAAAGACTTTAAGTTAAGTGACTTAAAAGTCGCCATCTTCGAAAATCCATTTTTGTTTGTTCCATTTTTATTCAACTTCATCGATCGTTTTACTGTTGGGTTTATTATTTCTTCTTTCAATATCCATTTACGGGAAACTTTGGCATTTCATCCAGGTATGCTCGGCGTGTTTTTAGGACTGGTCCTCTTTCCTATGAGTTTACTTTCTTATCCATCAGCCCTCCTCTCTCGCAAAACAGGCGTTTTGCCTTTAGTGCTAGTAGGATCGACCATTTATGGAATCTTTTTAGGGCTTTCGGGAACTACAAATGAGTTTTGGTATCTATTTACTTTTTTACTCATTTGCGGGATTGGTGCAGGTGTGATGTTTGTTCCTTCCATGATGCTTGCCAGTAAAATGTCAAAACCTGGCCTTACGGCAACGACCATGTCAGCCTTTACCGGTGTGGGTTCGCTTGGATTTATGTTAGGGCCTGTTGTCTCTGTACAGATGCAAATGGTCTTTGAATCAATTTTGCCACCGACTTATAGTTTTTCTGCCCTCTCTTTCTTTTTTGGATTTTTGGAGATCGGCCTTGTGTTTTTAACCATTCCATTTTTCAAAAAGATTTTGGGAAAAATGGGCAGAATCGATGAAGAAAGAGAAAAGATATCACTTGCCAACCCTGATCCCATCCTGTAGAATCTTTGTTTAGTCCATCTTAAGGTAAGGGTATATGATCAAAAAACTTTTGATACTCAGCACATTGGCTTCGGTTCTATTCTTAGTTTCCTGTTCCTCTGGAAACAAAGTACAAGCAGGAAGCACTAAAGTCCATCCACACACAGCACTTCGTAAATTGGAAATCGATATGATTAAAGTCGGGGATGGTTTGGTAAAAACAGAAGCTGTTCTTGGAAAATCTACTGAAAAAACATCTGATCCTAGCGGAACCGTTATGGTATGGTATTTTGCAGAAGATCGTGATGTTCCAGAACAATACTACACTTTGAAAGAAAAACCAGATGTAGTAGAAAAGTTTTTGAAACTCACATTTGATCCAAAAAACAAAATCACAGCCAAAGACTTCAAACTATAGAATCATTCCTCTGATGGAGACTCTGTTTCCGTATCGGTTGGCGCGGGAAAAGGAAAACCAGGGAAACTTGGTTTGACTTTTCCTTCCACGTCATCATCTAACAAATCAACGGTGGTGAATCCCAACAAAAAATCCAAAACTTCTGCCACATTGAATCCAAGTCTCGCACCTCCATAAATACCAGCAGCCAATTCGACATTCCAAGAAAAACCAGGGGGATACCCGAATGGTTTTTGGTCTTCTTGAGGAAGATACACTAAAAATTCTTTTTGTCCTGTTGCCGCCACCAAATCGTAAGTTAACTCACGACGAAAATGTTCTTTTTTTCTTTTTTTACGATCTTTCACTGGATCATACCAATAAGAATAATACCGCATCTTATAACTTTTTACATTGGCCCTTTCCTCTTTGGTAAGAGGGATTCCCTTTTTATCCACGAGCCAATTTCCTTTGGCGTCCATTGTGGGAAGGCCCGAATGGAAACTCTCACCGCCTAATATACCAAAGACGAGCTGTTGGGAGTGGTAGCTTCCGAACTGGCCTCCCCTAAGTCCAATCCCTCGACCCAAATCTTTTTTCCCCATCTCGGATTCCCCACCTTGGAAAAGAACTCCAATAGGAAGTGGACCCACTTTAACTGCTGCTCCGTACATGGGTGTTTCGGCACCAACAGTCACAATATCCTGGAAATCATTTTTACGATTTTTCCAATAAGTTGCACATTGTAGAAATAGGGAGAGACTAAGAAGGAGTCCGATGAATCGCATTCTTTTCCAGTTTTTTTCATTTTCTACTTTTCGGAATCAAAAAAACAAACAATTTGGGAAGATATGACTTCTTTTGAAGACTTCCCCATGATTGAAGTGAAAAAAATGAATGAGACGGAGGTTCGTCTCTTTGCACTACTTTTCAATCTCCTCCGTGAACCGAGAGGGATTAGTTTCCAAAAGTTTCGTAACATAATGCCCAGGTTCTATAAAAATGAGGACACGGAATCAGATCGCAAAAAACTCTACCGCGACCTGAACCAACTCAAAAGCCTTGGATTCAATATAAAAGTAGCTCAGTTTGGTTACCAATCTGAAGATTTTTTCCCTTATTATTTAGAGAAAGAATCTATAGATCGTACTCTTAAGTTCACCAAAGAAGAGTTAGAATATCTATCTCGTGTTTTGTTTTCCACTGAACCCACTCAGGAAGGATTGAGCCTTTCTCAAAAACTTTTTTCTTATCATTTGGATCTCATTCCCAAATTTGCAAAACAACCGATGGAAGAATCTATATCGGAAGAAATTCTCGACTCTTCCCATACAGAAAAAATCCTCCAAGCCATCAAAGACAAAAGGGCCCTCACCATCCAATACGGATATGACGTAAAAGAAAGAACCATCGAACCCTACAGACTCGTTCGCAAAAATACAACTGACTTCTATCTACTTGCTTATGACCGTGGGAAAAAATCCTTACGTCGGTTTATCCTTCCCAAAATCATTGTCAAAAAAGAATCCAAAGAAGAATTCCAATCCAATCTTAAAATTACAAACCAAGATCTAAATTTTCATCCACTGCTTCTTACAAAACATCCAGAAGTCGAAATTCCTTTCCAAATTCATCCTGATTTTGAAGACCGTTGGAAATTATATTTGGAAGGTGCGAGTTTTGAAAAAGTGGGCGACGAATACCGAGTGAGAACTACAAACCAAAATGCCCTCTTCCAATTTTTTGTCCTCTCTCCTGAAGCTCTTGTCTCAACTTCCGAAGGTTGGAAAAAAAACTTCCAATCCTATACAAAACATTGGGAAGACTTGTATCAATTTGTTTGATCAACCGGTTACACCCGTTACCAAGTCTCAGTTTTTACAGTACCTAAGATGTAACAATGCTTTCCATTTAGTAAAAGAAGGCATAGTCCCCAAACCCTCTTCTTCATCTTACGGCGGTTATTTGGAATGGGGAGATTTTCTCCAACTTTGTAGAAACCAGTTCCCAACTTCAGCTACCATAGACAAAACTATGGATAGAGAAGAAAGTTTTCTAAAAACGAAAGAATGGATTTTAGAAAAGAAGTCCATCTTCCATGCTCACCTTCGTTACAAACATTTTGTTTCGACCGTAGAGTATTTAGAATACGATCCGGAAAGGGACGGTTGGATTCTTTGGGACTTTCGTCCCATCGGTTCTATCAAACAAGACATTCTCCGTTCCTTTTACTTTCACAAACAAGTGGCGGAAGGAATGTCACTGAATATCGTCGGCTACAAACTCATTCGCATCCAAACCAAATATCTTTTCCCTGGGGACTCAATCACTCCAGAGGACTACTTACTGACAGAAGACATAACTCCCCGAATGGAATCGGAGGCGGGAACTCGTGAAGAAGAATGGAAGCAGTTCCAAGAGGAAGTAGAAAGAACAAACGAACAAACTGTACGGTTTTCCTTCTTGGATTCCAAACGCAGTTGCCGATCTCTGAAAACCTGTTTGTCCCCTAGCCATTGTGCGGAAGGGAAAGAAAATGCCAAAGAAATCTTTGACTTCCGAGACAGTTCCGAACTAGCCAAACAGTGGTTTGCCTTGGGTTATCATTCGTATGAAACCGTTCCCGATTCGGAACTTACACCCATTCAAAAGATTCAAAAACAGGCTCATCTAACAGGAAAAACTTACTTTGATCGAAATACTTTTGAAAATTACCTAACGAATGTTACAAAAACTGTAGCATTTTTAGATTTTGAGTCCATCAATCCCTACATCCCCCTCTACCCGAATACCAGGCCATTCCAACACATTCCCTATCTCTATTCCTTACATATTTGGGACACAGAGAATGATACCTTGACTCACAAAACTTATTTACATGAAGACCTGGGAACAGATCCCCGTTTCCCTGTTTTGGCCCAATTACAAAAAGACCTACCGGAAGGGATTACCATCTTCTCCTTCAGTGATTTCTTTGAAAAACTGATCATCCAAGAGACAGCCGCAGCCTTTCCTGAGTTTTTAGAGTTTTGGGAGAGAGTCAAATCGCTGTTTATCGACCTGGCGATGCCTTTTAAGAAACTTTGGATCTACCATCCCGGCCAAAATGGCAAAGCATCACTGAAAGAAATACTGCCTTGTTTTAGCACAGAAAGTCACGGAGGACTTTCCATTCGTGAAGGACAAGATGCAAACTACCAATATTTAAGATTAATAAAAAAGCAGGTGACAGCCGAAGAAAAAAAACGTGTTCTGGAGGATTTGAAAGCTTACTGCAAATTAGATAGTTACGGTTTGTTTTTAATCTATAGAATGTTATTAGAACGATTATCGGTTATTTAATGTTAGGTATCAAAAAATCAGTCGCACAACTTGTCTTTTCGTTACCAGAACATTGGATTTCCACTTTGGTTCGGAAAAATAACCAACCGGAAACTAGCGCTTTGGATCCGCATTGCGCATTGGCATGTAACATCGCGCGGTTTCTTCCCAAAATGGAACAAATGAGTCCTGAAAAGGCACGCCGGCACTACCGCGATCAAATGCGGATCTTCGATGAACCGGAATTTCCGATCCCACACATCGAAGACAAACTCATTCCCACTCCCAGCGCTTCTTTCATTCCTATCCGAGTCTACAACGCAAATCCACAAAAAAGAAACCTTCCCACCATCCTTTTCTTTCATGGTGGAGGACTCACTATTGGCAACTTGGATACTCACGATAACTTCTGTCGTAAAATGTCTCATTACACAAAGAGCATCGTCATTGCTGTGGATTATCGTTTGGCACCAGAACATCCATTTCCTGCTGCCCATGATGATGTATGGCTTGCTTACCAGTATGTTCGTAACACCGCCTACCTCTTTGGAGGATCCCCAAATGCGATCGCTGTTTGTGGAGATAGTGCAGGCGCCTTACTTGCCACTTCTCTTTGTCTGAGAGCCAAAAAAGACAAAGTTCCCGTTCCCATATTCCAAGCCCTTCTCTATCCCATGTTAGATACTTCAAAGGAATCGGAAACTTACGAACTCTTTGGGGAACGTTATGTCCTCACACGTTCTCTCATGCGGTGGTTCATCCAAAACTACCTTCCGAACCAAAAAGATAGGTTCCTCCACAACAACTCACCGGTTCTCGCTGACTCCAAAGAACTAAAAGGACTTCCTCCCACGTACATAGGAATTGCTGGTTTTGACCCCTTACGTGAAGAAGGGGAAACCTACGCAAAACTCCTACAATCTGCCGGTGTGAAGGTGGAAGAACGTCATTTCCCTTCCCTTGTCCATGGATACATCCAACTGACAGGACTCATTCCAAAAGCCAAAGAAGCGGAAATGGACCTTTTCCAATCTTTCACACGATTTTTTTCACAAATAAAAATCTGAGTAAGTCCATTCAAGAATCGACAAGGAAGGATTCGATACTATAAAAGACAGAAATCTCTGAGGTACGTCATGATTCTACGATTCTCCATCGCTCTTTCCTTCCTACTTGGAATTTCGGCCCTATACGCTGAAAAACCGGCATCTGCTACCTTGAAGGAACGCGAGACCCGAAAACAAATCGATCTTCAAAGAAAAAACGGGTTTGGTGATAACGAAATCGACACCCTCCACGCAAACATCATCGGGAACTTGCGTAAAATGAAAAAACTCCAAGATTTGGGAGTGGATAAAACAGCAGCACAATACTTAGCACATACACCTGATGAACACAAAGAACTGTATAAAAAAGATAAAGATGGTAAACCTTACTTGGAAATCAAACTCCCGCAAGGACAGTCTTACATTGATTATCCGACAGTGTTTTTATACGATGGGATTGCCTATATTTATCCAAAAGAAGACTTTAGCGACCTAGAAAAAATCATCCTAACTTTTCGCCGTGTGAATGCGGATGGAACCATCCACGTAAAAGAAATGAGAAGACTTGTGAACCCTTCTCCAAAATCAGAGAGCCCAGACAAAGACGAAAAGGGAGAAGCTAAGTTAGATACAAATTCAGATATTCGATTGGAATACTATAGATCCCTTACTTCCGATACCATTTGGCCAAATGATCCAGTACAACCAGCAGAACCAGACATTACTATGGTTTTGAATGATGAAAAAGATCCACTTCCTTATGATAAACAAAAACATATCATGAGATCTTACAAAAAGATGTTACGTAAAATCTCGAAACAAACAGCATTCAAACTACGTAATATTGAACTAGATCAAAAACAAATGATCACAAAAATTTTGGACTACAATACAAACTAACAAAACGAACCTCACTTTTTAATTTTGTTGTTTTTCCCTCCGACTGATGAGGAGTTGCGAAATCGTTTGCTCCTCTGTCACATACTTTCTCTTTAAATACGAAAGTGCATTATTGATAAAACGAGGCACTTTTTTTTCTGCATCCAATAGATCCATCTTTGTTAACATAAGCTCATCAATGGTAGCCAAAGCCAAATTTCTTTGGCTTTGGTGTAATTCAAAATCGTCCTCATCTTCAACTATCATGATTTTTCTTGAAAACGGTTTGCCGCCTCTACTCCCCTTTCTTCATTTACGAACAAGTTAATGAGTAGTGATAGAAAACAAAAGAAAGCAACCACAAGGAAGGCATTTCTAAGAGTTACGAGTGTTTGGATGTAACCGAATAAAAATAGTCCCGCAGCTGCTGCAATTTTACCAGAAAGACCCCACATTCCAAAGAACTCTCCCGATTTGGACTCAGGACTAAAGATACCCACAAGGGCTCTCGAAGCAGACTGAGTGGAACCAAGTCCCATTCCCGCAAGAGAAGAAATAAACACAAAAACCCATTGGACTGTCCAAGTTTTACCAAGAGTGGCATTGGCAAAGTTTGTGAGGTCGTGTACAAAATAAATCAACGCACAAGTCACAAGCCACAGAACAAGTGTGAGGTTAAATGTTCTTTTAGCACCAATGCTATCTTGGATGACTCCGAAGGCAAGGGCACCTACCGCCGCAAAAATTTGAATAAAGATAAACATGGCTTGTTTGTGTTCGGCCTCAATATGAATTTCTTGTGATCCATAAATGAAAGCAAAAGAAATCACGATGGCAAGAGCCGCCATAGTAAAGAACAACGAAACTAAATAGATCATTAAGTCTTTGAAGTGGCTTGCATCTTTTAAAGTTTGCACCACACGGTCTTTTCCAATCTTAAAATAGTTTACATGATGAGACACACCGAGTGGTAAATGTGGTTCTCTTAGGAAAAGGAATGTCGGAATGGCCGCAACCATAAAGAAAATGGCAGTGTAAGGTCCCACTAACTTCAAGTTCTGAAAATTATCTAAAGTATAATCACCAAGAGTTGTCGCAAGAGCAACAGAACCAATTCCACCGAAGTAACCAATTCCCCAAGCATAACCAGAAATTTTACCTAAGTCCTCTTTGGAACCAAGAAAGGGTAAAAAGCTGGAAGCAAAGTTCTCGCCCGAGGCAAAGAAAAAATTGGAAAGGGCAACAAGAACCATCCCAAGCCAAACCATTCCTGGTTCCACGTAGTAGAGTAGAAAAGTAGCGACTACGCAACCCACATAACTAAGGAAAAGAAAGAGTTTTTTCTTAGAACTATAGTCCGTAATGGCACCAAAGATGGGACCTGTGGCAACAACGAACAAATACGATGCCGCAAGTGCCCAAGCCCAAAGGGAGTTTCCCATTCGGTACGGATTGTCCGAGGTCATATCTGCTGGAACAACGAGTCTTGTAAATATCTCACAATAAACAACACTGATGATGACGGTGGTGTAGGAGGAGTTCGCAAAATCGAACATACACCATCCAAAAATTTCACGGTTTTTTTTCTTTTTGGCTTCCGGGGTTCTGTCTTGGGACATAGAGGGTGTTTGAATTTTCCTTGGTTGAAAGTAATTAAAGAGTTTCCCTCCCTTTCCTAAATCTGTCAAATGAATAGTTCAGGTATGGATCCTTTCGATTTAAATTCCCTCATGAGACCCAAACGGGTCTGTTTATGTCGAATGGTGACTGAAGATGAATTAGTCCGTGCCATCCATGCGGGCGCCGTGACAATGGAACAAATCAGAGAAACCACAAGGGCCTCTACCGGCTGCGGCACCTGCTCCATGCAGGTGTACCACATCCTCCAGCGCGAATTGCAGAATCTCTCACGGAGGAAAATTTCATGAAATTATCGATCAATATGGCTATGACCTTGGACGGGAAGGTCGTTCGACCGGACGGTCGTTGGTATGGCCTCACATCCAGCGAAGACAAAACCCAGATGGATGTGTATCGTTCGCAATCCGACGCCATCCTTATTGGAAAAAACTCTATATTAAACGACAATCCTATCGTCAAAATTCGAGCCGTACCCAATGCACTCAACCCAAGGCCAGTCATTTTGGTTCGCAAAGGAACCCTTCCTCCAGACAAACATGTCTTTGAAGAATCCGACCATATCCCTTTAATTATCTGTACAAAATCGAATCTAAAAGAAATCAAAACGAGCCTGGAGAACAAAGCCGAAATCTTTGCTCTGGATTCTGACGACATCGATCCCAAAAAAGTCACGGGAATCCTCAAACGAAAAGGATACAAAAATGTGATTTTGGAAGGTGGGCCCAAACTCAATTTTTCCTTTTTGGAAGCGGACCTTGTGGACAGAATCTACATCACCGTAGTTCCTTTTATCATTGGAAAAACCGGACTTGCCGGACTTGCCGACCGTAATTCGGAACTTCCCGGTTTTGACAAAAACAGTTGGACCCTAAAAGACCATTTTGCCAAGGGAAATGAAATTTTCCTCGTTTATGAAAAAGGCTAATTTTTTTTAAAATTAGGATTGACGGGTTCCATTAGCATCAAATAGTTTGATATTAAACTATTCAGCAATAAGAGGTTCTATGTTTTACAAATTAATAGCAACAAACAAAGATATTACACTCACTATCCTTCGTGTAGTACTTGGCATCGCAATTTTCCCACACGGAGCACAAAAAGTTCTCGGAGTTTTCGGTGGATACGGATTCGAAGGAACTATGGGTTTTTTCTCTAGTTTAGGGATCCCTTACATCTTTGGAATTCTTGCAATCGTTGCAGAATTTTTCGGAGCGATTGGTCTTATCCTTGGACTCTTCACACGCCTTGCAGCGTTTGGAATAGCTGTAACTATGGTTGTGGCAGCAGTGCTTGTACACTTACCAAATGGTTTTTTTGTTAACAATAATGGTTATGGTTACGAATATCACATCCTTGCTGTTGGCATTGCACTTCCATTAATCATCAAAGGCGCGGGTTCGTTCTCTTTAGATGATATCATCGCACATAAAATCGAAGGATAATTAGTAAAATCATGACTAATACTATCTAATAGTGTTAGCCAAACTTTGACCTCTCTGATTCCTTGTCTTAAACCATCGATAAGGAATCGGAGATGAACCAAATCAACCTATCTACTCTCCAGTTACTACTACCAGAAGCAAAATTTCAGAATACAAATAGTATCGTTTCTGTTTCTTTTACTGGACTCACCTCACTTTCATTAGCGACTGCAAATGAAATCTCTTTTGTAGCAGCAAAAACATTTGTAAATGAAGCAAAAGCTTCTAAAGCTCCCATACTCGTTGTATCTTCAGATGTTGTAGACTCACTCACAGAAAAAGCTTTAATCATAGTTCCTAAAGTAGAACTAGCGACAGCGAAAATCATTCGCCACTTCTTTCCTGAGAAACAACCCACAGGAAAACATAGCACACATATTGTCATCGATCCCACAGCGAAAGTTGGATCCAACACAGACATCGGACATTTTGTAACCATCGGCAAAGATTCTACCGTTGGAAAAGACTGCATCATTGAAGATGGAGTGAAAATTGGCGACCGAGTTCATATTGGTGATGGTTCAAGGATTGGAAAAAACTGTGTGTTCTTTGATGATACCATTGTTGGCAAACGTTTCATCGTATTCGGGAATTCTAGTTTCGGTGGCGATGGGTTTGGATTTGTATTTGCTGAAGGAAAACACAACAAAATCCCGCAAGTGGGTCGGGTTGTCATTGGTGACGATGTTGAAGTAGGAAGTAACTGTACCATTGACCGCGGGGCTCTTACTGATACAACCATTGGGAATGGATGTAAATTTGATAATATGGTTCATATTGCTCACAACTGTAAGGTGGGAGACCATGTCATCATTGCAGGCCAATCTGGTCTTGCTGGAAGTGTCACTCTTGGAAACCACGTAATCATCGGTGGTGCTTGTGCCATTAGTGACCATATCACATTGATCGAAGGAACCATCATTGCTGGTGGATCAAGCCTGCGCACTTCTCCCAAAACAAAAGATGTTTATGTGGGATGGGATTTGGGGCTTACCTTCCCAGAGTTTCAAAAGTATCGTGTGAATATCAAAAACATTGTGAACCTAAACAAATGGCTCAAACGAATTGAAAACATTGAAAAAAAAGTAGGGATCGAAACTAAGGAAACTTAAATCGAATCTATATACAATTGGATTCGGTTTTGGATGTCTTTGTGAATGGACGGATCGGGAAAGGGGACAGGATTTCCTTCTGGATCGGTCCAGTGAAACTCACCCCTATCTGATTTCCTAAGACTCAAATAAAAAATAGGAGCCGGGTTTCTTCGGTTCCCCTCCGAACCACCTAACCGAAGAGTAACGGACCCCATATCCGAAACCACCCATTCTAATATCTGTCCGTTCTTTTCAATATTCCAACGAATGGGGAATGAGAGAGATTCCGTTTGTTCTGTGGTAAGTTTTGTTAGCTTTTCCTGAGCCGGACTCTTTGCCTTCTCCATCTCTGGATATTCGGCAAGTAACCAACGAAAGACTCGCAAAGACTCTTCTTGTAAAAATGGTAAATCGTTTAAATCAAGAGAATGCATCGTTAGTTTAGATTTTTCCTTTGTCGTCTGTGGTGGAGTTTTCCGTTGCGGTGTTTTTGGAGTTCGGGGTTTGCGGAGACGTGTTTGCCGAGGTTCCTTTTAAATGTAACTTCGCTTTGTCCCAAAACACATCCAGTTCTTCCAAGGAATGATCCTTCAATGTTTTTCCTGTTTGTGTTACCAAGTCTTCTAGGATGCGAAACCTAGTTTCAAACTTTTCATTGGCTCGCCGTAAACAAGTTTCAGGATCAACGGAAAGTTTACGGGATAAATTGACTAATAAAAAGAAGAGATCACCTAACTCATCTTCCACCCTTTCATCGTAGGTTAGTTTTTTAGAATTTAAAGATCCTTTGGATTGTAATTCCACATCCAATTCCTTAATTTCTTCCTGAAACTTTTCAAAAACTCCGGCAACGGTGGGCCAATCAAACCCTTGTTTGGTGACTTTGCTTTGAATTTTTTCGGATCTTTGGATGGCGGGGAGTGCCTTCGGAATTCCTGCGAGGATACTTTTGTCGGAATTTATTTTCCCTTTGGATTCTTTTTCTTTTTGTTTTAACTGGTCCCATTGGGTAAGGACCTGTTCACCGGAATGGATTCCGTCTGTATTTCCATAAACGTGGGGGTGGCGAAAGACTAATTTTTGGAACACATCGTTTGCCACATCCTGAAACGCAAAAGCACCGCGTTCTTTAGCAAGTTGGCTATGGAAAGTGATTTGGAAAAGTAAGTCCCCGAGTTCTTCTTTTAGGTGGTTGTCGTCACCTCGTTCAATGGTATCCACCACTTCGTAGGTTTCTTCCAGTAAATGAGGAATGACAGAAAGGTGGGTTTGCTCTTTGTCCCAAGGGCATCCTCCGGGGCTACGGAGGTCTGCGGTAAGTGCCAGTAGGTTTTCCAAAGGAGAATCAAAATTAGGAGGGTTCACTGATTGTATTTTTCCCGAACCTTGCGGGAAGCAAACGGAAATTTTATCTTGCGAAAGGCCCCCCCCTTTACGAGTCTATCCCTATGTTCCAATCCCGTGTCTCCGTTGCCATCCTCATGGTGATCGCTACTGTCATCAGCCGTATCCTACCACACCCACCGAATTTTACGCCTATTTTGGCTGTTTCTTTGTTTTCGGGTGCCTATTTGACAGACAGACGACTTGCTCTTTTGATTCCTATTTTGGCGATGTTTGTTTCTGATTTTTTCATTGGGTTTCATGACCTAATGCCAGTAGTGTATGGATTTATGATCGCAGCTGTCCTTTTTGGCAAACAAATTGGATCTTCGCTTACAAAATCCTTTGGATTTACCGTGGCCGGATCGGTTGTGTTCTTTATTCTCACAAACCTTGCGGTTTGGGTGACGAGTGGAATGTATACTTTGGACGTTTCTGGCCTTGTGACTTGTTTTACACTCGCCATTCCTTTTTTCCAAAACTCGATTGCGGGAGACTTAGTGTATTCAGGAATCCTTTTTGGATCTATGGCTTTTCTCAATAGAACCGTATTTGTTACAACAAAACAAAACTCTTAAAACTTAACTTTCTTTTTACAATTCTTGAAACATTCGGTGGACTCGGTCTTTAGGACCATCTGCCGAATCCATTATCCTCTCCACTAATTGCAAACGATCTCGTAACCCCATCCGATTGGCAATTTGTATCCCTAACCCTGGCCTTGCATTCATTTCGAGTAGTAGTGGCCCTCTTGTTTCATCGAGTACTATGTCCACACCCAAATACCCAAGTCCGGACATATCGTAACACCGAGAGGCCATTTCTAAAATGGTTTCCCAATGAGGTAGGATCCTTCCACTTAATGCCTGTTTTGTGTCTGGATGAGTCTGAATAATTTTATCATTACAAATCGCGTAAGTGAGCTCTCCCGTGTGAAGATCAACTCCCACACCGAGTGCCCCTTGGTGGAGGTTAGCTCTTCCCCCCGATTCCTTTGTAGGCAAACGTAACATTGCCATCACTGGATATCCTAAAAATACAATCACACGAATGTCTGGAATCCCACGAAAGGATATCTCACGAAAGAAAGAGTGGCATTCCAATCGTTCTTGTAAAACACAAGAATCGGAATTTCCATCTAAAGAATAAAGTCCGGATAAAATTCCTGAGATATGATGTTGCAGTTCTTTTTCCGAAAGAGTTTTCTCATCTGCCTTATGGTATTGGATAGAACCATTGGCAACTTCCGACTCGCGTGTTATCACAAGGATCCCATTTCCCATTCCACCGTTTGCTGGTTTCACAACAAAACCCGGTCGGCCTTGGATGAGTTCCCGAGTATTACGAATCCCACCAAAAGTATCTACAACTCCATAATGGTAGGGCATAGGCACATGGAATTGCCTTGCGAGTTCTGCTGTTTTCCATTTATCATCGACTAACGGATAGTATTCTCTTGGATTGTAAGGTAAAATGTATTCACCAATCCGGCGATTGATTCCAAGGACTCCTTCTTCTTCAAATTTTTTGAAAAGAGAAATCACGACTTAAATATTTCCTTAAACCGAAAAAGCTCCGATACACGGTAACCTTTGTATTGGCCAAGAAGGATTTGAATGGCAATCACCACAAACAGTAGTTCTGGATGTGTAAAAAAGAGGATTTGTAAGGATCCAAAAAAGAATATCATATAACTGATAAGGGCTATCAGTAATGTTCCCGCTAAAGTCACAAAGGAATGCATAACCCCTTCTTCAATGATCATAATCGAAAATCGTTCAATAAAAATCGTGGTAATGACAATCGGAAAAAGAGTTACACTCATCTGATTAAAAAAAGAAATCTCTTCGTTTAAAACAGAAAATAAAATTAACGTAATAACGGTGATAGTGAGTAGGATGGAAAGTCTAGGAACTGCCAGTAAATAGTATTTGTCCAAAGCATACCTTTCAAAAAAACCAAGCCCAATCATTAAAAGAAAAAAACTAATCCCAAATAGGAGATTCGTTTCATAAAAAAACATAGCAAGTAAAATCGGGGTAAAAATGCCAAAGGTAGGAATTCCAATCATATTCCTGGCCACAGACAAAACCAAGGCCCCGATTGGAATAAGGATTACCAAACGAAACAAATTCTGTAATGGTGTAGGCAAACTATACAAAGAATAATATCTTAAAAAACTATTACTCGAAGCCACTTCTTCGCTATACTC
The DNA here is from genome assembly GCF_000332455.1 of Leptospira vanthielii serovar Holland str. Waz Holland = ATCC 700522. Taxonomy (GTDB): domain Bacteria; phylum Spirochaetota; class Leptospiria; order Leptospirales; family Leptospiraceae; genus Leptospira_A; species Leptospira_A vanthielii. The sequence continues at coordinate 20,747 of NZ_AOGY02000027.1, read as the reverse complement.
TTTGAAATTATAACGATTTACATTGGATTTTGTGATATAGGCCGTATAACGGAAAGTAGCCGGTTCCTCCCCAAGAGAACGTTTCTCCTCAACCGATTTCCAAAGAGGCAAATATCCATTTACGTTATGAGCAAATATATTTTTGTACGTAGATACAAAATACCATTTTCCATGAATACGGATCTCGTTCCAAAAACTGAGTTTAACCTTATTGTCCTTTGTGTTTTGTTTGGACAAATCAAAACCGGCAACGGTTCTAACTTGAATTCCCTTCAGACGGCAGAGTAAAGAAAATAACATGGCCTGTGTATAGGCACTTCCATTATTCAAACGTATTGTATCTGCGAGTGAGATCTCTTTGGTCGTATTTAAAACTTCCTCTGAAATAAAATAATATATTTGTTTGGCGGAGGCAACATTGTCTTTGTCGTAAGGATGGATTTGTTCAAATAACTTTTTTGCTAAACGAATTTCTTCCTGAGAAAAATTCTTCAAAGAAAGATAATATGGCTCTTTGGTTGGTTGTTTTCTATTTTCAGTAACGATTTCTGGCTCTGGATTGGTATGTGTGTATGGCAGGATTTTTATCTTTGCATAGTAACCAATCGAAGAATTCCAGTCCTCTCCTTCCCAAATTCCCAAATGCCCATATTGTTTTTTTTGCAGGCGAAATTCTAAATCTTCCATTTTGGTATTGGATTTAAGAACTCGAGATTGGATGAATTGTTTCGGTATAGGAAAGGTCACTTCGGAGACAGCCACATTTTCTTTTGGAAGGATGACTACTTGTAAGTTAACAGTATCATCTACCTCCATAGGAAGTAAGGACAGTTCAGCAATTTTTAACTTATAGAGAATCGAAACGATAGGCAAAATAATAAGTATAGATACGGTGATTAAAGTTTTACGGTCCAAACTAATCCCCTAACGCATGCGACAACGAAACATCTACTAAAAACTTACCCATTAGATAGTTTCGACCAATAAGTATGGGATAGGTAAGATTGGTTCTATCATTCAGGTTAATGATAACTTCCTCCTTATATTTTCCCATCTTCATCACTTCACTAATGATAATTCTAGTTTCAGATACACCCGAAGTATTGGTTACCTTTGCTTCTTTGACAAACTTACTTTTTAAACGAACTGGTTTTTCGTCCACGAAGGTATCAAACAAAACATACACTTCTCCATTTTCAGTGACTCTCTCAATATTGATAGCGTGGATGGAACAGGATTTAGCTCCGGTATCTACACGAGCACGAAGTTTCAGTTTCCAATTGGGAAATTCAACCCACTCTACGCGACCTACAATTGGTTTCAAATATTGGGGAGGAATGACAATCGGTTTGATATGCGAATCTGGTTTTTTCTCTATAACTTGTTTGGAGCCAAAACAGTTGAGAAATAAAAAAATCTGACCAAATACGAGAATGTATAGGAAACATCGAAAAAATAGTCCCATTGGGGCTTGTAGATATTTCCTAAATTGACCGACGATTCTCATGCTGACTTACGCTGCTTATTTTTCACTTCATTTTGATATGCATTGAATAGATCAATGTATCTCAAATAACCCAAACATTTACCATCTTCAACAATTGCAAGTTTGTCGACATCATATTCTAAAAGAATGCGAAGGGCCTTACCTAAAGTGTCATTTGTGCAAACAGAAGGGACATCTTGTACAATTTCTCCGCAAGTAATGAGATTTTTCAAATCTGCTTCAAATTCTGGAAGGATTCTATTTTTTCGCAAAGAAACAATGCCCTTATACTCATCCCCCGTTCCCAGCAGTATAAAATCACTGGCTTGGATGCCTGGCGCGTTGGATTGTAACTGCGTAAGGGAAAGATGTTCTGAGACCATAGCATACTTACGAAATTCAGAAAAATGGTCCGTGATACGAATTCGGTCCATTATGTCTTGGTTCATATCCCAATGATGGGAAGGAGATAAAAATCTATTTTTGATTTGGTTCCGATAGATAGAGGTTCGGTGCGACAATACTACAGCAATGACTGAGACAATCATCAGCGGTGGCAGAAGTTCATAACTTCCAATCATATCGCAAACCATAATCATTCCTGCAATGGGGGCCCTGGCCACACCCGCAAAAAAAGAACCCATACCTACCAAGAGAAAGGGAAAGATAATGATATTTAATTCTGGAAACAAAACTTGTGCCATAGAACCCACAAAGGCACCTAACATGCCACCGATGGCAAAGGACGGTCCGAGTAATCCTCCAGAACTTCCTGAACCAACCGTGAGTGAAGTGGAAAACACTTTAAATAGTGCTACAGCCAATAGGAAAAAAGGACCCGAAAATCCAAAACTAGTGGATTCTAAAACTTCACCATTGATCATTCTTTGGATCAGTCCAAAACCAGAACCTAAAACTTCAGGAAATAACAAGGCAATACAACCGACAAGTAGTCCACCAAATGCTGGTTTTAGAAAGTTTGGCAAGGGAAGTTTGGAAAATATATCTTGTACTAGATGATAAACTTTCACAAAAAAATATCCCACAACATAACAAAGAAGCCCGAGGACTATGTATAATGGGATATGTCTGTAGTCATTCAAACTGTATACTTGTACGGAAAAAATAGAACCACTCCCCGCAATGCTCGTGTAAGTAAGATAGGCCGTCACAGAAGAAAGAATACAAGGAACAAGAGAATCACTTTCGATGTCTTCTTGGTATACCATTTCGACTGCGGTGATGGCACCACCCAGGGGAGCACGAAATATTGCTCCGAGTCCACCTGCCGTTCCCGCTAACATCAATGTCCTTCTCGCCCGAGCTCCAGCACCTAAAAACCCAGCCAAACTAGAACCAAATCCAGCTCCAATTTGTGCTGTGGGACCTTCCTTTCCCCCTGACCCACCTGAGCCTAACGTAAGTATGGTGGCGAGTGCTTTATAAAAAGGAACTTTGGTCTGAATTTTTCCTTCATTAAAATGGAATGCGTAGATGAGTGAATCTGTCCCACCACCTTGGGCTTCTGAACAAAAGAAACTAGTGATGATGCCAACAAGCAGTCCACCGAATGCGGGTAAAAAAACTACCCAAAGTGGAGAGATGGGCCCAACCGAGCCAGTGGAATGGAAATTTAAGTCGCCCGCAGGAATGCCTGGGTCATAACCCATCAGGTTACCAAAGGTAAAGGATTCTGTCCAGGTTAAGGCCCAGTTGAATCCATAAGCCCCAAATCCCGAAAGCAGTCCAATGAGTAGAGAATAGACATAAATCGATCGCGGTCCCTGGATGGAAAACACGTCCTTTAGACCGAAATTTGACCCCATAGGACAAGATTGTAATTTCGCCTAAAATTCCCAAGGAAATTCTGAATCCTCTTGACCCAAGAATGAATTCCTGTGACGATTGGATGGTATGTTTCGATCTATTGTTATTCTTTTCGCATTTTCCTCAATTTTCCTTGCTTGTGGTCTAAAAAACGAAAACAAAGCGGAAATAACGATTCTACCAGAGGGAGAGGCATCCCTCTACTTTTTAGGGGAAGTGGATAACGACGTTACAACGAGCTGCGGGCAAGCCACTCCGGCAACAACGGCTACTACCGGGACAGGAACAACCGGAACCACGGGAACCACGGGAACTACAACAAGCAATACCAATAACACACGTTTTACGGTTATTTCTCAGTTAATTTTTAAAACAAAAGAAACTCTCAACCTACGTTTTACTTATGATAGTACACAAATCCAAGGAAAAATCGATCCGCAACAAGGTTTTGTCCTTGCGGGTGGAGCTTTCGGGAAAACGGTCCAAGGAACACAAGGAACTGTGGAATGGTTCAATCAAGGGATCAATATTGATACAGCACTCCAAAGTGCACAACAGATCTCCTTCTTTAACTTAGAAGTCACACTCAATGGAACTTATAGTACTTCGACAACATCCACAACTTCAATACTTAACTCTTGTAATACTCTAGATAGTGTGAATTGTACTTCTGGAACATCCACAACACAATGTTTTACATCGGACAATAAAACTTGTTTAGTGCAGAACACAAATACAGATGCAAAATCGGTTATCATTCGCGGAACATTAAAATGTAACGCACCGAATATCGTTCCCCAATAAAATCCAACTAACGATCTTAAGGATTGTATCGATTCTTTTTTTGCCTTTTTTTCCTTCCCCTTTCGCTTTGGGCGGAAGGTGGTGTGGGCCTTTGGCATTTAGGAACAAACCCAAAAGCTAAACTAACAGACCTTAATCCTAATGACCACAGTTCCCTCTTCTATTTTGGATTCACAAAAGATAGCCACTATTACCAAATCGATTTAGACGAAAGCCCTTCCAGATTCTTGCATTTTGAAAATGGAATGATTCCTGAATTAGATTACGAGTTATTTCAGGACGGAAAAAAAGTCTCTGGTATCAAAACGGGTTTGGTTAGAAAAAAACTACCAGAAGTTTCTTTTACAGGTGGATTTGTATTTCCTGCGAAGGAAAAAGGAACCTACCTATTTCGAATTCGATCCGAAGACACTCACAGAATCAATTTTCGAATCCGTGATGAATTCAGTTTATTGCAATATACTAAATCTATTTCTCTTTGGCAAGGTTTCTACTTTGGACTTTGTATTTTAGTATGTCTTTTTTCTGCGACTCAATACATCATCCTAAGAGAACGAATTTATCTATTACTAACCTTTGCCACAATCTCAGTTCTATTTACAAACGTTCTCAGATCGGGTCTCTTTTATGAATATGGTTTTAGTAACTGTGTTTGGTTTTATAGATATGTTCCTGGTCTTGTTTCTTTAAGTCCTATTGGACTCATTCTTTTTTTGCGAGAATTCCTTCAAACAAAACAAAAATACCCCAACACTGACAAATATTTAGTTTTCTATGCATATTCATTGTTAGCTTCTATTTTCATTGTTTTTATAGATCTTCAATTATACTTTCGATTCATATATGCGAATAGTCTGATGTTAGCAACGGCAAATTTTGGTTATGCAATTTATTGTATGATTAACAAAAGAGAAAATGCAAACGTTTTGTTTTATGCTTTTTTGGTTAGACAGATCAGCACAACATTATTAATTTCTGTCAATCTTGGGTATTTACCTTCTTTTCCATTTTTAAGTTCTGCAAATGAAATTGGTGCAGCCGTCCAGATGACAATTTTTACAATTGCGATTTCAAAATTTCAAATTCAGAATCGTATAAAAAAAGAACAAACTGTAACCAAAGAAAACGCAGAATTGGAAACGATGGTTTTGGAACGGACCAAAGAAATTCAGACCCAAAAAGAGAAATTAGAAAAGGCATTGTTACAGATCAGTCATACCGAAAACCAGTTGGTGTTTTCAGAAAAGATGTCTGAGTTGGGAAAACTTGTAGCAGGTGTAGCGCATGAAATCAACAACCCGCTAAGCGCTATCAAAGCCTCAATAGAAACCCTAATCGAATCTAAAGACAATGAAATTAAGAACTTAGGATCCAAAGAAAATATATATTCATCGTTAGAGCCAACGGAAATTAAAACCATCAAACAAATGCTTACCTACCAATCCGACTTTGGTCTCGTGGCAAGTTACACGGAACGAAAAGACAAAAAGGCAAGTCTCAAAAAAATCTGCAAAGACAATGACTTAGAACTCGAGGAAAGTATGTTGGAAAGGTTTTTGGACGTTGGGATTACCAAGTTATACGATGAAGAAATAGCCCTATTGAAATCAGGGCAGGAAAAACTTTCTAATCTTATTTTTGAAGAGAAAAACTTCAAACTCCATTTATCCATCATTCAGATCGCAGTAGACAGATCTTCGAAAATCATCTTAGCTCTGAAAAACTTTTCTCGTGTGACAAAAGTAGAAGAAAGAAGGATATTTACTCTATTAGAAAATATTGAAACAGTGCTTACTATTTATCAATATAAAATGCGAGGAAAAGTTTCCCTAAAGAAAACATTTTTGACAGATGCGACGATCCTCGGTTGGCCAGAAGATTTACTTCGTGTTTGGACAAATTTGATTTTGAATGGATTGGAAGCCATGAACCAAAAAGGGAACCTTATGATCACTACAGAAAAACAAGGAAATCTAATCGAGATCAAAGTAATAGACAATGGTCCAGGAATTCCATTAGAGATTCAGAAAAAAATCTTTGAACCTTTTTTTACCACAAAAAACCACGGAGATGGAACGGGAATGGGGCTAGGAATTACAAAATCAATCATAGAAAAACACAAAGGTAATATACATATAGAATCAGAGCCAGGAAGAACTTGTTTCTCTATTCAATTACCTATCGTTGAGTTCATTGACCCCAATGAACCGTTCACAGAAGAATGATTAAGTAAGTCGATCTAATTGTTCTACAAATAACTCTCGTTCGGAGCTATTTGGAAATTGATTTAAAAAACCAAGCAGATAGTTTTTCTCTGAACTTAGTTCTTTGTGTATCATTGCAGAGATTTTTTTAGATTCCATCAAACCAAGGATATAGGATTCATCAGAAGAATTTCTTTCATCTTTTTTGAATACAGATTCTAACTTCCTTTTTTCCAAGAGTCCCAGTTGGTTACGAAGAACAAGAACTGGATAAGTAAATAACCCATTTTTAAAATCTTTTAAAAATTCCTTACCACTTGTATTCGAATCTACAAAATAGTCTAAACAATCATCTTTCTTTTGGAAAAGTTTCCCTAACCTAACACCAAAATCACGAATGAGGGCTCTTTCTTTTTTGGATTTACCCGCAAGGATAGCACTTGATTCTGTACAAACACCAAATAGAGAGGCCGTTTTTCCGTAAATAATGGAATCATATACTTTTAAGGAAATTTTAGGATTTTTTTCCCATTCCATCTGCAGAAGTTCACTTACGGAAAGATCCTTTAATACTTGGGAAAAAATTTCCATAAGTTCAGGATTTCCAAGGGAGTTGAGCCGACTGATCCCACAAGCTAACAGATAGTCGCCGGCAAGGATAGCCGTTTTGTTTCCGAACAAAGATCCAATGGTGGGTTTACCACGACGGATAGGTGCATTGTCTACCACATCATCATGGAGTAAACTTGCGGCGTGGATGAGTTCCGCAACACTTCCTACATCCAACCAATTCTTATTTTTTACATCAAGGAACTGACAAAAAAGATAATGAGAAAAGGGCCGAATCCGTTTTCCGCCAGAAGTGATTACGTGTTTTTTGATTTTTTTAAGTATAGGAATGTCTTCTTTAATAATTCCATCCAAATTTTTATCAAACTTAGCTAAGATGGATTGGATTCGAAGATTTGATTTCATTCTTTATTCCACATGCGTGGATCGGCTTTCCAAAATCTGCAGGTGATCTTTGATTGTATTTTCCATTTCTTTGGTTTGGTTGTCCCTGTAGATATGGATAAGATTTCTGCACATACGTTTGATCATGGAAAGTGTAGAGGCTTTTGTAAAATATTTTGGGGAATTGGTATATCCGTTCGCTTCTAAAAACTTTTCACAAGTGAATTTATCTAACAAAACACCACCGTGGAATGGATCAATATAGGTAAAATAACCATCCGATTCATATTGTAAAAGGAAATGAAGTGGAAGATTGGTTCCATAGAGTGGAAGACCCAAACGCTGACCAACTAACAAATAAACCACGGATAAAGAAATCGGAATTCCTAACCTGCTATTGATTACCTGAAATAAATAAGAATTACCTGGATCATTATATTTTTGAATATTTCCAACAAAACCCTCTTCTTGGAATAAAACCTGACAGAGAATTTGGACTTTTAGTTCATCGGTTAAATAACCAGAATGGTCATCATACAACTCTGATACACGAAGTGCAATTCGATCCAACTCATGTTTGATTTCAGCATAGTTTTGATCAGGAAAACCAATACTAGACAACTGTACTGCCATCTCTTCTAAATCTTTATAATGATTTGTGTTCCCACGTAACGTGAGTTTGAAAAAGGAATGGCGAAGTCTATGTCGGGTAATTTCCGATTTTAGATTGCGAGCTTGCACACGCAGATAAGGATCTTTTACTTCTTCCAAAGCAGATTCTAATTGGATCTGCCATGGAATGCGAGATGCGATGAGTTTTAATAGAAAACGTTTTTTTTCAGGAGGGGCAACTTCCCAATCATACAATAAACGAGTGATATCATCCGGATAAAAGTCAGGAAAGGAAGTTTGTCCCATGCAAAAACTATCTGTATAAAAACAAAAATGTCAATCGAATCTAGAAGATTAACCTAATTCTGCAAGTGCTTGCGCTTCTTGTTCTTTGTTCGGAGGAGTTCCGTGCCATTTAGGATTGTTTTCCATATAAGAAACACCTTTCCCTAAAATGGTTCTAAAGACAATCAGCGTTGGTCCACCTGTATGTTGTTTTGCTTTAGCAAATGCAGAAAAAATTTCTTCCATATTATGTCCGTCTGCATTGATCACATTCCAACCAAACATTTCAAATTTTTTATCAAGTGGTTCTAACTTCATGACTTCTTCTGTATTACCATCAATTTGAATGTAGTTACGATCCATAAAGGCAATGAGGTTATCTGCTTTGAAGTGTACCGCAGATTGTGCCGCTTCCCAAGTCATTCCTTCTCCGCACTCACCGTCAGAAATACATGTATAAATTTTATATGTCTCTTTTTTTAACTTCGCACCGAGTGCCAAACCAACAGATACCGACAAACCTTGCCCAAGAGATCCTGAACTGGATTCAAGTCCCTTCATATAACGAGTGGAAGGGTGTCCTTGGAGATACGAATTGATATTTCGAAATGTAAGTAAATCTTCTACAGGAAAATAACCAGATAATCCCATGGAAGCATAACGAACCGCACAAACGTGGCCGTTGGAAAGAATGAGCCTGTCTCTTTCTGCCCATTCAGGATTTTTTGGATCATGATTTAAAATAGAAGTATAGAGTGCCGCATAGATATCAGCAAGTCCAAGAGGACCACCTGGGTGACCGGAGTTGGCAGCCGTTACCATTTTGATCACTTGGATTCGGATATCTTTTGCAAATTTTTTTGCGACTTCAATTTTTTCCATGAACATTCCTTAAAGCGGTTTTGATTGAAATAAAAACAGACCGGAGATATAAACAATCGTGTACAATGGCAAAAAGATGTAATGCAATTTTACGTGTAGGTTCCGTTTTCTTTTCCACCCCAAATAACCCATACACAACATTAGAATTAGGGCGATGGCTGCAAAAAAACGATGGGTATGAATGATGATTTCCGGTGCCGTTGGATAAATTTGGTGTTCCGTTATGCCACCTAACAAATATTTCATGCCGAGTAAATAGACAGCAGCAGATAAATTTGCCAAAATCCCGATGGTATTGAAGAGCCTATGCCGGTTTTGGTCCGTCTTACGAAAAAAATAACCCAAATAGAATCCAATAAGGGAGACCGTCATGAGAGAATTGACCAAAAACAGTGCCATCTCCTGTCATTCTGAAAGAATCCACCTGCGCTCAAAGAATTTTTATTTGACCTTAACTGCATTTCACAAAAATTGGAAATGCATGCCGCCTTAGCTCAGTGGTAGAGCAGCTGTTTTGTAAACAGCCGGTCGGAGGTTCAAATCCCTCAGGCGGCTTCATGCACTTCTTCGGGTAGGTACTCAAGTGGCCAACGAGGGCAGACTGTAAATCTGCTGGTTTTACCTTCGAAGGTTCGAATCCTTCCCTGCCCAAACTAAGTTTCGATTCAACGGAACAAAATCTCCAACTAACAACCAATTGAAGGATTCGAATAGAGGAGCTCGACTTCGACCCATAGGGAGAAGTTTCCGCACGATGCGGAAAAGAGCGACGACGGGCCCGCGCGAACGAAGCCAGGATGGCGGAGTGAAGGGTGGGCGAAATCCTTCCCTGCCCAAACTAAGTTTCGATTCAACGGAACAAAATCTCCAACTAACAACCAATGAAGGATTCGAATAGAGGAGCTCGACTTCGACCCCGCGAAGCTTTTATAGAAAGCGTAGGCGCGGTTGGTTGTCGAAGACAAACAAGGGTGGAAGGAGAAGTTTCCGCACGATGCGGAAAAGAGCGACGACGGGCCCGAGCGAACGAAGCCAGGATGGCGGAGTGAAGGGTGGGCGAACTCCTTCCCTGCCCAAACTAAGTTCCGATACAAAGGAACTAAATCCTCAACTAACAACAAACTGAAGGATTCGAATAGAACCCGAGCGACTTCGACCCCGCGAAGCTTTTATAGAAAGCGTAGGCGAGGTTGGTTGTCGAAGACAAACAAGGGTGGAAGGAGAAGTTTCCGCATGGATGCGGAAAAGAGCGACGACGGGCCCGAGCGAGCGAAGCCAGGATGGCGGAAGTGCTGTGGTGGGCAATAATCCTATTTACAATTTGTTCTTTTTAATGTTCTTCGCAAGTTTACTAATTGTTTTCCAATTTGCTTTTTCAATTGCGCTTGCTTTCATGGTTTGTCTGTTTTCTAAATATTTAAACTCTTTTTTCAATTTTAAAAAACTTTCTAAACGTTTCGGATCAAGAGAACCATTGCTGATCGCATTTTGTACAGCACAATCCGGTTCGTTTTCATGACTGCAATTGCGGTAGCGACAGTTTAAACTTAATTTCTCAATATCATCAAAAACATACTTCAATCCTTCTTCATCACCCCAAACTTGTAATTCTCGCATTCCAGGTGTATCAATGACCATACCGCCACTTGGAAGTACGATTAATTCACGATAAGTTGTAGTATGTCGGCCACGACTTCCTAATTCACTTACTTCGTTCATTTTAAGATGTTCCATCCCAAGGAGAGAATTAATGATAGTAGATTTTCCAACTCCTGATGAACCGAGAAAAGCAATGGTTTTCCCTCTTTGAATGTATTGATTCAAAATATCTATCCCAATATTTTGAGTTGCGCTGAGTGTATACACATCCACTCCGATGGCAACTGATTCGACTTCGGTTTTACGTAATTCAGCCTCAGGACAAAGGTCTGCTTTATTTAACAAAATAACTGGTAGGGCTTTACTTTCCCAAGCGATTGATAAAAAACGTTCGATACGTCGTAAATTATAATTTAAATCTAAGCCAGTAATAATAAATACTATGTCAATGTTAGCTGCAATTACTTGTTCATCAGTAATCTGACCTGCAACTTTTCGACTGAAAACACTTTTTCTAGGTAAAAGAGCGTGTATGATTGCTTTCATTTCATTTGGAATAACAGAAGTTACTACCCAATCACCTACTGCTGGAAATTCACTTTTACTGTCGGTATCAAATCGAAATTTTCCTGAAATTTCGCAGCTGAATTCTCCAAGTTCACAACAAGCTATATATTTTTCTCTGTTCTCTCGGATGATACGCATCGCAGAAAGACCTTGGGTTTTATATTTCTCAAAATTCTGTTCAAAAAATGAATTCCATCCTAAATCAGACAATTGCATGATGATTCTCCACTAATTGGTTTTTATCTAGAATCACAAGTCACAAGGGCGAGTCTTCCAATTTAGACTTGTGATGCGATTTCATCTAACTTCTTAGCGACTTGATGTATCCTTGCGCTTGAACCCCGAAGCGAAGCGGTTATCACCTACATCACCCAGTGCAACATCTTCGTTCGATAGAAAAAGTACGCCCCATCTTTTTTCCTTTGCAATTGGACTCCAAATTGACCTCGTTTGGAGCGCACAACCGATACCAAATGGAGAGTCTCTTGACCTTCCCACGAAATGCTAGGGAATAATTGTTTGCCCGAGCCATCATAGAAGGCCCATTGTGTTTCTTCAGTGTCTGCGAGTTCTTCAGCAAAAAAATGGTCTAAACTCACTTCTGCTTCAGGTAGGAACTGACAAGTGATAGATGGTGCTATCGGATTACGTCCAAACACTTGCAAGGGTTTTTGTTTGCAAAAGCGAATTTGGTCGCGGGAAGATCCACCTAGTTCCAGTCTTAAAGTTTGTTCTGGTGTGACTAAAAAATTAGAGAACACGGGATAAGTGAAAAATAAAAAAACGATTACAGGAATTCTTATAAAACAAAACGAAAGATATGATAAAGTTTTCACTAGTTTGTCCCTGGAAATAACAAAGTTAAAAATTCATTTCCTTCTCTTTCCGCTAAGATACGAATGCTTCTTTCATAAGGTTTCCAGGAATTGTTTGCATTCGGAGAGCAGTAAAAATACAAAAGGGTTTCGATTTCATCTGTGGAAGAAGAAGTAAATTTAAATGTAGAACACATTTCTTTTGTATTTCCTTTCGACACGAGAGATTTCGTCGTTTCTAATTCGGCTCTTGGTTTGAATCCAAAACTCCCACTCATACGAAAATACCGAGCTGATAGATCATATTCCGCTGTTTGGCGGTAATATACCCCCATCAAATACAAAACATCGGATTTTTCTTGGTCTGTTCGCTCTGTTTCCGATTCCCCGAGTATAGTTTTTAGAAATTCCTTACCCGAATCGGCTCCGATTTTAAATTCAGAAATCCCAATAAACAAAGGTGTTTTGGCCATAGAGGGATTATCTGCATAAATCGCTAAAATCACTTTGTATTGTTTGCGTTTCAAAAGGATAATGGAAGCAAATTCATATAACTTTTGTGAGTTGGATATTTTCAGATGTTCCGAAAGTTCGCTAAATTTATCTGGTGTGGCCTTAGATGCTATTACATACGTGGCGGAAAGTTCGGATACAGAAATCGGCTTATAAATTTCTGTTAAGTGAGCCCAGATCCAACTTCTTTCTTTGGATGGAATGAGCGACGGATACTTACCTCCCAAAAACAAAGCATCCAAAAGTTTTCCATGTTTTTTATACAAAAAGAAAAGTCTTGAAACCACAGCCTTTTGTAATTTTCCAGATGGTTTTTGACTGAGTGCTTTTTCATACAAAGGAATGGCAAAGAGAGTATTCAATTGTTCCATTTCATACCCTTCTTCATAATACGAATTGGAAGAAAGAGAAAGGGTAAATACATACGAAAATAGAATGATACCAAAAGAAATAAACTGTCTGCGATTTGTTTTCAATTAATACAATCCTTTCATCAAATCTTTGTTCTCTGATTGCACTGACTTATGATCTTCCGTACAAATTCCTTCTGGTGGATGATCAGAAAGGTAGAGTTCACTTGTCACAGGACATGTGGGGGATGCTAGTTTTCCTGTTAAGGAACAAATTTTATGCGATTTTGCATACACAGGTTGGCTAAACTGGATTTTTGGAATTATATTTTTTTTATCGATGGCGGAAACAATTTCTCCCCAAAGTGGTGCGGCAACTGCCCCACCAAGTCCACTGCCACCCATTCCAAATTTTGGATTGTCGTAACCAATCCATACTGCCAAAGCTAAATCTGGCCTAGCCCCCACAAACCAAGCATCTTTATAATCATTAGTGGTCCCTGTTTTTCCAATCAGATCTCCCACATAACCACCGTTTCGTACACCACTCGCGCGACCACTATCTCTAAGTAAAGACACCATCACCTCGGCGGTGTCGGGGCGAATCACTTGGCGTTCAGGAGGTAATTTTAATTTAAACTCGTCTGTGCCGCCTGCTTCATATAAAACCACTCCCTTTGCATTCGTAATCCTTTGGATGAGATAAGGACGTTTCACGGTTCCTTGGTTGACAAAACCGGTAAAGGCAGAGGCCATCTCTAGTGGTGAGATCTCTAAGGTTCCGAGTGCCAACGACAAATCACCACGATACCGTGCTTTTTTTTCAGCATCATTCGGGAAAAAATACTTCGTAAAATAACGTTCAATCCCAGCGCTTCCCAATCGTTCTGCGACTTGGACTGCTGCAGTGTTTTTTGATTTCACAAGGGCTGTACGAAGGGAAATCTCTCCATCAAAACTTCCACCCAAATTTTCAGGAGCCCACTCCTTTCCTCCCCCACCACGATAATATAAAGGTGCATCTAAAATTCTTGTTCCAGCTTGGATCACACCAGCATCAATTGCAGAAGCATATAACACTGCTTTGATGGAACTTCCCGTTTGTCTGCGCATCTGTGTAGCACGATTGAACTGGTTTTGTGAGTTAAATTCCTCACCCCCATGGATAAATAGCACCTGGCCGGTGTTTGGTTGGATTCCCACTATCGCTGCTTGGACGGCACTTGTATCTTTTTCCGAATCCAAACTTTCCGTATTCCAAACCATCTCGTTTAAGATGGTTACTTCTTCCATTTTTTGTCGAAACGCCAAATCCATAGGTGACTCCGGTTTCAATCGGATTCGTTTTTTTTGGATTTTTCCAGACTTCCTAGTTTTCGAAAGATACTCTCGAACCATCGGACCAATCAGCTCCTGTGCCCCACGATCGAGAGTGGTTTCCACTGTATACCCACCACTTTCGTAAATATTTTTATCTCCCTCTAAGGAAGATAAAATTCCGCGAACATGTTCTGTTACATAAGGAGCTATGTCTTGTCTGGAACCAAAAACAGTTTCGTTGGGGGAACGAGTAGAAAGGTTATGATAGAAACTAACAAACTTTTCACGATCTAAATTAGGATAAATTCCGCGATTACGAAACATCTGCAATATGGCTCGAACGCGGGTATAGGATCCTTCTGGATTTTTTAATGGAGAGTATTTATTGGGAGCAGAGGGAAGGGATGCGAGAAGCACCATTTCTTCTTTACTTAACTCCATAGGATTTTTCTGAAAATAAAATTTAACGCCTTCCCCAAATCCAAAAGCACCATGACCCAAATAGACATGGTTCATATAGGTTTCCAATATTTGTTCTTTAGTCAGCACTGATTCTAAAGCAAATGCCAGTTGTGCCTCTCTCCATTTCCGGTTCAAACTTTTGCGACGATCATCCAATATGATCCTTGCTAACTGTTGGGTGATGGTCGACGCACCTTGTTTGTAACTCAAATTCACAATATTTTTAAAAAATGCCCTAAGGATTGCGGTATAATCAATTCCACCATGAAAGAAAAACTTTTGATCTTCAATATTCAAAAGTATGAAAATCATATCCTCTGGATAGTCTTGCAAATGTAAGGTGGAAGTTCGTTTTTGAAAAATTTCACTCACCATCTGTCCATTACGATCCAGAATTTTTGTAGGAATATTTTTGGAAAGTGACTCCAAATACATAGGCACTTCTTTTTTTGTAGTAAGCACTCCTGCCACAAAGTAAGAAAATCCGAGTATAAATAAAAATAAACAAACGGAAGTGAGAGTGAATGCGAGTTTCACATACGAAAATGATGGAGACTTTCCTCTTCCACTGCTCAGTCTTTGTTTTAAGGGTTTGGGTTTGAATGTCCGAACTTCAGGTTCTCGTTCCCTTTCAAAGACCACCTTTCGTTCCCAAAATGGTTTTGACTTTGGTTCCGATCTCTCTTTAAAAGAACTTGGTTTGGCAATTGATGGCGTTGGGATTTTAAAAGGTTGGAAGGACTGGGCCGTATCAGAAACCGGTGTTTCTTTGGCTACTACCTGTAAAATTTCAAAACGATAGTCCGTAAAATTAAGAATTACCTTTTCTTTACAGTGAGCGCATGTTAGTTGAAACTTCCCTTCCCTGGGAATTGGTTCTGGTAACCGAGATGCCTTTTGGCAGTGGGGACAAAGGTATTTGGGAGAAGGTGCCGACATAGGTTCTCCCTAATCTTATCGGCCGTTTGTTAAAATTACAAAATCAGCGATTTTCACAAATTCCGCGCTCACTTCCCGATCTTTGACAAATCCAGAGATAACTAAGACAGAATGCCCCATTTCTCGTAATCTGTGGACAACACCACCACTCCTGTCCGAATGAAATCGGCCGTTTAAATGAACCACCTTCTTTCCCGATTTGTACAATTCCCGAGAAATGGACTCGGCCATCCCTTGGTCCCAAGTGGCTTGTCCAAGAACCAAGTATTGGTTTGTCGGTCCGTGGCCTCCGCCATGCGCATCCGCAAAAAGAGCCGTTAACCTTTGTTTGTAATCTTCGGTGAGATACTTTTCCAAACTATAAGCAGGCGGTAGATACTGAATTGCTAAATCAGAGAACTCCCGATAGGCGGACAGACCTTTTCTTGAAATTACATTTACATAACGTCTGGGCGGATTGGCAGCAACCACATTGAATTTTTTTTCTTTGGCAATCACAACTAACGGTAAATAATCGGATTTAAAATTTTTCCAATGGGTTATCGAAGAAAGAAAATGTGACTCTGAAATGGTTCCTTTTAAAAATTCGTTGACGATGTTTTGTTGGTCTTGTTCCAACATTTCCAAAGATAAAGAGGTGGATTCTACCTCAGATATACTTTTAAACAGAGTTTCATAAAAACGATGAAGATCCCCGTTGTCATGTTCTTCTCCCAAAACGATGACATCATACCTGGAAGATTCTTTTATAATCTCTGTGATGGAAACAGTTTCTGCCGTGGAAGTCCGAACAATTTGTCCGGGTAAAGTAACTTCCTCAGCAGAAATTCCAAAGGCCAGCAGTGGAACGAAAAAAATCGAAGATCTAAACTGACCACAAAAGGCTTTCAATCGCTTGTTTTAACTCCGCACTTTCCGGTTTAGTTCCAGAAGGAAACCGATGAACCACCTTCCCATCTTTATCGATTAGGAATTTTTCAAAGTTCCACTTCACATCCCCTTTTTCTTTTGCATTCTCTGTTAGAAATTGATAAACGGGATCTTTATCATTTCCAAGAACTTTGGTTTTTTTCATCAGATCAAAAGTGACCCCAAAGTTTAGTTTGCAAAACTCAGCAATTTGCGATTCTGTTCCGGGTTCTTGTCCACCAAAGTCATTGGATGGAAACCCAACTACTTTTAAGCCTTTGTCTTTATAAGACTGATGGATTTTTTCAAGTCCTTCATATTGTGGCGTATAACCACATTTAGATGCTACGTTGACTACTAGGACAGGATGTCCTTTGTATTCGGAAAGGGAAACTTCTTTCCCTTGGATTGAAACTGTTTTGAAATCATGGAATGACATCTTTTTTGCTCCAGCATAGATATGAAAACCCATAAAGAGAAAAATGGCAAACAAAACTTTTCTTTGCATGGAACCCCCCTGTTTCATGTTTAGACTATGTCTGCATTGTTTTTCGCTGTTCTTTCCGAGGCCAAACCATGGTTGGAACTTTTACAAGCGAAACCCTTGGTCCATTCCGGTAAATTTCGAATCTTCCAAAACGGATCTCATTCTATTATCATTTCTGGCACAGGCAAAATTTCTATGGCCTTGGCTGTTTCCGAATTTGCTCATACCTTGTCGAAAGAAGAACGAAAACAAATAAAAGTTTGGAATCTGGGAATTGCCGGTGCCAATGCATCCGAACTATCATTAGGTGATTTTTTTTGGATTCACAAAATTACAGATGCCTCGACAAAAAGAGATTTTTATCCCGATCGAATTTCAAATTCACAATTCACAAAAGAAACAAATCTCACAACATTTGACAGACCCATCACAAAAGAAAAAAAAATAGATCGGTTTCTATCTCTCACGGAAGATGAGTTAGCTGGAGTCAGTCTAGTAGATATGGAAGGCTCTGGGTTTTTGGAAGCGGCGTCCCTTTATTTTCCTTTAGAAAACATAACCGTAGGAAAAGTAGTGTCAGATCACCTCGAGGGAAAATTTTGCCAAACAGAAGATATAGAGGCGATGATGGCAAAAACTGCGGGAACTTTATTCGAAGAATGGATTTCTCCATTGCCTTGGGCACGTATTGACGAAATCGAAACCATTGACTGGCCCAAGGTTGAAAATTTCATTGGAAATCTCCGCCTAACAGAAACAATGAAACATGATCTAAAAAAATCCGTTCGGTTTTTTCGATTACGAAATCCCAATTCGCAACTTCCCTTTCCTGATGAACCAACAAAAGCCAATTTAAAATCCAAAACCGATTTAAAAACTTACTTTGAAACATGGAGAAATTCCCTTCATGTTTAAATCATTTTCTCATATTTATATTGAAGAAGGGATTAAGGACCACTTTCGAACGAAAGAGATTTTAGCTAAATTTCCCAATATAATACCCATTTCGATTCGACATTATAAAGATAGTTTCAATCGCAATTCTCAAAACTTTCGAATCCAAAAAGAAAGTCCAAAACTGATTTTGGCTGAAAAAAAAGACCACTTTCTTTATCCGGGAAGCGATTTTTCACCTAACTTCTCACATCCACATTTTTACTATAATACGCTAGCACTCAATTGTATTTATGACTGCGAATACTGTTATTTACAAGGGATGTTTCCCTCCGCAAATCTCGTGTTATTTGTGAATTGGGAAGATTTTTTTTCTTCTACCAAAGATTTTTTGGAGGAGAACAAATCTCTCTATCTTGCTTTGTCCTACGACACGGATCTGTTGGCCTTAGAATCATTTTTCCCTGCAACGAAAGCATGGCTTAAGTTTGCCGAATCGCAGCCAAACTTGAGTTTAGAGATCCGAACCAAGTCAACTAACTACAGTCAAATTGCCAAATTTGCTCCCAACCCCAATGTCATTTTAGCCTGGACTTTGAGCCCTCAAACCATCATTGAAACCATTGAACATGGAACCCCGTCGCTGCAAGCAAGATTGAAAGCCGTCAACCAAGCAGTCTCTGATGGCTGGAATGTTCGTATCTGTATTGATCCGATCCTACGAGTCCCCAACTGGCAAACCCATTACCAATCGTTAGCCGACAAACTAGGGAAAGAACTAAAGATTGAGGGCATTACAGACATTAGTTTTGGTGGTTTTAGAATGAATATTGATTTTCTGAAGAGAATGGTAGAAGTAAGAAAGGACTCTTCCATTTTATTTCATGCTTTTGAAAAAAAAGATAAAATAGTTTCTTATTCAAAATTAGAAACAGAAGAAATTTTAGAACTAATGTCGGCGTCTCTGAACAACCATTTCTCTCCTTCTCAAATAAAAGTAAGTTATTCCTGAATTTTTCCTTTTCTTTTCTGTCACTACTCCTTAACCTTAGTGCCTACCTATGAAGAAAAGAGTCATTTTACTGTTCCTATTCAGCATGTTCTTTGCGTTATCCGGCTGTGCGGAAGTTAATCGCAACAAACCTATCGCTAAGGAAGGTAAGTTGGATTTATCTTCATGGGACTTCACAAAAGATGGAAATATCACTCTGGATGGGGAATGGGAGTTTTATTGGAACCAAACGGAGAAGGGAATTCAAATTGACGCCGAACTCGGCAGAGAACCTAAGTACATCTACCAAACTGTACCTTCTAATTGGAAAGGTATCGATTGGTTTGGTGAACCCCTCGGGTATGAGGAGGTCAGATAGGTAACAAAAGAGACAACTCACATGGGTAACACCTACATTGTGTATCGGAGGACAATCCGATGCCTTGGAAGGAAACCAAAGTGATAGAAGAAAGAATCAAGTTCATAGCAGCTGTTAAAAGTGGTCAGTGGTGTTTTGCCGATCTTTGCCGAGACTTTAATATATCGAGAAAGACTGGCTATAAATATCTAAAGAATTATGAGTCGGAAGGTATCGACGGACTCAAAGATAAATCTAGAAAAAGAATCACTCAGTCCAATGAAACTCCTGAGAAAATCGTTCACCTAATTGTATCTTTACGTGAAGACCATCCATCTTGGGGTCCCAAAAAACTCCGTCCCATACTCAAAGCAAAGTTTCATCGCATGAAACAGATTCCAAGTGAAACTACAATTGGAAACATTCTTCGCAAAAAAGGCCTAGTCAACCTAAGAAAAAAAGAACCAAGAGTTCCACAGTCTCTATCCTTTTTCCTAATGTAGTCGCTCCCAATGATGTATGGTGTGTTGATTTTAAAGGCCATTTTACAGTAGGAAATGGCAATCGCTGCGATCCACTAACAATTACAGATGCATATAGTCGCTACCTTCTAGCATGTGAAATCCTGAATAAAACGAATGCAGAGCAAACAAAAGCGGTATTTGAAAGGGTTTTTAAAGAATATGGACTACCACAGGCAATCAAATCAGATAATGGATCACCTTTTGCAAGTAAGGCCATTGGCGGCTTAACTAGTCTTTCTATATGGTGGTTGAAATTAGGGATCCGACCGGAACGCATTGAACCAGGGAAACCATCTCAGAACGGTCGTCATGAGAGAATGCACAGAACACTCAAAGAAGAAACTGCATTACCTCCAAGATCTAGTTTGGATGCACAACAGACCGCCTTTGATTCATTCCGTGAAGAATTTAATAAGGTAAGACCACATGAAGCTTTGGGTTTTCTGACACCTGCAAAAGTTTATAAATCTTCGAAAAGGACATTCCCAAAAAAGATTCTAGAGGTAGCTTATCCCACACATATTGTTACCGATAAAGTCCATGAAAGTGGTTTTGCGCAGTACGGGCCCCATCGAGTGTTCTTTGGGAATCCTTTCATTGGAGAGGTAGTTGGCTTTGAAGAGATATCTGATCGGCATTGTCGTCTTTACTTTGCGGATGCAATTCTTGGAATTTTGGATTTGTATACGAGTAAAGTGTTGAAATACCAGAGGCTATTGTATAGAATTGACTAGTAAAAGTGTAACCCATGTGAGTGATCTAAAGTGTTATACGTGGCGTTTCCATACAAAGATGGGCTGGAGTAAAGGGACATAATGATTCAATTGCATAGATTCCATTGTAGATTTCAAAATCGGTTAAGTTCCTTACAACTATCGTCTGTTTTAACAGAAATAAATTCAATAAATTAAACAAATTCTGACTAGAACTCCATTCTAACCCTAGTTTGGGAATCAAATGGACAA
>NZ_AOGY02000028.1 GCF_000332455.1 Leptospira vanthielii serovar Holland str. Waz Holland = ATCC 700522 | reverse complement strand
ACGCCACGTATAAAGATCAATTCCAGGACATTGGGAAGGTGATTTGATAATTGGAAAGAATCACAAAAGTGCAATTGGTACAATTGTAGAGAGAACTACTAGAAATGTTATACTGGTTCCTTTAACAAGCACAGATGCTGAGACCGTCAGAAAAAGTTTTGCCAAGGAACTAAAAAAAATGCCAACAGAGCTTAGACTTTCGATAACTTATGATCAAGGTAAAGAAATGAGTAACCATAAGCTATTTACAAAAGATACTCAAATGAAAGTATATTTTTGTCATCCGGGAAGTCCTTGGGAAAGGGGGACTTGTGAAAATACGAATATGCTAATAAGAGATTTCTTTCCTAAAAAAACTGACTTTAATGATATATCAAGAAAAGAACTGAAAAGAGTCCAAAAGCTTTTAAATGAGCGTCCAAGAAAAACGCTTGGCTGGAAAACTCCCGCGGAAAAAATAAAGGAAGTGTTGCGTTAAACTTTAGAATCTATCAATCTAAAAAAAAATGCCGATGCCTATGTGATCAGCATTTCTGGAAGTTTGGACATTTACACTTCCCTGGATTTTAAAAACTTCCTGGAAACCAATGTTCCAACCCAACCCACTGACAATCTACATGTGATCATCAATTTAGAGAAACTCAATTATATTGATTCCTCTGGAATTGGAATGCTCATCAAACAACTGAATTATGTCCAGGAACTTAAGGGAAAGTTCTCCATTGCGAATATGAAACCTGCGATCGAGAAGGTTTTCAAAGTAGCAGGCCTTACAAGTTATTTCCAAACCATTGGCGAAGACGAATACCGCGAAAAATACGCAGTATAATCAATCTTTCGCATCCAACCGATTTTCTAAGACAAACGCATCCCAAACTCCCCAAAAACGGCCAAGTGAGTTATTGCTTGGCACTAAATCGACGTAAATCTTCCCATCTGGATATTCAGAAGGTTCCAAAGGAATTTCGACTGGATTGGTGAAACTTTGGTTTTTGTCCGTATAAACCGAAAGTTTGGGCCTTCCGTTCACAAGAATATTCAGTTTCCTCGGTTTGAATTTGGAACCCTTTAGAGGGCGGTAACGAGTTAGGTCCAGATAGAGATAGACTGTCGATTTGGAGACAATGGGTTTTTCCAAAAGGAATTGGAGCCCTGTTTCTGGAACCATTCTACAAATATAATCCTGAAGTCCGAGGTGTGCATTGTCTGGTTCCAATTCATAGGATTGGTAGATGGCCCATGTTTTTAACTCCGGGAAGGTGGAAATATCTTCTGGGAGTAGACCTTCTTCTAATCCAAATTCTTGTTTCGGGATTTTGGAGTCTGATGCGAACATCGAAACAAAGGATGATAAAAAGATTGCCGTAAGGAGAAGGATTCGTAGTTTCAATGGAAGCACCTAGTACAAGTATCGGATTACGAGACAAGTCCCCCTTTGAAAATTATTCGCTCTTTAGAATCGATCCAAAACGAGTTTCAAACTGGCTCTTCCTTGACACTCGGCAACTTTGATGGAATCCATGTAGGCCACCAGACACTACTTTTACGAACTGTCGAAAAAGCAAAGGAACTGGGAATCCCTTCCGTTGTTGTGACATACTATCCAAACCCATCTGTGGTTCTTGGTAAAAAACCAAATTTTAAATACTTATCTTCTGAAAGAGAAAAAGAAGAACTCATCCGTGGGTTTGGAATCGATTATTTGGTTGTTTTAGATTTTACATTAGAACTTTCTAAAATGTCAGCGGAAGATTTTTTAGAAAAAATTATGATCCAAACTTTGAATACCAAACATATTGTGATTGGTTATAATCATTTTTTTGGAGCCGAACGCAGAGGTGACTTTCATCTTTTAAATTCAAATAAACCTAAATATGGTTATGCGGTAGAATTAAAAGAAGCCGTCTTAAAAAAAGAAAGTAAAATCTCTTCTTCTCTGATCCGTGGATTTTTGGAAAAAGGGGAAATGGAAGAAGCAAAAATTCTTTTAGGTAGGAATTATCATATCACGGGAATTGTTTTTGAAGGAGCCAAACGAGGTAGGACCATTGGATTTCCTACGGCAAACATCAAAGTTCCAGAAGATAAACTTTTGCCGGCCATTGGTGTTTACGCCTGTTTTGCGAAGTTTGGTGGCCACGACCATAAGGGAATGGTAAACATCGGACACAATCCAACATTTGATGGTCTGGGACTTCATGTGGAAGTGAATGTTTTTGATTTTGACGGAGATTTATACGGTAAAGAAGTTGAGTTAGAAATTGTTCATAAAATTCGTGATGAAAAAAAGTTTGGTGGTTTGGATGAGCTGAAAGAGCAACTAACAAAAGATAAAGAGGAGAGTGTCCGAATTTTAAATTTTAACTAAATGGTATAACTTCCCTTTCCGTTTGATTTTTCCTAAAATTTGTCCATTTGTAGAATCTTTTTCTAATAATCCTTCTAACGATGTTTTTGATACTGCCCAATCTTCCTTCAGTTCATCAAAATAAAATCCATTGTCTTTTTTAGAAGAGTCTTTCATCAGAAGTACATTTTTTTCTTTTTTTTCACCTTCTTCCATCAAAACAAATCCAGGTCCTGGAAACAAGGGTACTAACTTATCCTTGATCCGTAATTGTTTTTTGAATGCAGGAATGTTTCTAAGAATACGGTAACTTTTTTTAGGAATGAGAAAGTTTACACCTTCTAACACATAACAAATAAAAACCAACTTCCCATTTAGTTTTTGCGGTGAGGATGATGGGTTTGTTTTTTTTTCTGTGAGTCGATTGGCAATCCGAGTAATTCGGTTTTTTAAAGCAGAATCTAAAAATTCTATTTTATCTTCTGATTTGATTTTCTCTAAGATATGGAATAGTGTATCGAACTCTTTTTGTTTGTATTCATTTTTGATTTGGAACTTATGGACTTCTGTACTTAGGCGTTTGCTTCTTTGTAAAAAATAGGGAGATTCATTGGTTTCTGAAATTTGAATCAATTGTTCCGAGAGTTGGATCATGTTTGTGATCCGTTCTTTTGATTCCCTATCTAGTTCTTCCAAACGAATCAATTCATTTTCTAATTTGATTTTGGTCTGAAAGAACTTTTCTGCCCCCAATTCTTTTTTGGTCGGTTTCATGGTGATTCTTAGTTTGCAAACTTACGTTTTTTAATCGAAAGGATGATTCCAACGGCAGTCATTGCCATTACCAAGTGTGATCCGCCATAACTCATAAATGTGAGTGGAACACCTGTTACAGGGAGTAGCCCAATCACAATACCTACATTGATGGCGATATGGAAAAATATCATCGCCACAATTCCTGCAGCCAGAAGTGATCCAAACCTGTCTTTACTTTCAAAACTAATCTGTAGTCCTCGTAAGGGTATCGACATTAGAAAAAATAGGAGTAACACACTTCCAAAAAATCCAGTTTGTTCGGCCCAGGAGGCAAAAATAAAGTCTGTTCCCGATTCGGGAACATGGGGAATTCTTCCTTCTGTCATCTCACCATGAAAGAGTCCCTTTCCAAAAACCTTTCCAGAACCAACTGCCGGTTTTGATGCTCGGAGTTGGTAACCTGCCCCTTGTTTGAATTGGTCAGGGTTTAGAAAAGCTGTGAGCCGAATGACTTGGTTCTCTCGGAAAGGAATGGATTTGTGAACGGCAATGGCAGAGAGAATGGAGAGCCCCAAAATTCCAATCGTAATGTAATAGTTTCTAAGATGTTTGGAACCACGAGCAATGCGGATAAAAATCATCACCAAACTAATGAGAGCGAGTGTCCCACCGAGACCAAACATAAACGGCTCGTTGGATAGAATTTTAAAACCCAAACTTGCATATTCATCTTTTACGATATCAGCAGCTTCCCGGATCATCTGTAGATTTTTTGGATTTTCAATTCCAGGTAAGGTGAGGCCTGATACTTTTTTCCCATCTAAGATGAGCCAAATTTTCCCTTGGAGTTGGTTTACAATCGATACAAGTTCTGTTTTGTTATCTTTGCGAAGTAAATCAACAAGTGGTTGAATCAGTGTCAATTGAGAATAAGCAAGATACATCGGAACCATGAGTGAAATTCCACCAAAGGTAAGGAGAGATCCAACGTGCAGAATGTCCGCGCCTCCCAGATATAACATTGTGAATAACATTGGTAAAAAGGAAACGGCTGTTCCAAAATCTGGCTGCAAAATAATGAAAAGCATCGGCACCAAACAGATGATAAATGGAACAACTAATACCGTTATTTTGTGCATTTCTTTTTCTTTTAAAACTAAATACTGGCCAAGTAAGATTACCGTTGCCAATTTGGAAAACTCTGAGGCTTGTAGAGTGATGGGTCCAAGTTTTAACCAAGAACGAGCTCCACGTCCAGAAGGTAGGTATCCAATGCCTGGAATGAGTGTGAGTACAAGTAATACTATGGAAAAGATATAAATGAAAAGAGCATAGGAACCTATCAACTGATAGTTGATCCTAGACATAAACCACATGGAGATAAGACCAACAAAAACAAAGGTGAATTGTTTGTACCAGCGACCTAGTCCATCCGCAGTGTTGGCTTCTTGGGTGTATAAAGTAAGAACACCTGCCATTGCCACGAGGACTACGGAGAAAATGAGAAAAAAATCGAGTTTTTCTGTATTGCGATCAGCCATTAAAATGCCTCTTGTTCTACTGGTGCTTCTTCTAACATGGTTTTGGCACGAGACCTATCCGTTCTTGGGAAAGATCCTGGTGGGAAAGCAGCTTTAAATACTTCTCTTGCGGCAGGAGCAGCCGATGCAGCACCACCTACTCCATATTCTACGAAAGCAGCAACTAATATCTGTTTTTCGGGAGGAGCGTTCACAGGTGCGTAGCCAATAAACCAAGCATGGTTTGAGGAGGAAGCGCCCCTACGTCTAGTTTGTGCCGTTCCCGTTTTACCAGCAATTTCTGGAAGTGTTGGTGAGTTGAGAACACCAGATGCTGTTCCCGAATATCCAACTAAATACAATCCTTCTTTGAGTGCTTCCACGGTGGAACGTTTGAGAGGAATGTCTCTCAAAATTGTTGGTTCTGTTTTTTGGATGAGAGAGTTGTCGAGAGGACTTCTGATTTCTGAAACCACATAAGGTTTATAAATTTTTCCATTATTAACAACGGCCATATAAAACAGTGCCATCTCAATTGGAGTGGTTGAAATAAAACCTTGTCCAATGGAAAGGTTCACAGTGTCCCCATCAAACCATTTGTTGCCGTAAGTTCTTTTTTTCCAATCGGAACTTGGAATAAAACCTGTTGCTTCCCCAGGTAGATCGATTCCTGTTTTTTTATCTAAACCAAACAATCTACAATAGGCAAGGATTGGTTCGGCTCCCAACTTATATCCTAATTGGTAAAAATATACGGAGTTGGATTTTTCCAAGGCTTGAGCCAGGTTGAGATCTCCATGATTTTTTTTATCCCAGTTATAAAAAACTTGGTCCGGTACACCTTTGAATGTTGACTTTAATGTAAAACTTGCCGGACAAGAAAATGTTTGTTTGGGATCAAAATTGATTTTGTGTTCACTTTCCATAGCGGCAAGGCCCACTAGAGTTTTGAAAGTGGAAGCTGGCGGAAACCTGGATTGAATGGCTAAGTTTAAAAAACCGCCGTTGTTAGTCACACGCGTAAAGTGGTTGGATCGATCCAATTTGTTTTTTCCAGAAAGGATATTGGGATCATAAGAAGGATTGGAAGCCATGGCCAAAACTTCGCCTGTGGTTGCTTTGATGGCAAGGACAGTCCCCCTAACACCTTTTAGTGCACGATAGGCAGCAATTTGCATATCACGATCAATGGTTAAAACTAAGTTATTGCCGGGAACCGAATGTTCGATGACTCGTTCTTCTTCGATATTTCCTTCAGTGTTCCGTTTTTGGATACGAAATCCGTCTTGGCCACGAAGGGTTGTGTCATAGAGAGATTCGATTCCACCTTTACCGATGAGTTGGTAGGTTTTGATTTCTTTTTCTTGTAAGTCGCTAGTTGTTGGTTTTCCCACATAACCAGTCACATGTGAGAGGGCGGGTCCCATGTGATAAACACGTGCAGGTGAGGAAACTAAATAGACATATTTATTGATATTATCTAAAACAAGAATTCGTTCTTGTTGTTCGCGCGAAATCCCTTCTAATAGTACAAATGGTTCCCTAGATCGAATTTTTTTAATCATTCGAGAATCTTGGAGTTCTTTTTCGTAATAAACGATGGGGATAGAAAGGGCTTCGCAGAATTTGTATATAAAATCCTTCACCTTTCTTGGATCATTCTTTAATAAACTAGTATTAAGAATTACATCTAATGATGCTGAGTTGGATACAAGAGGTTGGCTTGTTTCTGGAGTAAGGAAGTTACGATCGAATATATTGCCCCGATCAGCAGGAATAGACTCACTTCTCCGAACAAAACGTTCGGCTTTTAAAGAGTTTTCACTTCCTTGTACAATCTGTAGATTAAACAACTGAAGGATATAGGCTGTTAATGTAAAAACAACCATACCAGTAAAAAAATACAGTCGTTTACGAAAGCTAGTTTCTAAGCGAAACTCAGAGGCCGATTGGCTCATTGCCTCACCTCATCTGCATCTAAACGAAAGGCCCACGAGAATAGGAAAAACAACGCAGGGCCAATGAATGCATTGTACAAAGACACATATAAAAAGGAATAACTATGATTGGAGTGAAAGAACATCAGAAATAAAAGATAGGTGATGAGTCTTGAAACCAATGTAAATCCGAGGATATAGATAGTGATGGAGATGTAGTTTTCTGTATAGGAAGTTCGCATTACTTTCCCAACGATGTATCCTATGATGGCATAAGAAAAGGAATGGAGTCCAATTTTATAATATACAATATTGTCTCCACCGATTTCGCCACCGAGTGCAGTATCCGTGAGTAGGCCTCCAAAAAATCCCAACCAAAGTCCATACAGTGGGCCTTTTCGGAGCGCAAAAAAGACAACAAAGATAACCATAAAATCTGGCCTAACAGCATTTCCTAATTCAAATAGATTAGATCCATTGAGGAAGTGGGAGAGTAACAATCCTATGACGATAAAGAGTTTATCTAAAATCATGGTGATGTCTCCTTGGGAGTTTCTGGAACTGAAGGAGTAGAGGGAACTGTCGGCGAGGAATCAGGTGCATTTGTATTCACAGATGGTTTTGTATACTGAGGAGTTCCGAAAGTAGATGGGAAACCACCTTGTCTTTTATCCTTCTCTTTTTTGTTATAATCTTTTTCTTTTGGAAAATCAATTTCGCCAAAATAAGGGCCATCAATTTGAATTGTTTTTTCTGCAGGCCACTCTTCACGCCACTTTTCAGGAAGTTTTTTTACGACAATTACATGTAAAAGTTTATCAAATTCGACAAACGGGCGTAAGATGGCAGTTTTAAAAGACCCATTCCGTGGGCCTTCTTCGATAATGGTTCCCACTGGAATTCCCGAAGGGAAAACTCCCGATCCACCAGAACTAAATACAGCCTTGCCAATTTTACTAAATCCTTCTGTAAACATTGTGTTGGCTGAAGTTGGCGGTGGATTTGGACCCATAGGAAAATTTCCAATGGCTTTCGGATCGATTACAATACCGGCATCAATGTAATCTAACAAAACATCTGTTCCGCGACCACTGTTTCCATTGAGAGAGGCCCAAAGATTGGTTCCAGGAATGGCAACCCCCATAGAAAAGTTGGAATTGATGATGGGTTGGATGACAGCAGATCCTTTGGAAACAGCGATGATTTTACCGACTAACGCTTCTGTAAATTTACCTTTTTCATCCAGTGACCGCGCGACCACAGGCATGTAAGGTTTGATTCCTTCTTCGGAACCCTTATTGATGATGATAGTGCGGTAGATCGCATTCAATCGAACACTCAAAACTTCAGCACGAACCGAAGGATAATCAATATGCAGAGGGAAGTTCAACTCTTGTCTGAGGATAGCGTTCTCGGCTTTTAGTCTTTCCACGTCTTTGGAAAGTTGGCGGTATTCTTCCATAACGTTCAAACAAGAGTCGCGCTCTTCTCGGACACGTTCGAAAGACTCCAGTTTGTTATAGCTACTTTTGATTAGGGATCCAAAGGAATCAAAGGATCCGGAAAAAAAATCGCCTACACCCTGAAAGCTGGCAATCCCTCTCACCATGAAGTTGCCGTTCCAAATTAGGGAAGTAAAGGAAAACAGGAATACGAAGAGTAGGGAAAACAATTCGTCATTTTGATTGATGCGATTCCACTTCATGGACTTATGTCACATTAATTTTATTGGAAATAATATTTCAAGCGCGAATCGAAATTGGTCAAATTTTGAGATCTCAGAGGTCCGTAAGTTCGGGAAGGAAATAAACGGAAGAGGGTGAGGCCATTCTCCCCCCACCCCGCACAGTTTGGAGACCTCGGGGACTGCGAAAGACAGTGACTCGAAAGCTGTCCACGACGGTTAAGCGCCCTTCGGCAAGTCCCAACTTCAACCGGACTTCACCGGCACCAGGATCTACCACTTGTGCGAAATAGGTTTTTGACCCCATTTGTACAATGACAAATTCCCGAAGGTGGAAGAGAGGCCTTCTGTCGCCTGCCGTTCCCAAAAACTTGGAGATCATCGTAAGGAATGGCAGAAAGTTTTCCTTATCTAAGGTTGATACGTAAGTGAGCAAATGTTGACGGAGGTATTCTTTGGCATGGTTGTGGGCGAGGACCGCACGATGGCGCCTGTCCAGTTGGTAGTAAAAAGATTGTAAAAGTTTGCGTTCCTCCTGATTACAACCGGCCCGGAAAGCCAAACGGTCCAACCGTTTGCTATGCATTTGGACAAGTTCTATCCTTCGAGTGATGTGGGCTGCGATACGAAACGCAAGGTAAAAGAAAACCAGAAGTAAGATCAGTTTTAAAAGTACAAACTCTTGGTTGCCCTCCCAAATCCAAACTGGTCTTTCTGGAAACATCGGTTGTTAGACGGGTTGGATGTAAGTTTTGTGCTTTATGTGTGGAGTAGGGATGAGATAACTTGGTGTTAGATGGGAATCTTAGATCATTCTATTGGGATATATGCATAAAATCTACCTATTGGTTTTTTTATCTTTTATTAATTGCCTAGTGATTCTAAAGGGTCAGGAGACGATTAGAAAAAGTGAAGCAGAAAGAGAAATCTCAAAAATAATTTTATTAAAAACAATTAGTTGTGGTTATAATGCCGGACGCGCATATGCAATTTCTGAATTAGGAAATGAAGAAGAAGAACCTTATCCTTGGGTTCAGATCGGTGGTGGTTCAAATGCAAGCAGAAATTTTTATGATGTTAAGGCATTAAATCATTGTTTGAGATCATTGTCAGCAATGCCTTGTCCTACCAAAGATATAAAAACACATGAAGGTGATCAGGAATATATAGCAACTCTAATCTTCACGCGATACCAATCCTGTACTTTTCGTCCGATCGAGAATTGGAAAATATTTGAACCATTCAAGGGAGAAATATAATGAAAATTTCTGATTATATCTCAATAAAAATTCTTTCAACCAAGTATTCTTTCTTAGCTATAATCATCTGGATTTTAAACGACTCATATTTCAAATCGATATTTCATAATGGAATAACTGGAAAAATAAGCGATATTATTGGTTTGTTTGTTACTCCGTTGTTACTGTCAGCAATAGTTTTAACTTTTTGTAATTTTAAAAAATATAAAGTAGAAGAATCAATAATTTTATTCGTTAGTATGTTTGTTGTAGCTCTTATGTTCATTTTGTTGAACCTAAATCAAAAAACAAATGATGTAATTACAGAGATTCTATGGTTTTTTATTCCTTCGAAAGGAACAGCTGACCAAACAGACATATACTGCTTAATCGTTTACATTCCAATGCTCTTGATATTTTATAAACTTAAAAAGAAGCAGTGCGGAAAAAAACTAAACCTATTAAAATATTTATCTCCAGTTTTAGTAAGTTTTGCTTTCATTAATACTTCAGCTATTGGAAATTTAGAATCAGATTTTACTAGAATCGCGATGTTTTGGTTACTTGCCGATATGAATGACCAAATAATATCTTTAACTCCGAAAGACGGTGATTCTTTTCAAAAATCTGACTTGATAAACTTTCAATGGACTTATAAAAATTATTATGGAGTTACTGAACCATCAGTTTACGATAATGAAATTGACTGTGGTATTACTCAAGATTTAGGTGAGTTAAATAGATTTGTTACAGGAAAATTCCAGAATTACGTTGTTCAAATTGCAAATAACGAATCTTTTTCTCCTATTGTATTGGAAATTCATTCTAATGGAATAGAAAAAACAGCAACCGGCCAAATAAATAATTCTGGCACTTATCACTATAGGGTTGCCTTGTTATATAAGAATAAAGTGGATTGCACTGAAGAAAATTTTTTGATTTTTTTACCACAACAAATTAAGAAAATATTGATTCACGATTGAAGACTATTTACGTTTTACAATTCCCAAGACTCTTATAGTTTAATCTAAGTTTTTTTGAAATGGTTTTATTAAGATATGTTAGATTCAAGTATCGATCATTTACTTCTCTACTCAGATAAGTTAGAAGAAACTTACCGATTCCTTTTGAAACAGGTAAAGTTGGTACCACTTACTCCACTAACCCCGTATGGATCTTTTCAAAGTGGGATGTTTGCACTCAAAAACTGCATTTTCGAAGTTCTCTGGAATGAAAAAAAAGACAACGGAAGCGGCAGAGAATCCACCTTCCCATCTTTTGCAGAACTATCTAAAACTTCCCCATAGGAAATTCGATCTTTCATAATCAAATCGTAGGAAGAGATAGTTGTTGTTTTACAAATTTTGAACGATGTGCAGCATCCCATCATTTAGCTGAAAAATCCATCCTTTCACCTTTGTAAAATACAAATTGATGGTTGTATTCATAACTAAAAAATATATGCGTATTTCTTGGTGTTAAGATCTCAAATTCATTTTTACCATTGATTTGATTTTCCTTCTCAAACACCAAAATGGTTCTAATGCACATCAGAAAGTCAGTTCCTGTTTTTAGGATAAATTTATTATAAGGATAATCATCATTCATATAGAATGGATATTTTTTGGAAATTCTACTTCCTCTTTTGTAAAAGGAATAAGGGTAAAAGTAGGAAATTTTTGATTCGTATGAGTGATTGTTTAACTGGAAGTAATGTTTTTCGAAATCTTCAAAAATGTTGATCTCTTTTTCTTTATCATAGCAGAGTTCGACCATGAGGTGAATCTTGTTTTGATCAAAGTCTTTGATCGCCATCTTTTCATCTTTATTGAATGTGGTGTTGTTTATGTCATTGATGATGAGATTTAAGTTTTCATATTCTATAAAAAAAGCAGAAAGATTATAATGTTTGGAGCCGTAAAAAGCGGCTTCTTCAAATTTTATATTTGTTATATTATCTAATCTATAATTGGAATTAAGGCCTGGAGAAATCAGAGTTAAGGCACAAGCATTGAATGAGAAGAGGATGATGATTATCAACTTTTGCATAATCTTTAGATTGAATTCCAGGTAATCATTTTCATTCTCGGTTCAGTAAACCTAATCCGTCAAATCCACCTCTTCGAAGTTTTCTGTTTGGTGGCGAAACATCCAAAGTTTATCCCCGGCATAAAAATTGATAAAACCATCTCGCATCTCAAATTGATGGATAACTCGAAGGAGTAAGTTCTCTTCGAATTGAGTTTCTGATGGGAGATCAATCACAAGCATTCTGCGAGTTGTGGTGATGGCAACTTTGTCGTATAAGTTGGCAAAGGATCGGATGGTTTCTTGTTCTAAACTGATGGTTTCCCAATGATTCGTATAACTATTAAAAAGATATAGTTTTCTGTCGCTTGCAACTAAGGCTGCTCTATGACCCATTGCCACTCTATAATGTTCTTCTCCAAAATGATGTCCTTTTTCCCATTCTGAACTTGAGTTACTAACACCTAACAAATTTTTTTGTGTGATCAAAACACAAAGGTCACCATAACACTGCGAATGCCAGATATGTTCCCCGCGAGTGGAATAGGAAATTTCTTGACCATCAGATAGAAAAGCCTTAAAGGATAGATGGCCTTTGACAAAATTTATAGTTGTTTGAATGTAAGGATAGGCAGTTTTGTCTGTGATATGACTTTCGAAAGCAGTGACCTGGTGGGTTACTGGTGGAGGGGCATTGAGGATTCGGTTGGCTTCGGGAGAGAGTTGGCGTAGTGGAGTGAGACGGGTGTCATGATTTCCTTGTCTCTGGTCATACCCACCGTGTCTTGGGTCGGCTCTCACAACTCCCAAGTTTGCAAAAATAAATCCAACCACAAGGAAAAGTGAAAGGATATAAAACCGATTTCGCATAGAAGATTTCATTTCAGTAATAGAACTTTACACATTTTCTTCCGACAACCATTTCTCCATCTTAGACGGTGAATAGTTTTGGATGGTTTGTAGTAGATCCTTTGAGGTTTCTAAAACTTGTACGAGCGCAGCATTTTCTTTTTTCAAAAATCCCGACTCCACCATATTTTGCATTAGTGTTAGGAGGGGATTGTAAAATCCAAGCCAATTAATGATAATGATGGGTTTGTGGTGTAAACCTAACTGAGACCATGTGATAATTTCAAAAAATTCTTCCATGGTTCCGAGTCCTCCAGGCAAAACAACAAAGGCATCGGACAAATCGAACATTTTTAGTTTTCTTTCATGCATACTTTCCACGAGGATGAGTTGGCCAAGTCCAGAATGTTCGATTTCTTTCTTTTTTAAAAATTTTGGCAAAACACCTATAACCGATCCATTTTTTGACAAACATCCGTTGGCTACAGCTCCCATTAGACCAACACTGGCTCCGCCATAAACCAAACCAATTTGGTGGGATCCTAAATATTCACCTAACTCGAAAGCTGCGTTCATGTAATAAGGATCAAGTCCAGCTGAAGATCCACAGTATACGGCAATATTATTTATTTGATTCATTGATAAAAACCAAGGCATTAAACACCAGTAAACATAGTAACCAATACTTCATTTTACAAATCCATAAAATTCTTTTGTAGGAAATTCCCATTCGGGAGTTGGAAAGGTTTGGTTCTCGGGAACTTCAAACCATGGAGAGTATTGACTTTTAGACTTTAGGATATGCATTTCTTGGGAAGGCATATAACTTTGTGCCAAAAGAAATAAAGTTTGTCCACCTTTTCCTGTTACTTGGTCCATCACCAAAACCACGTGGCCTGGTGAACCTGCTTCGATCCATACATCCCCAGGAGTTAAGTTTTGGATGGATTTTTTCTTTAACTCAGATTTTAAAGAAATAGTTCCTGCATAACTATAAATAAATCGCAAATATTCTTCGAATACATTGCGTCCCGTTCCTTGTTTGAATTTACCTTTTTTCCATTGGGATTTGTTTCCATTGACTTGGACCCTTTCTCCTTTGGCAAACCGAGAAAACGCCACCTCCATTCCGTTGCTAATTTTAAAATGGATATTGTCGTATTGTTTTCGTGAATAATAATATTCAGCCCGGAGTTTCATCACAGCATCCGCACATTGAATCAAATCTTCTTTCAGGAGGGGAAAGTCTAAAACGGCGGCATGGACTTGGTTTGTTTTGATTTTTCCATCGTAGAGAGAAACTGAACTTCCTTCCGGTTTTAATGGGAAGTTTTTTAAATAAGTCGCAAAACTATCATTAGGAAAGTTGATTCGTTGGAATCCCATTGGCGGTGTAAAACGCTCTGTAATGGAATCTGCATATAAGTTTTGGAAACATAGAGAAAGGATGGTAAGAACCATCCCAATCAGAAAAAAGTAGAACCGGTCCAATGAACCAGAAAAAGTTCTAAATCGGGATTTCCTCGATTTCATTTGGTAATCACCAACTTGATGGATTCCTCTAACCAGGCTTCTTTCGCATCTTTAAAGTTAGCTGTTCTTGTCACAATTTTTCCCGGTGTAAAGGTTCCTGATTGAATGTAAGGATAGAGTGCTTCCATGGAATCTTTAGATTCCACACGCCCCAAATGGATTTCCACACCTTGGTTGTACATTTCTAAATAAGGTATTTCCCATTGATTGGTCCAAAAGATAGAAGCAGAACTAAAAATAGCATTTCTGCCAAGGGAACGAACAGCAAAATCCCAACCTTGTTTATTAGCCGAAGCATCACATACCAAATCATATTTTTTAGTTGGTTTAGGAAAGATGTTAAAATGTTCTACTGGGATTCCTAAAGATTCCGCTAATTGGATTTTTGTTGTATCCGTATCGACATACAACACTTCGGCTTTTTTTGTTTGGTGGAGAAATAAAGCTGTATAGAGTCCAATACTTCCCGCATGGCCGCCCACAACGAGAACCTTCGGATCTTTTTTTTGCACTAAAAACCTTCCTGCGAGTTTCCAAACTTCGGAGATATTATCGCTGAAACTGGCAATGCCGACGGGATCAATTTTTTTATCCACTTCAAATAGCATTTGTTTGGCGAATGGAATTTTGATTTCATCAGCTATGGCTCCTCCAAAAGAGTTTGCTCCTGGTGGCATTCCGTACCCCGATGTATAAGGAACTGACTCGCAGGAATTAGCATGATGGTTCAAACAAGCAGGACAAGATCCACAAGAAATTTGAAAGGGAACGGCAACGGTCGTTCCTACCGAATATACATTTGCCAAATCCTCTGAAACGGATTTGATTTTACCAACAAACTCGTGTCCTACGGGGAAGGGTGCGCGGAATAAAGTTTCTCCGCGAAGGATTGGTAGATCCAAATCACAACGTGCAATGGTGATGGGTTCAACGATCACTTGGTTTTCGCCTGTGATTGCGAGTGGTTCCATCTCCTCCCATTCTAAAATTCCTTTTTTACGAAACATAAGTCGACGCATACCTGAACCTCCGTATACCGATTGGTCTATCTCTCATTATCTCAAAAAATAAAACAACTAGAATTGTTTAAACCAATCGGGGACTTTGGGAAGTTCGGTTTCTTCAAAGGACCAGTCTCCGAGTACTGTGACTATGGGTGCATTCGACTCTAAAGCTAATTGTAATCCGCGGCTTAAGTCTTTACGCACTGTGGGACGGTAAGGTGTTTCAAATTGGGATTGGAAGGCTTCTTTTTCATGTTCCCAGGCATAGGATAGAAAAAAATCCATAAACTTTTGACCGGAGTCCTCATATCGCCTTTTTAATGTTAGTAGATCAGGATTGTTTGTCTTTTTCATTGTACGTTGAAGGACAATAGAAATTCCCCTTACACTTTTAGAGAAAAAAGTTCCTGCTCTGATTATTTTTCTTTTTTGGGGATTCTCCAAGGCCCAAAGATCTGCCTTGTATTTAGCCACTCCCATGGACCCGTAGAAAGACAGAGTATGACTAAGCCAATAAAACGCTGAATAGGCGACCGTAAGTTCTGGTTTCAATGTTTGTTCCAGTTCCAAAAGGGGATCCAAACAAATTGCCATTGTATCTTTGATTTGTTCGGGTGTACTTTCTGCGATAGGGAACCCCACTTCCCCAAGGGCGGGAGTGTAAATGATGGCTTTAAAATTCGGAGAAATATTGTGAATTTTAAGATCTGCTAGAATCTTATCGGCAAGCCCAGGTTCAGCCTTTTTACTGAAAAGTGTAAGGTCCGCATTCGACACAGGTTCGTTTGTTGTAGTTGATGTTATGATATAGGCAGTTGGATCCTTCTCTTTTAGGCAGGTAATGGCGCTTTGGCCTGCTTCTCCCGATCCTCCGATGACCAAATATTGGTTTTGTTTCATGAAATCCTACCTGAATGGTTAGAAGATTTTAATTTTAGATTGATCCGTCAAAACTCTCCTGTTTTATATATCGGAACAAGCGAAATATGAAAACGATTTTATCCTGCTCTAATTGTTTTAGTGGTCACTCCATTTCAACTTCCAAATTGGAAGGAAAAAAGGGGAAGTATCGCTGCAAAAAATGTTATTCTTGGAATCAATTTGATTACCGCACAGAGTTTGTTGCTTCGTCCTCCGACTCACTCGTGTTATTTGATATTCATTTTAAAGATCAAATTCCTGAACACAAACTCCAAGGTCAAATTTTTGGAAGGTATACAACGGATTTTATATCTGACTGGTCAAATGAGGAACTTGTTTTTTTAAAAGACGAAGAGGGCAATGAAAACGATTTACGAATTTCTATAACAGGACTACCGGAACTCAGTCGGTTAAAAAACTTCCTTTTTGATATCAGAACAGAATCACCCTCCCCAATATTAAAAATCATCATCAATCAAAATGTTAATGTTTCCGCGGTAAGACTATCCATTACAATTGATTTGTTAGATGAAAGTTCAGTGTCAGGAAAATTGTATTTAGCCATTGCAGACCAGTGGAACACCTTATTACACGGAAGTTTTACTGCCACTCATATCTATAAAATCCAATTTGATGAACATGGCGATTCGGATAAAAAACTTCCCGAATTCATCCCAAATGAATTATCTGCAAAGATTCACACATTGTCTGGAAATATATTAGCGTTACAGGAAGATTTTTCTCTTCTAAATGATCAGACCAAAGAAGAACTATTAACTCTTGTTATGTACCATTGGCCGGAAAACCAATCTACCATTTCTGAAGTTCATTTCAAAGAAGGGAATGTGCAGGTTGTATTTCAACTTACTCAAAAAAAACTCAATGAAACATTAATTTTTCTTCTTTCCAATCAAGTGGTTCCCAATCAAAAACATTGGCAACTTTTTCATGATGTAGTCTGTCATTCTGAATCGGAACCAATGTTTATCCCACTTCTCAAACATAAATTTCCAGAAGGTTATGAAACTAATTTAGGTTCTAGTTTGAACACTAAAAATGAGGATAAAACTTTGGATTGGTTGGATTCCGATGATGTATATCTTCTGGATTCCTTTGTTCGCACAGTGGGTTCACTTGATTATATAATCAATGATCCAATTCGAAATCCTTTAGGTTTTTCACTTTTACAAGAATGTTTTGTTCGTGCGAAGTACAAATCCTGTATGCGACTTTTGGAACGAGGGGCGGATCCCAATCAATTGGATTCCAATGGAGAAACGGCGATCTTTAAACTTTGCCAAGATAGTACACTACGTTTGTTAGAAAAAACTACGCTTATGGATGAGCTCATTCGAAAGGGTGCCAAAGTCAATCTTCAGTCAGTAAATGGGATGACTCCCTTACATTGGTGTTCTGTTTTTGGAGAACCCAGTATGGCAAAGAGATTAATTCAGGCAGGTATCGACATTCATACAGCAGATAATACTGGTATAACGGCACTACACGAAGCATGTAAGTTTGGAAACTCAGCGGTGCTTGCGTTATTATTAGAATCTGGTGCTAAATCCAATGCCAAAACTTTAGATGAAAAAACTGGTAGGGATCTTGCCTTCGAAAATTTGGAAATTGCCGAATTAGAAGGTGATGAAGAGAAAAAGAATCGCTGCCAACGAGTTCTTTCTCTCCTAGATGTTTACGGAGGTTAGATCGGTTGAACCTTTTTATCTATGGTTTTTGTAACATATCTTAAAATCAAATACAAGAGCCATCCCGCCGGTCCGAAGTAAAACGTAAGGGCCAAAACCGGAACAAGAATCCACCTGTTGATTCCTTCTTTGATACCGTCCTCTACTTCCCAAGTTCCCAAAAACAAATCAAAGGCAAGGTAATGGATCCATCCCGCTAGTAAAAAGTAATCATTGGCAAATAGTGAACGAACCGATTCCAAACTGGAAAAGTTCCCTTCGGCCTGTCCATTCCCAACGATAATTGCAAATACATAAACCCCACCGAGAACAAGACCTGAGACAAACACTCTAAGATTACGAATCACCTTCAGTTGGTTTGGTGATAGAATCAATACCAACCATGCTAATAATGTAATTCCATTGGCAATTTTAAAGATTAAGGAAGGGTTCATATTGGTACCTGCGTATGAATTTTTTTGGGTTGTGAAACTAATTTGAAAAAACAAAGGAAACTGAGAAGTAGGGAAACTCCATAAATACTTGTGTAAATTGGATTCAGATTAAAAACCGATTCTCCATTTAAGGTTTGGACTACCATAACTATGTTCATCAGTAAAAATAAAATTCCCATGGAACGAACTAGTTTTTGGTTGGGAAGAGATTCCCTTTTGTTTATTAAATAAGCCGCAAGAAATACAAAGATTTGCATTACATGCATTCCAAAAAAATGGGGAACTCTCATATCACCGATTTTCGTACTCCAACCAAAGAAAAATAATCCAGTTCCAGGATCTCCGCTGCCAAATTGGTGCGAACCGCTAGTTTGAAAGATTCCCAGTTTCATTGCCTCTAATTGTTCTGGACGAGGGGATGTCATAAAAAATCCAATGATCATTCCAAAGCCGGCAATGGTAAGTCCCCAGACTAAACTTTCTCTTACAGTTGGAGAAATTGACTCCTTTTTAAAGATTCGGTAAACAATCCAAAGGTGGAACAACCAAAATAATGAGATACTTGTGCCCATAACTGAATATACAATTTGATTCCAAGTGGTTGTCACATTGAAATGACTCAACTCTCCGCTATATGCTTGTAAGGTGATAAGGACAATTTCAATGAGAGAGGTAATGGTTAAGGCCACCTGGATTTGTTTTTGGTATTTCCAATCTTTTAAAAATCGAACCAAAACCCAAATGGTGGTTAGTGAATACACTCCCACGGAGAGGGAAAATTTCAAGGGTTTGATCCAGACATTGACTCCCAAAAGGGTTCTTGTATCTAGAAATAAGAGGGGGAGGATGGCAACTGTGAGTATAACCATGGCGATCCCATTCCAAAAAAGTGGTTGTTTTCTGTAGTCATCAAATTCCATAATGTAGACAGTGTAAATATATATGTATACTCTGTCAACATAGAAAGTATACATTGTAAACATTTTAGATATGAAACCTGCTAAAAAAAAACAAACACTCCAAAAACCAAATTCTGCACCTGAATCAAAACTTAGCACCTACCACCATGGAAATCTAAGAGAAGAGGTTTTGGACCATTCCAGAAAGGTATTAGAAACGAAAGGTGTCTCTTCTCTCAGTCTTCGAGACATTGCCACCGATTTGGGTGTGAGCCATACCGCCCCCTACCGCCATTTCCCCAAAAAGATGGATCTCCTCCAGGCCCTTGTTACCGAAGGGTTTCGGGAATTGACTGAGGGTATGGATAGGGCCTGGGAACACTCGGAAGATCCTTTGGAAAAAATTAAAAAGGCAGGTGTGGAATATATTTTTCTATTACTCAAAAACCCCAGAAGGACAGAACTTATGTTTGGTGGTGAGATCTATGTTTCTGGAGATCCCATTTCTGATGAATTGCGAGAGTGTGGGAAATTAGCCTATTTAGGAATGTATAAGATAGTGGAATACGGCCAAAAATCATTGAAGTTGAAAAATTCCGTTCCCACAGACACTCTCATGATGAGTTTTTGGAGTGGGGTTCACGGATTTGCCGTGTTAAATGAACGGAAATGGAAACAAATCAAATCCAAAGAGGAAGAAGAAACCTTTCGAAAAGAAGTAGATCAAATTTTAGAAATTATGATTGAGGGAACCCGTTTGTGAAATAAATGACCCTACTTGTGATGAATGTGTCCTCTCCTTCTGATTCAAAAGATACTTCCATTTCGACAGGATAGTCTTTCAAAACCATAATCAGACCAATACCAGAATGATGAGGATCGTCTTCGTTAGTTTCTAATTTTTCGATATACAAACGTTCCAAGTCTTTTGCCGAGAAAATCTCTTTCAAACTGGCTTCGTAAGCAGTTACATTTGATTCGTTTGTTTTATTACGAACTAACATTTCGAATGTTTTGCCTCTATGGATTAAAGAGATTTCGATATCTGCTTTTTTATCATAAGAATATTTAGCGGCATTTTCCAATAACTCGTTAAAGACTGTGGATATAGAATTCACAATGTCCGAATTTTTCATATCCATTGATTCTGTTGGAACATTGGGTAAAAAAGAGAATCCGTAAAAATATCCAATAAAGTCGGACATGATTCCAATCCGGCGCCAATAACGCATTAAATCCACTGGTTTTAAATGGATTTGGATTTTGGAATCGGGTTCTTGGTTGATGTTATTTGCAGATTGGAAATTGCCGTACTTTCGCATAGTCGTAGTTCAACTAACGAATGTAGATGAGTTATTTCAAAGCCGCAAGCGCTTTTTCTAATGCGTATTGCATTAATCGGCGTTCTTCGGGATTTGTGCTCAGTTTATCAAAATGTAATGGTTTGAGAAGGAATCCATCAGAATCAAATTTCAGGAATGGGTTTTCTTTTTTATCTTGATCGTTTTTTAAACCGATGACTTGGAAGGTCTCAATAGGAGTGTGGACTCCTTTGACAACAATTTCACCCTTTGGTTTTGTATCAATAAACTCGTCTATCAGCGATTTGGTTGCATTGGATATAAGGATTTCCCCAGCATCAGAGGCATTTTCCAATCGAGAGGCCACATTGACTGGCCCGCCAATGATGGTGTAATCCATTCTTTCGTTAGTTCCGAAATTTCCAACGGTCACATAGCCGGTATTAATCCCAATACGACAGGTTAGGTTGTGATTGATTCCAGATTTTTTCCAATATTCAGCTAACGAAGGTAAACTGTCTCTCATTTCGATGGCCATTTTTACGCAGTTTAATGCATGGACTTTGTCGTTATCAAATGAAGGTGCACCAAAAAAAATCATGATGGCATCCCCAATGAATTTATCTATGGTTCCACCGTATTTGATTGCGATACTAGACATCACATCTAAATACTTATTCAAACAATCAGAAAGAATTTCTGGTTCTATGGAATCAGTGATGGTTGTAAATCCCACTATATCAGAAAAGAAAATGGTGAGTTTACGTCTTTGGTGTGAAATGGAGGTTTCTACTTCGGCACCCGTAATCATTTCATAAAGTTGTGGAGAGAGATAACGACGCATACGATCTAAAATCGTTTGAATCTTTGTATTATTTTCTAGAAGTTCGTTTTCGATTTCTGTGGAGTGATCAATGATGTTTTGGTAGAGGACTTCTAACTCAGCATACTTGGCGCGTTCTTCCTCCATAATTGATTCATTGTCCATAAAATATCCTATCCTCGTTTGCGCATGAGCATGATGGTAATGTCATCATAAACATCCATTCCATCGATAAAGACGTAGATGTCTTTAAAGATTGCATCTAAAATTGCATCGGTCGTATCGAGTTCAATATGTCTTTCTAAAGATTCAATCAACCGGTGAGCTCCAAATTGTTCCCTTTTCGGGTTTTCGGCTTCCGTTGCTCCATCAGTGTATAACAGGATGATGTCTTTTGGTTGGAGAGGAATCGGTTTTTCATGAATAAATTCATCAATAGATTCTGTTGGACCAACTAACATACCGTTGTCGACAGTGTCGATAGTTTCGGTTTTTTTGACAGCATGCCGATAAACCAAAATGGTTTCGTGTTGTCCCGCAGTGGTAAACACTCCATTTTTATAGGAAAATAAAGACAGAGTTAGATTTCGAATATCATTCATTCGAACATGTATATTGGAAAACAAAATAGAGTTGATGGAACGAAGTGATTCTCGTAATGAAATTACTTTGGAACGCAAAGTTGTGATAAACGCTGACTGAGTCATAAGCATCACAACACCCGAGGCTAGACCATGATCTGTTACGTCACCAATTCCAATGTAAACAGTTCCATCTTCATGGTGGACCACATCATAATAGTCTCCACCCACTTCATTGGCCGAGTCCATTCTTGCCGAAATTTCTAGTTCTTGGATCTCTTTTAATTCTTCATTACGTGGTAGTACCATAGCTTGAATTTGTCTTGCTACGTCTAATTCCATACCCAGTCGTAAGTTCTCTTCTAAGATGGCTTGTTTTTCTGTATTAAAAATTAAGTCAGCTTGTTCCTGTGTTGTACGAGATGTATTGAGAATGGCATAAAGAATGAGACCACCGGTAACTATCATGTATAAGAGGATGAGAAAAATTCCCATGGGAACAGCACTGACTAGGAAGAACGTACTGTTCTCTTCTAAAAACTCTGGTTTGAGATACTGTGATAACTCTATGAGTTTAGTATTCAAATCAGTCATCTCTGGATAAAAGTAGATGGTGAGAGATGCATACTCTACAATGAGAACAATGACAGCAAAGATGATGGTCTTAGTATTATTACGTATGGATGCCAATGCGATGAGAATGAAGAAAACATAAATCATCGGTGCCGCATACACAAGGCTTGGATTTTTTTGGGAGTATGCCGTATACCCTGTAACGAATGTCAGTAGGGTGATTTCTAAAAAGGAAGATAAGAATTTAAAGATGTTGAGATACTTACCCGATTTTTTTAATGAGTAAAGGACAATGAAGTTATAACAGAGAAGAACTAAGATGGCAGAAATCTGATAGTAGAACTCGATGGGGGGCCGACCGGAAAGGAGACCCAATGTGGCAAAGATAACTAAAAATCCGAGGAAGAAAAATCGGAACTTGGTTGCGAAGGTTTCTGCGCGGAATTCCCCTTGGTAAGCAATCTCTTTAAGTTGTTTTTTGTAATAGTCCGAGAGGACAAATCGATTTTCGTTGGCGGGAGATTGCGGCATAGAGTAAAGTTTTCTTTCTTTATATTTCGTTCAAGAGAATGCGGAAAATTAGCTTATAACGTCATACATTTTGCATAAATTGCAAATGATTTTTCATTTTTTTAGGGGGAAGACTAGGATGAGTCAGATCAAAGTACATTTGGCTACAACTGAGGAGGATCGCAATAAAATTTATCATCTCCGATATGACATTTATGTTCAAGAAATGAACAGGGTTCAGGAATATGCTGACCACAATACAAAAATGATTAAAGAACCCTTCGATGAAACAGGTCATCTTTTCCTCGCAGAGACAGAAGAGGGTGAATGTATTGGAACGGTTCGCATCAACTTCCGTAAAGACGGAAATTTAGAATGTGAAGATTTATATGAAATGGAACTCTTCCGGCCCTTTTATCCGGATCAAGTTTCGATGTCCACAAAACTCATGGTAAAACGTGAATTTCGTCATACAGCAGCTGCTAGTATGCTTTGTATGAAGATCTATGAACATGCCAGAGAACATGGGATTGTCATCGATTTTATTGATACCAATCCTCATTTAGTTCGTTTGTACAACCAAGTTGGTTACAGGATGTACAAGAAGAACATCCATCATCCCGAATATGGGATCGTCATCCCTATGGTTTTTTTACTGGATGATAACGAATATCTAAAACAAATTCACTCACCTTTCCTCCGTTTGGCGAAACGTTTTCCAGCGGGAACCGAACTTGCCCATTTATTCGAAACTCAATTTACTGAGTACAAAGACATTCGACCTCTCTTCTCAATGGAGGGAGATGAGGTTTGGCAAAATATTGTTCATGATATGATGCTTCCTCCGAGCCAGTTTCTCTCATTTCTCAGAGGATTCACAGAAGAGGAATCAAAGAAGTTATTATCTATGTTGGATCTCATTGACTATGAAGATGGGGATATTGTATTTCACCAAAACCAAGAAAGCCAAGGCCTCTTTTGTGTTTTGGATGGAAGTGTGGAAGTGGTTGTCAATCGTGAGGACGGAGTCAGGTCTACGATTTCCATTTTAAACCAAGGAGAGATTTTTGGAGAGTTGGGTTTTGTTTCCAAGTCCAATCGGAATGCTGATATCATTGTGAGGGATCACGCAAAGTTATTAATTTTGACTCCCAATG
This sequence comes from Leptospira vanthielii serovar Holland str. Waz Holland = ATCC 700522, assembly GCF_000332455.1. Lineage (GTDB taxonomy): Bacteria > Spirochaetota > Leptospiria > Leptospirales > Leptospiraceae > Leptospira_A > Leptospira_A vanthielii. Next base: position 62,534 of record NZ_AOGY02000028.1, on the reverse strand, counting down.
AATTTCAAAAATTGGAAATCCAAAGTCCGACTCTTGCGATCAAACTACTTACCAATTTGTTTGTGATATTAGCGCAAAGGTTCAATGAAATGTCCCGCCGCATGCTCGAATTTAGAAGGTTGTACGAGATGGGCGGAAAGTAGGGTCGGAAACGAAATTTAGGTGTTTAGGAAATTTCCAAAACCACTTGGTCCCAAAGTTTTTTGAAGTTGGAAAGTGATTTTGACTGCCAAGAAACATTGAGGGATCCTTGGATTTTGATTTGGTATGTTGCACTTTTCCTGGAATCAATAATGAACATAGAGAGGGTAGTGATCCCCGAACTGTTTACAAATTGTAAATCTCTAAAATCCATAGTGAGTAAGGTTCCTTGGCAAAGTTTGGCAACGTCTCTTAAAAATAATTTTATGGGTTCATAAGCGGGTAAGTTCTGTAATCGGATGGAACCTGTGAATTTGACAGTCTTAGTGGCTTCGTCGTATTGTATGTTGTAATCTAAGTCTTTGATTTCCATGAAGCTTCGCCTATTATATCTCTTCTACGTTGATAATTGCTCTTACCGTGATTTCATGAGTATCGGCATCGATCTCATGGAAACTATAACCAAAACGAACGGGGTAGTCCTTTAACATCATGAGTAGGCCCAGACCAGACTTGGTATCACTATCTTCTTTGGTTTCGAGTGTAGAAAAATACATCTCCTCCACGTTCTCCGACAAGAGTTTGTTTACAAAAAGCTCAAAACTATCTCGTAAGGTTTTTGACGCCACATTTAAAACATCAATTCTTAAAAGATTTCCGTATTGTTTCAATTCTACGTTGATTCTACCTTCTCTTGCTTTCGAAAATTTAGAAGCATTTTCAAGAAGTTCGTTAATGATTGTAGAAAGGGAGTTGGCTTTGGTTTCACTAGCTTCGTAACAATAGGAGTAAAATCCGGCAACAAAGTTTGCAGTGAGCCCGCACCGCCTCCAATACGTAGTCATATCGATTGGTTGGAAGATCAATCGAAGTTGGCCATCAGCAGGCAAATTTTCTGGAATGATGTGGTATTCCCCGATGATAATGGGTGCCTTTTGATTCAATTTTGCCTCCGTCTATTTTTGGTACAAATGCGTTTCAAGTTTAATCGTGAATTTCACACGATTGGACATATACTCTGATTGGAGCCTAGAATACAAATCTTGCATTCCGTCTGGATGACCCATAAAGGACATCATCGACCAACCTGTCATCATTCCCAAATGAATTTTTGGGTAGTCGACTAAGGGTTTATCATCGTTGCCATCATTGGATGCAATAAAGTCTGTTCTTGCCGACAACTTAAAACCCAATTGTTCCATAATTTCAGGAACCTTTTCCATTACAAACCGATCCGCTGGATGAATCGTAGCATGTTTTGCCACCATGTCCAAAAGAACTTGGGGGCCAGTGAAGGATTTATCGTTGGGACAATGAATCAGAATCTTTCCGCCTGGTTTTAACACCCGGTGGAATTCCTTTAGAGCCTTTTCTGGTTCTTTGATATGGATGAGAACCATAGAATTGAAGATGAAATCAAAATGGTTGTCCGGGTAATCGAGAGAACGCACATCGGAGACCTTCCAGTCTACTTTTGGGTGCGACAGTTTACAATATTGCACCATTTCTTCCGAAATGTCACATGCAGACCAATGAAGATTCGGATTTTTTTTCATTAAGAAACTGGTGAGCACTCCAGGACCTGCCCCAGCGTCTAGTGCCTTCCCTGATTCCTTTTCAAAGGAAATGGAATCCAAAAAAGGATCGAGTAGGAGTTTTAGAAGATTGGCCTGCGCGGATAACCTAGGCATCTCATCCTGGATGGATATTTTTTGTGTGTATAGGTTTTCGCTCAAAGTGGATACGCGCTCGGTGTGGTTCTAAAAAAAGAACTCTTTTTTAAGGATCGGTCAACTGAAATACAGGTCCTTTTTTTAGGTTTTTTTTAGTAGAACTTCGAAAGAGGGAAAATCTGACATAATGACTAAAGGATGGTTATTGCAGTTTGCGAGCCACCACTCCATCGATATCGCTACCATTATAACTGCCAGGGGGCCAGGGGAAGTTGTTTCCCGTTGCAGGATTGTTCACAGCACTTGCAGAGGTAATTTTCAGGAATTTAAATCCAGTGGCTTTGATATCATTGGCGAGAGTGGTATTACAATTGATATCGTTCGGATCGTTCTCGTCTAAGTTGTCTAAATCAAATCCATCACCACCACCTAACAAAAAAGATCCACCGGTATTGACAAATAAGTCTTCGTTTGAAAATGGTTTGGTGGTCATATTGAAATACACTGGTCTAAGTCCACCAAAACGTAACCAGCTATTCATTAAATTGACACTGGCACCCGTATAACTAGGATTAAATCCGCAAAAATTGGTTCCATCAATGGAAACTTGTATGACGGAAGGATCCATAGCATAAGTATTTGTATCATCGGAGATGCGAAAACTATTGTCATAAACAATGAAGTCGTCACCCGAGACATTTTTTACAGTTTTTCCGCCCCAACTGAGGACCATTGTAGCACCTGGACCTGTGATGTCTAAGGCGTAAACATCCAAAGAGCCAACAAGTTCTCCAGAGCCACAGATGCCATTGATTGCTTTGTTTGAGTCGGAAAAACCGGAAACATTGGCACTTGCACTAACAACTGTCGTAGCGATCAAGATTTCAGAAGGTAGTGGAGATTTTGGACAGAAATTCAAACCGGATGCTAAGTTAAGTAAAGGTAATAAAGCAGCCAGGTCCTCTCCAGAAGAGGAAGATTTTTTGCAATGTGAGAAGGATACAAGTATCAAAAGAAATAAATAACTAGAAAGTTTTAATTTTGTAAGTAATTGCATCACATCCCCCAATGTACGAAACTATTTCTTAAAGTCCAGTCCAAGTCGAGTTTTCAGTTCTTGAAAGTGCTCTACTGAAAGTAAACCCACCACAACCATTGGTTGCGTAATTTGTTGGATTGCTTGTTACTGTACTTGCTTGCACTTCTGCCAGTGTTGTTTTTCCCGAAACGGCTTCACAATAATAAAAACATTTTGAAGCCCCAAGTTCACATCCAGATTTTGTCACCGGGGTATAATCGATTCTTCCAAAAGAAGATTTTGAAAAGTTATTTCCACCAGGAGTATTTTGGTAGTAAAGTCTGCGAGTGGCTTTGTCAAAAGAAAGAATTCGATAAGTGGTATCTCCTCCACCAAAGTAGTTTGCATCGGAATTAAATCCAGAAATGATACTTCCTGAACCATCTGCGTTGGTTGCAATGATCAGTCGTCCATTGGGTGTTCCTGTCATTTGTCCGCTGGAATTATAAGTATAACCTGCGTTCCACTGTCCATTATAATCCAATAAAAAGGAAGTAGATAAGGCACTGCCAACAGCAAGTCCTAGTAATAATTTATTATTGGCATCTGATTCCGAAACTTGTTTTTCTGTTTGGCAGGCGATGATTTGTGCGAGTAAAATCAGGGAAAGGGCGGTGGTTTTGAGTGTTCGATTCATAGAAGTCTCCTAAATGGTTTGAATTTAGGGGAACTCCGATACAAAAATAAACAAACTGCTGTTAGGCTCCTTGAGATTGGTACCTAAAATACAAATATAGTCTTTGATTGTTTCGGGTGCCCCGATGCCTTCGGGGCCCCTGTATCCAAATGGAGGACATTTGAAATCAGTGTGTAAAGTTCCATAACCACGAGGTAGACTTTACGGGGAAGATCTGGCTCACCAAACTTTGATTTGGATTACAGTTGCGGGTCAGCACAGGAATTACACCTGTTTCCTCCCAGAAGGTATTTCCCAGGATTTCGCCAACGGAGGAATTGTCAAATTTTTAAAGCCAAGATAGGGAGATCTTTAAGGTTTCATTTGATACAGAAATGACTTCGAATTGTAGCGAAAATCTTTGGTAAACTTTTGCAACCAAATTGAGTTTTTGGGCACTTACAGAATAAGAGGAAAATTTATGTTCTATTATGTGGGAAGATCCATCGGATTTGTGCTTATGTGGGTAGTGGTGAAACCAATGCGTCTGAAGTATGGAAACAAAAAAGTTGAAATTCAAAACGACCATATCTTGCGTAAGTTGAATGGTCGATCTATCATCCTAATTTCAAACCATATCAAACCCAGAAATAAATTTTTAAAAGCGATTACCATGCCTTATGATGCTTTTGTGATTCGTGGTGTTCTCAAACGATATGGAATTTATACAACAGCACTCACAAGTTATGATTCTGGAATTCCCAATAAAGGGAAAAAAAGAAAATGGTTGTATAGAAAAGAACAAATGGTGAAAGGAATTGTAAAGTCCATAGATTTGATTCCGCTGAACAGAAGTGAATCAGATCCTGCTACCATTAAAGATTTTAAACGTCGGATTGGACGCGGCAATTTAGGAATCGGAATTTTTCCGGAAGGTACTTGGTACCGCGGATTTCGTAAGAATAGAAAACTATATCCTGGTATGGTCGTTCTAAGCAAACGATATAACTTACCAATCATTCCCTTGTATTTGGATGCATACAATTTGAACAAACCAATGCGAATGTCTGTTGGGAATCCAATTTGGGAAGTGACCGATGCACCAGAAACAATCACTTATATTCGTAGTGAACTCGTTCGATTGAAAGAAAAAGGAACTTCTGTTTCGGTTTCTACCGAAGTCGAGGGAAGTTTGGATTTAGATAATGATGGACTCGATGTCTCACCAAGCGTAAGTTAGTTTATTTTTTACTAAGAAGTTTTTGAAAGTAGGAAATCCCTTCTTCAATGGGATTTCCTGAACCTTTTCGTTTCCGAAGCATTCCTGTCATGTCCAAAACAATCACTCCATACATCCAACTCCACATCATCCGAGCAATGGCTGGGTATTCATTTTTTGGATACGGAATTTCGCCAGATTCAAAACCAATACGCACCGTTTCTAAAAAGAAACGATAACTTTTTGGCAATTGTGGGAAGGCCTTTCTATGTACTCCGCCGTAGTCGGTCACAAACATTACTTTATGTAGTTCGCGGTTGTTGCTTGCAAAGTTAAAATAGGAACGGGCAATGGCAGCTAATTGTTGGAAGGCCGAACCGGTTTCCACATCGGCACTTCCTTTTTTCAACATAGAAAGAAGTTCATCTTCCCCCGATTTGATTAAATCTTGGACTAAGTCAATTTGGCTTTCGTAATAGGAATAGGGACTGGCAACGCTGCAACCGAGCCTGTTGGCTATCTTTCGCATAGATAGACCGTCCAATCCTTCTTCTTTTAAAATCAGGAGGGAAACGTTTCTAATTTCCTCACGAGAGAGGCTGTTGCGAATCCGTCTTTGTTTGTTTGAAGCTTCCAACATGGATTTGAATCAATCTGACCTCCATTGTATTCAAATCCATACAAAAATCGAACGTTTTTCTTAAAAAGCAGCGTTGATTTGGGCATAAGCCATATAAGCATCCCGAGCCAGTTGGTTTTTGCCTTGTAAGTAGTTTTGGTTCCATTCGAAGGATTGTGTGGTTGTGTTGTATTGGATTTTGTTATTTCGATAGTTGCGGATGGAGTCTCCTGCGTTCAAATACCCAAATCCCATCCATAGAGAAACAAAATCATTGATTTGTCCGTGCCAAGTTACATCCACTTCCGTATAAATCCGTTTTCCTAATGCATAGGGTGACGAATAAGAATTGTTGGAATAATTTTCTGTACTACCTTTGTCAGCCGATACGGGATAAGGATTTTTTTCACCGAGAGAACTTGTGGAATTGGCGACACCACTGATGGCATACCATGCGTCTTGTTTTTCTGCTTTATCGTTTTGAAAATAAGTAACTTGGAATTCACCAAAGGATTCCGTTTGGTAAGTGATACTTACCGATTTAGAATATAGGTTCTGTGCGTTGATATTTTCTGAAATTCCTGCCACACTATTAAAATAAGGAATCACTCCGAATCTTGGATTGGCTAAAGTTTGGAATGTGGATATAGATGCATCGGCCCTATTTTTATCGCCGGATGCGTACAACACTTGACCACCTAATCTTAGTTTTTTGAAAAAAGTATATCCCGTTTGGAACACATGCATTTGGCCTGTATACTTTTCTCTTTCGGTTCTTGTGTTGTCATATTCATTGGGAAGGTATTCTTTTAGATAAGGGTCTTGGATTCGTCGTCCGCTAGTTCCTGTTTGGAAAGCAGATTCCCATGTGAAATCCCAAGATTTTCCTTCGGGAAGGAAGTTTCCTTTAGTTCTGTTGGTAAGGCGAAATCCGGTGGTGATTAAGTTTTGGTTTTGTCTACTTCTGTTGGCTGCGAGTGGATCATCAATAGAAGATGTGGGCAGGCCTGTGATAGGATTGTATGAATTTTTTTTCCATTTCCGAACTACTCCCAAACTGTAAAGATCCAAGGTAACCCAGTCAGGAATGGTAAAACTATTGTAGGTTCCGATTAAGGTTGTGTCCGTTCCTGTGGCGGCGGAATTGAGTTTTGGATCATTGGCTGACACCACACCATTGGTTCCACTTTGGGTCCAGTAGGGTCTTGCCATTAAAAAGTGGATCTTAAAATTGTCATAGTTAAACATAAGCCTAATCCCATCAAAGGAAAGTCCATTGACAGTCCAGTTCCCACCACCTATCATTCGTTGGTCGCCGTAAGCCCAAATTTGTCGTCCTACTTGTAATTTAGAATGAAGGGGGAGTTGGTTTAGTGTTAAAAACGCTTCCCTTACGCCTGTTTGGTTTAGGGATACTGCATTCGTTTGGTTTTTAGAATAAATATCTGCGGTGTTGTTAAAGAAGTTGGCCCGGATATCGCCAGAGGAAGCGGGGGATTCCCCTCCCCAAACACGAGCATCTTGGAGAGTTACTTTTGCTTGTATATAGGGACTGGGATCAAAGATAAAATAAATCGATGATGTTTGAATGGTTCTGTCAATATAACCTTTGTCAGAGGCATTAAAATCTAGATTGTATCTGGATTCTTGTCTGGGTCGTAAATACAAACCAAACCGCAATACATCGTTTAACCAGAACTGCTGTGAGTTCGATGAATGTTTTGATAACTCGGGTTCTACAAACATGTGACGGTTGTATTCAGGATCAATTCCCTTCTCTTTCATGGAAGAAACATAGGGTTTGGAAACTGTTGTGGTTCCATCCGAGTTTTGTGTTTCTGCGGGAGTGGTTTTTATGATGATTGACTCTTCCGTTTTTGGCTCAGATGCTAAAGGTGGATTGAATAGAAATAAAAATTGCGATATCAAAACAATACTAAGGATCTTTTTGGTTTTGAATTTGCTCTTGTATTCTTGAAAAAAGAACGATTTTATATAAATATTTTTTTTAGGTTTATTCATGATAAGCTCCATTTGGTTCTCCTGAATTCGGAAGGGACAATTTCCATCTCTGAAATTAGACAAAAATATAGGAAGAATAATTTACGAAAAACATTTCGTATTATGAAAACTAGTTCCATTCACTGAACCCATTGGCAGTTTGGTATTAAGCAGCTTTCGGCTGGTAGCGAGGGATTATTATGGTTCCAAAAGATTGGTTACCCGGATTAAAGGAAAATTGGCGATCGGACATAGTGTCCGGTTTTATTGTGTTTCTGATTGCGTTGCCCCTTTGTTTGGGGATCTCACTCGCTTCTGGAGCGCCCCCTATGGCCGGAATTTTTTCCGGTATCGTTGGTGGAATCATAGCTTCTTTGTTAAGTGGATCTCATCTTACGATCAATGGTCCTGCGGCCGGCCTAATTGCTGTTGTTTTGAACTCGATCATGGTGTTAGGTGGTGGGGATGCAAAACTTGGTTTTGAACTTACACTTGCGGCTATTGTGATTGCAGGAGCCATTCAAGTGGTTTTGGGTTTGGTTAAAGCAGGAAATCTTACCGTTTATTTTCCCATATCTGTAGTCCATGGAATGATGGCGGCCATTGGGATTATCATTATTTCTAAACAGTTTTATGTAGCTCTTGGAATTACTCCCAAAGCCAAAACGATCGGGGGATTACTTTTAGAAATTCCTTTTAGTTTTTCTTTCGTGAATCCGGAAGTGGCAATCATTGGAATCTCAGCCATTGTGATCATTGCCGTTTTAGCTAAAATCAAAAATCCTATCGTGAAAAAACTACCGGCACCACTCGTTGCAGTGTTAGTTGGGATTGCCCTTGGTGTGGTATTTGATTTAGCAGATGAACATTCTTATACTTTGCTTGACCAAACTTATAAAATTGGACCGGAAAAGTTAGTAAACTTACCAGATCATATTTCTGACGGAATTACCTTTCCAGATTTTTCGAGATGGAAGGATGGAATCTTTTGGGTGATGGTAATTACGATTGCTCTTATTGCAAGCATTGAATCATTGTTAACTGCGACTGCCGTTGATAATACAGATCCGTATCGACGTCAATCAAATATGGATCGTGAGTTGCTCGCAAAAGGGGCAGGTAACTTCCTTTTAGGTTGGATTGGAGGATTGCCAATCATTGCCGAGGTGGTTCGGTCCTCAGCCAATATGGACAATGGTGCAAAAACACGTTGGTCCAATTTTTTCCATGGACTCTTTTTACTTTTTTTCATTTTGCTTTTACCAGGTCTGATCCATAAGATTCCTCTAGCATCGCTTGCAGGGATTTTGATTATGGTAGGATTCCGATTGGCTTCCCCTCATGTTTTCAAAGAAACTTACGAAAAGGGATGGGATCAAATTGTCATTTTTACAGTGACAGTAGTGCTTACCATAGTAGAGGATTTGTTAGTTGGTGTATTCTGTGGTATTATAACTGCTATTTTGATTCAAATATATTTCGGAGTCCCTCTTCGTTATATCTTTGTGGCTGACATCACTGTTAAATCAGAAAATAAGGTTCATGTATTGGATGTAAAACATGCGTTGTTATTTTCTAACATGATTTCGTTAAAACTTTTGTTTAGAAAAATTACACCTGGTGAACGAGTGGATCTTAAGTTTGATAAGAATGTAAAAATGATTGGTTTTTCGGCCATTGAATTTTTGCAAAGTTTCAAACGAGACTACGAACTTAGAGGTGGGCAAGTGAATTTGATTGGTTTTGAGGACCTAAAACCAATCTCTGCTTATTATGGAGCCACTCGAATCCATAAGTAGTCGATAAAAAATTCTTGTAACCGAATGTTTTAAAATCAATATCCTTGTATGCAGAGGATATTGTTTTTTTCCCTTCTTTTCGTTTTCCCCATTCTTGTCCAAGCAAAAGATGTTCCCACTTTAAAAACTAGAGTGATGGACGAAACTTGGACTTTAGATCCTGGGTTTGTATCTGCTTTAGAAAGACAACTCAAAGACCAAGAAAGTAAAACAAGTAATCAAATTGCCGTTCTTGTAATCCCTTCCCTAGATGGAGAGGTTTTAGAAGAATATTCAATCAAAGTTGCTGAAGAATGGAAACTCGGACAAAAGAAAAAGGACAATGGAGTTTTATTGTTAATCGCCCTAAATGACCGCAAATTAAGAATTGAAGTCGGATATGGATTGGAAGGAAGTTTAACGGATGTTTTATGTCATCAAATCATTGAAAAAGAGATTAAACCTTATTTTAAAAAGGGTGATTTTGAATCAGGAATTCAAAATGGTGTGAATGCGATTATTGACGCCATTGATGGTTCTTATACAGCTTCGTCTCCCGAAGATTATTCACATCTAGGTCCTCTATCTTTTTTGGGTAAACTATCGGAGGGACAAGATGAAATTCCTTATCAAGTAAAAATTTTTGTCTCCGTTTTTGTTTTGTTAATTTTAGGAATTTTTACTTATGTAGCAGCTAACGCACCCTATATTGGTTGGTTTATCTATTTCTTTTTATTTCCTTTTTGGAGTTTGTTTCCCACTGCCATTCATGGTGCCAATATTGGTGCTTCCGTATTTTTAACTTATGCCATTGGAATCGGTTTGTATAAACTCTATCATCTTTTGACTCCACACGGTCGTATGCGAATGAAAAAGGGAATCTTCGGTGGATCTTATCGCAGTTCAGGCAGTAGTGGCAGAGGTTGGTCAAGCAGTAGTGGGGGTAGCTCTAGGTCCGGCGGTTTTAGTGGTGGTGGTGGAAGTTTTGGAGGAGGAGGTAGTTCCGGAAGTTGGTAAATTTTTTTAAAATTTCAAATCTGCGGAACTTTTCCCATCAAACTTGGGTTTATTACATGGTGAAGTTGAGTCGATTTATATTTGTTATTTTGGGAGTACCTGGATTGGTCACTTTGTCTGCAAAACCGGTCCAGGTGAAAGAACTCTGGCAAACAGCCCTACAATCCAATCCAGAATTTTTATCTGCCAAGGCTGATTATGACAAAGCTTTTTTTGAAAACGAAAAAAGTTATGCTGCCTACTTACCAACAGTCAATGTATTGGCTTCCGCAAGACAATCTTCTGCAAACTTTAGTGGATCGGGTACTGTCAATGATCCTTTGATCAATGGGGCAAACACGGGTTCAAATACAACACAAACATCAAGTTCGGGGGAGTCCAGACCAACAGCAGTCAATCGGTATTCGGTGGGACTGAGTACAAACCAAAACCTGTTTGCTGGATTCCGAGATAAAAGTGGAATCGATAAAACAGAAGCATTACTTCAGGCAGCCAAACAAACATTACACGATTCAAGGCTAAAAATTTGTTTTGAATTGAAGTCGGGTTATGCACAAATGTTGTATGCAAAAGAACTTCATCAACTTTCTGAAAAAATTAGAGATAGACGCACAAAAAATCGAGATTTGGTAAAACTTCGTTATGAAGTGGGTCGGGAACACAAGGGAAGTTTTTTACTCAGCGAATCCTTTGTGAAACAATCCGAATTTGAAGTATCCTCAGCTTTCCGTTTATTTGAAAGTAATTTGAATGAAGTAGAGAGAGTGATTGCCAATCGATTGGATATTAATATCAATTCTGAATTTATTTATGAACCAATTTTTGAGAAAAAGTACTCAGAAAAAGATAAGGAATCATTATTAGAATCACATCCGTCCGTTATGGCTGAACAATCGAAAGTGCGAGCAGCTCAGGCCAATATTGGTGTTGCGGAAGCTGGTTTTTATCCTGATCTCAATTTAAGCGCCACAGTGACGAGGCAAGATGATGTTTGGTTACCCAAACCAAGAAACTATAGTTTTGGATTAAATTTAACCTATCCCTTGTTTAATGGTGGGAGGGATTATTATAATGTAAAAATTGCCAAAACGGAATATGAAAAATCCATTCATATAAGAGATTCGAAAAGGAATACACTTTCGTTTTCTTTGGAACAGTCCCACCTGAATTTTAAAAATACTTCGGAACAATTATTAGTGTTAACAGAATTTTATAAAGCATCCGAGATTCGTGCGATGATTGCTAGATCCCAATATTCCAATGGACTGATTAGTTTTGAAAATTGGGATATTATCGAAAACGATTTAATCAATCGTGAAAAAAACCTTTTGTTAGGGAAGAGGGATCTCAGTTTGGCTGAGGCTACTTACTTACGAAATTTAGGAAAATGTTTTGATGAAGATTAAATTTATATTCATTTCCATCGTTGTAATCATTATCACTGCGATAATTTATCTATTTGCTTTTGGCAAAGAAAAATCCAATACAAAATTAGAATCTTCGAAAGTGTTTCGAGGCGATTTGATTGTTACGGTTCGAGCCACAGGAACCGCCATTCCGAAAAACAGGTTAGAAATCAAACCACCCATTGCGGGACGAGTGGAATCTATTCTAGTCAATGAAGGAAACCATGTCGGCCGTGGCAAAATTATTGCTTGGATGAGCTCTACAGAAAGGGCAGCCCTTCTCGATGCGGCCAGAGCGAAAGGAGAAGAGGAGTTAAAAAAATGGGAAGATTTTTATAAACCAACTCCGGTGATATCACCTTTACGTGGTTTGGTGATTGCTTCTAATATTAGTCCAGGTCAAACCGTCACCCAACAAGATATACTTTATGTTCTTTCTGATAATTTAATGGTACAGGCAAAAGTGGACGAAACGGACCTATCAAAAATTAAAATTGATCAGACCGCCAATGTCACAGTAGATTCTTATTCCAATTCTTCTATCCAAGCTAAGGTAATCCATATTGGTTACGAAGCTGTGACGGAAAATAATGTCACAATGTACAATGTGGATTTGGAATTAAAAACCATTCCAGAATTTTTGAGAAGTGGGATGTCGATTACTATCGACTTTATCGTTTCAGAAGAGAGAGATGTATTACTGCTTCCAAATGAATTTGTAAAAGTTGGGTCCGGCAAAACGAAAGTCACCAAAAAGGTTGAGGGGGAACTTGTGGAAACAATGGTAACCATTGGAAATTCCGATGAACAAAATACCGCGATTCTTTCAGGCCTTACGGAGAACGAAATCGTATATCGAAAGAAAAAAATTCGAGAGAAAAAAAAGTCGAATTCTGGCGGCCCATTCTCTTCACCTAAATTGCCAAAGAGATAACATTTGTTAGCTATTGAAATCCATAATTTAAATAAATCCTATTCCATTGGAAATTCAAAATTCCCCGTTCTTTCCGGGATCAATTTAAAAATCTCCGAAGGTGAGTTTGTTGCCATTATGGGACCTTCTGGTTCTGGTAAATCTACATTATTGCAAGTGATGGGACTTTTGGATCATGTAGATTCGGGCACCTATACTTTGTTTGGTCGTAAAGTAGATGGCGAATCTTCAAATACATTGTCCGATATGCGAGGAAACCTGATTGGATTTGTATTCCAACAATTCCATTTATTATCCAAATCCAATGCAATACAAAATGTTAGTTTACCATCCTTATATACAGATGTGGATGATACCAATGAAAGAGCTGTTGAACAGTTACAGAAAGTTGGATTGGAAAATAGAATCCACCACACTCCTAATGAATTATCCGGAGGACAACAACAACGAGTGGCCATCGCTCGTGCGTTGCTTGTCGATCCACCGATCATCTTTGCGGATGAACCCACAGGGAACCTAGATTCCAAAAGTAAAATTGAAATCATGTTGGAATTACAACGCCTCCATAGAGAAGGAAAGACCATAGTCATGGTGACCCATGAGCCGGAGATGGCAGGATACTGTGATCGGATCATCCATGTGAGTGATGGAAAAATTGTATCGGATGAAGGAAAAAAGAAAAATTTTGGAAAGGTTCAAAATCTTTTTCCAAACACAAATCTAAAACGAAAATCAGGATGGCCTCTAGTCCAAGGTATCTTTTTACAATCTCTATTTTCCTTATCTTCTAATCGTTTGCGCACTTTTTTATCTGCACTTGGAATTCTTTTTGGTGTTGTTTGTGTCATCTCTGTGATGGCTCTCGGAGAAGGTGCTAAAAAATCAGTAGAAGAACAATTCTCTTCGTTAGGTGCCAACTTGGTCATTGTTCGTACAGGAGGAATGAGAAGTGGGGGAGTGTCCTTAGAGGCAGGAACCGTCAATCGGTTAGATGTTTTTGATGTCGTCGCTGTAGCCAAAAAATTTCCGGAAGTAAAACAAATCTCTGCTGTTGTGAATGGACGAGGCCAACTAGTTTATGGAAATCGAAATTGGAATAGTTATATCACGGGTGCGAGTCCCAACTATGAAACTCTTCGGAACTTAGAACCAATAGAAGGTAGGTTTTTTACAGAAGAAGAAAACCAAAAGAGAGCACTCGTATGTCTCGTGGGAAACACCGTTGTGAAAGAACTTTATGAAGGAAAAAATCCCGTTGGAACCTATTTAAAAGTAAATCGTATATTGTTTCGAGTCATTGGTCTTCTGCCCGAAAAAGGGAGCGGTGGATTTCGTGATCAGGACGATGTAGTTTTAATTCCACTAAACACTGCTATGCGGAGATTGTTAAATAAAGATGCAGTGGATAGTTTGGAAATGGAATTAGAAAAAATCGAATCTTCCGAAGAATTTACAACATCTTTGAAACGATATTTGCATGAAAGACATGGAACTAATGAATCGATGGGAAATCTCTATCAAGTAATGAATATGGCTGATATCCAATCCGCTGTCTCTGAAACTAACCAAACTATGACAACTCTTCTGATCGCTCTGGCAACAGTATCCCTTATGGTGGGTGGGATTGGAATTATGAATATTATGTTGGTCTCAGTAAAAGAAAGAACCAAAGAAATTGGACTTAGAAAAGCACTTGGAGCTCGTGAGTCAGACATTCGGATACAATTTTTAATTGAATCTACTTTGACAAGTTTGACTGGCGGGATTGTGGGACTTGTTTTTGGAATCCTATCCGTTTTATTTTTACAAGAATACTTTGGTTGGAGTATTGTTTTGTCCTTTCCTTCTATCGGATTTGCATTTCTATTTTCCATATCGATCGGAATTCTTTTTGGCTGGTGGCCTTCTGAGTATGCGGCCAAACTGAGTCCTATCGTGGCATTACGATCGGAATGAATATAAAACTAAATCCAAGAAAAATCCCCCAGCAAAAACGTTCTATAGAAAGGTATCAAAAAATTGTAAATACCGCAATTGAATTGTTAGGTGAGGTTGGATATGATGATTTAACGACAGATTTGATTGCCGAAAGGAGTGGAATCTCTGTTGGTTCTATTTATCAATTTTTTCCGAATAAGGAATCTATTATCTATTCCCATGCGGAATCGTGTTATTTTATCCTTCACGATCATTTTTTTAAACTTTTAGATGAAGAATTAAAAAAGAAAAAAAAGTTCTCTCCGGATTTCATTGAATTTACACTGCAATCGTTTGAGCGTGCACTAAATGAAGTTAAGGGATATCGTTTGATCAATTCGATACTCTATACGAACCAAGCATTGTTGCAATTGGATATTGAGAGTAATGAAAGATTTGCAAAGTCATTAGCAAAAAAAGTAATCTTACATTTGTTTCCTAAAGTAGATAAAAAACGCGCTTACTATAGTTCCTTAATGATTGTGGAAACGGTGGATGCTGTGTTCAAAATTGCCCAAAGAAAGGGAAAAGCGACCGAAAAAAAGGCAGTGATCGCGGAACTTAGGAATCTTTTGTTCGTATATTTTTCCTCCTTCCTTTGATTTAACATTGACAAAGTTTTAACACAGATGTAAAATTCTCAAAATGTGAGGGAGTCCTCATATTCTGGGAAAGACCGATGAAACAGACCAAAAAGATTTTATTAGGAATCTCAATTGCCGTATTCATAACACTTGGTATGAATCATTGCAGTTCAGAAGATCCTGCCAATTCGGCGTTTGTCCATGTTACGATGATGGACAATGCCTTTCACCCGCCAGTCATTCGAACTTTTAAAGGCGGAAAAATTCGATTTGTGAACGAAGGAAACAACCCTCACAATGCTATCTCTATTACCAAAGATTGGTCTACAGAGAAAACATTTGGTAATTTGGCTATGTTTCGTGGTGCACATACGGATGTGTTCTTTCCAGAAGAAGGTGTTTTTCCTTATTTCTGTTCCTTTCATGCCTCACCCGATGGTAAAATCGGAATGACCGGTGTTGCTGTAATTGGAGATACAACTTACAATCCGCAGACGAACATAACAAAATCAAAGATATCAAAAAAATGGTCAGGGGTCACTCGCAAGGTTCCTTCGCAGTACAAAACCATTCAGAATGCAGTGGATGCCGCCTTACCTGGTGACTTAGTCCTTGTTGCAAAAGGTGTCTATAAAGAAGAAGTGACTGTCACTACTCCTTCGATTGTGATTCGTGGAGAAGACCGCAATGAAACCATTATCGATGGTGAATTCCTTCGAGGGAACGGAATCATGGTTGTGGGAGCTGATGGTGTTGCGGTAGAAAACCTAACAACAAGAAACGCCACACTCAATGGTGTGTATTGGACGGGAGTAAAAGGATACCGCGGGTCGTATTTAACTGCTTATAATAACGGAGACTACGGAGTTTATGCATTTGATTCAGTTGATGGACTTATGGAACATTCTTATGCTTCTGGATCTCCTGACTCTGGTTTTTATATTGGGCAGTGTAATCCATGTAATGCGATTATCAATGATGTGATTTCTGAGAATAATGCCCTTGGATATTCTGGAACCAACTCAAGCGGAAACTTATATCTTTTATCTTCTATTTGGAGAAAAAACCAATTGGGTATCGGTCCAAATACTTTGGATAGGGAATTACTTCCTCCTCAGAAACAAATTGTTGTGAAGAAAAATATTGTTTATGATAATAATAATACCAATGCTCCTTCTAAAAAGTTAGAATATCCATCGATTGGAAACGGTATCGCTTTACTTGGGGCCTTAGAAAACGTTGTGGAAGACAATTTAGTTTTTAATCATAACAACTACGGAATTTTAGTTACTATGAATATCGACGAGAACATTTGGATCTCCAATAACAACGTCATAAAAAACAATAAGGTATACCATTCTGGTAGGGGAGATATTGCTCTCAGCGGACCTGTGAATGTGGGAAACTGCTTTGAAGGAAACTCTTATGGAGTGTCGAGCCCACCACTACTCGAAACCCTACAATCTTGTACAGGCATTCGTTATCCTCACACGGGAGATATGTCCTCTAGCATTGGATTGTTAGCTTTATTTGTTCAGGCAAATCTTAAGGAGTTTGTACTCGGTTCTTATCAAAACCAACCAATCCCACCTTCTCAGATGAATATGCCTAAAGAAAGTTTGGCAAATGTTTTACCTGCACATGATGTTTTTGAAACAAACAAAGGTTTGATAACAACTGCGGAACTACCGAAACTTAGCCAGACTGAGTTTGATTCTGCAACGAACAAAATGTACACATCGGGATGGAGAGTTCATTTCCCTGGCACTTTAAAAACATGGTATTTCCATCTTATGGGATATTTGTTGCCATTTGCTATTTTTGCAGCTTGGACTGGTCTTGCCATTTTGGATCGATTCTCTGCCAAAGGTTCCAAGTTAGATTATTACTTTTGGATAATTTTGCTGGTTCCGTTTATTGGATCTTTGATTTATTTATATTCCAAAGAATCAAAAATTTCGAAAGCCGTTCGAAACACAGTAGTTTTCGGTGGCATTTTTCTTTTCCTTACCATTCTGGCTTATGCCGGTTATGCGATGACGGCGGTAACAGAACCGTCTGTAACTTAATATTGGAGTTTATTTATGGAAACAACTTTTGCAAACCCAGGTTTTTGGACATACTTTATCGGATCTTACGCGTATTACCTTCCTTTTGTTCTAACAATGGTTTGGGCACCGCTGGCACTCTTTGGTTTATCCAAACAAAAAGGAATGGATACAACAAAACAAATCATTTGGTCTCTTGTGATTTTGGTGATTCCGGTCATTGGGCCTGCGGTTTATTTGTTAGTCGCTGATACCGAATACGAAAAAAAATTCAAACAAATCGCTGTCGGTGGCGGTCTTGGAGTTTTAGTTCTTGTTTGGGTTCTCAGTTTAATTTCTCACGTCTAAGATATAAGAGAGTTTTATTATGGATCGGAAGAGTTTTTTAACAACAATCGGATTTGGTGTTATGGGATTTGTGGGATCGCTTTTTGGGTCTATCAAATTCAATTCGCGAAACTCTGAGGAAATTTGTGGCCCTTCTGATCCTACAACTTCGGTAGCGGCTAACTTTGGAGTGGTGACCACTCCTACTGTTAGTGATAATTACCAAAACTCGATTGGAGCTGGTGGGAGTTTACGGGGGACAAACACTTATGGGAGTATGGCCCACCCACCTTTTTTTATTAAAGAGGAGTATACCGAAAGGTTTTACTACCCACCTAACTATAAAAATACGAATCAAAAGGTAAAAGATTTTAATTTAAATCTTTTTCCCTTGAGTATGAACATAGCGCATAATGTAAACTATCCAGCATGGACCTTTGATGGACTGGTTCCCGGCCCTGTTCTTCGTGCCAATTTGGGTGATACTCTTCGTATTCATGTCAAAAATTCTAGCCCGGATCCTCATTCTTTGCACTTTCACGGTACCCATGATCCTCTAGAGGATGGATGGGAGCCAATTCCGGCCTTCGGCGAGAGGACTTATCAGATTGAAGCAGGTCCTATTGGACTTCATCCTTACCATTGCCATGTTCCTCCACTTATGGTACATACCGCCAAAGGGTTGTATGGTGCATTACTTGTGGATCCACCCACCAAAAGGAAACCTGCCCATGAATTTGTTCTGACATTTTCTGGATGGGATACCAAAGGCAAAGGTAAAAACGATTATTATACTTGGAATGGAATAGCAGGGATATATGATCGTTATCCTATGAAAGTTCCCGTAGGGGAAAGGGTTCGATTCTACATTCAAAATATGATGGAAAGAGAACCCATCATTACCTTCCATTTACATGCTCAGACTTTTGATATCATACGAAGTTTAGGAAGTATTGTTCCCGATGGACATTCTGATGTTGTGACTATTGGGCAAACAGAACGAGTTGTGATTGAATTTGTACTGAAGAAAAAAGGTCGGTATATGTTTCATCCTCACCAAACTCATATGGCTGAAAATGGGGGAATGGGTTGGATCGTAGCCGTATAACATTAGTTTGTATTTTTTTGATGTTCGGTTTTTTGTCTTTTTGTAAATCGAAAGAAGATAAAATCAAAGAAGAGTGGAAACATCTATCTTTTGTGAATCCAGATGGAAGTTTATTAGAACCTAATTTTTGGTCTGAAAAAAAATCTGTTTTGTACTTTGGGTTCTCTCATTGTCCTGATATGTGCCCGTTAGCATTAACCAATTTTGGTCGGGCTTCGCTGATACTCGGTGAAAAATCGAATCGATTTCGATTTATTTTTGTAACGCTGGACCCAGAGAGGGATTCTCCTGCGACTTTGAAAAACTATGTTCAGAATTTTCCTGGAAAGAATTTAACAGCACTTTCTCCCAATGCAGAGTCTCTAATCAAACTCACTGACCTATTTGGAATTGTCAGAGAAAAAGTGGGCGAGGGAAATAATTATAGGATAAATCATTCCAATTTTATTTATGTATTGGATGAAAATCTGAATACACTTACAAGTTTTCCTGGTGGAGTTTCTGGTAATGCTCTAGCGACAAAACTTAGAGAACTTGCGGAACTCTAGATGTGAGGATGATTTCGATTTCAGTCCTTGCACCTTCTGGATAATTTCTAGTGACTTCGAAATTAAACTCTGAATAAAGGTTCTTCAATCGTTCTTTTATATTTCCTAAAGATCTTTCTAATAGTTTTCCTTTATCCGCAAGTAGTTCTTCTGGAATGCCAATCCCATTGTCGTAGACAACAAAACTAAAAACAGAATCACGAATCATTTTTGCATGAATGAACAACTGGAACTGTTCCTCCGCCGATCCACGAAATCCATGTTTAAAAGAATTTTCTATGATGGGTTGCAGGAGGAGTGGCGGAAGGATCACCGAAGAAAAGTCTCCAGATTTTTTGAAATCAATTTGGATTGTATCGTAAAATCTTAGTTTTTGTAAATGCAGGTAATCCTCTAAAAAATTCCATTCTTCTTCAAAGGGAATCCAATCTCTATCGGTTCTGTCTGAAATGAATCTATAATTATTGGCAAGACTGAGGATTGCGTCCCCAATTAACTCTGGTTTAATTTTATGAAGTGCATGAATCGTATTTAGAGAATTAAATAAATAATGTGGACTCATCTTTGTTTGTAGAGTTTTGAGTTGGCTTTCTTTTAGTGATTTTTCTGCTTTTAATAGATCTTCTTTGTACAATTGTGCTTTCTGTCTGTTGGCAAATATCGTACGTTCTAAAGCAAAACCTTGAGAAATAACACCAAATAAAACACCCCAAAGAACTACTTTATTTGTAGAGTTATCATTAGATTTGATTGCTAGGAAAATTTCTAAAATTACAAGGAAAAGTGTAACACTAAAACCTATAAAATGTCCAAAAGCCTCGGGATTTCCTTTTTTCCAAGCTTCAAAGGTAATGTATATTGGTCCAAGTATGTTGATGAGATTGAATAGAATAAAAAAACTTCTGCTACTAATAAGCAATGTATGGGAAACGTCAAAGAAAGGTAAGGAAAAAACTAAAATGGTAGTCAACGTACAAATTAATACATCTGTATAAATTAGTATATCGAGAACTCTATATCTTCCACTTCCGAAAAGGCGCCGCACTCCTGATAACATAGGAATAAAAACAAAATTGGAAGATATAGTAGTGAGTATAAATAATGTTTCTGAATTTGTAAAAAGGTATCGAATGAGTATATTGGAGGTTAGGCCGAGTAGTCCGAAACACAAAGAAAAAGCAGAAAAATCCAGAAGGATATTGTATTGTTTTTTAAATTCAATGAAATAGACTAGTGCGCATATAATTCCAATCATTAGGAAGAAGGAATGAAAGAAGATAGGCGTTAGATTTTTTAAAGCGACTTCGCGGTACAAGGCAGTTTGTTTCCCGACTAAATTTTCTACGATCGAGATTATAAAGAGAATTCCTTTTTTGTGATATAATCTCAAGTAGTAGTATTCTGAATCATCATTGGGAATTTTAATCCATGCAAATTTTGATTGGAATATATTGGGTAACTTCTCCTGTTCAAAAAAATCCCCAAACTTAAATATAGAATCACCATACCCATTAAATATTTCTAAATTCAGTCCACCGTGTTCTAATAAAAAAAATAAGTCCTCGTTTTCTTTGTGATTCGGAAATGCTTTGGATCGTAACCAGATAAATTCTGAATCGGTAATCCGTTGGAGTTCGGTATCATTGATCCAACCCGAAGTTGACTCCCAATATACTTTGTGCATTTTCTGAAAATCAATTTTGCCACTATCATCTGTCGGTATGTCGCCAACAAAGTATTCTGTATTCTCTGTTAGATAGTATTCGGATAAAGAACTGTCAGTTGGTTTTAGTATGGAATAGGCATACGAAGTTAATGAGACTGTGATGACTAGAGAGAGGAGGCAGATGGATAGAGTTGGTTTTTCTAAAAATCTGCTCCAATAGGTTTCCATTGAATTTATGTTAATCTTCGAGTGAAAACAAAATAGGTAATCGATGTGCCATTTTTTTCGGGTGTCCCTGCACATAACCTGGACTAAAGCGGACTCGTTTGATGAGTTTCATTGCAGCTTCTTCAAACCCGTATCCAGCTCTGCCAGAAACAATTTTTGCTGATTGTAAACTCCCATCTTCATTCACTTGTACAAGCAGTACAACTTGTTTTTCCACAATATTGGCAGCCTTTGCTTGCGGAGGAAAGTATTCTTTCAAATCAAAGTCAATGATGGCAGTTGGCATTTTGTCTCCGTTAAAAGAGAAAAGATATCCATCTTTGTCCGTTCCATTACCTGAAAGTTGGTTCGGATTGATGTCTGAGTTGTCAGGTTCATCGGCTTTGTCTTTGTTACTTCCTTCCACCCATTCTTGTTTTTCTATTGGTGCCGGAGAAGAAGTACCACCAATGAGTTCGGGAGGAATTTCTTCAAAACTGACATCCACATCTTCGAAGTTTGATTCTTCGATCACTTCATCACCGCGTAATTGGCTAATCTTATAACCAGCGTAAGTTGCGGTATGGACAAACAAACTTCCAATTAAACAAATGTGGAACAAACGTTCTTTGTTCTGTTTGATCGATTTTTTGAATGATTCCAATAATTCCGCAAAACGATTCATTTTTTTACACTGAGGGCAATTTTAGTGACACCCGCTTTTCGGATGATCCCCATCAGCTCCGTAATTTTTCCATAAGGAAGACTTTCGTCTGCAGATAACGTTAAACGCATATTAGGTCTAATTTTTGCTTCTCTTTCGAGATTTCGCACTAAACCAGAAACGTCTGTATCTTTCCCTTCCAAAAGAATGGCACCTGTTTTGGTGATTGCTACTTGCACTGATTCCGCAACGTTCGGATCAGCAGCCTGAACTTTTGGTAAATTGATATTCAAACTTTCTTTTTTGAGAAAGTTTGCTGTTACCATAAAAATTACTAGAAGAACTAAAATCACATCCACCATGGGAGTGATATTGATACTTCCAATTTCTTCGTCTTGAGAACCTGATGCTCCAGCCATAATTATACCTTTGTCTTATTCATTTGATAAGAGAGTAGTTCTTTTTTGAGGATTTCCATATTCTGTAAAATGACTTTAGATTTTCTAGAAAAATAATTGTTTGCCATAACCACAGGAATGGCAACTGCAAGACCTGCTGCCGTCGCAAGAAGAGCTGTTGAGATGGACCGCATGACTACTTCGGCACCCGAACTTCCCAATGTCCCTAAACCATAAAATGCTTTGATGACTCCGAGAACTGTTCCTAGTAGCCCAATAAACGGGGCATTATTACCCAATGTATTTAAGATAGGTAAACGTTTTTCTAGTTCCAATTTTTCTGATAGAATTTGGCCATCTAAACTTTCATCTAATCCTTTTCTTCCTAATTTTAATTGTTTAAGAGCAAATTGCACAAATCTAGTATAAATGGATTCTTCACCTGCATCTGTTTTCCAATGGATTTCAGGTTCTTCTTGTAAGGAAGTTCTAATTTCGCTTAAGTAATCTTCGTTTTTTTTACCTAATGTTTTTCTATAATAAATTAACCTTTCCGCAAAAACTGCCAATGCGATCACACTTGCAAATGCCATCGCAATAAAGATTAATTCTTCGCCTATTTCTACATACTCTTGCATACTATTCTCCCTTTTGAATGTTATTAAATAATAAATATAATGGAATCTGATCTGTACTTATTTGATTGTTAGTCGATGCAAAACAAGATCGCAAACATGAAATTGCAGTACTAGAAGTTAGACTAGATTCTATCAGTGCAGAGATTGTCGATTGAGAACAAATTCCAGAATTGGTTTTTGATTTCCAGTCAGTTACTTGACAATTGAATGCACATGTTTGTGCAATACCCGACATATCTTTATAAGCAGAATTTGAAATCAATCCTTGGCAAGTCAGTGTTTTTACATTTGATGTAGTTTCTGTAAAAGTTACCCCGACCGATTGAGCATAAGCTTTGAAACATAAATCTTTATTTGTAATCATTGACTCACATGTCTCTTGTGGAGCATTCTGCGTGAGAAGATATTGTAGTAAAATTGTCTCTTTATAGGAATCTTCAAATTTTTTAGATTCAGCACAAGAGAAGGTCACTGTAACACAAAGAAGAAAGATCCAATACTTCATTAGAAATGTACCTCCATACCAATATTGAAGAATGGAATTACTGTTCCACCTGGCAGTTCTAAGGTTCCAAAAGTATCGTTTTGTTTTGGGTTTGTTGCTGAAAATGGTCTTGAATTATCAAAGTCATATCCGTTTTTATTTTTTCTCATATAAACGTTTACGATTTCTAAATACCAGTTCATATATCCCCAAGAATAATTTTCAAAAATATCGAAACGAATGTCAAATCTGTGAAAATCGGTTCCGCGTTTCACGTAACCATATTCGGATGTGTAAGGATTATTCGAATACTGTGGGTTCCAGTAGGTGAGGCCATTGAGTGGATTTGAAAATTTACCGCCGTCATCACCAACAACTGGGCGTGATGGTACTGATGTTAAATAACTCCAACGACCACCGATTTGAAAACCTTCACTCATTCTCCAACCATAAATAAAGTTTGCGACATGGGTTCTGTCCCATGGTGCTAGTTGTTCTTTTGAATTTGGAAAATATGCTGCTAGGATTTTTCTTTCTATTCCACCAATTTGAGAATTATCTCCCTCGTATATTTGGTATAAATTTGTGTTTTGAAAAGACTGTGACCAGGTATAGGAAATCCAACCAAACCAATCCCTCGTTCCAGGACGTGCATTTTTACGAATTAGAAGTTCATATCCATGCGACCATCCAGTAGCACGATTTGAATAGTTTAACGGTCGATTGGCGACGATAGGTTGTGTTAACCATTGACCTTTGTCTGGATTTAAGCCAACAGGAGATGATACATAAGGATCATCAATGATGGTATCAGTGAACTGATTTTTAAACATTTCCACTTTTACTTGCCAAACTTGATCAATTTTTTGATCGATACCAGCACTGACTTTTCTTGCTCTTTCGAATCGTAAATCAGGGTTTCCTGTTTCTGAATTGAAGTTCGTAGTAAGTGGAAATCTAGAAACATCTCCGCCACTTCCATAAACAGTCATTCCCTTCCCAACTTCAGGGAATGTGTAGGATGCAGTAGCCCTTGGTGTTAAGGCACCATTACCTGTGACTTGAATATAATCATAACGAGCACCCGGTTCAAAAAGAAAGTTTCCGAACTTAAAGTGAAGTGTCGTATATGCATTGTAGTAAGGAGAATTTCCTTGGATACTAATAGGTCTGCCAACAAAATCTGGACTTGCCGAGTTGTATGGGTTAGGTGATGGATTGGTTGGATCACGTAATGCCACTTCAGTTCCATAATCTCTAAAAGAAAATTTTCTAACTTCAGTTCCAAAATCAACTTTTAAAAACCTTGCAGCTGTCCAATACGCATCTTGACGTACACCAACGTAACTGCCCCTTTGGTATTGTTTTCCTTGGATGGATCCAAAACCAACATTGTATTCACCAATTGGGTCAAAGTTAATTAATGTTATACGATTTTGAAACTTATCACCTGGAATCCAAGTATAGCGAAGGGCTGTAGTACGAAAACTTTGACCAAAACTTGCTTTTGCTCCACTTAGAAGGGCCAGTGCCGAAGATGTTGGGTCATTGGCTGGTTTGTTCGGCACATCAATGGCAAAGTTGTCTTGCGCAGTTAGGTTATAAAAAGAGATTTGGTGTTCCGGTGTAAAGTTATGAACGTATTTGATTTGAGAGTCGTTATAACGCGGAAGACGAATCCCTTCCGGTAGAAGTCCAGTCGCACCTAATGTTTTATCCAAATATCCAAGTTTGCCAGCAATTGCAAGATATCCTTTACCACCTGAAGTGGGTGTCGCCGCATACGCAGTTGTATTCCATAAAGAAACTTGAAAAGCACCTTTCGTTTTTTGAACAGAGTCAACAGTTTCAATTTCAATGATACCACCTGTCGCATTATTAAAGTTTGCTGGATAAGCACCTGAATATAAGTCGATAGATTTGATTAAATCGTTATGGATCACAGATGTTAGGCCATCTAAATGGAAGGGATACAAAATTGGAAGGTCATCATAAAGATATGTATTGGCATTGGGGTTGGCACCACGAACGATGATACCATTAGCACCACCACCAAAACCTATATTGGGAATGACACCAGGAAGGGTTTCTAAAGCACGAAGAGCTTCCCCAAAAGTTCCTGGCATCCGTTTGATTTCTTCATAACGAACCTTGGTACGAGAGGACACAGTTTTTTCTCGTTCTCCTTCAACTACGATTCCTGTTTTTGGAGCACTTGTTTTCTTTTCGGTGTAGATGGTTCTCGATTCATCTTCGGATCCCACAGAGATTTTTATTTCTTGTATCCCAGTGTCACGTAACAAACGCAAGGTGTAGTCACCTGCAGATGGAAAATCTAATGTAACATTTCCTTCTGCATCAGTTTGAGCAAATTTTTTCGTTTCAAAAATTAGAACCGATAAGTTCTTTTCTGCAATTTCCTTTTTCGGATTGATCAATTTAGCTCGGATACTCACTGCAAAGAGTGGGGATCCAAAACAAAAAAGAAAAATCCCAAATAAGATACGGTTATTTAATTTGAGTTTTGCTGATTTCATTGAAGTTTAAATACCAAGGGATATCTCCCGTTTCTTGTTCGAGATAAATGAGCGTACAGGGTAAAGGATATCCAAGAAAAGGACATTCTGTACGTGTAATCGCAATCGTACACAAATCCAAATTTCTTTGGATTGGTTTATTCAGGACTAACAAAGGTGGATTGGGAATGGGATTCCCACATTTTTCGGAAGCAAATTTCGCAGCAGCATACACTTGGCTTTGTGCATCGTTCGTATCTATTCGATCAATACCTGGTCCACAATTGATAGTAAGTGCGATGAAGAATAAACTGATACCTGTTAAGCGTTTCATTTCGTACCTTTGGTTCCAGGTGTTTCCGTCTCTTCTGGTTGGCCAACTACATCCGCAGTTACGTTTACCACGGTTACTAGTCCAAGCGGAAAATAAGCTTTATCTTCTCTCTGGATTTTTATATTGATTAAAGTTTTTCCAGTGGGATATTTCTCTAAAATTTGACTCATCGCCAATTCTACATTAGGTGCTTTTGTGACGGGAAACATTCCGAGTAAATAGAAAGCAGAGTCTTGTCCTTTACCTTTGCCGAGAATTTTATATTCTGTGGAACGGACAACTGTCGCCGAATCAAATAAATGAATTTCTTTAGGGACATGGGATCCGATACAGCCCACCGCCATGATTAAGGCCGACATGAAACTTATAAAGAATTTGAGAATAGAGGTTTTCATTCTTGATACTATTTTTTGCTTTTAATCGTTGATTGTGATGGAAAACGAACTAAGTCACCTTTGATAGTGAATCGATAACGTGTTAATGGACCAAAAATAGATTTGTCGTTCCAGTAACGAATGTTAACGAGTGCGTCTCCAGCATCCTCTTCCATAACTCTTTCGTATAAATCAGTAATAGGTGGCTCTGTGAATGGCAGACCAAAGATGATAAAGTCTAGCGCATACCATGTAAAGGTTTTCTCTACAGTTTTCACTGTTTCGTAAGGTGTGTTTGGGATCGGTTTGTTGCTTGTAGCGATTCCAACGGAAGAAGAGGCACAATTGACTAAACCTAAAAACAAAAGAAAGATACTGATAGTGGCAAAAAAATGTTTCATAAAAAGACTCCGTCTGTGTCCAAATCCCATTTTTATGGGTTTGGTCAACGGAATAATTATACTAACGATGATTAACTACTTAACTCGGAATGAACGCTACATATTCCGGAGTGAAATCTGAATTAATTACAATTTAAGTGCTTCTTTTAGATTTTGAGCAAAAGAACGGCCAACAGGGAGGGTGGTTTCATCCTCGTTTTTTAGTTGGATGGTATAGGATCCACCCTTGTCATAACGAAGACTTGTCACATAATCCAAATTAACTAAAAAACCTTTATGGATTCGAATGAATTGTGTGGATGGTAACTTTTCTTCAATTTCCTTAAGTAATTTTGCAGTTTCGTAGTCCTTTTGTGATGTATGGATCACGCAACTTTTGTTATTTGCAGAAATGAATTGGATGTCTTGAAAAGGCAAAAGAAACACAGCAGAATCTGACTGGATTTTGAGATTGGTTAACTTTTCCTTAGAAGAGTTTTTGATTTGTTTTGATTCCTGCAGAAAACGTAAGGCTTTATCAACAGACTTTCGAAATCTTTCAAAGGAAAAGGGTTTAAGTAAATAGTCGGTCGCATCTAAATCAAAGGCTTCGACAGCATGTTCGCTATAAGCAGTGGTGATTATAAAAAAAGTGGATTTGTTATGTTCTTTTCTTAAAATATCCATTCCATTGACAGCAGGAAGGTTGATGTCCATAAAAACTAAATCAAATTGTTTTTCTTGGAGAAGGTGCAGTGCTTTGTCACCGCTTTCCGCTATCCCTGCAAGTTTTAACTCGGAACAGTTCATAATGTAATCCATCATGAGCATCCTTGCAGGATATTCATCTTCGATGATCAGAACTGAATAGGTGGAGGAGTCCATGGGTTTAATTTATGTTACATCAATAAAGAAAAAAGTGACATCGTCTTTGAGTTCTTCTTCTGAAAATTTCGATATTTGAACAATGATATCTTGAGACAATGTTTTTATATCCTTGTCTTTTCCTCTCTCTAGTAGATCAAGTATTTTGCTTTCACCAAACAATTTATTTTCTGCACGAGCTTCTGTCACTCCATCTGTGAAAAAGAAATACCGATCACCGATTTCCATTTTATGAGTCCATTCTCCATAAGTAAAGGACTCTCGCCATCCAATGATTGGCCCTCTTATATGCATAAATTCGAATTTTCCTGCGACTCGATTGTAAATGAGGGGATTGGGATGTCCTGCCGACGAGAAAGTGATGGTTTTTTCATTTGTATCAATGAGTGCACAACAAGCCGTAATAAAATATCTACTGACAAGTGATGTCAAGGCTTGGTTCATGTGCTCTAAAACATCTTTGGGTGAGTTGATGTTTTTTGTTGATTCTCTAAATTGTACCTTTACCATGGAAGATACAAAGGCAGCGGGAACACCGTGTCCGGCTACGTCAGCAATTAACAAAAGCAGGCGATGGTCATCAAGTTCTACCCAGTCGTACAAATCCCCTCCCACTTGTTTCATAGGAAGGTAGGTGGTATGGATTCGAATCCCGATTGTATTGGGATGTTCTTTCGGTAAAAGATAACTTTGGAGTTGAGAAGCAAAGAATAAGTCTTGTTCTAAATCCTGATTTTTTTCTCTAAGTTCGATGGTTCTTTCGCGGACACGAATCTCCAAATCCTTTGTTAGTATCGAAAGTTCTTTTTCATTTTTTGCATGTCGGTAAGAGATGGCAACTCCTGAAAGAATCATCAGAATTAAAAAACCATATTGTGTTAAATAGATATTTTTTCCTGAAGTTACATCGATGATGATATCAATAGTGGCACCAATACAGATAGAAATAAATCCGACAGCTAAAAAGTAAGCTTCTGCTTTTTTTGCTTTCGCAGCTCGAATGACCCCTCGGATGATAAAGAAGACAACTAACAACAAAGAAAATTCCCAAATTCGGAGTAGTAAAATCCTCGTAGGAATTTGGATTTCCCAAGTTTGCACAAAGGCCAGACAGAGAAGGAAAAACACTAACAACCTTTCTTTTAGGTGGAATTTGGTTTGGAATAAAGAATAACTAAATAAAAAGATGGAAACAGGAAGTAAAGTTTGAGCTGTAAAAAAAACCTTTAACCAAAAGAAAAAAGAAAAATTTGTATATGTATAACTAATGTTTAATAAAGGAAGTCTCCACATAACAAATATTAGTGTAGACAATAAAAGGTAAAAATTGGCTTTTACCTGTCTTTTTAATACTATGGAGAAAATTTGGTAAGCTCCAATTCCAAAAAACAACATGATAAAACAAAAATCTCTCCCATCTTCTTTGATAATGAATTCTTGTAATTGTTCGTAGTTTCCCATAACGGGAATTTTTCGGAATAGTCCCCCTTGAAAGGTTTTGTTCCGAAAATGAATTTCTAGTTCTAGTTCGTTGACTTCGTTTACTTTAAGAACAGAACTAGGTATAAAATACAAACGTTTGTAATACCAGTTGGGAGAATACAATCCATCCGCAGAGACACTACCGGTTTCTCCTAACAAAACACCATTGACAAAAAGTTTGTCGACCTCTTGGACCCGGTCTAAGTAGATACCAAGTGGTTTGTTGTTTGGTTCGTAGTAAAAATTGGTTTTGTAAGACCCGTGAACTGGCGGGTTCATTCCTTGCAAAGAGAGACCTTTTCCGACTTGGATTGGTTTTGTTTCGCCTTGGGACGTAAATGTCCAGCCTTGCGACAGGGTCGTTAGGTAATCTGAACTTACTTTTAGTGGTTCCGAAGAAAGCGAAAAAACCGCGGTAAGCAAAATGGGGAAAATAAATGAGAGGGATCTCATCACTATCGGCTAAAGATAGTTGTATAAAGAGAGAATGCAAGTTGATTTTCAATCTCTCACATAGTTTAGTAAATTTTTTGGAGAGAAGCTAAATGACAATCACTCAACTTCGATACATCGTTGCTTTGGATCAGTTCAAAAGTTTTGCAAAAGCCGCCGAACATTGTTTAGTTGCACAACCTACGTTGAGTTTACAAATTCAAAAAGTGGAACAGGAACTTGGTTTTGAATTGTTCGATCGAAAGAAAAATCCAGTCATTACAACCAAATTAGGGAAAGCCGTTGTCGATCAGGCCAAAAATACTTTAAAAGAGGCTGACAAACTCTATGAAATTGCCGGTCAGTGGAAGGATGAACCAGCTGGAAGTA
Source organism: Leptospira vanthielii serovar Holland str. Waz Holland = ATCC 700522 (assembly GCF_000332455.1). Classification (GTDB taxonomy): domain Bacteria; phylum Spirochaetota; class Leptospiria; order Leptospirales; family Leptospiraceae; genus Leptospira_A; species Leptospira_A vanthielii. The sequence goes on along the minus strand of NZ_AOGY02000028.1, from coordinate 32,610 downwards.
TTTCTATTGGAATCATTCCAACTGTAAGTAATTATTTGATTCCGTCTATTTACCAGAGTTTACAGACCGAATTTTCTAAAGTAAACTTTCGAATTTCGGAATTACCTACTCTAACAATTCTTGAAAAATTGGAATCAGAGGAAATTGATTTAGGGATTCTCGCAACCCCACTTAAAATTCCAAATATCGTCGAACACCCGCTATATTATGAACCCTTTGTAGTATACTATCCAAAAAATACCAAAGAAAAATCTGCATCTGTTTCCATGAAACATATCGAAAAGTATCCTTTACTCGTGCTTGGAGAAGAGCATTGTTTTCGCCACCAGTCCCTAAAAATATGTAACCGTAACTCGCTTGCAAAAATTGAAAGTGGAAGCGTGGAAACCCTGAAACGTATGGTGGATATGGGGATAGGTGTTACCCTTTTGCCCAAACTCTCTGTCGAAAAAACCTCGGATCGGATTGTTCCTTTTGATTCCCCAGAGCCTGCGCGGGAGATCAGTTTGGTATATAAAAAGGGATTTTACAAAACCAAAATTTTAAAAAAACTAACAAGTCTTATTCTTGGTGTGATTCCCAAAGAATACTATTCTAGAGAAAAATTTAAAATCATCGGTGTGTCTTTAAACCAAGATTAGATTAAAATCTTTCGATAGCTTTTATAAATCTGATCATTTATAGTATTTATTTTACAAATGATCTATTTTCGAGTATATTCTTCTTAACAACAAAGGAGGATATTCAATGTCCAATATCAACACTCAAATTCCTGACTTTACCACGGAAGCTTTCCATAACGGTGCTTTCAAAAAAATTAGCAAAAAAGATGTCCTCGGAAAATGGTCCGTTTTTGTCTTTTACCCGGCGGATTTTACCTTCGTTTGTCCAACGGAACTTGGCGACGTAGCAGACTATTATGCTGAACTCCAAAAAATGGGAGTGGAAGTGTATTCCGTTTCTACTGACACACACTTTGTTCACAAAGCTTGGCACGAAGCAAGTGATACTATCAAAAAAATAAAATTCCCAATGTTAGGTGATGCTTCCGGAAAGATCACTAGAGGATTTGGAATTATGATTGAAGAAGATGGTCAAGCACTTCGAGGAACATTTGTGGTGAACCCAGAAGGTGTGATCAAAACTGCTGAGATCCATGATCTTGGGATTGGACGTTCCGCAGAAGAACTCGTTCGTAAGGTACAAGCAGCCCAGTACGTTGCAAACAATGACGGCGAAGTTTGTCCTGCAAAATGGAAACCAGGTAATTCCACTTTGAAACCAGGCCTTGACTTGGTAGGAAAAATCTAAACTAAGTTAGGCGGGATAAAACCCGCCTAAATCGGGAGGTTATTATGTTAGATGAATCAACAAAAGAACAAGTAAAACAATACTTCGAAAGAATAAAAAATCCAGTGAACATACGATTGTTTTCGGGAGATCATGAAAAACGAGAGGAGCTGATTGAGTTTTTAGATGATATCGTCTCTTTAAGTTCTCAGATTTCTTTAGAACATTCTGCGGATAAAAATGATGGTCTTCTTTTTTCCATTCTATCAGAAGGAAAACCAACAGGAATTGAATTTTCAGGAATTCCTATGGGCCATGAATTTACATCATTGATTTTAGCAATTCTTCAGTCCGGTGGAAACCCGATCAAATTGGAAGAAGGTATTCTTTCTGCTGTATCTAAACTAAAAGAAAACTTACACTTTGAAACTTTTATTTCTCTTGATTGTCATAACTGTCCCGAAGTGGTTCAAACACTTAATAGTTTTGCCCTCGTGAATCCTTTCATTTCGCATAACATGATCGACGGGGCCATGTATCCAGATCTTGTAAAAGAAAAAAATATCCAAGGAGTTCCCGCAGTTTTTCTAAATGGAAAACGATTCCTTTCAGGAAAAGCAGAAGCATCCGTTATCTTCGATAAACTTTTGGAATTGTATTCTGTTCCTGAAACAAAAGAAAAAAATTCCAATACCACCAATCCATCCGATATTTATGACGTAACGGTGATTGGTGGAGGTCCCTCTGGTGTAACAGCAGCAGTGTATTCTGCACGGAAAGGATTAAAAACCCTCGTCATTGCTGATAGGTTAGGTGGTCAAGTGAAGGACACTTTAGGGATAGAAAATATTATATCCATTCCTTATACAACAGGACCAGAACTCACCCATGTATTGTCAGAACAATTGGAGAAAAACCAAATTCGAAAAAAAGAAAATGTCCGCGTTTTAAAAATTGAATCTGGGGATTTAAAAACTATTCATTTGAATACCGGAGAACGTATTGTTACAAAAACAGTAATTCTATCTACCGGTGCAAAATGGCGTGAACTCAATGTTCCTGGTGAAAAAGATTTTATTGGGAAAGGGGTTGCCTATTGTCCACATTGTGATGGTCCGTTTTTTAAAGATAAGGATGTGGCAGTGGTTGGTGGAGGAAACTCCGGTGTAGAAGCAGCACTGGATCTCAGTGGAATCGTGAAATCAGTCACCTTGATTGAGTTTGGTGATAGGTTGAATGCCGACCAAGTGTTACTCGACAAAGTGGCTCAGTCTTCGAATATCAAAACTTTGGTCAAAGCACAAACTATGGAAATTCAAAACAATACAGAGAAGGTCACTGGGCTTACTTATAAAGATAGAAGTTCAGAAAAGTCAGAAACCATTCCCCTTGATGGAGTTTTTGTTCAGATCGGACTTGTACCAAACAGTAGTTTTGTGAAGGATTTAGTGGCTACCAATCGGTTTGGCGAAATACTCGTCGATGAAAAATGTAAAACTAATGTAGATGGAGTTTTTGCTTGTGGAGATGTGACAAACACTCCTTACAAACAAATTATCATCGCCATGGGTGAGGGAGCAAAAGCTGCCATCAGTGCTTTTGAGTATCTTTTACATGCGGCCTGAGGATAACCATTTTTCAATAGTAGAGTAAAGATCGGCGGCGGAAATTGGTTTGGTGAGAAAGTCATTCATTCCTGATTCCATCGCCGTATCTTTTACGGAAAAAAAAGCTCCAGCAGTTAGTGCGATGATTGGAGTTTTTTTGTTAGATCCTTTTTCAAGTTTTCTAATTTCTATCGTTGCCGTATAACCATCCATAATTGGCATTTGTAAGTCCATAAAAATCAAATCGGGTATCTTTTGTTGGAACTGATTAACTGCGTCTGCACCGTCGATTGCATATCTTAGTTTTATATTCGGATATCTTTTTAATAACATTTTAGATAATAGTTTTTTGTTTAAATCATTATCTTCCACAATCAAAATGTCGTTTTGAATTAGATTGTTTTCAACGATCACCGATTCATCAGGAGATGTTTGTTTTTCTTCGAATAAGTTGGATGATACTGATCCAGTTGCATTTACTTGTAATGACAAAACAAAACTAAATACACTCCCCTTCCCAAGTTCACTGTCGAAACGCAAGTGGGAATTCATTTTCTGGATAAGTTGACTTGTGATTGTGAGACCAAGTCCAGTACCACCATACTTCCTAGTAATCGATGTGTCTGCTTGTGAAAATGAATCAAATAATTTTGTTTGTGAATTTACATCGATTCCAATTCCAGTATCCGAAACTGAAAACTCGATATCAATGATGTCGTCAATTTGTTTGATTGTTTTTACCGAAACTTCTACTTTTCCCTCGTGAGTAAACTTGATTGCATTCCCAATCAAATTGGAGAGTACTTGCCGAACTCGTAATGGGTCCAAGGAAACAAATCGAGGTAAGTGCGAATCTAAATGGAGTTCTAAAGGGATTGCTTTGGATGCAGCAGAAATTTTGAAAAGATCTACAGTGGATTGGACTAAGTCTGTCAAATCTGTGCTTATCAATTCAAGTTCCATCTTTCCCGAATCAATTTTTGAAAAATCAAGAATTTGATTTACTAAAGATAATAAACTTTTTCCAGAAAGATGGATATTTCGTAAGGATTCTTTTTGTTCGTCACTTAACGAAGAGTGTAGTAGTAGTTCTGTGAATCCTATGATTCCGTTAAGTGGAGTTCTAATTTCGTGGCTCATGTTGGCTAAAAAATTACCTTTAGCCATGTTTGCTGCTTCTGCCATTTCTTTTGCTTTTCGCAAAGTATATTCTATTTTTTTGGTTTCTGTAAGATCGGAATTTGACCCAACCATTCTAATTCTATTTCCAGAAGAATCTCTTTGAATATAACATCGCGACAAAACATGAGCATAATTCCCTTTTCTTTTTTTCATTTGGAAACTGAATTCAAAAGTTTCTCTTTGTGAGAGTAGAATGTTCTCTAAAAATTCAGTTACCCAATCCACATCATCGGGATGGATCAAACTTTTCCAATAACTGATGGGTGTATTATCTGGTGATTCATCATTGCCAAATTCTAACCACCAGCGACGTGAGTAAATGACCGTATCATTAACTAAGTCCCAATCAAACCAACCATCGGAACTAACTTCTAAAATTAAAGCATAACGTTCATTAGATTCTTTTAAAGCATTTTCCGCACGTTTTTGTTCTGTAATGTCTTTACTGGCACCGACAATAAATTTGAATTTTCCATCCACTTCAATCGGAGTGAGAGCAGTAGTCCAAATTTTTGTACCTGCAGGCATGGGAATACTTTCTTCATAAGAGATTGTAGTTTTCGCTTTTAGTGCATTCCGGTAATTCCTGATTATCGGTGTACCTAAATTTTCACCTAACAAATCAATAGGAGTTTTTCCTTGTATGAACGATTGAGTAACCCCAGTGGATTTTTCGTATGCGGTATTAACTCGACGGATTACAAAATCTCCATCCTCCATTACTTCTACAAGGAACATAGAATCCTGGCTTCCATTAAAAAGAATGTTATTTTCGAGTAACAGTTCTTTGATTTCTACGGATTCGTTTTTAAAAACATCTTGTATAGATAATAACTCAGAAATATCTGAGATGATTCCATCAAAGCGAAGAATTTCTCCTGACTCGTTTCGAATTAATCTACCTTGGCATTGAACAAATTTAGTCTGTTTGTCTTTTGTATGGATGCGATAACGAACTCGAATTTTACCTTCAACATTTAGAGAGGTTAATGCAAGTTCTACGATCGATCGATCATCTAGATGGATTAAATCTCGCCAAACATCGCGTTCATTTGTGAAGTATTCAACCGGATACCCGGTGAGGGTTTCCGTAGAAGGGCTTATATAAAGAATTCGTAAATCAGGATAACTTGCTGAAAAGATTACCTCCTCCATTGCAGAGAGAATTTGCATTTCCAATGAAGGGGGAGGTGGGTGCATACCCTCCATTGGACGAATCTTTTTTATGGATCTAACAGGTTAGATTAGGATTTTCTAATGAGAAAAGGGAGCGCCAGTTGGGGTGTTAATTTGCTGTAGTTCATTCCGAGTAAATCCGTTTCATTCAAAACTCGAAATTCGTCAACGAAATAGGGCCAAGGAAATGGAGCATTTTTTGTGTATTCCAGAATTAGGCTTGGGTTACCGTCAAGCCGCGACTTCCCAATGGACAAATTCATGGGATGACGCATTTGGAATTCGGGATTTTGTGGTGGTAAAAATAAATTATAGGCGATGTCTGAACCATCAAAAGATTTTCCCCACCAATGACGAAAGGACATAAAATTCAAACTGAAACTAGCGCCGACCTGGAACCATTTGGGGCCAAGCCATTCAGCCTTGTAATTCCCGATGGGAAAAGAACTGGGTGCCTTTAATTCGAAAAACTGCTTTTTAATCTGAGACAGGGACATCGTCATTAATCAAATTTCAAAAAGATAAAAGCATAGCGAAAATTCTGATCCCATTAAAAAAAATATAGAAAGATTTCCTATTTCATTCAGGAAAGAGTTGGCAATAACTCGTGTCCATCGTAGAACAGGGAACATTCGAATTTCGGAGTTCTCATGCGTAAGTTGGTATTGGCTTTTGGTTTTCTTTTTTTCCTTGGATCTTGTAATTCTATCAGTGGTTTTTTTCGGTCCATCAAACGAACCATCTTTCCAAGTAGCTGCCGTATCGAAGTCAAACTAGACACTACAGACCTAAAATATTTAGAAGACCTTTGGGATTATCGCATCACAGTTACAGAAGATACCAATCTACAAGAGTTCGCATCCGCAGTTCAAATTTCTCCAAAACCATCCAACCCTCGCACTGAATTTTCTGACTACGTAAGTCGGGAATTTTCTCTTGATTCTTGGAATTTTGATCCAGGCATAGAATATGAAATCAAAATTGGAAAGTTTTATGCGGAGAACGACTGTTTTTTAGAAACACCTGTTAGTTTCAAACTTCCAGTGATGACAAATAAACCCTCGTTTTATTTATCTCGTGAGAATATCTTTGAATCCAACTTAAACAAAGTACTTCCTATTTCTATTTCGAATGTTCCTGAATTTCAAATCAGATCTGCAGAATTATCGATTCCGGTACTTGTGAATGCAATCGCAACATTGGGTGACAAGTATTATGAATATGAAAATCAATTGATTTGGAAAAAATCAGTATGGAAGTCTGGTCTGAAAATCAATTTTTTTGGTAATCAAGGGATGGACATTGACAATTATTTCGGAACCAAACCCAATACAAAGGCTTGGATCGCACTCCAGTTAGGTGCAAATGTCATTGGTGAAAATAACAAAGAAGAGTTTAAAAGAGAATCCGTTTTTTTACAATCCACAAACTTGGGAATCACAACCAAATTAGATCCAAATACACTCCATGTTTGGGTGCACAGTCTTTCCAAAGCAGAACCCGTTGCCAATACCAATATAAGTTTGTATGAAAAAGGAAACTTACGCGGAACTTGTAAAACCGATAAGGATGGACATTGTACTCTGCCGTCCCTCAGTGATACAAAGTCATTCGACAAATCTGTGTTAATTGCCGAGGATTTTTCTGGTGATAAAGCCTTCCTTCATTTTAATGAAACACATATTGAAGGTTATAGTGATTATTATACGGAAAATCATGTAAAAGGTAAAGTTTACTTTGATAGAAAGTTGTACAGACCCGGTGATCGAGTAGAGATCAAAGCAGTCCTTGCAGACAGAAAAAATGGAGTGTTGGTTCCTTATTCTTCTAAATCTGTAAACTTACAAATTCGAGATTCTCGTGGAAAGGATGTAACCAATACAAACCTCACTTCCACGGCACAAGGGGGAGTGGCCACAAGTTATATCGTTCCATCTGATGCACCCCTCGGACATTATTCCGTTTCAGTTTACCTACCTGGTAAAGATGGTTCGATCACCTATGATACCTTTCAAGTAGAAGAATTTCGTCCTGTAAACTTTATGGTGAATGTAAATTTAGCGAATGCGGTAAACAAAGATCAAAACGTGAAAGGAACTGTAGAAGGTAAATACATGTTTGGTGCTCCGATGGGAGGAGCTAAGGTTAGTTATTCGGTCTTAAAAAGAAAACGATACATAGCCTTCGATGTTTTTTCGAGTTATGACTTTTCCGATACTTGGTATGATTACGAAGACGAATATTCTGGTGGTAATTCGGATTATATAACTGGTTCCGAAGGTGTTTTGGATAGTAAAGGTCTTTTTCAATTGGACATACCGGTGCAAGAACTGACCCGCAAATTTGTTACCGATGGTGAAGATATTGAAATCGCGGATCCATTTAACTTAGTAGTTGAATCGTCTGTATTTGATGTAGATGGAAAGTCTGTTACAAAATCTTCCAGTATACCTTACAATCCTTCAGAAACGTATGTAGGACTAAAATGTAATGATAGATACCAGTCTTTGGACAAACCGTTTCAATTCGGGGCTATTGCTGTTAACTTACAAGGTAAAGCCGTCGCTGGTGCTGAGTTAAAGGCATATATCATTTATAATGATTGGACATCTGTGTTGTCACAGGGATTAGGAAAGTTCTTTTTTCGAAGCAACCAGCTAACAAAAAAAGTTGTTGAGACAAAAAAACTGATTTCTAAGGCCGAGGGAGTATCTTTTGACTATCGTGCTAAAAATCCTGGAAGTTATACGGTTTTAATTCTAAATCGAGACAAAGTTTTTTCTCGAGTGGATTTTTATGCTTACGAAAAGGAATCTTATTACACTTGGGACTTCCGTGGGGATGACTCCATCGAGTTACGTTCTGACAAACAAGAATATAAGATCGGCGACAAAGCAAAGATTTTAATTAAATCCCCTCTGCAAAATGCAAGAGTTATTGTCACTGTAGAAAGAGATTCAGTGTATTTTAAAAAATCTTTTTTGATGAAAGGAAACAGCGCTCCTTTAGAAATCCCGATTGAGGAGGCGTATCTTCCGAATGTGGATGTCAATGTAGTGATGTTATCGGGAAGATTGCCGGTGCCGGAGGGACTTCCCGCAGAAGATATTCAAGAATTCAACGAACGGGACTTAGGTGCTCCAAAAGCCAAAACGGGTTCAGTTACTTTAAAAGTAAATTTAGCATCCAGAACAGCGCCCGTTGTGATCAAAACTGACAAATCTGAATACCAACCCAGAGAACAAGTGAAATTGTCGATCCAATCGAGTCCTGGTGCGGAACTCACTGTCTCTGTGGCAGATCGCGGAGTACTCGACTTAGTTGGTTATTCCTTTCAAAGCCCAGTTCAAATGTTTTATCAGTATTGGTATAGTATTGTTAAAACTTTTGAACTCCGTAGTATGATCATCAAACATTATATATACGAAAACAAAGGGGATAGTCCAGGAGGGGATTACGGAGAAGATTCCGGAGGTGGATTTTCTGCGGAATCAGATTCTGGTGCGAGAAAAGACTTTCGACACACGGCTTATTGGAATCCGGTAGTCGTTGCAGATAGTAGTGGAAATGCAGACTTAAGTTTTACCTTACCTGATAATTTAACAACATTCAGGGTTATGGTTGCCTCTTCCGCCAATGGAAAGTTTGGTGCTTCTAATTCGGAATTTATAGTCAAAAAGAATTTGGTTTTACAAAAGACTGTTGTCAGATTCATTCGAGTTGGCGACAGTTTAGAGTTAGGTGGTAGTATCACCAATAATACGAAGAAAAAAGGTAAGTTTAAATATAAAATTGATTCTAAGTTCCTTTCAGAAGATAAAGGTTGGTCATCGATTGAACTTTCTGCAGGCCAAACCAAAGAAGTCCTTAAAACATTCCAAATCTCAGAATCACAGTACATCAAACTAAAACTTGACCATCCCAAGGATGAAATCCAATTGTCTTATCAAATCTCGGTAGAACCTGAAAACGTTTCTGAATTTGTCGGTTTGAAAAAATCGGATCTTTCTGATGCATTAGCGGTAACAATCCCTATCAAAGAATTTGATCCAGTAACATCAGTTCAATTTTCAGGATATACAGATTCGGAACACAAAACTATAATTGCCGTTCCTAAAAAAGAATCTATTTTACTCAATAAAGGTTCATTAGACATTCGTATGTCGGGAACTGCACTTACGGCTTTGAAATCTGCGTTCGACTTTTATGAATCTAATCCTTATTTTTGTATGGAACAAAGAACTTCGGCATATCTGCTTTCTTTGAGTGCAGGAGAGTTGTTAAAAGAATTCCAATACAAAGCTCCGGCAAAAGACTCTTATGATTTTACTCAAATCGAAAAATTGTTTTTAGATGAGATGTCTGACTTCCAAGCATCTGATGGAAGTTTTAAAGTTTGGAAAGGTCATGGTAGAACTGGGTATCCATATTTGACTGCTTACATCGCCTCGGTAATGCAGATTGCAAAAGACAAAGGAAAACGATCAAACCCGCAAGCATACCAATCGGCAATTCAATACTTACAAAATTATGTAAAAAATCCCACTGAAACTTCGATCAATTCTTACCAAACTCTAAGTTTAATTTATTCCGTACTTTCGAAAGACAAAAAGGACATTCATTCCTTAGAGAAAACTTTGATAGACCACTTTGAAGAACTGAATCTAAAATCTCGTGGTATCTTTCTTGCTGCCTATGCCGAGACACATAAACTTGAATCTTATGAATCGGATACTGTGTTTAAAAAATTATTCGCAGAATATACAAAATACATTTCCTATGAAAAGGAATTATTCACCCTTAAACCTTTAAAAGAGAATTCGGATGAATATTATTATTATTCTTATTACAGTTCCTCAACGGTTCTTGGAAATTATTTACGATTGTTACTTAAGGTAGATTCTAAAAATCCGCGTATTGTAGATTTAGTAAAATCGATTATGATGGATCGGCAAAATCAATATTGGTCAGATAGTCATAGTGTCGGCACCATAGCACTTGCGTTAGCCGAATATAGAAATCGTTTTGAGTCGACCTCCGTTGACACTGAAGGACAAGTTATCTTTGGTGAAAAAACTTTAATTGATGAGTCCTTTTCTGCCTCATCCGACTCCATCTTTAAAGAAGAAATTACCTTTGATCGGCTTTTTGAAGGAAAAGATCCATCAAGTAGGCAATTACTTTTCAAACGCACTAGTGCTGAAGGTAGATTGTATTTTCAATCTAGATTGATGTATGTTCCCGTAAAAGATACCACCACACAAAAGTTTAATGGTCTGGAAATCCGTAAAACCTTATTTCGAATTGATGGAAGGGATTCCAACGGTAATCCAATTTTGAAAGAAGTGACTAACCTCCAACGCGGATCAACCTATCTTGTCAAAGTGAAAATACTCAGTAATACCGAACAGGCATTTGGTATGATTGTAGATCCAATTCCAAGTAATACTGAAATTGTGAACACATCATTTTTGACGGAAAAATCTTCTGATGCTGAGGAAACAGAGGTCACTGAAAATTACTACGGTGGATATAAAGAATATAGGGATGATCGTGTAATCTTTTCCGAAGACAGACTTGGGCGAGGGGAAACAGAATTTAATTATATATTGAGACCAGTGGCAAAAGGAAATTCGATTCTGCCAGCCTCGAAAACGTTTTTGATGTATCATCCGCAGTTTTATGGAAATACCAACACAATTCGAGTGAAAGTGGAGTGATTTCTAAAAAAACAGTTGCTATCTATATTCTGTTAGGTGGAAGCCTTGTATTCCCCTTAGCAGGATTTTTATTAAGGCCCATTTATTTTGAGTCTCTTCGAAATCATTCAACAGTTCGAATTCTGACGAAGGAAGGGACTCTCATAGGAAGAGGAAAAAACTTAAACCAAACTAAACAGGATTGGGAAAGTATTCAGGAGTATCCAAACTTCGTTCCAGAAATCATCAAAATTGCAGAAGACAAACGATTTGATTCCCATCATGGAGTTGACCTTTTTGCAGGTTCCAATTCACTTCGTTCGTATTTTTTTTCAAAAGGGAAACGAGGAGGTGCTTCCACGATTACGATGCAACTAGTTCGGATACAAAATCCCGAGATTCGTTCGTATCCATTTTTTCTGCGAAAAGTTTTTGAAATGGTAGAAGCACTTCGGTATGAAGTCTGGCTGACAAAGGCAGAAATTTTAGAAGCCTATTTAAATTCAGTATCCATTCATTCCAATATTGTTGGGTTTCCATCCGCATCACTTACGTTATTTGGAAAACACATTCGTTTTTTATCGATTGAAGAGACGGTTTATCTTTCTGTTTTGATACGAAAAAACAAACCTACGTTGGAAGAACTTTCGATTCGTTATAAAAATTTATGCGAACGAATTCCTTACGAAATTCCAATTTTAAAAGATCCAAACGAACTGACGGTCGATCCCAATTTCAGAAGTAAGTATGATTTCACAGAACATTGGAAAGGCGAAAACCATCACTTTCTCAATTGGATCCGAAAGTTGATCTCTGTCCCTTCAGAAGAGTTTGTATCTTCCTTATCTTCAGAATTGAATTCAGATTTACATTCGATTGTGAATTCTGAATTAGCAGGATTAGCAAGATGGAATGTATCCAATGCATCTGCAATTGTACTGGAACGTGTCCCTGGTAAAGAGGATGAGTTAGAACTCAAAGCCATGATCGGATCCAAAAATTTCTTTGAAGATGGGGATGGAATGGTAAATGGTAGTTTGGCATATAGAGATGCAGGAAGTACGCTAAAACCTCTGTTATATGCAGTTGCTATAGAAAAAGGGTATTACAATATAAATTCAATTTTCTCTGACGAAAAATATTCCTTTTCTTTGGGCCAGGGAGGGAACTATCTTCCAAGAAATGCAGACCTTCGGTATTGGGGAGATTTGACCTTAGCAGAAGCACTTGGTAACTCACGGAATATTCCTGCGGTCACAGCAATCAACCAAATGAGTGTCACGACCTTTTATCGGTTTTTGTTGGCGGCAGGATTTTCGCACTTAAAAGAATCTCCTCAGTTTTATGGACCAGGTCTTGCATTAGGGGCAGGTGGAACAAGCCTTCTCCAGTTAGTGCGCGCTTATGGATCATTTCCTTTGAATGGAATACTCCCCAAAATTCGCCTTGGAAAAATTGATAAAAAACCATTATATTACGGTTCTTCTACACGATTGTTCTCTGGTGAAACTGCTGAAGAGATAAAGTTTGTTTTGAAAGATCCTAAACTTCGGCAGCGAGCTTTTGGCAGAAGGAGTTATTTGGATTTTCCTTTTCCTGTATCAATCAAAACAGGCACTTCTAAAGATTACCGTAATTCGTGGACAGTTGCGTTTAATGAGAATTATGTGGTTGGAGCTTGGGTTGGAAACTTTTCAGGCGAACGAACAATGGATGTTTCTGGATCATTTGGTGCAGGACGGATTGTGCAAAACATATTTCGTAGTTTGATGAAAGACAAACCTAAACAAGATTATACGTCGAATTTTACAGAAACTAAAAGTTTTTGTCGTTTGACCGGAAAGTTAGCTTTGGAAAAATGTCCATCCATTGTTTTGAGAGTTAGAAAAAAAATCATTCATTCTGAGTTTTGCGATAAACATAAAGAAGGAGCCAAGTCTTCTGTGTTAGGTGTTGGTTTTGTATATCCGTCTATGGGGCAGGTATACTTGTATCATCCTTCTTATGAAAGAGAAACACAAAGTATTCCTATTAGAATTCGTGAAATCAAAACTTTAAAGGATCCAAAACTTGTCTGGAATGGAGAAAAAGAATTTACACCTTCCACCAATGGAGACTTACGATTGCCAATTATTCGTGGAAAACAATCCTTAGTATTGTATGATGGGGAACAGCAGAAGGCGTTTGTAGATTTTGAAGTTAAATAAGTTAAGTCTTTTTCAAAATTGGCTTTCTTTTGAAAAGTCACCAATGTTTTTTTTGTATTTATTTTTATATTGTTTTTATGAATCCTTTTCCTTTTCGACTGGAGTTTGGAATTATTTTCATGGAATTTTGATTACTACGTTCACAATTTTTGTTTTGGTTTTAGAATTATTTTTGAAACACAAACAAAAGAAAAATGATTATATTAATACTAGTTTTCGTTTGGCGTTATGGACTCTATATATAATTGTTATAGGATACCAAGAGGTTTACCAAACAGCTCTTACTTTTGATATTGTAATTTATTTTTTTAAACATCTCTCTCTTTTATACGCTGACTTCTTTAGTTTTATATATCAATGGAAATTAAAGCAGTGGGTTGTTTTAGGATTTGGATTCTATTTGGTTTTCTGTAACACTCGAAAACAAATTTTAATCTCTTTATTGTTTGGAATATTGTTAATTCTTTCTATCAGTTTTTATTCTGAATGGAAGGTTTCGAATGCCCACCAATACAAAATGGTCTCTCATCAGGTGAAGAGAGGAAAAACAGTTTTGGAATCTGTATCTGGAAAACCAAATTTTGTTTTTGTATTATTGGAAGGTGTCTCAAGAAAACAATTGTCTTCCCTACAATCACGTTATATTGATTTTTCCATCTTGGGAGGATCGCATTTTTGGATTCCAATGCCACATACTTCCAAAAGCCTATTTACTTGGATGACTGGAGAATCGCAACTGAATCATTCTAGATTGCAATTGGATGATTCGCTAATGAACTTGAGTCTTCCCATTCAGTTACAAAAGAGACACAACTACCGAACTTTTATGATTTACACACAATCCATTTACTTTGAAGGAATGGATCGGTTTTTTCCGAATATCTTTCAATCAGTATTCGATAAAACATATTTAGAAAAACAATTTGGATCTTTGTATTCCTCTTTTAGTTGGGGGATGGATGACCATGTGGTTCTTTCTGCTTTGAAACAAATTAACGATACAAATAACCTTCCTTTATTTGTTTTGATTGGACTTAGCCAAACACATAGTCCCTATTTTGTTTCTAACGAAAGTAATAACCATCAGTGGAAATCTCCTTTATTACGTTATGAGGCATCATTGAAAGAAGAGATTGAAGTTTTAGATTCGATTATAACTTATTGGAAGGAAAACTCCAATCGTGAAACTGTTTTGATTCTTTCTGCAGATCATGGAGAATCTTTCGGTGAAGAAGGTGCCCATGCTCACAACTATTCGTTATACAATCAGGAAACAGATGTTCCTTTCCTTTTGTATTTTATAAAATCAGGTCAAGTTTACCAGCCAAAACAGGGAACGTCTGTAGATTTTAAGGAAACAATGCTAAGTTTATTGGATACCAATAATATCCAAAAAGAATATCATCAAAAATCAAACTTCTTTCGTTCTAATTATGAACCAAATTTAGTTTTAAAAACTTGGAATTCGGAAATCCAAAAATCTTTGATTACTAAGGACAAAAAATACATTTATCATAGTGATCGGGACCAATTACTTCAGATGGATCTGATGGATGGAAATAGAAATTCCATTACCGATGTTCGTGTAAAACAAAAAATAATGAATCAAATCTATTCAGGAATTCGTTAGGTATTTTTATTTCCATTCAATAGTGTAAGAATGGATGTTCGAAGAAAACTTTTATAGTCTAAAACAAACATATCCAATCCATCTTCTTTGACTGCCTCTTTCACTTGGTTAGATGGAAATCCATGGGACCAAGAACCTACAGCCAAAGCATGACACTGCATCAGAAATAAGAATCCTGATTTTTCATTTAGAAATGGAAACGTTTGGATGAGAAGTGGTAGTATTCTAAAAATTTGTTCTTTCAAACTACGTTTAAATTCACGAATGGTTTCTACACTTGCATTTTTTTCTAAAATTGTGGGAACAATCGGAAGTAGTTTTAAAAATCGAACATGTCTATCCATTGATTCAACAAACCATTTGGAAAAAATGTCAGCATCTATAATCTTTGTCTCTGTTAAAAATGCTTCCATATCCAGAAACCAAGCTTCATAATCTGCGCTATGTACTCGAAGGCAAAGATCTTCTTTCGTTGGAAAATATAAGTACAAAGTGCCTTTTGCGATTTTTGCTCGTTTGGCAACTTCATCCATAGAAAGCTCTGCCCAATCTTTTTTTGCAAAAGGAAGGCCGCAGATTGGAGAATTGTAGTACGTTTGGAAAGTTTATCTTTTTCCAATACGGCTCTTTTTTTTGGGGAACGTTCTACAATCGGCACGCGGCTCATACCTCCAGCTTAGGAAAAACCAAAAAAATATGCTAGAAGAAAATGGTTATTGACTACAGGTCAATTTAGAGTAACCCGAAGTCATTTACTTCTGACTTATAGTCAGTATATTTGTTTTTTTCGTTATTTGATTTCAATTCTTTCTTGCATAAAAATGATCTGGGTTGTTATTTTTCGATCATTATCTTTGTTAGATCTACCTTGTTGGGATCAATAGAAAAAAAGGATGTATTTATGAAAGTTCGTTGTTTCTTTTGGTTTGTTTCGATCATTATTTTTTTATTTGTTATTGAGATTCCAATTCTTTATGGAAAAACAAATTCGTGTGTGCCTCTCAAGGAAGAACAAAAAATTGAAAAACTTTTAAAAAGCGTGGGAAAAATCCAAGGAAGTTTTATTCGTAATGGTGAAACTCATACACCGGAAGAAGCAGAGAAACACCTTCGTTATAAATTAGAAGAAGCAAAAAACTCCTTCTTTGCACCAAATCCCAAAGAATGGACCGCAAAACTTTTTATAGAAAAAGTGGCATCAAAATCGTTTCTAACGGGAACTCCTTACAGAATCAAACCAGCCAATGGTAAGGAAATACCATCGGCAGATTGGTTATTTGCGGAATTAAATAAAATAGAATCCTGTTTATAAAATAATGATAAACAATAGTTGTAAAAAAATGGAACTCTTGTAGTTTATTCCACCATGCCAAAACGGTAGGAGCCTATTATGATTCGATTCTTGTTTTTTTATCTTCCAATCCTCCTTTTCAGTTTTTCCTTATCTGCACAGAAAGTAGAATCAGAGTTTTCTTTTGCGACGGACTTCAATGTGCGACCTACATTTGTGGAAGGCAATCAGCCCTTCTTTGTCAACGGTGGTAAGTGGCTCTATTTAGGAAGGACTGCTGATTTTGATGAACCTGGATTGTATTTTTATGATACTGAGTCAAAAACGCGAATCTATCGCTCTGTCCCCTTAGAGTCCTATTACAATACCCACGTAGCCGAGTTCGTAGGACAAATCGAGACAAAAGGCAAACGATTACCTCTAACCATATACGAGTTTTTGTTTTATGATGAAACAACAGGGCGTGCTGGATTTGTAATCGAAAACAAACATAAGTCTTTAGATTCCAAACGGTATTTTTTTATGGGAATGAACTTGTCCTCAAACGCCATCGATGTGGTTGAACCAATTTTTGAAATTACAGAAGATGATAAAAAATCTTTCGCTATCAGTTCGGCCATTGGATATTCACAAGAAGACAATACTGGTTACTTCAGTTTTGCTGTGGATGCCGATCTAAAAGACGATGAATCAGAGGACGTTACTGCTTTTATATACAAAATCCAAAACCAAAATTTGACAAAATTAAAAGAATACAAATCAAAATTTTATCCTTACACACCAGAATTCCATCCGGAATCAAAACAAATACTAATTGCTTGTTATACGGAAGCCTTTCAGAAAAGAAATCCAATGGGATATTTGTATAAAGTAGAAACAAACTCATTCCAAGAGTTCTCCATCCCATCAACTCCTTATGGAATTAGTTTTTCGAAAAATGGAAAGTATTTGTATATGGCAGCAGCTGATACTGGCGAAGTTCGTATGTACAATACAGACAATCTTTCCGATGTGAAAAAAGCAAAATGGGGAACTCACGGTCATAAATTGGGATTTTGGAAAGAGGGGGAACTTGTTTGGGTAAGAAACTCTGGGTTACATATTTATGATCCGCTAACTTTGAAACAGAAAAAAGTCATCCCAACAAAAAAATTCTATAAGAATCATGTGAATGTCAGTGGGTCGGTATTTTTACCATTCCGTAAATTGCTTTTAAGAAATATATTAGAAGACCCGACTGGCGGTGCTGCCAACCGGGTTTTACTTGCGGATTAAAAATCAATTTTCTCCGAATGGAAGATGAATCTAATGTTGATGTTTGGAACTATTTCCAAGCATTCGCATTGTCTTTAGCATACTGACTAAAAGAGATCGGTTCTTTTCCAGTCAGAGTTTTTACTGTATCTAGAATAGGAGATGCAAATCCATCTTTTAAGGCACCAGCGATCATCACAAGAAAAGCCGCATAGTCTTTTGTGAGTCCGGCCGATACGAGAGACGATTCAAATACTTTTGGATCCACATCCACATACCCAATTGTTTTTCCACTTACCTTGGTTAAATGGTCGGCCACTTCGTTGTGATCAATAGATTCTGGCCCAGTCAAAGCAAAAGCTTGATTGTCATTTTTCGAAGAAGTTAGAAGGACTGCAGCAACGGAAGCAATGTCTCTTGCATCAATGAAACTTGTTTTTGCATTTCCACCTGGGAAATAAATTTTGCCGTCTTGTTTGATTCCTGCGATCCAAAAGGTATGGAAGTTTTGCATAAACCAATTCGGACGAATGATATTCCAAGGAATCCCCGCCCCTTCTAACAAAATCTCTGTTTTGCGGAATGGTGCTTCTGGTGGTGCGTGTTCCACACCCATAGCCGTCATTAACACTAATTTTTTTAAGCCAACTTGTTTTGCTTTTTCAATCCATGGGGAAAGAATTTCATATTGGTTGGTTTGGCCAGGAGGGCTTAAAAAATAAGCGGCATCCACTTTTTCCAAAACTTCCAATCCTTTGGTAAGTTCGCTAGAATCGGCGAACACCCAATGAACGTTTGGGGCACTCTTTTGAGTTTCCGGTTTTCTTGATCCAACAAAGACTTCGTGCCCCTGTTTTAATAATTCCGTGACCAGGTGGCCGCCTACGAGTCCTGAGCCGCCATATACAAATACTTTCATAGTTAATCCTTGAATTCGGAACTGAATCCGTTAATGATTATCTATAATACTCCTAAAAAACTATACTGTCTATGTCGTAAAATATTAAAAATATATCCAATCGTATAAATCGATGGACATTCGGTGGTTCTTTTCCGAAAAAGACCTATGGATCTACTTTCCGATATTCTTTCTTCCGCCGGTTGGAAAAATGACCTACTTTCCAAAGGGCAAATTTTTGATAGTTTTGGGTTCCACTTTCCTTGTGAAAAGAGTGGTGGTTTCCATGTCGTAACACAAGGCAGCTGTTATGCGAGGCTTGCTGGAACTACCATTCCTCTTCATAAGGGTGATCTTATCTTTATCACCAGAGGAATCAATCATGAGCTTTTATCGGATCCAAAAGTAAAAGTAGTAACCATCGAACGTTTTTTAGGTGATAAGGAAATTCGAATCAAAAAAGAAAATCCTGTCACCACCTTTGTTTCTGTTCGTTACGAGGTTCCGCCCGGTCCTATCCATCCACTTTTTTTGGAATTACCCGATTATATACATATTCCTTACGAAACCATCCAAGCCCACCATGCCCTCGGAGATATCATTCAAATCCTTTCTCGTGAATTAGAATTGAATCTGGGAACAGACTTAATTGTCCAAAGACTAACGGACATTTTGTTATACTATATGTTACGCATGTGGCTGGGTCAACATGTGGATTCGAAAGCCGGATGGGTGAAAGCCTTCCATGATACGTTAGTCTTGTACGCCTTGGAAAAATTACACAATGGATATAGTAAGGAATGGACCATCGAATCTTTGGCAAAAGAAACAGGAGTCTCTCGAGCAAACCTGGCGAACCGTTTTCGTGATGTTTTGGGAATCCCGCCGATGGAATACTTGGCAAAACTCAGAATGGAAAAAGCCAAACAAATGTTTCAAAAAGGGAACATGGGGTTGGAAGAAATTGCACAAAATGTTGGTTATGCGTCAGCTTTTTCTTTTTCAAAAGCTTATAAACGTATTTTTGGAAATTCACCGAGTCGTGAGTGGAAACGAGTTGTGTAAAAGCGTTCGAATGTTTTCCAGTTGGTTTTTTTTCGGTAAGTATTCGGGATGATTACGAAATACTTCAGCAGCTTTTCGAATTTTCGATGTATTCACCATCATCGGTTTTATTTCTTTCCACCTTCCATCTGATTTCATTTGTTCTGAAAGTTTGAGATAGGATTTGATCCTTCCTGCCCTTGTGGCATAAGTGATTCGGTTTGTACATTGGCATGGGTTGTCTGCTTTTGTTAAAGAACATTCTTTTCCAAGAAAGGCCTCCATTTGTTTTCTAGATCTAGACAATCTTTGGCGAAAAGTCTCTGGGCGAACACCCATCACAGAGGCACCTTCTTCACTCGAAGTTTGAAACACTTCTCCCAAAAGATAAGCCATCCGATAGGGTCTTGTAAGACCTTGTAACATGGCATAGGTGCAAGCCACTTGGACATGTAAAACCAATTCAGAAACTTTGGGTGAAGTATCTTCTTCCAAAGTTTGTGTTGGAAAATAGGAAGAAGGATTGAAAGGGACCTGAGTTCGGTGTAATTCTTCGCGCACAGCTCGTAAATGAACTTTGCGTCGTTCCATTTTTGATTTTTGTACATTGATCAAATGGTTACTGGCAATCCGGTAGATCCAAGTTGATAGTTTACTTTCTTTTCGAAAACTACCTAAGTTGGTAATCACTTTAACCAAAATTTCTTGGGTGGCGTCTTCCGCATCTTCCGGGTTCCATAAAAATTTCAATGCCAGAGAAAAAACTTTTGGTTGGAAGATTTGAATCAATTCTTCCAATGCATTTGTTTTTCCAGCAAGGGAACTTTCTAGTAGAAGAAGATGCGGATCGTCTATCATCGATTTTTGTTTGTTAGATAGTGAACAATGAGTGCAAGTAATGCCGGTAGACCTTGCGAAAATAAAATGGAAAACTTAGCGGTTGCTGAACCATAAATTCCTGCTACCACAACACAGATGAGAAAAAACAAAATGGTTTGGAATTGTTGTTTTTGGTCTTTGATAAAAATCAGTGCCCAAAAAAGTCCCGCTGCTAAAAATCCATTATAAAGACCTTGGTTTTTTGCTAATTTTGCAGTGATCTCCGCAGTTTCAGGTGTTAGCTGGAATACTTTCATTCCAAACTCTGTTTTCCAAAGAAACATCTCTAATACTAGAATGAACACATGTTCGACGGCAACAAAGCCAGTCAGGATGAGAGAAGTGAGTTTCATAAAATTCTCCTAAAGAATTGTTTTCTTCTTGGGACAATTGATTTTACCGTTTGTGACAGAATTACGAGAAAAAAATAGAAAAAGTTAGCAAATAAACAACCTCTGAAACCAATTCCATCGAAGTTGGTCCGAATCATCCTAGACTAAACTTTATGGTTCTTCGATCGCAGGTTTTGTAGAGACCTCCAAAAACCCATTGTTCGCAGGAAAATTTAAATACCTGCGAAGTGAAACCATTCGCCCATTACAAGCATCATGAATGTTTACGTTCAAACCCACTAATCCAGAGACCGGGTTAGTAACAAAGATGTTAGTTTCATATCGAATGGATTGGTAACGACCAGACCTACCATTCATCCGTAAGGTAATATCCTGGTAGGGATTAATTCCTGAGCCATAACTAATCGTTTCGAGACCCGTCATCTGAGTGCCGTTTTCAGTTCCCAAAAGTTTCACTCGAATTTCGTCGTCATAGGAAATGTAAGCCAAGGCTGGAACTTGATCGATAACATTTGTTGTAGAAGAACCTAAAAATTGATTCCAAAGTAAATTTCCATTCAGATCAAATTTAACAAATGAGTAGTTTCTGAAATTCCCTGCTGAATAGTATTGGTAATCATGAATGGGAGAACCGTAAGATCCAGCAACCACACCAGTTCCATAAAACCCGTCGTTTGCCACTTTGATCGCTTCTAGTTTTCCCACATTAAAGGATGTATTGTTTGATCCAAGATAAGTGATTTTTGATACTTCTTGCGTATTCGCTTTTAATTGTGCGGAAAATCCTCTTGTGAAACCGACGGCCGGATGACCTGAAAAATTTTCGATAAAATTTAATGCAGAGCCACCTAACAGTATGTTCCCATCTTTTGAATATGCTGCGGATATAACTTCAAAATCTCCCGAACCACGTAAAAATCTTTGGCGTAATGGTGTTCCGTTTCCGTTTAAAATGGCCCAACCAATTTCTTTTTGTCCCGCAAATATTCCGTTGGAAGCGACTGTTGGAGCAGGAAATTCTGTGAGACCAACTGTGTTAGGCGTGTTTACTGCGGTTCCTATTGAAGTATAAAAAAGATGCATTTGGTCAGACGAATCGACAACATGGGATATTTTATCGATACTAAATGTTCCTGCTGCCATATCTAAATAAGTGAACCATACTCTAGAACCGGATGGGGAATATCGGGCCGCCATAAAAGATTGCGAAAATAGTTTTGGTGAGATGGCGCCTAATTGTTCTGTTCCTATGACTTGGGTAAAAACTCCGATCTCTCCATTGGAAAACTCAGAGAGACTGGAAAAGCTGCTATTCGCAGTAGTTGTTGCTGCGACACCTAAATAATCTAACCACTCGATTTCAAATGTTCTTCCATTTACTAGAAAAATGACAATGGCAGGGTCGGTTCCTATTGCTCCCGTGTAACTATAGTTAACGCCGCTACTTCGACCAGACCAGGAAATGGGTTCCGAAACACTAGCAGTGACCACATAATTTCCGTTTTTTAAAGGAAGGAGTGAATGGGGTAATGCTAGATAATTTCCACTCCCAATCCTTACATTCCCCCTGATATGAGCACTGCAAACGGATCGTAAGTAAAGATTCATAATCGCAGTCTCAAAATAACTTTTGGATTTTGGATCACTCGGATTGTTTAAATCTAATTTGCAATGACTGAAGGAGAAACTGAGGCAGAGAAGATAGATAAACGAGATAAAAAATTTATGAATTCTAAAACTAAAAAACATGGTTCTTCCAATTCTATAGATAGAAGGGATGGATGGAAATTAATTATTGAATTTAAAATCTAAAAAAGAACAGAAACAGTTAGTTTTCAGAAGCCATTTGTGGGAATGGGGGAGAAAATTCTTTGGGGAATTTACGAGTGGGGCCTGGGAAGAGTGGGAATGGGGATTTAGATAAAAACCATTCCACACGTTAGAGAATGATTGACTATAGAAATTTTTCAAAAATACAATTCGAATGTTTTCATTATACAAATTACTTTGTAAAGATGTCAAATTTGCTTTTATATTTCAATCATACCAAAAAAGGCCTATTCAACGTTTGGGACAATGCAGATGGGACGCTAGCAGGAGCGAGTAGTGGAGTACAACAGGCAGCCGACGTAACAACGAATGGTGCCGCCAACTTTGGGTTAAATTACAACCCGACAGGCGAAGGCCCGCGTAAGGACTGGAACTTCTCACTTATGTACGACACAGCGGGGCCCGGGCTATCCGCAAGCGTAGGTTACACGGATCCAGGGTCCAATCTTGGAATGACGTCCACAGTAAACAGGGATGGCCTATCTACATCTCTCGAACATAATGGCATAAGTATAGGAACCAATGGCCCGAATGGTTTCCAGATGGACGAAATCAACTTCGCAGAACAGAACATCAATGCTGCACAGGATCAGTCGCAGGACAACCAATCAAACAGAGATACGACTGATGCTGACCCGACTCGCAACCAAGATAGTGACAATGATTTCTTTGCGGACATGGGAGAGGCGGCAGGCGTTGCCATTGCTGGCCTTCTTGCAGGTGGTGCAGGACTTGTGACAGGGTTGTTTGGTGGTGGAACGGGAGGAGCGACAACTGGGGGAAATGCGAGTCCGGTGCCGACTAATACAGGAGTTGTGGCCACTGATGAGCCTGTGAGGAGGAGAGAGGATGAGGAAGGTGGGGATGATGTTGCCGAGGGGGATACTGATAATTCTATCTTACTAGCCGATGCCACAAAAAAGAATCCCTATGCGCTGGATTTTCTTTCTCAATCGTTAAGAGATCAAATGGGATATTATGATCCACGGATGGATCCTGACAATCTCCGACCTTCCGACGATGTTCGATCACGAGAAACTATAATCGATATAATAGATAGACCTGCTAGGGAGAGTTTAAAGCTAACACAACCTCAATTGGAAACTTACAGAGAGAAAATAAGTAAATTTGAGAAAAACGTTAAAGATTCGGAGCCTCCTGTTGTCAAAACAGACAATCTGCTTGTCTCAGAAGAAAACGATTTAAAAAATCTTAGGGAAAAGCGGACTGAGTTAATTAAATCGTTTCAACAAAAGATTTTAGATGATATAAGAAAAAGTCCAACAGATGCTCCATATAAGGAAAGCGCGGATTTGGCAAAGTTGCGAAAAGTTTTTGAGACCGAACTTGCAAAAGTGGATAAAGGAATCAAAAGATTAAATGCCAAGGCAGACATTCCTTTTAAGACACCAGTTAAATCAAAAGATATTGTGGCTGAAGCAACAAGTCGAACAAACTTTGAAAAGATCATGAATCTCTCAAAAGATGAGGCTAGCCAAAGAAACCGAGAACTGACGATAGAACAAGATAAAAAAAGTAAAGTAGACAAAGATCTCGAAGAACAAAGGTCAAAGATAGTCGAATTAGACAAAGCGTTCGATTCCCTAGAAAAAATGAAATCGAAACTACCGGAGTCTGAGGTAATCGCTGCGAAAAAGCTACTCCAAGAGTATATGACAAGTGCAAAACAGGATTATGCTGTCAAACTAGAAAAACAGGAGTCCGTCTATAAGGAGGCATTTGAAAGGAAAACAAAAGAGTCCACAGCAATACTCAATAAAATCTATGGTGATCAAAAGAAAACACTAGAAACTGAGTTGGAATCAATTAAGGATAGTAAGCTAAAAACAGACATCGATAACGTTAAAAAGATAAAGGCAGACATAGCCCAACTGGAAACGAATAAAAATGCTGCTATTGATTCAATTGACAATAAGTATAAATCTAGCACGGTAATCGTTTTGGATCGCTCTCAGGATGCGAAGGCGGACAAGGATGCAAAGTTCCACAATCCAAAAGTTTTGATTGATCAGTATACCCAATCCAATCTAAAATTCATCAATGAATCGTTGTATCCTAGCGGTGCACCAGAATTCTCTACTAAAGAATTACCTGGAAATCCGACGAGACAACAGTTGGTTTTAAAAGATAGTGCTGGCGTTGATAGCGGAGTCATCATCTTAGGAACACAGGGAGTGAACCAACACTCCGATTACGGTGAAAAAGTAATTGTAGTTTCTGACCAAAAAGAAGATATTCCAGCGGGTAGTTGGGATTCCGATCTTGGAAAGTATATCTATATCCAAGCAGGAGGTAATACGTGCCAATCGTATACACTGTTAGGTCAGATGGTCCAAGAGGGTGTTAAATTTCGCGACAATTCGGAAGTGGGCCGGAAGCTTATCCATGAATTGACAAGGCTCCAATACCAGAAGGGAGAAACTGGGAATATGTCTACAGATACAATAAACGCATACAATAGAATCTTGGATCAATTTGGTTTGAAAGCGAAGGAATTTACTTCCCAATTAGGTGACAACACTGCGAAACACAATGCGATCAAAGAACAACTTCGAAATGGAAAAATTGTGAATTCAGGAATGTATTTGGATGCACCGCCAGCAGCGCCTAAATATAATGAAAAAGGTGAGATAAAAGAACCTTCTCAAGGTCATAGAGTGAACATTGTAGGATTTGATGATGTAAAAGGAGAATGGATAGTAAACGATTCGAACCAAAAAGGAGAGCTGACTCGTTACAAGTATAGCGATTTTGAACTTGGAAATCGTTGGTCCACAGTTTTGGAAAAAAAATAAATGAAACGATTCATTCTATTATTTTTAATTATCCGATCATCTGTATTCGCCAGTGATGGCGTGGACTTAGCAAATGTTCGGAAAAAAATAGAAAAGCAGAATAATGGTTTTATGACTGGAACATTGATAACTTCAATGGAAGACAACTGGTTCTATGGTGTAAATTATTATAAAAAAGATGGTTCGTTTAAGAAGCTAATAACGCTAAAAGAAAGAGAAGAAATTATCGAAAAATTTGGCGATCGTCGGAGATGGTTTGTGACCAAATGGCAAGGCAAGCAACCTGCAATCTATGTGTCAGCTTCGTATAATGGGAATTATGATTTAGAAAACAATCTTCAAGCAAAAGACTTAAAAGATGATTATCTATTCTACTTCAAGAACTACTGCGAATTTGATGGCATTGTTGATACTCGTTATGCGAGGATCAAAAAAATGCGAATTACTTATTACGATACACCGTATACCGCTGTGAACAATATGATGAATATAAAAATCTCTAGTAATTTCAAAAAAATTGTCAGTTACGATATTGATCTCAAAGAGGATGATAAGATCATAAATGCCATGCAATCTTTTAAGCCTGTAAAATCTTCAACATGGTACGGGAATATTTTCGCTATCCAAATGAAAGTGTTAGAGGTGTATCCTGGTGAGAAAGATATGCCGCTCTGCACATCCGATTATTACATGGGGTATAAAGGCTGGGGTAGTTATGAGGATGTTTTAAAGCAGATAGATGAGTTGCCTGAGCTGAAAGGGAAGAGGAATCCGTATTAGTAAAAACTCGACCCCTCGCGCCATTCACGCTTGCGTCTATCGAAGTGCCGATCGAAGCGAAGAGCGGGATCGGTTAATCGAAAGAAGCAGGCTACATCTAACACATCCGAGGCGCCAAATCCTTTTACCATCTAAGGCAAACTTACATTCTCTATGCCCATTTGGGTGGCTTCAATAGGTGGTATGGTGGTAAATCTAGTATAATTCAATCGAACCATTTTTCCAGAACAAACTTCTCGTGTAACTTCTGTTTGTTCCATCGCAGGTAGTGCTAAGTTGGTAGAATAATGAAACCGATTGAAGGTGCCCGTGGCGGGGTTTACAAAAACATCTGCCAGTGTATAGGGACCAGATCCGGTGCCTGTGGTAGAATCTGCTGTAGAGGTGAACCGACCTGTCGTGGCGGTTGTTTGCATTCTTACGAAAAGTTGGGAAGAAGAAAGAAATGTTGGTTCAGATTCTGTTGTATCCATTACACTTTCTGTAGCACTCCCCAAAAAAGAATTCCATAGGACAGCTCCACTGGTATTTAATTTAGTAATGATAAAATGTTTGTTGGTTCCGTCGGCTGCGACGATGGGTTCGGAGGGACTTCCATAAGTATGCCGACCTGCCCCAATTGTATAAATGAAATCATCTTTCACTAAAAAACGCGAGGCACCATAGTCCAATTCCGCACTTGTTCCTAAATATTGATACCAAATGGTAGTTCCATCGTTCTCATTTAATTTCATGACAAATGGCATTTGATACGTTGGGTTAGGGTGGATGGTTCCATTGGCACCTTGGCTTGCGGTTCCAGTAATAAAAAGTCCAGAGGCATTGGCTTCGGCCCCAAAAATATAATCTCCTCCAGAACTTGTAAAGTAACGTTGGAAGATCATGGAACCACTTTCATTCACTATTAAGTGGATCATATCGGAGTCGGATCCCGGATCAAGCGATGTATTGCTAATGGCTTGACCGTCAACAAACGGTGAGTTTGCAGGTGTACCACCAAAATTTTCGATAAACACATGCAAACGGTTGGATGTATCGATTGCAGAAACTACATACT
Organism: Leptospira vanthielii serovar Holland str. Waz Holland = ATCC 700522; assembly: GCF_000332455.1. Taxonomy (GTDB): domain Bacteria; phylum Spirochaetota; class Leptospiria; order Leptospirales; family Leptospiraceae; genus Leptospira_A; species Leptospira_A vanthielii. The sequence goes on along the minus strand of NZ_AOGY02000028.1, from coordinate 5,617 downwards.
CACCAATACTTACGGAATCTAAGTAGGTAAACCAAACACGCGTTCCATCTTCTCTGATCCTTCCTACAAAAAGTGCTGAGGCAGTTCCTATTCCCGATTTTGCGTTGATGGTTCCGGGCTGTTCGGCTCCCTTCACAATAAAAGCAACGGAGATGTCACCGTTGGAATACTTTCTTAATTTAGGTTTATAGGTTACCTCGCTACTAGCTTCGCCAAGATAGTCCACCCAAAGGATCTCTCCGTTTGTGCGTGAGACTCGCATTAGGAATGTATTCAAATTGACACCGGCACTTCCCGCAAAACCATTCGTAACTCCAGAAGACGAACCAGGAATCAGATACTCTCTTGTAATGCCCGAAACCAAATAGTCTCCGTTGGACAAGGTGATTAAATCGGATCCGGTAGTTTTATAGGTTCCTGTTCCATAAGTTTTTTTCCAGGATTGAAAGTTAAAACAAGGATCGGAGAGAAGGAATGCCTTTAGTAAATTTGTTAGGAAAAAATCTTTGGATCTTGGGTCACTGGGGTTGTTGAGATTTAATTTGCAGGAGGATGTGAATAGAACAAAAACAAATACAGAAAAAGAAAAAAACTTCATATACTAATGATAACAATCGAAACCAAACCCCTTCTAAATGAACAGTAGAAATTGACTAAATTTGTAATTCAATAGACCTAAAGTAGACTGATTGGTATTCTATTTTCCTTTTTTCCCAACTCCAATCCAAATTCATAATGTTTTTCACTACAACGTCTCTTTCTTTTGATCGGAACAAATCATTGGCTCTTTCTAAGGCATACCCCAGCGAACCCGTGTCATTCGGTTCAAAGACAATTCCTGTTTTGTATTCTAAGAAACTGGATTCTTCTACCGTATCACGCAATCCCCCCACACGAGAGACAATGGGGATGGTTCCGTAAACATGACTGTACATTTGGTTCAGACCACAAGGTTCAAAGAGAGATGGCATGAGAAAAAAATCACTGGCGGCTTCTATTTTGTGAGCCAAACTTTCGTTGTATCCTTTATAAAAATAAAATAGTTCGGGTATGGTTTCCGAAAGGTGAAAAAAAGCATTTTCTGTTTCTGGATCACCCGAACCAAGAACCACATAACGGTGCGGTAGGTGGCGTCTTTCTAAAAATGCTTTTAAGAATGTGGGAAATCCTTTTTGGTAGGTAAGTCTGCCAATCAGACCCACCAAGGGAGCATCCAAAGGCAAAAATGGTCTCCCAATTTCTTTATACAGTTCCGTTTTATTTTTTAATTTTCCTTCTTTCCAATTCGAATCGGTGAAGGTTTTATAAATTCGTTTGTCTGTCTTCGCATTCCATTCGTCCGAATCGATTCCATTCAAAATTCCAGAGTAGTCAGAGGCTCTTTGATTCAAAGAGTAACTCAGTCCAAATCCATTGGGTTCGATGAGTGTTTCTTCTCTGTATCCGGGGCTTACCGTGGTGATTTGCCCAGCAGAGAGAATCCCGGCCTTCATATAATTACATTTCCCATTATGGTCAAAGGGGCTTGTGACTAAACGAAAGGGTTCTTCTTTTAAAAATCCCGTCATCCAAAAGGGATGATCCCCCTGGTAAGCCAAATTGTGGATGGTGAAGACAGTAGGGATGGGGAAAGCGGAGTCCTTTTGTAGAGCGACCGAAAGGGCTGTATGCCAATCATGTGCGTGAAAGATATCTACTTTCAATATTTGACTTAACGCATAACAAGCGTAAGAGAACATGGAAAAGCGAAAGTGTTCTTCTGCGTGTCCGTAGATGGAATCTAAAGATTGGAAGAGGTCTGATTGGAAAAAGTACAACTTGACCCCTGATTCTTCGGCTTCCATAAACCGAGAGGTTTTGAGTACGGAAACAATCAGTGAATCTGTTTTGGCATCTTTCGGAAGGAGAGCCGGATACTCTTGGCCTGTCCACCGAGGCTCTTTCCCCAAACCACCAATGTATGGTAATGCGACATAAACTTCTTCTGTCTTGGACTGTTCTTTGGTGAGGGAGGCAAGCATGTCGGCAAGTCCACCCATCTTGATGTAAGGAAAATATTCTGCGGATGCGTGGAGAATCTTCATTTTCTGTTATTGACACCGACTCGCAAAGTAAGAAGCTAGAAAAACACAAAGTGAAATCGAGGAGAGATCCATGCCAGTATCTATTAATCTGCGCGGCCTTGCTGAATTAGGCCTTAAACCGTCCGAAGTCTTCCATAACTTATCTTACGAAGAAATTTACCAGCACGAATTGAACAACAAAGAAGGCGTAACTTCTGATAACGGAACCATGATGGTAGATACCGGGATTTTTACGGGTCGCTCCCCTAAAGACAAATACTTTGTCGATGAACCTTCTTCCACAAACAACATTTGGTGGGGTCCGGTCAACACAAAGGTTTCCGAAGCGATCTTCAATGAATTATACGCAGAAGTAACCAAATTCCTCGATAGCAAAAAACTCTATGTTTTTGATGGTCACGCAGGAACAAATGATGACACACGAATCTCTCTCCGTGTGGTCACAGAAAGAGCTTGGCAACACCATTTTTGTACAAACATGTTCCTTCGCCCCACGAAGGAAGAATTAGAAAAACTAAATCCAGAATTTACCATCATCAACGCTTCTGGTTACAAAAACGCAAAATACAAAGAACACGGCCTAAACTCCGAAGTATTTGTGATCTTCCACTTAGCAAAAAAAATCTGTATCATCGGTGGAACCGAATACGGTGGAGAGATGAAAAAAGGAATTTTCTCCGTAATGAACTACTACTTACCATTGAAAAACGTGCTTACTATGCATTGTTCGGCAAACGTAGGTAAGGATGGAGATAGCGCACTTTTTTTTGGTCTATCGGGAACAGGAAAAACCACTCTTTCCACTGACCCACACCGCCGCCTCATTGGTGATGATGAACATGGTTGGGACAACAACGGTATCTTCAATATTGAAGGTGGATGTTACGCAAAAACCATCAACCTAGATCCAAAAACAGAACCAGAAATCTATGCAGCCATCCGCCGTGATGCTCTTCTCGAAAACGTAGTCTTCGATGCAACAACTAAGAAAGTAGATTATTCTTCTGCGGCAAAAACAGAAAACACTCGAGTTTCTTATCCAATTTTCCACATCGACAACATCCAACCAGGATCCAAAGCAGGACACCCGAACACTGTGATTTTCCTTACTTACGATGCTTACGGTGTTCTTCCTGCAGTTTCTAAACTTTCTATCGAACAAGCAATGTATCACTTCCTTTCTGGTTACACAGCTAAGGTTGCGGGAACAGAGCGTGGCGTGAAAGAACCACAAGCCACTTTCTCTGCATGTTTTGGTCAGGCGTTTATGACTCTTCACCCGACATACTACGCAAAGTTACTTGGTGAAAAAATGAAAACTCACAAAGTAAATGCATACCTCATCAACACTGGACTTGTGGGTGGAAAGTATGGTGTAGGAAAACGTATGAACCTTCCTGCCACTCGCCAAATCATCAATGAAATCCTAAACGGGAACATTGAAAAATCCGAGTTCGAAAAACACCCGGTATTCCAAGTGTCTTTCCCAAAAACCGTAGAAGGTGTGGATTCTCATATCCTAAACCCACGTAACGCTTGGGAAAACAAAGAAGAGTATGATAAAACGGCACAGGACCTTGCAAAACAATTCATTGAGAACTACAAAAAATACCTCACTGGTTCCAAAGAATTTGACTACAGCCAATACGGCCCAGTAGCGTAGGGAAACTTGAATAAAAAAGAAGTCGTCGCCTGATTTGTATTAGGCGGCCCTTGAAAACCTTTTACAATAAAAGGTGTTAACAAAAAAAAACCATCCTTGGATCACCTCGGATGGTTTTTTAATTTTTTGGTATCTTTAGATGTTTTGAACTAAAATCAATGCAACGAGATTGATCCCCACAAAATGGTAAACACTCGAAATCGCACCATAGAGAATTGGTTTTGGAATATTCGGATTGATGGCAATATTCAACGTATTGGCAGATAAATACCCAATTCCAAGGAAACTTCCCCAAACCAGAGCATCCATCGTTTGTTGGATTTCTAATCTAGAAAATAAGATCGCTGTGGTGATTGTGATCACAAGTGTACAAACCGCAGGACCAATTATAAATATCATGGCTAACGGTTGTTCTTTGTCGTTTTCTTTTCCAAGGGAAACTAAATACAGTTTTTTAAACAAAATGGTAAACCAAAGGTAACCTAGAAAAAAATATACTAGGAACGCCAAAAACACATTAATCCAGTGCAAACTTAAAAAAATCTCTAACATAAACAATTCCTTTGATAGATAATTATTCTCTTTATAGCGGATTTTTTTAAGGACCGATTGTAAAAAATCAGGGTGGTTGATTTTTTTTATGCCAAAAATTGTGTTGGTGTTTTGCCTGTGAATGATTTGAATTCTTTAATAAAATGTGATTGGTCGAAATATCCAAAATCGTAAGCAAGCCTTGTAAAAGAAGTATACTTAGGTATCTCTCGAATCGCAGAACTCATGCGAATGATCGATGATATTCTTTTGGGAGTGGCTCCCGTAATCTCTCTAAATTTCTTTTCAAAAGTATCGATACTTAAATTCACAAGGGATGCTATCTCCTGGATTCTGATTTTCCCTTGGGTTTGGTTCATTTGCGAAATCGCCTCAATGATCCTTTTGTCCATCGTTTGAATTTTCATTGCTTTCCATAAAAAGATTTCAAGTTGTTCTATCTTGGAACGATTGTCATTTGTTTCTTGCAACCTTGAATGTATCTCATCTAAATCTGTTTTGTCAAATAATTCATATCCAGAAATGCCGATTTCATTCAATTCATACATGGGCCTATTGAGAAAAGAAAAAGCACCCCATGGTTGGAACTTCACAATCAGAATTTCCGTCCCTTTCGAAAGTGTATTGTGTTTTACTGTCTTACGAAGTCCCGATAAAGAAATAGATGGCAACTGATTCCGATCGGAATGGATACGATAATCATGATTGCCTTTGAGTTTGATCGTCAAAACAAACGAATGATGTGGAATGATCGACTTATTAAAACTCTCATCACATTGGATGAGAAGATAACTCTCCACATAACTTCTCAATGGCGGCTGAGGTTTGTATTCTGTGACAATCGGTTCCATAGGAATTGATTCCAATGGAACTTATTTGGATACTTTGTAAAGGATTTTCCCACGAATGGATTCGAAGTACGATGGCCTGGATGATTCAGAATATGGGCGCCTCGAATTGGTTAGGTGATTTTTACTTTATCGAATACCGACCGGGCTCCTCCGGGGTGCGCTTGCGCTCCCGTCCCCCGCCATCTAACGATGGCAGGTGACCAGGCCCTTCGGATCCTATATGTGAGAAGATTCTACTAAAATAAACCTGTTAAAAAACAGAACGTAGGATAGAACAATGATGGCCAGGACTCCAGGAAGAATTCTGCAGATCTGTCCCGACGAGGACTTGCTAGGGCTTTGATTCTCCTGGAGTTCTTGACCCTGCCATCACCATTCATAGTAAGTTAGTCTTATGACGAAGACTACATAATAGGATTCATGGGATGACAGGGTTTGGCAACTTTTTTTCAGGAGAAAATTGTATG
>NZ_AOGY02000029.1 GCF_000332455.1 Leptospira vanthielii serovar Holland str. Waz Holland = ATCC 700522 | reverse complement strand
GGACTGGAACGACACTTGCGAATGCAAGGGGAGTGCCAGAAGCCTATGTGGCGCAGCCCAAGCGAGGCCTTGTGCCGAAGCGAAGCGGTTAGTCGCTGTTATGCGTAGTTGCAAAATGCTAAATCCTAATGAAAATAATTTGTTTCAATTATTATTTAATAATTTTCAACACAACAAGATCATCTAATAATTTGTTGATTGTTACCTGTAGTGCTCTCTCCCTTGCAAGTCTTGCTCTGAAACCAGACATGAAGTGTTCGGTAACTTTAGAAAATCCAGAACCTTCGTAAGTGTTTTTAAAGATTAGTTTATTTTTGTGATGTAACGAATATTCAAGTTTAATGTTATAAGTAACGTCTAATGCTGAATCTCCATATTTATCATCTATACTTTCTGCGGTTAAAACATATTCTCCTTCTGTTTCTTTGACTTCAGAGAATAATTCTGAAAATTTTAAATTTTCTTCAATTTGGTATACAACAAAAGTATAGGGAAAATTTTTACCAAAAGTTTCAAATCTACTTTCTGGTTTAGTTACTGAAATTGTTTTTCTATCCGGTTTTGCTGGATATTTTTTGAAGTTATTTGAATAGTCTGGTAGAAATACGCAATTGTTTAGTGCTATTACTATCAGTAGTGAAATTATTTTTAGGTTGAGTTTCATTTTTTTTCCTTTTTTTAATCTTAATTAATATTTAAAATTATTTCTTTTGGTATTTTGAGTAAAAATCAAATGCAAATTCCTTCGTAATGTTTTCTTGGGATTTAGTTATGCTTGCTGTGATATCTTGGGATACTCTATCTTTGTCCGCTAAATTTAAATTAAACCACCAAGAAGTTGTAATTTTTACTTGCTTGTTATATTCGAATTTTTCAATTAACTTTAATTTTGGATCATAAACATAGAAAAATGCATTCACTGGTTCTGCTTTATGTGTGGGATAGATAAATAAAGTTAAGATAGATGCGATATTTTTTATATAACCCATGAAACTTTCGTCATAGTTTCTCCATGAATTAAATGATTTTCCTGGAATACCAAGAATGTAATAGTCGATATTTTCTGATTTTACTGCACATTTTGATTTAGAAGTATCTGGGGTTAATTCAAATTCAATAAATTTAATTAATTCTTTTTTCCCAGATTCTTTCACGACATCTAAATATTGATAAACGAATTCTAAACAATTTTCTCGACTGATTTGATTATTAATATTATTAGAATTAAAAGATGATACATCTTTACCTGCTGGAAATAGTTGTTTCATGGATTTGTTGTAATTTAGGGATGCAGATGACCTATAGAAATTTCCTTCTCTATCTTTAGCCATTTGAAACTCATAGTTCAAAAATCCAATTAAAGCGATTCGTTTGTTTGATGATAAGGTGTTATTTTTATAATCGGGCGCTAAATAACTAGTGTATGAGCTGCATCCTAGTATAGTAATAAAAATCGGGATTAAAAATTTCATTTTCATATTTTTGTTAAAGATGCAAAAAAGCAAACAACTTTTTGCAATTACGCATAACGAACTAGCGGAGACGACGTTCCTCTTAGCTGAGCCTGCAGGGCAGGCGTTAGCGTCGGCGCGTCTTCTTGCGGAGCAAGAAGCGTGACGGAGAGGAATGTGCCGGAGGCCAAGCGAGGGCTCGTCCCGAAGCGAAGCGGTTAGGCGCTGTTATCTGCTGTGCCCTATGCTAAGTTTGGCTTGCTGCCTGTTTTTTCTCACTAAGGAATTTAATAGTCCAAAATTGAGTCAAAGTTAAGCGACAAGTCTTGTGAATAGTTCTTCAGTAGGCGGATCCTTTCCAAATTTGATGTAAACAATATCTGGAACTTTGAATTCGTCAACTTCTTCTAACAGAATCATCCTTTGATTGCAGAAAGGACAAGATTTGTGGAATTTATGATTCTCATCGAGAATGGAATCATCATTGATTTTTGATTCTGTTTCTTCTTTACTGTTTATCTCTAATAATTGATTTACGAGGTCATACTTAGATTTACTAGCAGAGCTGTAGAAACCAGAATAACGAATAGATTTAATGTTTTGTGGAATGATATGTTTGATGTATCTATTTACAAATTCATGGTTAGAAAAGGAAAAAGATTTATCTTTATTATGAAGATTAATGGAACCATTATCAAAAAAATCGACCTGATTAAGATCGAGAGCATTTCCTTTTATAGTTTTGGAAAGGTAGTCAATGATAGGAAAAGGTGATTCGTATTTCTTAGAAACAAATATATTTTCTTTATGTATATTATCTATATTTATTCTGAAGTCATTTCCAAGTTCAGGATGTTTCTTATGTAAAAGAATTAATTCTTTCTTTAGAATTTGGTTATATATAGAATTGAAGTTATCAAGTTTGAAGAGAGTCTGATCTAGTAAGAGAATCTTGTCCTGTTTTTTGGATAGAGCAATAGAATTGAGAAGGATGTGTATATGAGGATGAAGCTGGTAAGCATCCCCATGAGTGTGTAGAACAGAAATGAATGCGGTAGTAGGGGTTAGGTACGTGGCGTACTTAATTAATTTGAGAATCGTATTAGATGAAGCTTCAAAAAGGATTTCTATAAATTCTTTATAATGGGAAAGAATATATGGATACACGCCACGTATAGGTAACTTAAAAACAAGATGATAATGTGGAGAATTAGAAACTTTTTCTTTTGTATTAGAATTCCATTCTCTTTTATTTTCTGATTGGCAAGTAGGACAAGATCTATTGTTACAAGATTCTCTAATGAATATAGAGAAGTGTCCGTTTGGACAAGAATAGACTCTTCCCTTCATGGCATTAGTTCTACAAAGAGCAACAGCAGAAACAACCTTCTTAACATGAGTAGGCAGGTTGGAAGCTTGAATCTTATCTATTTGCTTATATAAAACTTGTTGGAATTCATTCATAGAATTAAGTTCTAGGGCATTGCAGATAACGAACTAGTTGAGACGAGGTTCCTCGTAGCTGAGCCTCTGGAAGAGGCGTTAGCGTCGGCGCGTCTTCTTGCAGAGCAAGAAGCGTGACGGAGAGGAATGTGGCAAAGCCCGAGCGAGGCCTCGTGCCGAAGCGAAGCGTTTCCACGCTGTTATGCGCTGTGCATTTATATTGAATGTTTGCAATAATATTTATCAATTATAAAGCTAAGTTTGGTTTAGAATATTCTTTCAATCGGACCGATCTAGATTTAATGGATCTATTTTAATTTGAATTTTTACTAATTAAAGATTTATTATATGATTTCTTTTAATAAATATCAAAATTTGAATTATTTACAATTTCGTTTATTTCAAATATCTAACTTTCATCTGTTTGATTTTTGCGTCAAATCAAAGATTGTTTGTTCTGGAAAACGTTCAATTATAAAAGGAATTTCCTTATTTTCATTTAAATTGAATACATTGCCTTTAATCTTCTCTCGAACTTTATTGTAATATGTTAGCAAATCCTGGCAGTTCCAATTTCCTGATATTTCTCCTGTAAATTCATTTCGGGCGATCCCAGAGTAGTTAAAGCAAATGATGCGATTATCTTTAATTTTGTAAAATCCTGAAACTAGAGTTTTATTATTTGGATACCATAGGAAAGTTTTTCCGGAATTAGAGTTAAATTCAATTTGGTTACCATGTTGATATTGATCAAAGAATCGGATTGTAATATCATTCGATATACTTGCAACTTTCTCATCTGATAATCTTTCATATAAAGAAAGATTCTTATCGAATATTGCTTCATTACTAGGCCTATTCGCAGTGGTTTTACAATTTTCTGCAAATATAAAGCCAGAAATTATAAAGGTTATTCGGAGGATATTTATCATATATTTTCCTTTAAATGTTTTTTAATGCATTGCGCATAACGAACTAGTGGAGACGACGTTTCCCGACCCTGAGTCCCGACGGGACGTTAGGGACTGGCACGGAGTTTGCGGATGCAAACGAGTGACAGAAGGGAAATGTGGCGCAGCCCAAGCGAGGCCTCGTGCCGAAGCGCAGCGTTTCCATGCTGTTATACGCTGTGGGTAACTAAGACCAAATAGTTTTTAATCCAGAAATTTTATACTTCTTTATCTCCGAATCTTTTGAAATGAAGGTGAGCTTTCTTGTTATGCATTGCCATATAAGCATTCGGTCAAAGGGATCTTTATGAAAATCTTCTTTTAAATTATGGTAAGATGAAGCTTCTTCCTGGTTTAGTTCAATTATGTTAATATTTAATTTTTCAAGTAGTTTTGGGATTTCGTCTGGTTTAAAACCAGATAGTTTCAGTTTACCGAGGCGAAATTTTAAAGAAACTTCCCATAATGAAATTGCACTTACTAGAATTTGGTTTTCCTGATCCTGAACGATAGTTGCAACTTTTTTACTTAATTGTTTTGAGTCACCTATAACCCAGAGTAAAGCATGAGTATCTAAAAGATAAGCCATTAAATATTTAAGAATTCTTCTTCGGTAATGGAAAAATCTTTATCAAAAGATATTTTGACTTTTCCATCAAGTAGTCCAATTTTTCTTTTTCCATCAATCTTTTGATTGATCGGAACGATCATGGCGATTGTCTTTTTGTTTTTCCCAAATAGAATACCAACTTTCTCTCCTTTCTTGACGTATTCAAGAACTTCGGAGAAGTGAGATTTTAGTTCGCCAACGGCATAGGACTTCATAGTGGTTTCAGTAGATCATATGTTGACAAGTTGTCAAGTATAATATTTCTTCGATAATAGAGTTAGATTTTTACCCATTGCGTATAACGAACTAGGGGAGACGACGTTTCCCGACCCTGAGTCCCGAACGGGACGTTAGGGACTGGCACGGAGTTTGCGGATGCAAACGAGTGACAGAAGGGAAATGTGGCGCAGCCCAAGCGAGGCCTCGTGCCGAAGCGAAGCGTTTCCCCGAAGTTATGCGACGTACATTTTATTCGTATTTTTTTGGGAAACTTATTAATTCTTTGATGTAAATTGTTAAACAGAATATTAGATAAAAATTAAGTGATTCTAGCATTAGCGAAGATAATTTTAAAAGAAAATTGAAGTTGAACTCTAGGTTTTTAAATAATATTTTTTCAAAATAACTTATAATATTAAAGTTAAAATAAATTGAATGTAATCCATCACTGAAATCATTTCGAATTAAATTTATTAAAAAAGTGTTTAGGATGATGGAAATGATTAATAAAAGTAGAGGTCTTTTGAATCGACGATATCCGGCATGTAAGAAATATAATAATTGTCTCCAATAATTATTCCTGGAGCTAAAATAATGGTGATAATTAATTAAACTTTCCTTGACTTTGTAGTCTTTTAATGTAGAGGAAATTTCATTTAGTGATTTAATTAAAACTGATTGATTGTATGCAAATCCTATGCTACTTTTTTCAATCCTCGGGTCTTCTTTATATGTATATATTCCATCTCCAATTTCTTCAACATAAATTTTGGGTTTAAAGTAGCTTATGTTATTTTTGAATTTATTAATGATTCTTTTATATGATATTTTATTTTCAGTTGGATACGGAAAGAGAACTTCTCCGGGAATGTATTGTTCCGGTTTTTTAAAATAGAAGTATAAGAATTTTTCAAATATGTTGTATCCTTTAGGTTTTTTATCGCTTATTCGATTAAGCGAAGAATCAAAGTATAGGTATTTTAGAATTGTTTCTTTAGAGAATTTGATAGAGACATTTACAATTGTTAAATTTGAAATATTTTTTGCCTTAAATAGGAATAGGCTTAGTCCGGAAATATTTTCCAAAAATATATTTTGAGCAGTAGTATCTAGGTAATTAATTGAACAGTTTTTTAATCTTAATGTTTGGTTATCCGATGCATTTGAATGTTTAAAGTAGCCTATTTTGGAATTCTCAAAATGTAAATTATTCTCTATACTTTCAATATATGATTCAAAATGTTCTATTTTACAATTTCTGAAATAGATTTGTTTATTTATGCTTAAATTGTTTCTAATCGAATTAAAGTTTTGGTTTAATAAATATATTTTCCGAATTTCAGAGTATTTTAGATTTTTTATGAAAATATCAAGGAAGAAGTGATTTTTGGTCGTTTCAGTGCTCATGGCAATTAAAACCATTTTATCCAACAAATTTTTTCTGATATTTGAATATGACCTTTTTGTATTTTTTGATAAATGTTTTAGTAAATTCAGTTGGAATACAAATTTTCCATTTTGAAAATTTCCTAATGAATTTGAATCTACGAAAATTATTGAATCATTTTTGAATAAGTCTTCGCCCAAACTACCACAAGATTCAACAAATTCAAGAGTTGGATATGTTAGAGAGGTAGGATGTGTTTCAAAGAAAGATAATTGAAAGTAGTATCGTTCCATATTAGTTTAATTCATGTATGTCGCATAACGAACTAATGGAGACGACGTTTCCCGACCCTGAGTCCCGCCGGGACGTTAGGGACTGGCACGGAGTTTGCGGATGCAAACGAGTGACAGAAGGGAAATGTGGCGTAGCCCAAGCGAGGCCTTGTGCCGAAGCGCAGCGTTTCCATGCTGTTATACGCCGTGTCGTTTATTTATAAGTAATGTAGTTTTCCTTCGATATTATTTTGTTAGGAAATTTGGTTTTTATTTTTTCAAATTCTTCTTCAGTTAATTCATATGTTATGTTTTTTAAATCTTTAAGATCAATTTCGATATGAACGGCTCCAATTTTTTTTAGAGTACTTTTCTTTTTTTCTTTTTTTATAATTTCTACTTCGGAATATTTATTTGATTCGGCGGGATGTATAATAATTTTTTTGATATAGTTCATAATCGTATTCCTACTTTTAATTTATCTAATACTAATGAAAGTCTGTCAATATGTTTCGCAAGCAAGTCTACGATGTCTTCTCGGTCAAAGAAAGTTTTGTCGATAGTAAAATTACTATCGAGGCTCAATACTCCGAAAACTGGTTTTTCTCCATTGACCAAATTGGAATACTGATTACTGATCCTATTTTATCTGAAAATGGCTTTACCTTTGAATTTAGCGTTTTTGCGGGACTTTTAAAAGTTTCAGATTTTTTATCATAAATGCAAATTCTCCTGTTTTTCCATGCAGTTCCGCAGGCTCCTTCACCCTTTTCCCATTTATATTCAAGTTCTAGTTCTTGAAAATGTAACTTTTTAACGGACGATGAAAAATAGTAAATCTTCATTCTGTTTAAGAAAAAGAATCTTTTGGTTTTTAGCATTATATTTATTCTGATAGATGGAACAGCTTGAGTTGAACTTATTTCTGCAACTTTATGAGAATATTCTCGTATAATATCTGTAAATATTGCGGTAATTATTTTGTTAAACTCATCTATAGTTTCGATTCCAAGTGGCTTATCGAAAATAGCTATTATTCTTTTCAGTAGAAAAATAAATACAATCGAACAAACGAGAAATAAGTCATTATCTGAAATAAATTTTTGAAACTCCGAACCAATATAGTTCTCAGCTGACGGTAGTTCCGCTGCTTTTATAAGTGGAATTCCGCTAAAAAGGATTAAGTCAATAACAAGTTCTATTAATTTCTTTTTCATATTTTTTTAGACATGGCGTATAACGAACTAGCCTTAACGACGTAGGCTGACCCTGAGTCCCAACGGGACGTTAGGGACTGGAACGACACTTGCGAATGCAAGGGGAGTGCCAGAAGCCTATGTGTCGCAGACCGAGCGAGGCCTTGTGCCGAAGCGAAGCGTTAAGGCGCTGTTAGCCGCAGTTTCCTAATTGCTAAAGAACATTCGGATTAAGATCACAAACAATCGTATAGATTGTATATTCGCCTATAGATTTTGTTTCGATAAAATGCTTTCCCTGATCTCTTGTTCTGCCATCGAAAACAAATAGAAAAGCCGTGTAAAGTTTTTTGCCTTTCATATAGTGTAGTAATTGGTCTTCACCTGTCAGAGCGTAAGTAGACGAATAGCTCTCTCCGCAAATTTTCAATTCAATGATGAAAGATTGAGTTGCGCCTTTGATATACAAATCCATTCGTCCAGCCGATACTTTAATTTCTTCCAAAATTTCAAAGTCTATGTATGATAACTTTCCAGTTAGATACTGTATTATTAATTGTTTGGCAGTTTCTTCGGGGGATTGTATCCAACTATGCTTCCTTTTTTCTTTATTGTATTTCCAAAAATGCATTCGAGATTTTGTAGAAATTGATTCCGCACATTCGCATAGAATAGATCGAAAATCAAAAATATTAAAAGAATTTGGTTTTACAATACTTTGGAAAACAGGTTTTGTTCCTCCGTTTTTAACACATTCTAATATCAAGTCATCTATTTTGGGCTTTAAATTTTGATCGCCATCTAGTTTGGATAGTAAAGCTAGTGCCTCCGTTTCATTTCCATTTTTATGTAAAGCTAGTGCTTTAAGGTAATTTAAATGTGAGTATTCCCCGTAGATTTCAATTTTGCTGTTGAGAAATTTAGTTAAGTCTGACCAAAGCTCCATTTCAATATATAGGTTAATTAAGTCGGCAATTGCGGACAGCCTATATGGATGAATATCAAGGCTTTTCAATATAAATTCGATGGATTTAGGAGAATTGTTATCCTCTTTATATAGTTTTCCTAGCGAATAATAGGCAAGTGATAGAATTTCTGTATCAATTTTGATTTTAGAAATTTCTTCAATGGCTAAATCTAAAAATTTAAATCTTTCATGATTTGGAAGATTCTTATTTAATCCAAATAATATATAAGAGCTAATGATTAATGATACGTCGGGCTGATTTTCGATTTTAGATAAAAACTCAATAGGTATTGTTTTAAAATTTTCAATACTTGTGATAACTTCGATTTTTAAATTAAAAATTGGGTCATTTATTGATTGGTGTATTTTATCTATTTTTTCACTATATAGTTGGACTTCATCATTGTTTCCCAATTTTTGTGATATCTCTTTTGCTAGATAATATGTTGAACATAGTTCCTGCAAATTCCCGATAAGATTTTCACGTAAATTTATTGACTCATCAATTGCACTTTTTGCTTTTTCAATTTTATTTTGTTCCAGATATGTTTTTGCCAAATGAAATCTGAGTGAACCTTGTCTTTCTTTATTTAGTGGATTATCTGGTTGTAAAATATTTATAGCTTCATTTATATAGAAAATGCATTTTTCAGGATCAATATTAAAATAGAAATTCGATAAGCCTATTAATTCAGTTATTGCTTGTTCTTTGTTGCCGCTTGTGAGAAATAGATCAAATGAAAGCATTGCATATCTTTCATATTCAGTTGGAGTTGGTGCAATAATTGAAAGTCCTCGATATATCCACGCTTTGGTCGAGTTTTCTGCTGTTTTTGTTAATATTTGATTATATAGATTATATGCTAAGTTGAATTTTTTGTCTCTGGCTGCCTGGTTTGCTTGTTCTAGTTCTAAATTTTCCAGCAACAAAGGCTCTAGTTCTGAACTAAATTCATGTAAAATTCTATTAACATAATTGGAAGTAATATGAGGTAAATGAAACTTATGACTTAGGGCAATCGCATTTTTAAGAAAATTTAATCTTTCTACTTTATTTAAGATTTCTAAATCCATTTTTAGCAAAAGGTTGAGAACGTTTGTGTTTGTGCAAAACTGTAAGCGATCTTGATTTGAATTTAAAATTTCATACGCTTCTCGAAACTTTAATTTGATTATTAAATTTTCAAAAGAAACAATCCAATCATTGCCGAAATTTTCCATAGTGTTAGTTAAAATTTCTGCAATTTTAGTATTTAGTGATTCGATAAATTTATCACCGTCATGGTTACCTGATTGTTCACCAATAAATTTTTGATCAGACAGATTCGATACGAATGTTAATTCAATTTTCTTAGATTTGTTGTTTTGTTTTTCTTTCATATTTCAGTGGTAAGGTATTGGAAATTGCAGATAACGAATTAGTGGAGACGACGTTCCCCGACCCTGAGTCCCGGAACGGGACGTTAGGGACTGGCCACATAGCTTGCGTATGCAAGCGAGTGCCAGAAGGGGAATGTGCCGTAGGCCAAGCGAGGGCTCGTCCCGAAGCGAAGCGTTTCCGCGATGTTAGTCGCAGTTTTTATTGGCTGGTTGGCGGTGCTTCTGTGGTACCTTGTGAAGCTTGTTCAGTAGGTTTTGAACTACTTGCTTCTTTCTCGTCTTTGGTTTCTTTTTTTGTAGTATTTACATTTCGAATATAATTGTTCGATGCCTTTTGAATTTTTTTCTTTGCCTCAGTAGCTTTGTCACCTTCAAGAACATCTCTTTTTATAATGTCAATTTTAAGAACTTCTTCTATCTCTTCATTTTCAATTCGAACGCCAGGAGTCAGTCTTTTAAGTTCTCTTTTGATTACATCAAGGACAGTTTCAGTTAAGAGCATATGTCCTATATAATATTTACTTAAGGCTTGTTTTTGTGAGTGATATTCGTCAAGTAGCGATTTTCCTAAAGCTTCTTTACAGAGATAATATATCGGTTCAATATGATTTTCATTCTTTATATTTATGGAAGTCAAATTCAGCTCGTAGACTAGTTCTTTGTCAATTGGCTTAGCAAATGTAATTCGATATATTTGCCAATTTATTCCGTTGGTTAGTATAACCCATTCAATTCCAGCATTCGCACCATAGTCAATTGCTTGCTTAATATGATCATCTTTTAGATCAAGTCCGATCGCTTTTACTTCAATTAGCAATTTTACTTTATCACCGATTTTTATCGCTAAATCGCAAAAGGTCTTTTTAACGACATGCTCAGTCGTTATTTCAGAATACTTTTCATATCCAAAAAGTTCTGATAGCATATCAGTTATAATTACAACTGTATCTGACTCATTCACATCTCTCGCTTTTGCAGATGTAAGAATTGGTGTAAATTTTTTAAGTGAAGCAATGATTCGTTCTTGTACTTTTGCTGGAATTGACATAGTTTTCTCCTATTGTTCTGTATCAGATAGTGTAACGATGGCTTGAGCCCATTTTACGTAATTTAGGTTCGCCAAATCTCTGATTGTTTTTACATTGAATGCTTTCAATAGAAGCTCGGAATCTCCTTCGCTAAGTCCTTGTAACGCTGAAACAGGAGAATCTGCTATTTCTTTTAAACTTTTGGACTCGAAGGCCTTATCGACTGCTTTGTTAATATTCATATTTTTCCTCTTTTAACAGGTATTTTGTTATAGAGGAAGGTTAGAGCATACCTGGGACAAATTTGCAAGTTTTTTCATAAATTTATAAAAATTGCGACTAACGTTAAGAGTATCCGACGTGACTTTGAAACTCGAAAGTGCGGTAGCACCTTTCGAGTTTCAAAGTCATGTCTCCGAGCCGACCAACTACTAGCAAGTCCCGTGACTGAGTGTAGGGCGCAAAACTTGCATTATTCTCTTGCAAGTTTTGTGACCGGAACGAAGGCACTGGACTTGCGTAAGTTCAACAAAAATACTACAAGATGTGGCTAATACAACTAAGCCGGCTTGGAGCAAGGAGGTGAACAGCATCCGAACATAGTTCACCTCCGCAGTGGATACTCGCAGTTAGGCGAAGGAAAATCACTTTTGTCGTGTTGTCTTATTAACTCCTGTTTAGTCATAACAGTTGTGCTTCCATTATACCCTTTATTTACTTTTAAAATCATAGATTCCATCCCAGTCTTTAACTTCACTTTCAGACAGATTTTTGATTCGTTCCAAATACAACTTACATAAAAAATCGTTTGGGCTTTGCTTATATGCGTCATCGAAAAAAATCTTAGCTTGCTGGAAATCGCCACTCTTATAGTACATGAGTGCATTCATAAAATTTATTAGATTCTTTTCTTTGTTCTTTATTTCCTCTGCGTCTAATTCTGAATAAACTTCAAAAATAACGCATGGTAGCGCCTTACCTTTTACTCTGACCGAATCTATTTCTCTTAGTTTAAAATCTTGCTCTTTAATACCTTGATAAACACTATCAGTAATCAAAAGGCATGAATTATAATATTTGTTTAAACTTTGAATTCTAGAGGCTAAATTTACATTATCCCCAATAATAGTATATACTTTTCTTTCAGTTGAACCAACATTACCCGCTACTACTTTACCAGAATGAATTCCAATCGTTATTTCAAGTATTTCATTCCCAAAATAACTTTCATCGTTAAGCTGTTTTAATCTTTTTAACATTTCGACTGCAACTTTTACGGCGAGTTCTCTATCCTTAGATTTTGCTTCCGGTATTCCAAAGACGACCATCATTGCATCTCCAATAAACTTATCAAGGAAACCGTCGTTACGTAAAATAATTTCAACCATTTCAATAAAGAACTTATTTAGGAGTAATATTAAATCAATAGGATTTAATCTCTCTGCCAATTTTGTAAAATTTTTAATATCGCAAAATAAAATTGTTACTTCTTTTTCTTCTCCCTCAGTTTTAATCTTTTTGTTAATTATATCATCTACAACTTGTGGTGAAACATATTTTCCGAAAAGGTCTACGATTTCATTTTTTTTATTCTTCTCAAATAAAAGAAAATCTCTTAAAAATCCGGCGGTTAATCCCAATACTACAAGAAAAGGAGTTTCAACTAAATGTTCTAACATTACTGTGTGGACATGATGCTCGGAGGAAAACATTGTAAATAGATGTGCAATTGCTGCAATTATACTTACACCTGTACTCGTGATAAATCCTAAAAATATTACCGCATATAGAATGGGAATATAATACAATCTCATAGAGATCGCTGTCCAAAGTTCATTATTTTCAGCAAGAGATAAAGTATGCATAATGAAAATAAGGGCTATTAAAACTGCAATGGTAAAAAATTTTGATAATGTTATATTCTGTTTCAATTCGAACAAGTGAAATTCAATTAATTTATTCATATTTTATTTTACAGGTAAACTGCATTTCTCCGGTATTCCTCTGTCTTGTTTAATTCTTGGGGTTAATACCAATAAGCCAACCACTAACAGGGTCCGCTTATTGGTTTTTTTATTTGTCATCATCCTAGTGAGTGTGTTTATGATCTTCTGGGTGATTTTTATTCTCTTCATTCGTTTTACTCGGAGCAACTTTACTTTCATCTGTTTTATTAGGAACAGTTTTAGATTCTTCTGTTTTTGCTCCATGATCGCCCATGGCTATCATGAGACATCATGTCTTTGTGCATAAAATACATAAACCCTATCATCACAACCATCACGACAACCATACCCGTGCCCATTATTGCTTTTCTCCACAATCTCGCATATCTTTCAGATAGGGATTTACTATGGTGTCCCCTTTAGCGATCCATTTTTTCTTTTCCATTGGGCAGTAGAATAAATTTGCCTTAGATTTATCATGATGACCTACAACCGATGATAGTTCATTGACTAACAAAGAGTAGGCGCTTAATTTATCTTTCAGAGTTTCTGCTTTTCCTAATTTTTCTGTAAGAGGAATTGCTTTTTTAAAAGTCTCCGTGTCCTTTTTATCATCAGCTCCTTTATTGAGAAGTTCTGTAAGTTTTTTAGTATCAAGCTTTCCTGAAGTTTCTTTTACTAATGCATCATGAAACTTTACCATCTCTTCCATTACCAATGTCGCTTTACCGTCGTGCGCCCAAGCCGTTGTTCCAAACAGGAATAGAATTCCTATTACCATTGTTTTAAGTTTATTCATTGTTTTCTCCTTTTAATGAATTCAAAAATTTTCACATTTATTTTATTGCTCTATAATATGAGTACGTTCCAATTCTAGTATTGATAAAATCTTTTTCTGCTACATTCTTAAATCCTGCTTGCTCCATAAACTTTGGTAAAAGTCCATTCACATTATCATTTGTTGTTTTAAAGCCGTCCAAAATTTGAACAATATAAAACAAGAATCGCATTAATTTAGATTTAGCCTTTCCCCAATCTCCTATTATAAGATTACCGTTTGGCTTTAATACGCGATAGATTTCTTTTAAGCAAGGTAGCTTCGTTTCTGCGTCAAGCTGATGAAAAACTAACGAGCTAAATACTTTATCAAACGAGTTATCAGGATACGGGAAAGTAGCCCCTTCATAGAGATCAAGTGTTATCCCAAACCCAAGTTTCTTTATTTTATATTCAGCTATCTCTTTTACTTTTGGGTCAATATCCAGTCCGTTTAGTTTGGTTTTATTATTCCGCTCGTGTGCAAGAATAATATTTTGTCCAGTGCCGTAACCAAATTCTAAAATAGTCTCATCATTCTGTGGCTCTACTTCATCTATTAGTTTGGTTCGAAATTTTTTCTCAGGCATTGTCAATCTAATTGTTAGATCATAAAAGCCGGTTAACCAATCGTAGCCTAAGGCAGGGATAAATTCTTTTTTCTTATTCATTGTTCTCTCCTCAGTGAAATTCAGAATTAAATTTTTATATTTAATTCTGAATTATCTTAAATTTACTTTCTATCTAACTCTTTTGCTAAAGAATTATGCATTACAGCCATCATCTCAAAATTGGCTTTTTGAGATTTTGCATCCGCAATGATTTTGTCGCAATGAGTTTCCATTTCTCTTATTTTCAGCTTTGGACTTAATTTTTCATTTATCCAATATTTCTTTTGAAAATCACTTTTCATTTTCGAATGCTCTTCAATAATATTTTGCTGTGCTTTCACTAATTCCTCATATTTAGAAGCCTGCGATAAATGTTCTGCTTTTACCTTAGAAACATCTTGCGCCCAAACTGTTGTACCAAATAGGAATAGAATTCCTATCACCATTACTTTCATTTTATTCATTGTTTTCTCCTTTTAATGAATGACATTTAATTCTTTTCGCTTCCATAAATAATAAATGGCGGGATAAACTAAAAGCTCTAACGCAAAGCTAGTAACAAGTCCTCCAACCATGGGAGCAGCAATTCGTTTCATTACATCTGATCCAGTAGCCGTAGACCACATAATAGGAAGTAACCCCATCATGGCACATAAGACAGTCATGATTTTAGGACGAACTCTTTTTACTGCACCATGTAAGATGGATTCTTTTAACTCAGTATCATTTGTCAAAAGTCCTTTCTTCTTTGCGTCTTCGTGCGCCAAATCGAGATATAACAACATAAATACACCGGTCTCCGCATCGAGTCCCATGAGGGCAATCATTCCTACCCAGACAGCGATTGAAATTTGGTAATCTAGAATAAATAATATTCCTACAGCCCCAATAAGCGAAAAGGGAACAGCGCACATAACAATCATTGTCTTCATATAAGAACTAGTATTCATATAAATAAGAAAAAAGATAATGAAGAGGGTAATAGGGATTACATACTTCATTCTTTCTCGAACTCGAATGATATTCTCATATTGACCAGTCCAGAGCAGAGTATAACCTGCAGGAAGTTTCACTGATTCGGTTACTTTCAATTTTGCTTTCTCTACAAAACCACCAATATCCGATTCACCTGTATCCAAGTAAACGTATCCGGTAAGGAATCCATTTTCATCTCGAATCATGGCAGGTCCTGTTTTGAATTCTAAGTCTGCAATTTCTCCAATGGGAATATGGGAGTCAGTCGAGGTAGGAACTAAAATACGCTTTAATTGGTCTATATTTTCTCTGAGTGCTCTTGGATAACGGATATTAACCGTATATCGTTCTCGCCCTTCAATAGTTTGAGTGACAGACTCACCACCAATTGCGGTCAAAATGATAGTTTGCGCACTGGCGATAGTAATTCCGTAGCGGGCAAGTTTTTCTCTTTTTAAATTTATATCTAAAAAGTATCCACCTGCTGCACGCTCGGCAAAAACTGATCTAACTCCGGGAAGGGTTTTTAAAACAGTTTCCATTTCAATTCCAAGCCTTTCAATTTCTTCTAACGATTCGCCCTGGATTTTAATACCGATTGGTGTTCGTAGACCTGTGGATAGCATATCAATTCTTGCCTTGATAGGCATCGTCCATGCGTTAGACACCCCCGGAAAAGAAAGTTCTTTATCCATGATTGCAATTAATTCTTCTTTAGAGATTCTATCGGGCGCAAAACTTCTAAATAGAAAATGAGTGAAATTTGGTAGCTTTGAATAAAATCTTTCTTTTGTTCTCCATTCATTTTGTGGCTTTACTGAGACAACCGTTTCCATCATAGAGAAAGGAGCACTATCTGTCGATGTATCAGATCTTCCTGCTTTTCCAAATACACGGACTACTTCTGGAATTTGCTTTAATTTTTTATCCATATTTATCATTAGCCGCTCTGTCTCTGCTACGGAAACTCCTGGAAGAGTTGTAGGCATATACAGAATAGTCTCTTCATAAAGGGGAGGCATGAATTCTGAACCAAGGTGAAGATAGAGTGGAATTGTAAGTAGAACTAATAATATAGATGAACCAATTATCGTTCGGGGATGATTTAAAACAAATACACAGGCAGGCTCATAGTATTTAAAAAGTATTTTACTGATAGGGTGATTTTCTTCCTTATAGTATTTACCGACTAACAAGGTAGTTGCCGTTTTACTTAAGAATTTATTTTTGAAGGTAAATGGATCCATTCTAGTGAAAAGCATTCTAAAAGCGGGATCGAGAGTTAAAGCAAGAATAGCCGCTATTGCCATAGCAAGATTTTTAGAATACGCAAGAGGACGAAATAATCTTCCTTCTTGGTCAACGAGAGTGAATACAGGCAAGAAAGCTACAGCGATTACTAGCAAAGAAAAAAATACAGAAGGACCTACTTCCAAAAGTGCTTCGAGCCTAACAACGTGATAGTCGCCAATGCGACCACCGGATTCCCATTCTTCTAATTTCTTGTAAGCGTTTTCTACTTCTACTATCGCACCGTCGACCAAAACTCCAATAGAGATTGCAATTCCTGAAAGAGACATGATATTTGATTGAAGACCTAGCGCATACATAGGAATAAACGCTATGATAACCGAAATTGGAATCGTAAGAATTGGAACAATTGCAGACGGAAAATGCCATAGGAAAATTAAAATTACGATGGAAACAACAATCATTTCTTCGAGTAATTTTTCTTTTAAGGTGTGAATTGCATTCAGGATCAAGGTTGATCTATCGTAGGTAGTTACAATTTCTAATCCTTTCGGAAGAGAGGGAGTAATTTCTGTTATTTTTTTCTTAACTCTTTCAATCACAGAGAGAGCATTTTCTCCGTGACGCATAACAATGATTCCACCCACAGTGTCACCCTTTCCATCTAAATCAGAAATCCCGCGTCGCAAATCAGGACCTAAATCTACTTTTGCGATATTCTTTACTAGAATGGGAGTTCCTGTCGTATCAGTGCCGAGGCTGATTTCTTCTATATCAGAAATATTTCGAATATAGCCTTTGCCTCGAATCATGTATTCAGCACCGCTTAACTCCATTAGCCGCGCACCAGTTTCTTGGTTAGATTCTCTAATTTTTTGAACAACCGATTCCATGGAAATATCATAAGCTTGCAATGCAATGGGGTTAACAGTGATTTGATACTGTTTTTTGAAACCGCCGATGCCTGCAACTTCTGATACTCCGGGTATCGCGTTTAACAAGTAACGAAGTTTAAAATCCTGAAAAGAACGAATATCGGTTAATGAGTTATTGCCGCTCTTATCAACCAGTGCATACTGATAAACCCAACCTACACCTGTCGCGTCGGGACCGAGTTCTGTTTGCACGCCTTCTGGAAGTCTAGATTGAATGCGAGATAGATATTCTAGAACGCGCGATCTCGCCCAGTAAATATCTGTTCCATCTTGGAATATAACGTATACGAACGAATAGCCGAAGTCAGAAAATCCACGGATAACTTTCACTTTGGGAGCACCGAGTAGACCTGTGATGATAGGATAAGTCACCTGGTCTTCTATAATATCGGGACTTCTATCCCAGCGGGAATAGACTATGACCTGTGTATCAGATAGATCAGGAATTGCATCGAGAGGAATATTAGTAATAGAATAATAGGAGCCAATGAGTATTACCCCGATTACAACTAATACCAAAAATTTATTATGAGCAGAGAAGCGTATGATTTTAGAGGTAAAAGAGTCTGAATTAATGGGAGTGTTCATTAGAAGATCCTCCAAGTTTGATTTTACTTTCTGAATCTAATAGAAAATTTGATTCTACAACGATTTCGTCTCCATCAAGGAGACCTTCCAACACTTCATAGAATTCATCGGTCTCCATTCCTGTCTTTATCATTACCGGAGAAAATTGATCGCTTGATACTTTCTTGTAGGCTAACTTATGTTTGCCTGTATTTAGAATAGCAGACTTGGGAATAGAAAGTACTTTCTTTTGAGGAATAGAAATTTCTATATTACCAAACATCTGCGGCTTAAGCATATTATCCTTATCAATAACATAAGAGCGGAAACGAAGAGTTCTATTTTTTTCATCTAGAATAGAGTCTATGCTTTGAATTGTGCCAGTGAATATTTTATCTGGAAAGGAATCTATTTTTAAAATTACTTTTTGTCCGCGTTTCACATATGCAATATCAGCTTCGTAAATGGAGGAGTAGATATAAGCTCTTCCATTTTTACTCCCCAAGATAAGCTCATCTGGATTTCGAGTTGAGTTACCCCACTCAGATATCTGCGAATCGGAAAGTCCTAATTGTCTAAGTCGGACAATGCTTGAATTTAAGAGAGAATTTGGTAAAACTACACTTGAATCTTCGCTAAGCATTTGCCCTGCTTTTCGCGCTTCTTTATATTCTAAGATGGCAGTATAAAGCTCAGGGTCATAGGCTACTCTGGAATATGCGTTAATACTTTTATTCAGACTTCTAATTGTTACAATATCTGTTTTTATGCCGATTAATTGCTGCTTTTCTTCGGGCAAATAAATAGTAGTCGCATCATTTTTATTTGTAGGGTTTGAAGAAGGATTTCCATGTTCATGCTCTGTATGAGATTCTGATTTAGGAGGGGTTACTTGTGATTTCTCTTTCTTGACTAAATCCATATTACAAATAGGACATTGCCCGGGTCTATCAGAGGTATAAGCAGGGTGCATTCTGCATGTCCAGATTTCTTTTTCCTTTTTACAGGATTGTAAAAAGGAAATTAGCATAATAAATGTAATTGTCGAATGTAAAAGTTTTTTCATATCAATTCTCCCTATTTTTGATTAGATTGTCTGTGAGTTCTAGAATTAAAAGAATAGTAATTGCTTTTTTCTCTAATAATTCTGTTTCTGAAATATATGCTTTTTGTAATTCTATTTTTAAACCAAGAACTTCGATTAGATCAATTTTTCCCGAACCATATTGAGAGGATAATGCTGATAAGCTTTTACTAAGCTCAGGAAGTAATTTTTTCTGATAGAGTTCAATTTGAGACTCTAATGATTCGAGAGTAACAAATAGTTTATCAAAGTTCGATTCAAGAAATAGTTTATTTCTTTCTAGCTCGAATGTTTTTGATTTTGTGTTTTCTTGGGATCTTTCTTTTAGATCATGACTGGAGAAAAAAGACCAAACTGGAACTCTAACATTTATCCCAAACGAAAATAAATTACCTCGATATTCGGTATTATCCATTATCCGGTAATCTAATGGACCGTTATCTACAGTGACTATCTGGTTTCGTCTTTTCATATAGGCAAAGAAAATTTCCGTATCAGGCGCATGGAGAATACTTGAAAGTTTGCTCTCATTTTTTGCGCGCTCGATTGCGACAGATGCCAATTTGTAGTTTGGATTTTCGACTAAGTTTAGTTTGAGATTTTGCTTTTCAGATTTGACGAATGCTAACTTTTCTAAAAGATATTTGCTGGCGTCCACCTCTAGAATTTTAGCAAGGTTTGTATTATCTGTTTTGAAATATTCTAAGGAAGCGATTGCGTTTTTTTTGTCGCGGGTAAATTCAATTTCACGCTCTTGCGAAACAGTCCCTTCCACCTGTAATTTTAGAGTTTTAGACAAAGCAGAATTTCCAGTGGCAAAAGTAGAAGCAGAAATTGTTTTCTGGCTTTCTAAAGTTTTTCGAATCAGATCATTTAAGATTATTTTTTTCTCGGAGCTTTTTAATCGAACTAATTGGGAAAGATATTCCAGCAGAAATTGATTTTTGCGAGATTTAGCAAAATGTAAAAATTCCATTTCCATTAATTTGCCAGCCTTACCCTGCAAGGTTAATTTACCAGGAAAAGGAATTTCTTGTGAGATACTATATTCGATTCCAGTCATGCTCGGTGTATCATAAGCTCGATCATTGGGAGTATAAGAACGCGTTGGGTAATTTCGAAATGCTACTCCAATCTTGGGATCGGGGTAAGTTGTTTCATGACCTGCATTGGCGCGTTTAGAATTTAGCTCTGCGTCAAGGGACTTAATTTCAGGGTGTAATGAAATTAAATTTTCTAACTGAGTATCAACTTCTTGTGGGTAAATAACTACTGTTAAAAGAAAAAGTACAATAATAATTACTCGATTCATTACAGTCCTCCTAAAGGATGAAAATAGTATTAATAAATAAACTAGGTGTATAACCTAAAAAGGAAAAATAGGAGGTTAAAATCAGATTAGGAGATGAATCGTTTTTACTGGAGATGGTTTTGGATGAGGGGAAAGGATTTTTGGATGAGGGGAAAGGATTTTTGGAACAAAAGAAAAAAATGCGTTAGATGAAATATCTAAAGCACAGGTTACATTTAGAGGAGAACCGAAAACAAACTCGATACGAAACGTCTTCTTTAAATCCTTAGAAGAATCTTCAATACTAATAGCTTTCGTTTTAGTGCAATCACAGTCTTTCTTAGAGGAGTCTTTTTCTTGGTGGCATTTGGGTTTAGAGTGAGTGGACTGAATTTTTATGAGGTGGTAGACAATTTTAGACGCCATTAGATCACGGCAATCAAAGCTAAAAGAAATAGCAATTGCCAGTAGTAAAATTAAAATCTTCCTCATAGCACTTTTTTAGACGTATGAATCTATATGGCAAGAACTTTTTTAGGAAAAAAGTTGACCTAAAGAGAAAGAGCAAGGATAATAAGTTGGAAATTGATAGTTTATAATTAGAATAATAATGAAAAAAATTTTAAATCTTTTAATAGAAATTTAATTTGAACAGACTCAACTTTTTTAAAATCATGAGGTAGAATAAAAAGAAGGCTTTTTTTAACAAATTTCTCCGGATTCTATTCCAGTTCAGATGAAAACGCAATTTTGCTGACCTAAATTAAGCTAATACTCCAAGCCGAAAATGGAGATTAGAGATGGAAAAACAAGTAAGAGAAAGACGTACGTTCAAAGCGGATGACAAGATAGGCATCATCCGAAAACACCTATTAAAATCAAAGTTGGTANAC
>NZ_AOGY02000030.1 GCF_000332455.1 Leptospira vanthielii serovar Holland str. Waz Holland = ATCC 700522 | reverse complement strand
ATTAGTCTTTCTCGATATTAACGGATACGAAATACTGATCCAAATGAAATCTTATATAACTTCGTAATTGGAGTCGCCGAAGGACAATACAAGTTAGAAGAGATTAAGAAAATATTAGAATCTCTAGCTAAACTTATTATCTAACAATAGGCTACGTCGTATAACAGCATGGAAACGCTGCGCTTCGGGACGAGCCCTCGCTTGGGCTTCGCCACATTTCCCTTCTGTCACTCGTTTGCATCCGCAAACTCCGTGCCAGTCCCTAACGTCCCGTCCGGGACTCAGGGTCGGGAAACGTCGTCTCCACTAATTCGTTATGCGATATTGTTAGAAAATAAACAGTATTATTAAAGGTAGAATCAAATTTTTAACGCAACACCGATAATCTAATGAATAAGGTGTTAATAAATGAATCATTATACAAGAATTAATTTGAAAGAAAGGGAAGTAATTGCTGAGATGCGATTTAAAGAGGAAAGTATTAGAAGTATAGCTAAGATACTGAATCGAAGTCCTTCAAGCATTTCCAGAGAATTATCTAAAGGTTATTCAAGAAATTCTTTCATTAATTATTCAGTATCAAATGCTCAAATCATTTCACAGAAGAATGAAAGTTCCAGAAATTCTGGTAAAATAAAG
>NZ_AOGY02000031.1 GCF_000332455.1 Leptospira vanthielii serovar Holland str. Waz Holland = ATCC 700522 | reverse complement strand
ACGCCACGTCCGTTACTGGCTTTTCTGGAAATTTTGGAAACAAACTTCACATAACGAGCGCTAGTAAGAGAAAAAAGCCATTTTGCAGAAGTTTTGAATGACTTCCGAAAGGAAGACTCTTGTAAAATTGGCTCCCAATACTTTCCATCATGAGACAATTCGAACCGGAAAGAATCGGGAAAAAAGTCCAAACCATCTTTGCCAGGTAAAAGTTCAATTCCATTGAAATACACAACATCATCAAATTGAAAGATGATGGAAGAAAGTGAAGACTGCTCCTTTTCTTCAAAAAAGGATAAAAATTCTTCATTTTTGACTTCGAAGGTTCCCGAAGTGGAAACTGATTTGATCGGTAAAGAGTTGGGGTGGCTTGTGCGGATTAAATGATCTTTCATTGCGCTTTTTAATGCTGATTCCTTCCAAAAAATACCGTTTTTCTATCCAGTCTATCGAATTTCACTGAGGCGTGATCCTTCTTCTTTTTCTGAAAATACTACGAGAACTGCCGGTTTCACTCGTTCCGTAAAATACATATTCACAATTTGGCGTAAATGTCCCTGAAGGGGAGAGGTGACAACAATTACATTCCCATCAGCCTCCACTTGCACCTTCCCTAGTTGGTTCCAAGAAGACTGGGTCAGCTCTTTGCTTGCCCAAGATAAAAACCCGGCCCATGAAGCTGGGTGGGAAAAGGTCTCTTCCTCAGAAACTTTCTGCTCAGTTTTAATCACTTCTTGCCTTTGGGTGGAGATGAGCTCCCGGCAGAGAGATTGGACATAGGAAGTGTTCGATTCCATATGTAAGGAGACTGCCTTTTGATAAGCCTTTAATGCAATTTCAGGCCCAAAGAGTTCTACTAAAGTTTCGAACGCTTTTTTCTCTTCCTTTATTTTACCCAATTCTCCCGTCGTGGGCACCGCAGGTAGATTGTTTGTATTAGATATAGTTATATTAATATGGTTAGGGGTTCCGTCAGCACCCCCCTTACTTACCAGTTTCGATCCCCCAGAGGCATCCGTTTCGAAACCTCCGAGGGTTATGTTTGCATCCCCC
Source organism: Leptospira vanthielii serovar Holland str. Waz Holland = ATCC 700522 (assembly GCF_000332455.1). Taxonomy (GTDB): domain Bacteria; phylum Spirochaetota; class Leptospiria; order Leptospirales; family Leptospiraceae; genus Leptospira_A; species Leptospira_A vanthielii. Next base: position 66,779 of record NZ_AOGY02000031.1, on the reverse strand, counting down.
AGAGGGGTAATTCTGGAACCCTCATAATGGAAGGAAAAATGATACCGGGTCGAGGTTCGTCCGTTCCCGGGGACTTGGTAGAGTAGGCCCGCACGAGTGAGTTCTTTTTTGGCAGAAACAATGGATTTTTTGGTTTTGAATCCGGTAAGCCTCATCAATGTTTCTGTATTGGGCCAAACGGGTTTGAAATTATAGTCACTGAATTTCAGTAGAACTGGATAAAGTGTTTTGGCCGCATGGGATAGGCTAGCCCAAACACCAGAATCTATGATGTCGGTCATCAGTCGGATATAGGCATGCCGCTGGTCGCTCACAAAAGCTCCTCCGCTTTTTCTGCAAAAATTAAACTAAATTTAAGCAAATTTAACGAAGGAGTTGACATTATCTGACATAATGTTAATTATGTCTCATCCAACAACATTCCTTCGGGAAACCCCGACCCCCTGGTGTTCCAGGGGAATTTTTTTATTTTTCGGGTCGGGATACTAAAGATCCCCCGTCTCTTGGATCTACAAGAAACGTCTGCTCAAACTCAAATAGTTTTATTATGTCACATTATTGTCGGATTCCGGCGGATGTCAAGTTCGTACAGCATTTTTCCTGAGCTGTACAATAAATTTTTTTCCTAAGTACTTGACTGCTTAGTACTTGTTTGGGTTATGCCGTGTCCCCGTATTTTTTTATCAACTCTTTGCGGATGAATTTGTAGATGTCTCCGAGTAGAATTTCGTCGTCCGACAGAATTTGAATTCCGGTTCCTGTCCTTCGAATTTTATAACCAGAAAAAAGTGAGTTCTTTGCTGTGTTGGGTTCGCCTGATTTGACTTGTTTGTTAAAATCTTTGGCGTCTCTGACTGTCTTCAATGCCCCTTTGTGGAATAGGGTTAAAAAATCGTCGAGGTTTCCTTTTTTGGCGGCCTGGGCTGCTTGGACAAGGAGGTTCTTATTGTAGATTTCGTTCTTTTTGCATTTGTCGAGGTCTTCTTTTGACATCGAGGTGATGGAAAGGACTTCCGTCATGTAACTGCGGCTCTTCCCAAAAAGGTCACCTAACTCCTGGTCTGTGTAGTTATGGGAGTTTTTCAGAAAGAGGAGGGCATCCACCTCTTCATAGGGAGATAGGTTTTCCCTTTGTAGGTTTTCAATGACAGCTAATTTATAAATTTCTTTGTCGGGGCGGTTTAGGATCTTACATTCGATTTCAGCCCAGCCAAGCGACTTGGCGGCATGGTATCTTCTTTCTCCAGCGATGATTTTATAATGACCTTCACGTTCTCCCTTGGAGACGATGATGGGTTGTAAAAGTCCATCGGCTTTTAAGGTTTGCGCAAGTTCTTCGATCCCCTTTTTTCTTTCCTGTCTCGGTTGGTGTTCCGAGGGTTGGATCCTATCTATACGAATGGTGCGAATGGTTCCATCCAAATTTTCCGCTTGGTAGATGTCGGCAAGGGTTCCGAGGCGTTTACTTTTTAAGCTCATTTAAAACCTCCTCAATAAAACCTTCATATTCTTGAGACTGCCTGGATGTTCGGTTGTAATCGAATACAGATTTTTTTGCTAGATGGCTTTCTCCGATTGCCACTCCATCCGAAATTGTATGTTCAAAAATTCGGAAGTATTTGGTCAAAACGGGGAGGATGGTTTTTGTAAGTAGGGTCTGGGGTTTGAGTTGGGTGATGAGAGCTCCTAGAATTTCTAACTCTGGATTGATCCTCTTTTTGATCGAGGAGATGGTTTGTTGTAAACCCATAATCCCATCCATGGAGAACTTTTCTGCTTGGAGAGGGATGAGGACAAAGTTTGCGGCCACGAGACTATTCACCGTAAAGATGGAAAGAGAAGGGGGGCAGTCAATGATGACAAAATCAAATTCCTTAACGGCAGCGAGGGAGTCTCTCAGGATATAGGGAGCTTCTACGGAGTTTACGGAAACCGTCTCCATTTCCGCCAAACGCATGCTAGACGGAGCAACCCACAAATACTCGTTATATGCTGGTGTGATAATTTCTTTAAGGTTGGCAGAATTTTGAAAGAGGTGGGCAAGGTCTTTTTCGACTGTCTCTGGATTCAGAAAAATCCCAGTGGAATTGGCCTGAGGGTCCATATCGATGAGTAGGGTTTTAAGATTGCGACGGGCCAACCCCATGGCAAGATTCAAAGAAGTAGTCGTTTTTCCTTCTCCGCCTTTTTGGTTTGCAACTGCGATGGTGATCATCTATCTCTATTTTCCCTTCCCAAATGGTATGCTTTCCTGCCGAAAATTTGGGATCAATTGTATTTTTAGAATGGAGCAAAAAAAGGATTTTTTGATCTCTTCTCTCTTCATTGTCGGACATCCGACATACTGAAAATTAGCAAAAACTATCTCCTCTCTTTTGGTCGGACATCCGACATTCAAATAGGTACGTACTTGACAAAGTGATTAAATTTAAACAGTTTCATAGCATGCCTTCTCAAGCCATTTCCCTACTTGCCTCCGAAAGAATCGGCAAGGATTGGATGGATTCTGTCCTTCCCATTTTGTGGGAAAGGCTATGTACCGAACTTGGTTTCTCTGCAGGTGTGGTTGTATTGAAGGTTGAGGATGAAGATTCTTTTTACGAATCAGCCAGTTTCGGATATGGGGAAGACGGCTTTTATTATTCCTTTTTGAATCGAGGTTCTCTGCACTGGGAAGAGCTGATGCACTCCGAGGAGCCTGTCTTTTTTTCTGGTTCAGAGTTTGAATTGTTTGGCAAAAAAACAAATGCAATGGCTATTCGTATCCGATCGGGACAAAAAGAAATCGGCTTTCTTCTTGCTGAAATGGAGGAATCCATATCTCTCCCGGCGGGAATTTTCCTCAGCTTTTTTGCAGAAAAGATTGGAAACGAGTGGGGGAAAACTCAGATCCGTTTGGCTGGCAAAGAAGTGCCCGCCTCGGCAAACTCGCATTCTTTATATCGCTCAGAAATTCCCAATTTGGATCTGGCGACTTCAGAATTTACGAAGCAAAAAATCCTCACCATTCTCGGACCTTCCGGTTCTGGAAAGAAGACATTGGCCAAATGGATCCACCAATCCCAATTGCCTGGCGCACCCATTCTCGTTGTAGAATCTTTACCGGACCATTTTGGGAAGCTGGAGAAGGCACTCGCACTTTGGGGGGAAGAGTCTCGGTCTGGAAGTTTGGTACTAGTTGGGATCCAAACACTCAATTTAGGCCAACAACAAATCCTATCGGATTGGTGGTCCAAATCCGGATATTCTGGGTCTCTATTTTTACTGGGTCCCGAGGAAATGGGCCAAGAATTATTGCCTGAATTTGAAAGATTTTTACGAAAAAATTCGTTGGTACTACCATCCCTCAGGTTCCTTCCCAAAGCAAAATTGCAAACTTTGGTTTTGGCCATATTTGAAGAATTATGTGATTCTCAGAACCGGTTGGGTTTGCAATTAGGGGCAAATAGTTTGCAGGAATTAGTATCTAGATCTTATTCGGAAAATTTTACAGACTTACGAAATGCAATTCTCACTGGGATTTTGACCTGCCGGACAAACCAAGTGGAACCAGCAGATTTGGAACCTGGAAAATCCAAGATGGATTTGGAGATTCCAGATGCGGAAGATTTAGACTTGCGGCGTGGAACAGAGGCTTTAGAAAGGCAGAAGATTCTTCTGGCTATGCGGATCTTTTCTGGCAATCAAATCCGGATGGCAAAGGCCTTAGGTATTTCGAGGGGATCCCTCCAATATAAAATGAAACAACTTGGTTTAATGTAAAGATGGATGATACTGTATACGAAGAACGGAAAACCCCTGCTGGTTTTCTAGTCAAAGTCCGACTTTCCAAGCTGACATACGTTGTTTTTACAGATTCTGGACCAGAAGTCCCGAAAGGTGCCAGGAACAATTCCATTGTTGTCAATGTCCCCCGAGTTGGGTTTTTTGGGGACGATTTTGATGTCTCCCATTTCCATTTGGGGGAACTTTCCTTTGTCAATGTCAAAGCCGGGAAACTTGTCATCCCCTACCAACATGGATTTTCCAACGAAATCAAAACCATTTATTTAGGGACGGGAAGCTTAAGCGACGTCCTACCCGTTGTCATCTATCATTACAAGAGTAAGGAAGATTTGATGGCGGCTTGGGAGAGGGGAGAACATGCCCAGTTTCTAGTGGTCGATGAAGAAATTCCGAGATCGGACATGGTATCCTTTAAGATCCGTTACCCTAGCATGAACATCCTTGTGATCAAAAAACGGATCAATACTTCAGCGGAATCTCAATCCCCAAAAACTGATGAATCCAAAGACAAGGGAGTGGTCGATTACGATAAGGTCCGAGCGACCGATGTTGCCAAAAACCAAAACCTCAATACCTATAGTGAAAACCCGGTGTTTTTGGCAAGGATCCACCTTCGAGCCATGGAGTTGGATAAAGTAAAACAACTCCTTTTAGATTTCCATCTTTCTTCAGATGATGTTATGTTCATCCGAACTTTTTTGGATGTGATGATCAAAAACGAACTAAAAAAACCAGAACTAGACGTGGTCAAACCCCAACTCATCGCCATGACTGAAGCCTTTCGATTAGCAGTTCTGATTTTAGAATATCGTGTGGAAGATTTTGAAAAGGAATTAGACGCAGGTTTTTCCAAAGAGATCTCTCATATGATCTATGCACTTCTTGCGAAGGAGCAGGAGACCGCCCAAGACCTCGAACATGAAATTGTTCTCTGGGAATGGAAACTCCGAGTTCGTTCGCAAATCATCAAAAAATAGCCAAAATTTCCCAAAAAATGCTTTATTTTTCTATGATTTCGGTGAAAACTGAGGTCAATCCTATGTTTTTCTTGGAAAAAATAAAAACTCTGGCACAAAAGTTGCACAAGGGCGCCCTCCTGGTTTTGCTCTCCGTATTTTTTATTTTTCCTGCCGTGGGCCTTTATGCAAATGAAGCGGACCTCCCTGTGATCATCCCGAACGATGAACTCCTCACTCCCATCGAACTTCGAGACGGTTTGGTACTTGAGGTGACTGTTTCGAGGGAAACGGAACTTGTTTCTCTGGATACTTTTCCTTCAGAAATCCAAACAGCAGGTGCCTTTGTTTCCTCCGATGCGTCGGCTCCCGAGTTGGCTATTTTCTGTGAGACCTCTAATTTAAAGAAGGGTTTCGTGAGAGAGATAGGGTTATCCTCCCAAATCCAAACATTAGGAATCTGTAAAACATCATCCGTTTTTGAGAATGCACCAGAGCATTTCTCTGTAAAATCGATTGCCAGCCTAGGACTTTTTGGTTTTCTGGGGATATGTCTCAGCCGAAGCGAGTTGCCTTCCAAAAATTTCTCAATGCTATGCGAAAACTCTCTACCGAAGTCAATGACTCGGAGATCTGCAAACGATTGGAAATTCTTATGGCAACCAGTAAGGACGACCTCCCTTTGGCGCTTGTCAACCAGCTCCTCCAGGACGCGAAAAACTTCGATCCTAAAGCCATCCATGAGCCATATACCCAATACGTCCGACATTTCATCTATATGGTCAAGAGGAATGGAAGGGTCCCCAGTGACCTTTTGGCAGGGGAAGAGAATAAATCTTCTGGTGATCGCTCTAGTCTCAAATCAGCAAGAAAACAGCCTGTCAGCAGTGCCAAGACCAAACGCTCTACTTCTAAATCCTCAAACCCTGTAAAGAAGGGAAAACCTTCTTCTAAATCTAGCTCCAAAAAGTCTTAAATTTCTAGAGTCCCACTGTGAAAACTCAGCCCTGTGCGCACCACAGGGCCATTTCATTCAAATCTAGCATTATGGGACATAGGCGATATTACACCAAAAATGACCATTTTTAAGCACTTACATAAAGTTTCAAACCCCGAAACCAATCCCCTACAGCTCTTTAGATTTTAAACCACCCAAATTGCCTAAAAATAGGCAATTACCTAGGATACGTATTTGGAACTTATCCGCCGGAGATTGGCCATCTAATCTTTATTATATTACGAATGACTGTTCGGGTCAGGGCAGCTGCTGTTCTCCCATGGGCAACCATTCTAAGGCATGCCTTGTGTCGGGCAGGCGATGGATTGGCAATTGCAAATAGGCCCTATAGTCGCCACCCGGCTTCAGAATTTCTAAAGAGATCTTGATCCACTTTTTTCGAGGGAAAGCTTGGGAGCAAGCCAGGAGCTTCGTGTCCCTTACGCCTTTCGGTGGCGAGATTTCGGCAGTTCTGCTGGGACAGAATAAGCGAGAAATTTGAGCCATCTCAGTAAAAATTTCCCTTTTTTAAAGGATTCAAAAAGAATCCCCTATTTCCAAAAAGAAGGTCCTGTTTCTTCTATTTGGTAGCATTTTTCCCCCGGAGACTAGACAGAACAGCTCTGGAGCGCCCAAATTTCGACATTTAGCCGGGAGTCCAGGCCTAAGATCACCTGGGACAGGAATCTCAGGCTCCAGGAAAGGTATAAGTCGTAATTGTTTAGAAATGGGTCAATCTACTGCCAAATTGTCATGTGTAGCAAAACTGCATGCCCATGTAAAAATGGCAGTAGATTGAATAGTGGTTGCCACCGGGCCACTCTGGGCCCAACGTTCTTTTTATTATGGCGGAAACGATACGGCTTAGGGTGAAATGCCACGCCTGCTCCAACTTGATAGAAGGAACGGCTAAATATGGTTCTGGGCACTTTGTCCCGGAGGGAATAGTCTTTGATTTTGTGGCTGTTGGGAAAGTAGAGGGTGCGCAAGGGCGCCGAGTCAAGGCAGAAGTCACTTGCACCTGCCCCAATTGCGGAGTCAAATGCAAGTATAATGTATAATTGATTAATAGTAATCACTTATATGCTTTTTAATTCAGTAAGTTACTCTCTTTTCCTTTTCCTTTCCTTTGCTGTTTGGCAAATATTACGCCTTCTTTTGATTGGAATTCAGCAAATATTGCCAAATAATTATCAGTTTGTTCGCTTATGTTTAATCATTTATTTGCTTATTATAAGTGCTTTTTTCTATTGTTTTTGGAATCCCACCTACTTTTTGCTTTTAGTCTGGGTTGCGTTTGTTGACTTTTCACTGGGGAAAATTCTCGGATTCGTAAATAATCCTGGGTTGCGGCGGTTCATTTTATTCAGTTCACTCGGGAATAGTCTCGGAATTCTGTTTTTCTTTAAATATGGTCATTTTATTGCTGAAAATTGGGCAAATATGTTCAATTTCGTACCGCCCCAACCGGATTTTTGGAGCCATTGGCTTTTGCCGGTGGGGATTTCTTTTTACACCTTCCAGTCAATTTCTTACGTTGTGGATGTATACCAGAGAGACTTGGAGCCAGAACGAAATTTTCTTTCTTATTTGCTTTTTCTTTCGTTTTTTCCGCAATTAGTCGCGGGCCCCATTGTCACTGCAAAGTCTTTTCTGCCGCAAATCCGCAGGCCTCTGCCCTTTTTGAAAACCCCCGTTTTCTTTGCCGTTTTTCTCATTCTACTAGGTCTTTTTAAAAAGATGGTTCTGGCCGACCATTTGGCGGAGGCTTCTGATTTTGTTTTTAGCCGTCCTGCTGATATCTCCACAAAGGCACTTTGGATTGGTATGTTTTCTTATTCTTTACAGATTTATTGTGATTTTTCGGGTTATACTGACATTGCCCAGGGATCGGCACTTCTGTTTGGGTTCCGTTTGCCGGAGAATTTTAAGATGCCATACTTTGCTGATGGATTTTCGGAATTTTGGACCAGATGGCATATTTCCCTTTCCCAATGGCTAAAAAAATATATATATATTACGCTCGGTGGAAACAGGATCGGCCCAATTTTTACATATAGAAATTTATTTCTCGTTATGGCCATTGGAGGACTTTGGCATGGTGCCTCTTGGAACTTTGTTTTTTGGGGAAGTTGTCATGGAATTTTACTGATCCTAGAAAGAGTGGCTCGGGGATACAGGTTATGGAGTTTTCCTTGGATGCGGCCCTTTAGAATCCTTGGCACTTTTTTTGTGGTGAGTTTGCTTTGGATTTTCTTTCGGAGTGCCGATTTTGCTAGTTCGCTGTGCTACCTACAGGGTCTTTTTGTTAAAAACGATGGTTTTTCACTTCCTTATACGATGGAGATGAACTTTCTTTATTGTGTTTTCGTGATTTCCATAGGGCATATACTAGGGAGTTTGTATTTTTCTGACAACAAGCAGTTGTTAGGTAGGTTTGAGAAATGGCAGAATTCATTAGGAAAAACCGCTTTTTTTGGTGTTTTGGCCTCAATTTTGATGGTTCTGATAGTTTTGTTTTCGGCCGACAGTAAACCTTTTGTGTATTTTGTATTCTAGGTAAGGAAATGAAACAACGGATATTATTTATATGTTTCTTTTTGGTTTCATTATTTGGCCTAGACTTCCTGGTTTTTAAGAAACTCCAGTTTTGGTTGCCGAACGAATCTCCTTGGAACACCAACCATTTTTTCAATTTTTTATATGAGTATGAGAGAATTCGAAATCTTCCCAAAACAAAAAAGAGAATCATAATTGTCGGAAGTTCAGTTGCTTACTATTCCATCGATGCCCGTAAATTAAAAGAAACCTTGTGGAAGGATTTTGATTTAGATGTGGATGTTTTTTATTTAGCTTACGCTGGGAATAGTCCACTCTATGTATATTTACTGCTAAATTGGTTGGACCCTTTGGAGCCGGATCTTGTTGTATACCCGGTCAATTTTATTGATTATAGACTCCACCGAACGTATGTCATGTTCCCTGACGGCAGAAATGATTCCGTAGACGAGTCTGTTGTAGTGAAAGATGCACTTACGTTTGGAGAAGCCCCCCAATCTTTGTGGGTTTTTCCTTGGGAGACTTTGAAAGAAGTTGGTTCTTCGATGGACCGGGAAACTTGGTCTCGTTATGTGCTTTCCTCTGGGTTTTCCTTTTATCGTTATAAAGATATATATTTGCAAAATTTGCAAAATTTAGTCCAACATCGTTTTGGTCGTAATACTAGTTATCATGCTTATGCGGGAGTTCTTATTCCTGAAGGGATTAATGGGCTCGGATGGACCGGCCAACAATTTAGTTTTCTCCCTACAGAAAAAATGAAAAACAAAGGATTTTGGGTAGAGGTCACCTCTTTTCTTTTGGCAGGAAAACCTTGTCGGATGGAAATTTCGAATGGGACAGTCAAACAGGAGATTGTATTAAACAAAGAGGGATGGGTTCACCTCCATTTGGATTCACAATTCTTCGAGAAAAAAAAGTTAATCACCGCAAAACTCGAACGTGTCTGGTTTGCAAACGAGGCTACGGGTGCCTATCTCGACTATCATTTCGACCCAATGGGAGTTCGGTTGGAACAAACCTTTGGATTGGAAGAGGCAAAATCGGGTATCCAGTACGAACGTGAGCCAAGAACGGAAGACTTTCGGTATACGAATATGAAAGAGGAAGACTATCGTAAGTACTTTCACTATCGATTGTTAGAAGGGTTGGAAAAACGACCCGGCATTGGGTACTTAGTTGCCTTAAAACTCGCAAAAGAAAGAATTCGCGGGGAATCCTTTCGGCCTTATTTCCACTTTCGGTATCTCAAAAAAATTGCGGACCATTTTCGAGAACGGAATATATCTTTTTTACTCATCAACAATCCTGAAAATCCCATCTCTCTTGATTGGTATGAAGATTCCCAGTGGTATCGGGATCACTTAACCTATTTACAGTCTTTGGCGGGTGGGTCTGTCTATTATTGGGACATCCACCGAAGTTTGCCGATGTTGGGATTCTCCGACTTCCATCACTTTACCTATATTGGAATGGAGCAAATGAATCCGATTTATGCTAAAAGAATTGGAAATCTCTTTCCGAAATAGGATGTTTTTCAATCCTTACATTAGATAAGGAATTTTATGGAAAAAATCAAAGTTGGAGTCCTGGGAGCAACAGGTTCCGTCGGTCAAAGATTCATTCAACTTTTGGAGAATCACCCTTATTTCACGGTGACTCATTTGGCAGCTTCAGAAAAAAGTGCCGGCCAAACGTATGGTGATGTAATGAAATCTCGTTGGAAGATTTCATCTGATATCCCGGCTTATGCAAAAGACATTATCATCTCGTTACCAAATCCTGAAGTAACTAAGGGCGTGCAACTCGTGTTTAGCGGTCTGGATGCATCCATTGCTGGAGAAGTAGAAACTGCTTACGCTGAAGCGGGAGTGATGGTTCTTTCTAATTCAAAAAATCATAGAATGGATCCGAATGTTCCGATTCTTTCTGCAGAAGTGAATGCACACCATTTGGATGTTTTACAATTCCAAAAGACCAAAGGAAAAATCATTACCAATTCCAATTGTACAATTATGGGTGTTACGATTTCACTGAAACCTGTTATGGATGCCTTTGGACTTAAGTCTGTGATGTTATTTTCTATGCAGGCCATTTCCGGTGCGGGTTATCCGGGTGTTCCTACTATGGACATCCTTGGAAACGTAGTGCCATATATTGGTGGCGAAGAGGACAAAGCAGAAGTCGAACCGCAGAAATGTTTGGGAACTGTAGAAGGTGGAATCATCAAATCAGCAGATTTTAAAATTTCAGCTCATTGTAATCGTGTTCCCGTTTTTGACGGACATACCGTTTGTGTCTCTGTTTCCTTTGACAAAAAACCAAAAAAAGAAGAGATTCTTAAGGTTTGGGCCGATTTTCAAGGGGAACCGCAGAAATTGGGATTGCCGTTTGCACCAAATCCGGCTATTCTCTACCGCGAAGAAAATGATAGGCCCCAACCACGTCTTGATTTAGAGACAGGTAGGGGAATGACCACTGTTGTCGGAAGGCTTCGGGAAGATCCAATCTTAGATTGGAAATGGGTAGTACTTTCGCATAACACGATTCGAGGTGCAGCAGGTGCTGCGATTTTGAATGCTGAGTTATTGTATCAAAAAGGATTTTTTAACTAAGGAACTCCCAAACCATGTTGGATCCAAACCTCCCGGAATTAAAAGTAATGGATTACACGGCCTGCCTCCAAAAGGTGCAGGCTATGGATTCACGGGGGGATTTTTCCTACAAAGGGATCTACAAAGTTTTACTTGTGATCTTTGAATGGACGGATAAGTTTTTACAAAACAAAGTTCTTCCCAATGTAGAACAAATTGAACGCGATAGTTCGATAGATCGTGATCGTACAGAAAACTATGTGATTGATCTTAGTTATAAACAAAATCCTGCCATCATTAGAAAAATGAATGTCCTTGAGTTCCATCCGAATGAACCTGGGGATCCTGAAAATCCAAAGACCTTTATCAAACACAATACCGTATTTGCAAGACCCACAACCTCTGATGGGGGAACTGCATTTCGTTATGCACTTGGACTCAATGAACTTTCTACTGCAGCCATTAAGGGTTGGTTTAACGAAAAAAGAAAGTATGTTGGAAAAGAAAAGATGCGGAAGGTCATCAAAGCTGCGGTTGATTCCAACAGGTTATTTGATACGTATGCATCCACCGAAATTGGAAATTTGTTCCAATGTCCTTACGACAAAACAAAGGTACAAAAGGATGCCACCATCATCATTCATTTGAAACCAATCTTGAAACAATTGGTAGATGATAAGATCTTATTTTTCTTTCGCAATGATTCTGCATCAAGGCCTGCCAATAAAAGTGTATTTTTGTATAACAGGCCATCGGAAATTGCCGATCGGTATGATGGATACATTGATTATACAAAAAACACAATTTACCCGGCTTTGAAAAATCTAGGGGTCATGGGTGAAATCACCGAAGATTCATGGAGTAATCCTCGCAATCTTTTAACAGAGATTAAAGGGTATATGAATGATTCTTACGGAGACCAAAAAACTCTTATTGAAGAGTGTTTGGTTTTAAATGAAATTATAGAAAAAGATAAAGAAAGAGAAGAAAAACAAAAACGCAAACAGCAGGTCGATGATTTGATGGTTTTTCTTGCAGAGGCCGGTCGTATTGTTGAGGTCAATTTACTTCGTGTGAGTGGGGAGCCATTGACAGATGAGTTTCGGGCGACACTTCTTTCACAACCAGAACTTTTATATACAGAATACGCAGACAGCAAAATATATAACGAGTTCATCCTCCATAAGTCTTGTATCCCCCAGGCCATAGAATCGGCGAAAAGAACTTTTCAAATCAAACATTCAGATTTAGAGATCAGAGTTTTGAACCAGATGAATGTCACTCTTCATTTGAATGATGAAAGTCCCAAACGACTGTTAGAAGAGATAGAGGCTCAAAGCCTTTTTCAATTCCTACCTTTTTTTACTAGAATATGGAGAATGATCATGGGGAGTATGGTTGTTCATAAATTTGAAATCCCTCCGATCAAAGCAAGGTTGCAACAGCAGCTAAATAGAGATTTGGCGAACCAAAAAGTTAAAAAAATATCTCAAGAGAAAGAACGTCTGGTAAAGGCTCGTTTGAAAGAACGAGAAGAAGCCGAGAAAGATGCAGAAAAAAAATCCAAACAGTCGCAACAGACTGCTGCCTCTACGGCCGGTTTTAATGGTGGGGAAGAAGATTCTCCGGAGCCCGTCAAACAAGGAAGTCCAGAAGAAGAGAAAAAATGGAAAGAATCCATTGAAGCAATCATTCGTATTTTAGATGAAGCTTGGGAGTTTGGAGTGTTTCCGGACCGAGAGTATGTACTTTCTAAATTAAACGGAAAGTTTACGGAAGAGAATTTGATATTTTTTTTGAAGAAATTTGGTGGAAAGGAAATCTATAGTTTTCCCGTCCGAAACCAACGAGAAAAGTTCCCCTGGCCGATTCTGATCTCTACCGGATACCTAAAGCGGTATGGCAAAAAACTTTTAGATAAAGTGAGTGCAGAAAGTGACCGCCAACGAAGCGAAAAATTTCCGAACCAAGAGAAATTTGACATTGCGGAATCGCAATTAGAGTTTCTGAATAGAATCTTACCTAGATTGAAACCTTAAAATTATGCCTGCTATTGAACAACTAAGAGCTCGAAAAACAAAAATCGTTTGTACCATTGGTCCTGCGACCGCCTCCAAAGAAATGATCCGAAGTTTAGCTTTGGCCGGAATGAACATCGCAAGGATCAATATGAGTCATGGAGACCATGAGTTTCATAGAAAGGTCATTCGTATTATCAAATCTTTAAACAAAGATGAATTACACAAACATCCCATTTCTATCCTTCTTGATACCCAAGGGCCAGAGATTCGAACGGGAGATGTACAAAACGACCTTCATCTAAAAGTCAGTGAGACTTTTACTTTTCATATTATCCCTGGAATGGAAGCAGAAGCACAAAGTGTTTTTGTAAACTATAGAGATATTGTTAAAGATCTAAAAGTTGGCGATAAAGTTACTGTCGATAACGGACTCATCAATCTAGCAGTGCAAGAAATTCGTGAAAACGAACTCGTTTGTACTGTGTTAGATGGTGGTAAGCTCGGTTCTAGAAAACATATCAACCTTCCTGGGATTCGTGTGAACTTACCCTCAATCACTCCGAAAGACCTCAAAGATATTCTTTTTGGGCTGGAAGAGGACATAGATTTTGTTGCCTTATCGTTTGTTCGTTCGCAAGAAGATGTAATCCAACTGCGTGGTATCATTGATGAAAAGAACCACCATGCGCAAATCATTGCAAAGATTGAAGACCAAGAAGGTCTAAAAAACTTAGATGCCATCATTCGAGAGTCCGACGGCATCATGGTCGCACGTGGGGATTTGGGAGTGGAGATTGAAATCGAAGAACTTCCCATTGTCCAAAGACGGATCATCAAACGTTGCCAAGAAGAAGGAAAACGTGTCATTGTCGCAACGCACTTGTTAGAATCTATGATTCAGAATCCTTCTCCTACAAGAGCTGAGGTAACGGATGTTGCCAATGCTGTCTATGAAGAAGCCGATGCCATTATGTTATCTGGGGAAACAGCGATGGGAAAATTCCCTGTGCGTTGTGTGGAACTATTGGATAAAATTGCGCGTCGTATGGAGATGTCAATTAACCTCGGTCTTGCTGCACAGAGAAAACCAAAAGACCAAAAAGAAGAAATGGCCCGTTCTGCTGCGAATTTAGCCGATTCGATGCAGGCACATGCGATCATTGCCATCACTCGTCGTGGGATCACTGCTAATAATTTAGCATCCTTTCATCCTAAATATCCCATCGTCCATGCGTTTACAAACATGACGTCTGTTAGACGGAAACTCTGGCTTACTCGGGGAGTGATTCCTTACCGAGTCGATTTTTCTTCTGATCCTGAAAAAACAATCAAACTTGCCATCCAAACTCTTGTGAATAATGGATACCTCCAGATGGGAGAAAAAGTGGTGATCCTTTCTGACATTATTGCTGGGGAAGATCGAGTCGAAACCATCCAAGTCCGCGAAGTAAAATAATCCAAATGTTCTTTCGGAATCTGATTTCTATGTTGGTAGTTGTATCAACATGGATTTTCATTCCTTTGCATGCAGAAGAAAGAAAATCTGATGTACCGGAATGGATAGGTGAGTTTAAGAAGTTAGACGAGAAGGAACTGGCCAACAAAAAAGAAGGTTGGTATGCCACAGGCCTTCCGCTTTTTGGAAATGATGCAGTGAACGGCTCTGGCCTTGGAGTCCTCGCCAATATTTTCTATAACGGAACTAAATCCGATTCATCCTTCAAATACACTCCCTATGAACATATGTTCAATGTGGGAATTTACAGAACCAATCGGGGAACACAAAATAATTATATAGTATGGGATGCACCTTACTTTGCGGATACCGCCTACAGGCTGAAAGCCTATATCGGCCATGATGCTAGTTTTTATAATCAGTACTTTGGGGTTGGAACCGAAAGTTTACAGCCACTCTATTTCAAAGAAAGAAATTTGGATGGAAGTCGGATCAATCGCAATGCCACTTATTCTGAGTTTGAAAATGCAAATTCCTATGCACGAAATCGTGGGCCGGGAAAAGAATTCACATCGAACCAACACTATCATGACTACCAATTTGAAACGACATATGGGCAATTTTCTCTCGATAAAACCATTTTCCAGGTGTTTCGAGTTTGGAGTGGGGTGGAGTTTTCAAAAAATATCGTTCGGCGGTATGACGGAACTCCAACAGAAGCTAGAGAACCTATAACGGGTATCAAAGTTCCGGCAATCGAAGATAGTTCCAAAATTACAGAAGATGCGAATTCAGGGAAAATCATTGGTATCAATGGGGGACATTTAAATTACTTACGCGGTGGCATTGCCTATGATACGAGAGATTATGAACCGGATCCCGATCGAGGATGGCTCATTGAATACAATATCAATAAAGCGGAACGAACGATAGGTTCTGATTTTAATTACATCAGACATTTTGCCCAAGCGAAGAACTTTTACCAACCATTCCCGAAACTCTTTGAAGAGTTTGTGATCGCACAACGTGTGGCACTCACAAAAATTGAAGGGAATGTTCCTTTTTTTGAATACCGATATCTTTTTTCCATCGATGGTCCGTTTGGTGCTCTTGGGGGACAAAACACACTTCGAGGGTTTAGGTAAGAGCGTTTTTTTGGCCCTGTCATTGGGTTTTATAATATTGAGTTACGTTACCGTGTGGGGAGTTTTTCGTTATGGGACCAGTTCCTTCAATTGAGTATTGTTCCCTTTTACGATGTGGGTCGAGTTTGGGACAAACTACGTGATGTGAATGCTCTCGGTTATAAACACGCACGTGGGGTGGGATTACGGTTGGTTTGGGACCAAGCAACTGTGATCTTACTGGACTATGCCTATTCCAAAGAAGACCAATTGTTTTATTTGGATATGGGGCATACGTTTTAAGGGATTTTTACAGAATTTAGTTGAATCTTCCCTTTGTAGATTCAAAGGATAACTATCGTTAGATGTAAAATCGAAAAGGGGAACCAAACTGTGTTCCCCTTCTTTTCTGATTCTACTTCATGGGAACTTCAATCACAAGAATTTCCGATTTCACTTCTGCCTGAAATTGATATTCCTCTTTCCCCCAAAGTCCCACGGCATCTCTACGTTCTAAGATTGTATCTTCTACTTTCAGTTTTCCGCTGATGAGAAAAGTAAAGATTCCTTGTCCCGGCGCATGAACTGGATAAGAAAGTCCTTTTCCTGGATCTAAAGTTGCCAAAGAAAAGTAGGCGTCTTGGTTGATCCAAACGGCCTCTTCATCAATGGGCGAAACTACGGTTTGGAACCGGTTCACACGTCCAACTTCCGAAAAAGTTTTTTGCGCATACCTTGGTTCGATGCCTGCTACTTTCGGAAGGATCCAAACTTGCAAAAAGTTCACTTTCTTTTCACTGCTGTGGTTGAACTCCGAGTGCATAATTCCTGAACCGGCAGACATAATCTGTACGTCTCCCGTGCGAATGATACCATTCGTACCTGTACTATCTTTATGAGCCAACTCCCCAAAGAGTGGGATAGAAATTATTTCCATATTTTGGTGAGGGTGTGTTCCAAACCCCATACTTGGTTCGACTATGTCATCGTTCAGAACCCGAAGAGCTCCGAAGTTTGTTTTTTCGGGATGGTACCAGTGACCAAAACTAAAGGAATGATGGCTATCCAACCATCCGAAATTGACATGCCCACGTTCTGAGGCGGGGTGAAGTTTTTTTTCCACGGAATTGCTGTTGGGGTTAAATGTTTCCATATCGAATAGTTTAATATCAAACTATAATTTGTCAAGAGAGTTTCTGCTTTCAGAGGGTAAAAAAAGAAAATCACTTCCCATTCACTTTCCTTTCCCGATCATCATCCTATGTCGACGAGAACTAGTTTAGAATCAATAAAAACCAAAAAAACTTGGGTAGAGCTTGGCCCTGTGTATGTAAATCGGGTCAGGTTCCTTTTGGCGGGATTCTATATCATCGCAACCCTCGGTTCCTATAAAACCTCAACCACTTTACAAACTACGAGTTATCTCGTGGGGATTACTTGTATGTTTTTGTATGGAAGTCTTCAGGCCTATCTATTCAAGAAGGAAAAATTACATCCATTTTTTCCTAAGGCACTTATCATTTTAGACATTACAGTTCTTTTTGCAGTCACTGCTTCCGGCCTAATGGGTGGTAGTGGGGTTGCTGCGGACTTAATTAAATCACCCACTCTTTATGTGTTGTATTATTTTTATGTAGTTTATTCTGCATTTTTATTTTCCAAACGAACTCTAATGATGAGTACCTACTATTCCGCTTTTTGTTTGGTGCTGATTTCTGTCATTGGTTATGGGCAAGGAGTTGAGTTTAAAGAGGTGGAGGGATTCCAAAGCCAAAAGAGTACGGTTGGTATTTCTAATGAAGTATTCAAAATACTGTTTTTAATTTGTTTTGGGTATTTAACATCTGCGGTTCTCAATTTATTAAACGAAATCAAAAACGAGTCGGAAGACCGTCAAAAAATTGCAGAAAAAGAAAGAATTACCTCAGACAATTTGAATCGTGACTTGGTTCAGGTTGGTTCTGAACTATTTAAAACTCTTAAGTCGATTCGTGAAATTACGATAGATTTTAATTTTCAAATTGAATCACAAGATAGATCGATTCATGAATTGACGGAGTTCGTTTCCTCTTTTTCCGAAAGTATTCAAACCTCAGTGGACAATATTGGGAAACAACACAACCAAATTACTTTGTTAAATCACAAATCAGATACACTTAAACTTAGTATTTCTGAAATTGGAACCGTTGTGGAAGAGCTGAATTCTAATATGAGTGACTTTCAAGATAGAAGTAACGTATTATCTGGAACAGTTAAGAATCTAGAAGAAAGACTTCGCTCGGTGAATGAATCTCAAAAGGAAGTGAGTGAAGTAAATGATATTATGGCAGAGATTGCAGACAGAACCAATTTACTTGCTCTCAATGCATCGATAGAAGCAGCAAGGGCGGGGGAACACGGACGAGGGTTTGCCGTTGTGGCGCAAGAAGTGGCAAAGTTAGCAGAGAACTCGAATGAAAATGCCACTAAGATTAAAAAAATCATTACAACTTCCAACCGGTTCATTCAAGAAGGAACGGAATTGGCTTCCGTTTCTCTCAAACAAACCGAAGCACTGCAATCAAAGTATGAGCTTTTGAGTGAAGTCATTAAAACGGCGACGAATAAAATTAATTCTCAAAAGAATATTAATAATGAAGTGTTGGAGTCCCTAGATTTGATTGAAACAATTTCACGAGAACTAGATCAGGAATCTAAAATTCTCAATAGAGACAAAGACCAGATGGTAGCTGTCGTTCAAAAAATGGATGAAATCAACCGAGAAGTTGTTATTAATGCTAGAAAAGTAGGCGAAAATACTTTAAGTTTGGAGAAACAAGCCGCAGATCTGGCAGTCGAACGATAATATTGATGAAGTCAAAAATTCTAATATTCTTATTTTTCACTACACCGGTAATAATTGCAGCTGATCCTGGGTCCAAGCGGTTTGGGTTTATTGTTGGTGTTAGTGAATATAGGAATTTATCTCTTGGTAATTTGAAAACCGCAAAAAACGATGCTTTGGGGATGACCAAGATTTTATTTAGTTATGGCTCTTACAATCGAATCCAAACTTTAGTACAAGAAGGTTCGGCTAATTCAACTCCGACCAAGTATAATATCTTATCTAATTTTGAAGCATTGTTAGAAGAAACAAATCCAGACGATTTGTTTGTGTTTTATTTTTCTGGTCATGGCGTGGTTGATTACAATGATAAGGTTTACTTACTTCCAGAAGATGCTAATCCCTTAACTCCCTTTGAGTCTGGAATTGCAGTAGAACAACTCCTCGAGATGACACGAAAGTACAAACTGAAACGAGTTGTTTTTTTTATTGATGCTTGCCGAAATCCAGATGATGGCAAAGGAGAAGAGGGCAAAAAGTTCTTAGTGGAGACTTCGTTTCGTGATTCGGAAATTCTTTCTGTATTCTATTCGACTAAGGTAGGTTATTCCAGTTTCGAAGACCCAAAGTCAGGTTATGGTGTCTTTACTAAGTTTCTCATCTATGGATTGGAAGGTAGGGCGGATTCCAACTACAATGGAGAGGTTTCTTATTCCGAACTATCCAATTATGTCATTACTTCTTTGCGAGAATGGGGAAAGGCCAATCAGAAATTACAAAAACCGTATACGAAAGAATATGCGGAGAAATCCGAGGATACAATTTTAACCTATGCAGTCAATCCAGAGACATCACTGGCAGATGCACCTTTATTCAATCCCTACAATCCGACTTATGCCTTCCGCTCCTTCCTTTTCCCGGGTTGGGGACAGTATGCGAGAGGGCAAGAAGAGAAAGGGAAAATCTATATGTCCATTTTTTCTTTGGGAGTTCTTTATGCTGGGTTTCAATATAACACCTATCGACGCGATAAAGCAAACTATGAATCAGCAATTGGCGTTCCACCGAACGCTCGTGTAGCAGAGACTGTCGCATTAAACTACTACTTAATTGAGCCATATAGACAAAGGATGGAGTCATCTAGGACCCACTTGTCCCAAGCTCTTACCGTACTTCTTATACTTTGGTCAGCAAATGTGTTTGATTTTTATCTATTGGGACCCAATCCTAAGGAAAAGTCGGGTGTTTTGCTCGAGTTTGATTGGGAAAACCATGGACTTATGGGAATCGACAGGGTTGGGAAGTTAGGATATGCGATGCAGTTTTAGTCTACTCTTAACTTTATTACTCTTTCACTGTAAGATAAAGAATTCTTCTCAAAACATCTTTGATCCGACTACTTTTGCTGGTAGTTCCGTTGCGGTTTTATCCACATTAGTTTTTCAGGACCAGGTTGAAATTTCATCCCGTTACCAACCGAACGATTATCCATCCTTTGTAAAAACAGAAATACTTGATTTGGATCTAAGCCAACCTATAGCATCGCATTTTGCGAAAAATCACTTCCGTGTTTCAGAAAACTATAAGGATGATTTGGTAATGCGAGATGTATTCCCGTTATCAGAATCTAAAATTCGCCTACTTTTTTCTGTGTCCTCTCGGTCAGAATGGAGAGAACCAATTTCTATATTCATTCAAAGGCCAGAGTCATTAGGTAATTATTCATTTTCGGGTAAAGTATTAGATTTCAAATTTCCGTACCCGCGTTATATTGGTTCAATATCAGAAGCGAAAGGTCAAATAACAACTACCGCCTTGTTAGATGGACGAATACTATTGGTAGGAGGGGTTTCCATATCGGGAAACACAGTCCCTACTGTAGAAATTTTTAATCCTGAAGTTGGGGTGTCTACTTTACTTCCCCCACTCAATCAAAGTTTGATGGGTATGGCAATCTGCACTGATCAGATTGGAAATGTTTATGTATCGGGTGGAAAAACCATTCGAGGTGATCCAACCGTAGATTCTCAAATCAATGATAGAATTTATCGAATCAATGTGACAAACCAAACTGTTGCGGAACTTTCGGTAACAATGCAAAGACGAAGGTCTGGCCATACGATGGTTTGTTTATCCAATGGTGACTTACTGATTTCTGGTGGACAATTCCAAGTAGGAACCGACCACACAGCCATTTCAAATGATCATGAATATATTTCTATTCAGGATGCAACTTCGACATTCCTGGCATCCACAGCTAATTTTCCAATGAACACTTTGTTCCAATTTGCAGAGTATGATGCAAACAAACAGAGGATATTGTTTTTTGGGGGTAAAGACCGACTCTTAGTTTATGCGGTTTATTCAAATCTTATCAATAGTTTAGATATTAATACCCAAACTTTAAGTTCATTACCTGTACTGATGCCAACATTCAGGTCGAATGTGACAAGTATCCCGATGCCCGGTGGAGATCGATTGGTTTTAGGTGGTGTCACGGGGAGTGGAGTGGGTTCCCGAAGTATTGAGTCATGGAATGAAGTGAGTTCTGTTACGAAAACCCATGGTTTTACCAGTAGAATAAAAAACGGAAGTTCTATCGTAACTTTTTCAAATTCCCAAATTCTTTATACAGGTGGAGTGGATACTTATTATAAATCAGGAATTTTAGAACTTTATGATCATGTTGAGAAACAAAATTTTATAGTCGATACAATGATGAATGCACGTTCCGAACATACAGCAATACAAACCAGTAAGGGAATTGTTGTGTTTGGTGATTCTGCACTAGTTGATACAAGAGTAGAGTTGTATGGAAAAGATTAGAACCATCTTCCTCATTGGTTTATTTGTATCTTGTAAGATAGGAACAGGTAATAATTTATTTGATCCAAACTCCCCAACAAGTTTAGCGCTTCTCCTTTTAGGCTCAGAACCAGTTGTTACCATGGAATTTTCTACCAATCGTGTGCAACCTGGTGGGGTTATGTATGTATCAACTAACCATGATTTTACGACCAAAGTTGAAGGGCTAAAATTACCTATTTCTGGGGTCGGCGATAGTCCCATTTTACAAATCATTCCACGTAGTAAGTTTCTATATGAAATTCGAATGAACCCATCCATCACGAGTGGAAGGTTTAGTATCAATTTAAAGGATTATTATCTAAACGAATCCCTTTTAGTAAATCCAGAAAAATTTGAATTTGAAATTGATTCCCAACCACCTATTCTTGAACTTCGAACAGGTAACGGAATAGATATCTCTGAATTAGAATCGGGGTTTTTGGACATCGTTTCCAATGAAGACATTGTATGGGATGGGGACCTGTCTCAAGTTAGTTTGTCTGGGACTGCTAAAAATAGTCTTGTGGTTTCTGATATAATAACTTCCGATCGCAACATACGTTTGTTATTTGCTGGAAATCCAAATTCCAGCGGCGGTATATTAACGATTTCCTTTCTGAACATTAAAGACAAAGCTTCTAATTCTCAAGGAACTGTGATGGTCCCTGTAAACGTTTATGCCTTCAGAAGTGGACCTAACTTAAATGTAGCAAGGAGGTCTTGTGTTGGTGTTGAATTAGATGATGGTCGACGTTTAATTTTTGGAGGAAAGGCTAAAAAAGATGTTTTGATTAATGGGAATGGAACACTGAGCCATGCTGAGTTTTACGATTCTGTTTCGAAACAATTCATTCCTGCACCTGAGATGGTCTATCGTAGGCAAGAATTCGAAGCCGTCAAACTCCTTGATGGAAGAATTTTTGCCGCAGCTGGATTAGGTGGAAAAGTTGGGCCTTCAAACGATGAGTTAACTTCTACCGAAGTTTATGACCCAACTACGAATACTTGGACAGAGGGCCCGCAGTTAACAACCCCCCGATTATTTCATAAAATGACCGTGCTTCCGAATGGAGATGTGCTTGTTGTTGGAGGGATGAGTCCATTTAAGCCGATCCAATCCGTTGGGATGGTTGAGTTGGTTCATATCACAAATGATCCAGCGACTATGACAGTGGAAACCATTGGAAATCTTTCTGATTCCAGAGGTAAACACGCACAGATTCTCTCGCATATTTCTGGTAAAGTGATTATCATTGGAGGGGAACATACTGATGTGTTTGGTCCTATGGCAAATAATTTTAACGCACATGCGTTGGATTCCATTGAGGTTTATGATATCAATACAAAGACTCTCTCTAAATCTACTGCGAAGTTATACAAAAGATTCAATCACTTTGTTCACGGACTTACGAATGGAGAGATATTGATTTTGGGAGGGGTGAACTCTCGGTATGATTTCGCCCAACCTGTGTTACGTGCTCAAATTTATAACCCAACCACAGATACCATTCGAGATCATAAAAATCTACTTTTTGGAAGGGAGTGGGGTTCGTCTTTTATTTTCCCTTATGGGAAAGACCAACTCATTGTCGCAGGTGGTTTAGAGTATCGAACTGTAAACGGTGCCACATTTGATTCAATTCATGATACAGAGTCTTGGTCTGAGTCAATCAACCGATTTTATATGACAAGCCGTTCCTTAAATGCTCGTTGGGATGGTTGTGAAATCCGTTACTCTTCTACTGGTGGTGGGATGATCCTTGGCGGTAGGATTGGTGATATCCTTGGTAATACGGAGGAATACAGTTTTGAATAAATTGATTTTTCCTATTTTATTGTGTACTATCGGATGTATTTTCCCCGCAAAGTATGGAAATCCTTTTGACCAAAAATCAACTGGTGGGTTGTTTCTCGGCGCTTTTTTTAATTCGAGTCCCTTTAGTTGTGCAAATCATTCAAATAATAAATCGCTTGGGAGCGTGGACCAAGTTCTATTGCAATGCAATCGAGATCTTGCAAATATTGATGCAGAGTATCTTGCTAAGTCCAATCAAGATATTTTTTCAAATATCAGTTTTGCTAAGATAGATAGTGATCGTCTTCTCGTGAAATTTGACCCACTCACGGATGACGGACAATATGAACTAATCCTGTCTGGAGTTGTTTCCAATGCAGGGGAGACTCTTACAGATGATAAACTTCCAATCATCGTTGATACTAAAATTCCTACGGTATCTTTGGTTGGATATATTCCAATTACCGATTATACTTTTTTTTCTGCACATTATTGGGACTTTACGACTTCTGAACCTTTAGCAAATTTTGGGCAGCCAATTTTAAGTGGTTCTCTCGCGCCATCGGTCATTCTACGATCCGTTCAAAAGATTAATGAAACAACATACCGAGTGTATTTCGAAGTTAATTTTTCATCGAATAGTCCTGGATCACTTACCTTGCAGTTTTCTAATTCAAAGGACAATGCTTCGAATGAAGTGTCGAATTCTCTGACCGTACAATTCATAGGTTTAGTGCCAGGTCCTAACTTACATCACGGTAGGTCTGAATTTGATGCCTTCCAAAATGCCAATGGTGATATAATCGCAATTTATGGTTTTGCTTCTAGTGCTGAGATTCTTCGGAAAGGTTCATCTAGTTTTATTCTGACTAACCCTAGTTTGCCTACAATCTCGCGAGGGGAACGTGGGGTGATGTTGGACGGAAAAAATCTTCTAATCACAGGTGGGATTCAAGCTCCCGGTCCGTATGCCCTTACGTCGAGTTATATATTTGATACAGAGACTACAACATTCACTCCTACGGGGAGTATGAATGGTCCAAGACATTTGCATAATATTGTCAAACTTCAAGATGGAAAGGTGATAGTGTTAGGTGGTATTCGCGAGTATGAGCTTGATCCTATGACACCTTTGGCTTTTTTCTCTTTAAATACTGCCGAGATATATGATCCTGCTACCGGTACCTTTACTGAGCTTACCAATAAGATGATGACTCCAAGATCGTTTTCTTGTTCCGTGTTACTGGATGATGGCCGAGTATTTGTAATCGGCGGGACTGACGGAATCTTCGCACCTAAAGATACAACTGAGTTTTATGATCCTATCACACAAACTTTTTCTTGGGGTCCAACTTTGCCTGTTCCTGTTGGTGCATTGAAGTGTATGAAGTTGGTGGATGGGAATGTTTTAATTTATGGAGCACAACTGTCTAATTTAAACAATTCTACTATGCTGTATGATAGAACTCGAAATCAAATTTTAACGGTTGCCAACTCGAAATTTAGAAGGGAGTGGAGTATTGCATCAGAGCTTCCAGACGGTGGGGTTCTTTTTTATGGTGGGGGATACCGATACAATACAAGCGAACCAAGCCGCGTTATGGAAAAACTTGATTATGCAAAAAGTAATAATTTCTTTGATATGGGTATGGCTAAGTATAGTGTAACAAAACACAGTGGTGTGAAATTTTCGGATGGGACTTTGTTTTTTCTTGGAGGGGAGATTGGAGGGATGTTCCATTTAGAAACGGAATACTACGGACTGTCTCATTAAATTCTTTATGCCTCACGACAATGGCCGTATTTATGGCTCCTTCAAAAAAATCTGTATCCCTGAAGTAGAATTAAAAAAAGAAGCAGAATCCATTCTTCCAAATTTGATTTCACTGAAAATTGATTGGGAAACAGGTCAGATATCCGACAGCCAACTTACCTTTCAAATTGTATTATTATACTTAGAACGCCGAGTGAAAAGACATCCGTTTTTGCGGATGGGGAAACCATTACCCAACAGGAATCAATCCAAAGAATTTTTAGAGGTAGTTCGATTTTACGGGATGCCAGATACCGTACGTTTTGCACTCTGGAAATGGCATATAGGTGAGTGGGATATCCGACTCATAGACTATAATCCTAGTTCTTTGGAAATGTTGGAATCACAAAGCCATGGTTACAGATATTCTACTATCAGCTGGATTGATGCTATGAATGGGAGTTTGGTCGAAGGCAAACGAGATGCGTTTGAACATTTACTTCACGACTTGGCCCATGCTTATATGTTTTTTCGTGAAGATTATGATTTTGAGGGGCAGAAACAGTTTTTTCGAGAAATGTATTTGGACTATTCTAAATATGAATCTATATTAGATACAAATCCTATCTTTCGCACTAAGTTTGATTATTGTATCTCCGATATGAATTCTCATCCTGCTCACTTATCTGCCTATTGGAATGCAATTCGGAGAGAAGCAGGAATTTCCATCGGTTAGTTTGTTTAAAGTTTTGGATTATTTTTGTGACGGTTCAAGTCACGTTTGGTATTTTTTTTGATCGTTGTTTGAATCACATCTTGTAAAGAAATTCCCATTTGGTTGGCTAAACAGGTGAGAACAAATAAAATATCGCCAATCTCACTTGGGATATCGTCAGCGGATTCTCCTGGTTTGAAGGATTGATCCCCATACTTTCTTGCCATAAGCCTAGAAAGTTCACCCACTTCTTCCATTAGAATTGCCAAATTGGTAAGTTCAGAAAAATATCTAACTCCAATGGTTTGAATCCAATCATCTACTTCCGATTGTAATTGGCTTAGTGTGATGTCATCGGTTCCCAAGTTTTTTCTCCAAATTTTTAGCAAGGATTTTAGTAAATTCTTTCATTCCTGCTTCATTCAAGTGAATTAAATCAAAACAATATTTCCCGTTAGAATCTCCAAGGGAATCTTGTAGGTCCATTTCATCTAAATTTTGGTGAGATGTTAGTGCTTCTGATAATCCATCATGCCAGACTTTCATTCTACCTTCGTTGTTTACCTTCCGAATTACATCGGAATATGGTGCAAATACATTGATGATGTGAATGTTTCGGTTCCCAATGAAGTTGTACATTTTCTTCAGCCGTCTAAAATATCTTTTTGTATCCTCGGTGGCATTTGAATCTTGTGGGACAACACTTGCAATGCCACAAGTTTCAAACAACATACGTCTATGGTCAGGATTAGATGCTTTGGGGATTTCTAAAGGAAGGTGGAGAGCCAACCGATTTAGGCAATCATCTACGCTTGTAAGTCGGTATTCATCAATTGATTCTGGATGATCGTTTTCATAATCCCAAGGATTCAAATTCGGATTTTTGTTCTTTCTCGAAATTGCCTTTAACCTTTCGTTAAAATTGATAACCAAATCAGATAAATCCTTGCGATAGGCTACAGATTTAAAAATCAAGTAGAGGTAGTTTGGAAACTCCAGATTGTACTCGAAATCTAAAACTGTGGGAATTGCTTTGAAGTTCCCTAGTTCCGATAACATCGCTAATGTAGGATCCACAATATACTTTCTATCGACCCATGGCATTCCAGGTTCCATCACATGGAGAATGATTTTTACATTTGGAAACTTATCTAAATATTCTTCTAAAATTCGATGTTGGACTACGAGCTCGGAACCTCGAACGGCAATGGATTGAGTTTTCCATCCAGCCCTTTTTAGTTCATCGTTAAGCATACGAATGCTTATTCCTTCAAAAGCTACAGATGTTCCTACGATCAAAATATCGGGGTCCAATACATCTCTTTTTGAAACTACATGTTCTGTGACTCGGTTGATATTGGAGGCATAGGAATTTTTCTTTAGGTAGGGTTTGTACAAACCGAACTGAAGTAAACATTCCAATACTAATAAAAAGAGTATTGCTGAGACTAATTTTTTATCAGTCAGAAATGAGATGGTTTCTTTTAGTAAGTTCATAATTAAAATTGAAAGTAGAGGAAGTTCTGGCTTTCAGTGACTCCAAATAATAATAATAATAATATGTTTACAATGACGAAGGTTGTGTACTTCAACCAACTACCTGTAAGAAGAGTAGGGATTTGTCTTTTGGAAAAAATGTAACTAGCAGTAAAACAAATTACGAGTAAAATACCAAATCGGTAGTTAGACCATCTTGCAACTGGAGCTACGGAATCATTTAGAAAAACCAGGGCTTTCATCATCGGGATTGCTTTTTCCATTGTTTCGGCACGGAACATGATAAATCCAAATGATAAACAAAACATGGTGAAAATACGGGCAAATAAATCATATACTTTACCACCTTTTCCATTCAGGAATTTAGCCAGTTTGGTGTCACCGTAGAACTTGTGGGAAAGTAACATAGTGCCCTGCCAAATTCCCCAGCCCACATAGTGGTAAGCCGCACCATGCCATAATCCCGCAAATAACCAGGTGAGCATAATGTTACGAATGTACATAATGACACTGACCCTAGAACCACCTAACGGAATGTATATGTAATCTCTGATCCATGTAGAAAAGGAAATATGCCACCTTGACCAATGGTCGGCAATATTTCTGCACGACATGGGGAAGTTAAAGTTCGGATTGAACTGGAATCCAAACAATCTAGCCACACCGATAGCAATGTCAGTATATCCTGCAAAATCAAAATAAATTTGCCATCCAAAGGCAAGGGCTCCCGTCCAAATTTCAATTGA
Source organism: Leptospira vanthielii serovar Holland str. Waz Holland = ATCC 700522 (assembly GCF_000332455.1). Taxonomy (GTDB): domain Bacteria; phylum Spirochaetota; class Leptospiria; order Leptospirales; family Leptospiraceae; genus Leptospira_A; species Leptospira_A vanthielii. The sequence continues at coordinate 39,109 of NZ_AOGY02000031.1, read as the reverse complement.
GTTTAGGTTTTGATAATTAGAGAATGTTGAGTCGACCACTCGCGCCAGGTTGTCTGCGAAAACGATTTTTCTTGTGAAACCAATCAATATCAAAGCAAAGGCAGCATCAATATTCTCTTTATATACACCGAGACGAAAGTCTAAGTCGCGGAAAAAAGTTTCTGCACGGACAATGGGACCGGCAACGAGTTGTGGAAAGAAGGTCACATACAAGGCAAAATCAAGGAACGATTTCCTTGCTTCGATTTTGCGATTGTATACATCGATGGTATAACTCATTGATTGGAATGTATAAAAGGAAATCCCAACAGGGAGGATGATGTTTTGTTTTGCGAATTGGTAGTCACCTAAAAGATTAATATCGTTAATGACTCCGAGTAGGAAGTCTGTATATTTAAAAAATCCAAGAGTTCCAATATTAACAACAAGAGAAAGTACGAGTAACCAACCTCTTGTACTATCTCCGTCTTTTTTTGCTTCGATGAACCTTGCTGCAAAGTAATCAATTACCGTTGAAAAAATTAGAACAAAAACGTAAGGGTTGATTTTAAAATCACAATAAAGTCTGTCTGTGTAAAATTTGAATCCATCAGCAGCCATCGCCGTACAGGCAATAGAAGAAGGTTGCCAAGCCATATAAAAGTAATAGCTGGAGAGTAGGAAAAAAAGTTTTTGCCAACGATTCTTTAGAAGATTCCCAATTATGATCGTCACAAAGAAAAAAACTAAAAATTCAAAAGAGTTAAATAACATTTGTTTGGTTCCTAGCGGTAAATTGATTCTTTTGCTAACTTTTCAACGGGTCCCTGGATTCCTTCGGTGTAGCCAAATTTTGGACCAATGGATCGTGGAAGAGTAGAAAACGTAAAATTAGTACTGAAGTAAAAAAGGAATAATGTAAGGTAAATCGTGTGAAAAATGGCAGCGGAAAATTTTGGTAACATTGGTATTGATAGAGATTTTAAGGTATAGGAGTTAAGTATCCAAAGAGCAATGGTGGTTCCCACCCAAAATTCAAAAAAATATCCTTCCCACCATGTATAAAATCCAATCGAAGGTAAGATCCAAAACGTCATCACTAATAGTTCTTGTTTGTATCGTGCCCACATAGTACGGAAATTCAAAATTCCTAGGCACAAACTAAAAATCCAGAATAAAAGATTCAAATTGTAGGGAAGGTATTTTGGGTTCTGGAAGTCAAAGAGGTTCACTCGGAATTTAGGAATGACGTTCTGGAATACAAGAAACGCATCTCCAATTCCTCGGTAGAAGTACAATACATAGTTTTTTTCTTCCCCGAGGCTTGTACCCCAGCGGTTAATGGCTGCATACAAGAACATCCAAAAAGAAAAATGTTTTTCATCAAGAGGCCCGAGTCCTCGTTTTAAGATAATGAATCCGACAAAAAGATATGATAAAATGGTCGCAACACCCAGGCATGTCAAATAAACTAATATGATTCTAAGTTTTTTGCCAAAACTTCTGTTAGGTGAAATGAAGATTGCCATCGGGACCATCCCAAAATGAATGACATTGGATTGGTGGAAATAGATACTAAAAAGTTGGATGATCCACAAAACCATTAGGTGCCTTGTATGTAGTCCCGACCTTAGATAATAAATAGTAAATAAAAACAAAAGAGCCATCAAACAGGAGTGGATGAGTGGGGTGTCATTGTGTAAACTATAGAACCAAAAAGCTTGGCTTACTTGGATAACAAGGGCAAGAATGATTCCAAGGATTAAATCTTTGTATAGTTTGTAGTAAAGCCAAATAAAGAGTCCCAAAAAAAATAGGGAAAAACTAAGAATTCGTAATCGCAAGAAAAACATAATATCCGTTGTCGGATAGATAGAACGAAGCATTTTCCAATAGAGTAGTCCCGAAGATTCAAATCCTAAATGGTGGGGATTAAAAAATGCTGACTCCACTCGGTCCTTTTGGATATTCAGAGCATAAACACAAGAATCCCAATCAAAGGCTCGCGAAAGGTATCTTAGATGGAATAAAAAAAGAACGAGTAGTAAAAGGAGAATGAATAACTTCTTCAAGAGTTCAATTCCACTCTAACGTTTTAAAATTCGATTCACAATGGTTCGATTTTTTTTATAAGGAAAGAAATAGGGAGTGGTGAATATTGTTTTTCCATTCTTTTCCCAAATCATTCGGTTCCATCCCAAATAATCACTCAGTCCACCATGTTCATACCCGAGTTCTAAACCTTCTGTCTCTAAATTAAACTTGGTGAGTTTTTTCCCAAACCCAAATCTTCGAATTTGCCAAACCTCATTTTTAACAATGACAGTTCGACGATTCCATAAATTTAAGAGGCGACTAACATCAATTAAGAGAGATGTTGCGATGTAAAAATAAACAAAGATAGAGAGATAATGGTAATGGCGAAGTTCATCTAAAAAAGGAATTTTTAAGACTTTAGTTATTTCTAAAACCCCCACAAACCAATAGAAAAACTTACCTAAATAAAATGCATACGGTAAACTGTATGTGAAAATAAGAACTGTGGCGAGAATGAGTAATAAGGAAGGGATTGGGTTTACGGTTAACTCATCGTATAACGAAGTTCCAAAGTAGGCAGTTTCTTTTTTACTTTGGAACTCTTTCCATTTGGATATCCATTTGTTCATGATTTTCATTGAAAGAGTACCTCTTCTATTTTTTTTGCTGTTTCTTCCCATGTCCATTGTTTGGCGGGGAATTTGGGAGACCTGGATTTTTTCGGTCCAGACATCAATTCAAAACTATGAGTCCAAACCTTTGTTTCTTTTGGGGGAACATAGATATCACATTTGTCAGATAAAATTTCTTTAAATACGGGAATGTTGGAGGCTACACAGCATTTGTCCTCTAACATAGCTTCTAATAAAGGAAGTCCAAACCCTTCGTGTAAAGAAGGGAAGAAAAACGCCTTACACTGTTTAAACGCTTCTGTTAACGTTGCATCATCTGGGTTTTCTAGAAATTGAATTCCTAAACTTTGGATTTTTGGGTCTTTTAATTTTTGGTATAAAAACTCACCTTCTTCTCCCCATCCTCTTCGTCCCATGACGAGTAGGGAATTTTTGTCTTTGGGATGTTTGGTTTTAAAATCCAAAAATGCATCCACCAAACGGTTGATGTTTTTTCTTGGTTCTAAGGTTCCCACTGTCAGAAAAAAATCTTTAGGAAAATTGGTTTTAGTTTTTGTTATTTTTTGTTTCGATACACCAGGATAAACTACGATGCATTTTTTTTCATATTCAGGACGAAAAGTTGCAATTTCTTCTTTTGTATTTTTCGACAAACAAAAGATTTTATCTGCATTTTTCATTGTTATAGGAGAGAGGAGTTTGTGTTGCCAATAGTTCCACTTCGCCATGGTTTCTGGGGCCGATATGAAGTTGAGGTCATGGTAATTTACATAACTTGGAATAGGAAGTTTTAAAAAAGGTAACATTTGTATGGTGCCCCAAAAAACTTCAATCCCATCTTGTTTTAAACGTCTTGGTAAAATAAAATTTAAATAAATTGGTCCAGGGATTTTTTTTGGTTCAAGAACTACTTTTGTATTAGGTCCAAGTAAGTTTTGAAATACCGGATGGATCGGTTTATTTGTGTATAAAAAAAATTCTTTCTTTTTGTGTTTGGGTAGAATGACTTTAAGGACTTCAGCTAAATACCGAGAATTCCCGGTCATCCCATAGGCCAGCGGCCTAACATCAATTCCGATTTTCTGTTTCACGTAATGCAAACCTTACAATATAGAAATATAAGAGACTGGTTGTATAAAATAAAATGGAAAACATTGAAAGTGCGGCTTCAATTTTTGATCCGACGAAGGTTCTGTGGGCCAGTAGTGGTAAACTCAAAATTAAGATTAAAACAAATGTTTCTTTTTTGTCGTTTGGTGAACTCATAACTTGATTCAGAATGAAATAGATGGGAATCAAACAAATGATAAAACTATGAATCCAACTAATTCCACTGAAAAGTGCTGAAACCAAAAATAATAGAGAAATGATTTCCCATTTTTTATTTTCCTTTCTCCAAAGTAATAGGAGAGGGATGCCAAACAAAACCATAAATACAAGTTGAATGATCTTTAACATTGGAAGGGAAAGAATGATAAAGGGCAATCCGTATGTTGGTTGGTTCATCATATCCGCACCTGGGACAAAATATTTTGCGAGAGTTGAACTTAAGGATTGGTTATTTTTCCAAGAACGGAGAAGGGGGTTGCTAAAAGCATTTCCTAAAATTTCTGTCAGCCATTCGTTTGTCATTTGAATGGTATAATCCCAATGATACAGAAGTGGGACCGCATTCCAGACAAAAATTCCAATCAAAAACCAAAGGATTCTTTTATATTGTTTTTCATAAACATATACAAAAATAAATACCAGCGGAGTGATTTTGATGCTGACCGCAAGTGCTAAAAGGATACCACTTCGCCAGTGTGATTTTACAGTGAGAGATACTAACACAAGTAATATGAGAAGTAATCCTACTTGATTGTTTTGGATATGGCTTTCTAAAAACCGAAAATTAAATACTAAGGTTGCCAGTAGAATTAAATATGGAAAAGGCACACTTCGGTTGGAAAGTTCTTTGTTCTGGAAAATAAGGTATAAAATTGCCAATAGAGAAATCCAACTCAATAGTTCAAAAAGTAATGCCGCATTTGGTTCTGTGAGATAAGTAAAAGGAATGAGTAAAAAAGAAAATAGGGGAGGATAAATATAAGTCGCTGTTTCGTTTTGGAGAGCTGTCAACAGGTGAAAATTCTCAGGTCGGAAGATATCTTCCATGGTTTTTACTTTGGACTGGAGTTCGAAAGCCGCATCAAACCGGTATAAATTCTCTCCAGTTGCCCAACGTTTTGCTGCATGGTAATAATCCAAAAAATCCGATTTTTGTTTGGATCTAGAAACGGAAAGGACGAGAAATATCACGAGTAAAATGCAGAGAATCCATTTTCCACGTTTCTCTAGGGTTTCTAAAAATTTCCACATAGTTCTCCTACCATTCCCAATATTTCTGGTTAATTGACAAGGTTTTCCCAAGGCTATACAAAGATGGATTTTTTAAATGAATACGATTTCCACCTCCCCGATGAACAAATTGCCAAATTCCCCTTAGAAAATCGGGATGAATCTCGGCTTTTGGTTGTTGACATAGGACAATCTAAGTTTTGGGAAGCACCTTTGTTTCGAGATATCACGGCTCTTGTGCGTCCTGGTGATGTTTTTGTATACAATGAGACAAAAGTATCCTATCGCCGTGTGTATTTGCAGGTAGAATCGGGTCGTATCCATGAATCGATCTTTTTGGAATCAGTGGATCAATCCAACCAAGGTTGGTTATGTATCTTAAAAAATAGAGCAAAACTTAAATTAGGTGAAATGCTCTCTCCGGTCGGATTTAAAAACTTTCGGTTTTCTTTTCAGGGTCCCAAAGAAGAACTTTCCATTTTATTCTCTGAAACCCCCATTTCTGATTCTGATTTCGCAATCTTTGGAAATATCCCAATCCCCCCCTATCTGAAACGCAATGTGACCGAAGAGGATAAGATTAGATACCAAACTATTTTTGCAAACCGATCTGGATCAGTGGCGGCTCCAACCGCAGGATTACATTTTACTGAAGATTTAAAAGAGAGTCTTCGTAAACTTGGTGCCGAGTTTCTCCCCGTGGAATTACAGATTGGTTATGGGACATTTCGTCCATTAACTCCTGAACAATGGCAAACTAAGACTTTACATAAGGAGAAGTACTTTGTTTCCGAATCCACAGCATCAAAGTTAAACGATGCGCGGAAAGAGGGGAGACGGATCATTGCCGTAGGAACGACCACCCTTCGCGTTTTAGAAACTGTTTTTGATTCTCAATTACAGAAATATAAGGTAGGATCAAGTCAAACTGACATCTTTTTGTCGCCAGGCAACAGGATTCAATCCGTACAAGGACTGATTACAAACTTTCACCTACCTAAGTCCAGCCTCTTGCTTCTTGTGAGTGCTTTTGCAAATACCCAACTTGTGTTGGATGTTTATCAATATGCATTGCAGAACAGGTTTCGCTTTTATTCTTATGGGGATTCAATGTTCCTATTTCAAAAATAGATTTACATTCATAGGAAATTAGGAAATATGTTTCTTAGTCTCTTTATGTACTCCCCGAAAGCTTCGGTATTTGTTTCCTTATTCTCAGGTCTAGGTCTTCTGGGGGTTGTTTTTATTGCGCCTTTAAAAGACTCAGGTATAAGAGAATTTGATTCGTCAAACTCACATAAGTTGGGCGATGGATCCTTACGCCAAACTGGAATGAGAATTGAATCAAACGATGGGGACAGTCAAACTTCCGAATATAAGGATTCTCTAAAATTTCTTTCTTCAAATCCTTTAACCTCTTATAGGAAAGAGGGTTATAATCCTTCACAGTGAAATCCGTTCTCAAATACTGGATCTAAATTGGATTTTGACTTCTCACAACAGACAGCGTTAGTTTGGGATGCAAAGTTGACCGGAGAACCTTCCTTATCACAACCTTCTCTTGCGGCACCGGTTCATCCATCGGCAGCCCTTATCTTTCGCCAGCTGGAGACCAATAAACGATCGTTATTTGATCCTAGGCAATCGTATGAATACCAAGGGAGTTTTAACCCTTCGCAGTTTCTGAAAGTGCAAACGTCTGTATATAATGTAAAAACGGAAAACCCTGTTCTTGCTTATGGCGCAGAAGGTGGTAAGTTTTCTTTTTTTTTCGGTAGCGACAAAGTCCAATTAAACTTAAAATACAATTATTTAAATCCAAGGCCAGGTTCGATTCCACATGGTCAACTTGGGTTCTCTCCTGCACAGGACAATGCATCACTCGGTCTCATTTTCTTTTTGGGTTCATCCAAAAGTTATTCTTTGTATGTGGGCAATCAGATATTCAATGTCTTTAATGATCCACTATTGCAGGTTAAGGATCATAATGGTAGATCTCCTGAAACCTTTTCTGCCTCCTTCCGTGGTAAACCACCGGGCCGCCTAAAAACTACTTTTTTTCTTAATTTCCAGAACCAATTCTATAAAGACGGTATGCTGCTCGGGGTTCCTGGTGGTTTTATGTATGGGAATGGCTTTAATGGAAAATCGTTTTATGAATATGTTACTTCACTTGGGATGGAACTTGCGTTTTAAAATAATTTTGTTTGGGATTTTATTTAGCATTAGCGCTTGTTATTTGGGAGAGGAGAGAGAATCTAAACCTAAAAAACCTTCCGTTGCCCCACTGGAACAATTAGCAGTTTCCCTATCTGAAAAAGGTTTTTATTTCCAACCACAACGCCTCGTCGTTTTGACATTTTTAGACCATGAAGGTAAAAAAAGCCCTTATGGTGAAATCCTCGCAGAGAAACTCACTACGGAACTTGTAAAAAAAGACCGGTTCCAGATTTTAGACCGCCTGGCCAACCAAAAAGTTTTGAAAGAAGCAGGCCTTGGTTTGGATTCACCTACAGACACTGCCACCTTGCGGAAAATAGGCGATGTTTTGAAACTTGATGTCATCATTACAGGAATTGTGACTCCATACCAAGACGGAGTTTTTGTCAATACAAGACTCATCGAAATCAAATCGGGCCTCATCCTCAAAGCTGACGAAGTTTACGTCCGTATCGACGGATAGAAAAGAAACTGGTTCTCTCTTAGTACCAATTTTACTGATTTTAGCACTTGTAGTTTAATTTTCGATTGATTCCCTTTTTTCCTGCGGTCTGATAGGTATAAGAGGTTCAGATGGCATTTGATATAGAAATGATTGCGGCACGTTATTCCAAAATGGAAGCGACCATCACACAAGCCAGGAAGTTATTGGGTCGGCCCCTCACACTTACAGAGAAGATTTTATACAACCACCTTTGGGACGGAAACCCAACGAAGAGTTTTGGTCGCGGTGTTGATTACGTGGACTTTGCTCCCGACCGAGTGGCCATGCAAGATGCAACAGCGCAAATGGCGCTTCTCCAATTTATGCAAGCGGGTCGTAAAAAAGTAGCGGTTCCTTCCACCGTTCACTGTGACCACTTGATCACGGCAAAAGACGAATCCGGTGTGGATCTCGGAATTGCTGTCAAAGAAAACAAAGAAGTATATGATTTTTTATCCTCCGTTTCTAACAAATATGGAATTGGTTTCTGGAAACCAGGTGCAGGTATCATCCACCAAGTTGTTTTAGAAAACTACGCTTTCCCCGGCGGGATGATGATTGGAACTGACTCTCATACAGTGAACGCTGGTGGTCTTGGGATGGTTGCGATTGGTGTGGGTGGAGCAGATGCATGTGATGTTATGGCAGGACTTGCTTGGGAACTCAAATGGCCAAAAGCCATCGGTGTCAAACTCACAGGAAAACTAAATGGTTGGAGCACAGCTAAAGACGTTATCTTAAAAGTAGCAGGAATTCTCACTGTGAAAGGCGGAACGGGCGCCATTGTAGAATACTTTGGTCCTGGTGCGGAATCCCTTTCTTGTACGGGAAAAGGAACTATCTGTAACATGGGTGCTGAAATTGGAGCAACCACTTCCACTTTCGGTTATGACGAATCTATGGAACGTTACCTAAGATCCACTAACAGAAGTGATGTGGCTGATCTTGCCAACAAATACAAAACACATCTCACTGCGGACAAGGAAGTTTATGCAGACCCAGCAAAATACTTTGACCAAGTGATAGAAATTGATCTCAATACTTTGGAGCCTTATATCAATGGCCCTTTCACTCCGGACCTTGCGACTCCTATTTCCAAAATGAAAGAAGAAGCAGCAAAGAATGGTTGGCCACTCAAAGTAGAAGTAGGACTCATTGGTTCTTGTACCAACTCTTCTTATGAGGATATCTCAAGAGCTGCTTCTCTTGCCAAACAAGTCGCTGCCAAAGGTTTAAAAACCAAAGCAGAGTTTACCATCACTCCTGGATCGGAACTGGTTCGTTACACCATCCAAAGAGACGGATTCATTGATTCCTTCCATAAAATTGGAGCTAAAGTTTTCTCTAACGCTTGTGGACCGTGTATTGGAATGTGGTCTCGTGTGGGTGCGGATAAAAAAGAAAAGAACACCATTGTTCATTCCTTTAACAGAAATTTCCAAGCCCGCCAAGATGGAAATCCAAACACTTATGCCTTTGTGGCTTCACCAGAGATCACAACGGCTCTGGCCATTGCCGGGGACTTAGGATTCAATCCACTCACAGACACTCTTACCAATGAAAAAGGAGAACAAGTCAAACTTGATCCACCTACAGGGGAAGAACTACCTAGCAAAGGTTTTGCGGTAGAGGATGCTGGTTTTATTGCTCCTGCTGCAGATGGTTCAGGCGTACAGGTGATTGTAGATCCAGCTTCCACTAGACTCCAACTCCTAGCACCTTTCAAAGCTTGGGAAGGAACTGATCTTAAAGGTCTGAAACTCCTCATTAAAGCCAAAGGAAAATGTACTACTGACCATATTTCTATGGCAGGTCCTTGGTTAAAATTTCGTGGGCACTTGGACAATATCTCCAACAACTTACTTATTGGAGCGACAAACATCTTCAATAGCAAAACCAATGAGGTGAAAAACCAACTCACTGGAAACTATGAACCAGTTCCGCAAACTCAAAGAGCTTACAAAGCCCAAGGGATTGGATCCATCGTGGTTGGGGATGAAAACTATGGGGAAGGTTCGTCTCGCGAACACGCTGCCATGGAACCAAGACATTTAGGTGTAAGAGCCGTACTTGTAAAATCGTTTGCTCGGATTCACGAAACAAACTTGAAAAAACAAGGGATGTTGGCACTTACCTTTGCAAACAAAGAAGATTACGATAAAATCCAAGAAGACGATGTGATTGATATTGTAGGCTTAATCAGTTTTGCAGAAGGAAAACCACTGACACTTGTATTCAACCATAAGGATGGCAAAAAGGACGAAATTCCAGTCAACCATACTTACAATGCGCAACAAATCGAATGGTTCAAAGCTGGTGCAGCTTTGAATTTAATGAAAGCATAAGATTTTAGCGAAACAACCTCGAACCATCGCCAGATACAGGTTATCTGGCGACTTTTTCTTTTCCCGTAATGCCAAAACAAAAATCCAAACCTATAGAAACCGCAGAGGAAACTCTGATTTGGACGGGAATTTCTTCCAACCAAACTAAAGCCCAAAAAGAGTTTAACGATGCTCTCCGTAAACACAAAGAGACCTTAGAACGTTCCAGAGAAATTGAACCTTTATTTCAACTAGTCAATGAAACTTATATAAATGATGTTTTACCCGAATTAGAAAAACAGAAAAAATTAGAGCGAACACGTTTTGAACTGATGTGTGCCATCCTAATTGAAGAAAAACTTTCTTTTGGTAAGATGCAAAGGGAATTTTTACGACGTTATCTTTTGGAAATGTGTAATGATTCAATGATGGAAGACTCTACATTCTATGGAAAGTATCGTGACCAATTGGAAACTAAATTTGAACGTCTAGAACGCCTTCGATATAAAAACCAAATGGAATCTAGAATCAAAAATACATTTGGAGTAGAAATTGATTTGGATGATATGAATCGAACTGGGTTTGATTCGGAAGAGGAAAGGGAATCTCACGAAGAAAAATATAGAGAATTTCGTGAAAAGTATGAAGAATACAGATCGGATTACTTTAGAAGTAGAGGTTCCCAGTCGAGTGAAAGAAAGAAAACCAAATCACAAACCGAGAAGGAAAAAAAGATCTTAGAATCGGAACGTCTATTAAGCACAGACATCAATACACTTTTCAAAAATTTAGCCAAACTCATTCATCCCGACAAAGAACAGGACCCAACTTTGCGGGAAAAAAAATCAAAACTTATGACTAAACTCTCCGGTGCGAGAGACAATATGAATATTGCAGAAATTTTAGAAATTAAAATGCAAGTAGATGAACTTATCCCCAACCAACAAACAGATGTATCTTTCCAAGATACTTCGATCAAACGGTTTGTGGGTATCATCAAAACAAAAATTCGTGATTTGGAAGATTCGATTCGGCAGAGGTTTTTTTCACATCCCTTGATGGCTGAATTTCCAGAAAGAAAAATCACAAAAGAAACCTTAAATACCTATTTAAAACGTGTAAAAATAGACAACCAAATGGTGACTCAAACGTATGAAAAGGAAGTAGAACAACTAACAAAAGAACCGAAATACATCAAAGAAATGATACGTGAATTACAAAGTTTAGGGACCCAATTCTAATGAAGAGTTTTTTGAACAAAAAAAACTTTGGTTTTGGTAAAAATGGCAAAGAGTTCGATGGGTCGTATTGGTCAGATATTTACGGTAATGGGTTGGATGTCGATGGTTCTTATAATGCCAAACAACATGCTGAGTATTTAAGAGCTTTGTTTCAACTGATGGAAATTCCTGTTTACAAAATGGCTGATTTTGGATTTGGGAAGGCGATTCTCCTTAGAGAGATGGTAAAAACTTTTTCCCCAGTGAAAGTGTATGCCGTGGATGCTTCCAAAGAAGCCTACGAAGACCTAAAGAAAAAAGATTGGGTGAAACGTTCTGACAAATTCCATCTCTATCATGAATCTTTAGAAACTTTCAAACTTCCTAAATTAGAAAAGGAACCAGTAGAACTTGGGATTTGTAATTCTGTGATCCAATACCTCCCCGATGGAATGATCCCTGGTGTTTTGGAAAAAATGGCAAAATATTGTAATTACTTGTATTTCACTGTTCCGACAAACGAAGACTATGCGGTGATGAAGGAAGAGATGTCATTCACTGACCCGTATGCCTTCTCTAGAACCAAAAAAAAATACAGAAAATGGATTTCTCGTGATTTTGAAATCGTAGGATACAATCTTTTACAAAGTAAATGGCTTGGAGAAAAAGGGTTTAAAGAAGATTTTTTTCGGATTTAACAAAAAGAAAAATACGAAAAACAGTTTGGTTTCAAATAGAAAATACCTCTTATCAATTTCTAAATACTAAATGGATACAGTCTCACACTTTATTTCCTTAGACTATACACTATTTGTTTGTTTTGGATATCCATTATCGGTACTCGAATTTTTTGGAACAAGCTCTGGACTCGTTTGTGTATATTTGGCCTCACGAAATCATATCCTCACTTGGCCCATCGGGATATTTAACTCCATCTGTTTTTTCTTTTTGTTCTTTCAGATCCAACTCTATTCGGATATGTTATTACAAATTTATTTTTTTGGATCAAGTATCTATGGATGGTGGGTATGGCGTAAAAAGTCAGGATATTTTTTGAAGATTCATTCATTGGGCTGGAAAAAAAATACAATATTGTTTTCTACCATATTAGTATCTACTTATCTATTGGGGGAATTTACTTTTTATTTACCTAGTTTACTCCCCAATATTTTTAAGATGCCACCAAGTTACCCATACTGGGATGCATTCACTACCACTGCAAGCATCGTGGCAAATTTTCTTTTGGCGAGACGGATACTAGAATCTTGGTTTTTATGGGTTCTTGTGGACGTGGTTTGTATTGGTTTGTATTCTCTAAAAGAGATTCCCTTTGTTACTGCAGAGTACGTTGTGTTTTTACTCATTGCCTTTTATGGTTGTTACCATTGGTATCGGGAATACAAAAAATTTGGGTCAAAATGAGACTTTTTAAAATGCCTGGAAAAAGCTTAGTTTAATGATGGCAATTTTATTTTCTTTACAATTGAAGTTAGTTGATAAAGAGTTGCTGTTGAAAATAGATATAAAAAATTGTAACAAGAGTTTTATTTTAGACTATTAGGCAAAATCAATGATCAGTATTAAAAACTTACAACTTACAACTTACAACTTACAACTTACAACTTACAACTTACAAATGTATTAATTGCCTAGCTATAATATTTTGCTTCTTTTTAGTGCAAAGAAATTATAAAGAATTAAAATCTATATTGAAAATATATTTGAAATATAGAGAGATAGCGACTCTTTACACAGATTTGATTTCGGAACGAGATGCAACTTCTATCATTACTGAACTGGAGGTGATTTCTTCCCCCATTCGAAAAAAATGTTCTTCCGTGATTTACGTTAATCCAGAAGCTATGAATCCAGAAAAAGTTGATGCAAGCCAAGCAATTACATTTGCTTTACTCCCTTGTAAATTTGAGTTAGTTGATCTTTCGAACAAAAGATCCCTTCATGGTGATGGATATTTTTTGATTTTAAATAAAAATATGACCCAAATCGAAAACTTTCAAAGTTTTCGATTGTTAAACTTTTCCGAGCACTATACGCTACTTTCCAAATCAATATGAAGTTAATTTCATTTTTATATCTATTGGTATTATATACACTTTTGTTTGTACAGCATGTGCCGACTATGTATAGATCAACTTTCCCCATTTTCCCTATAGTCATAACCTTCTTTGCGCTTTGGTTCAATAGGGAACATTTATTTGAAGTTCTAAAAGAACAGAAAAAAATATTATTCCTAAGTGCGATTATTACATTTTTCTTATCAACCCTCTTTGTTATTCGATGGGATATAGAGCTTTATGGCATGTGGGATTCTTGGGCAAACTGGAGCTTAAAGTCAAAATCCATTACTTATGAATACATAAATAATGGAAAAGTAAGCCTTCCTGTGATGGCAAGTATTCACCCAGAATATCCAATAGGCTTACCTATTTTTGTAACCTTAATTGGGATAATGTTATCCGATTGGCTTATAGAAATTCTTTACTTCATTAGTATCTTGTGTACATTTTTTATTGTTTTCAGTTTTCTTGATCGAATAAAACAAAAAACTTTGGCCTTAATTGGGTTAGCATTGCTATATTCAAATTTGAAATTTTTCCAAATTTCGACTGACTTATGTGCTGAACTGCCTTTATCTCTGATACTTCTGATATCTATTTCCAGTGCTCATTCCATTAAACCAAAAAAGTTGCTTGATGTATTCTTACTTGGAATTTGTATTAGTTTGCCAATTATAATTAAGACTGAGGGGATTTTGTTTTTTATAATAACTTTTTTGTATGCAGTATTTATACTTTTGCATAAAACGAGAAACCTGCAAATTATCAAATCTGTTCTCAGTTTGGTAGTAGGAACAACATTGCCTTTTCTTTTCATCTTATTTACACCAAAATTATCCAATGGTTTTGGGAATGTAGATTTTAAATTTGCCATACTTTTAGAACCTGCAGAGTTATCGAATGCACTTACGACCCGAATCCCCTCAATTATAACTTATTCTTACCAATTTCATTTTAAGCAAATGTATGGTCTCTTTTTGGTTTCAATGATTTCTTTATTTATTTCCAAAAAGCTAAGGTTAGTTGGCATTGGCTTTTCCCTTTTGATTCTTATCAGCGGCTATAACATTATTTATGTATTCAGTATCCAAGATATCACTTGGCATTTAGCAACTTCATATGCGAGAATCAATATAGTTTTATTACCTGTGAGTATTTATGCCTTATTATTAAGCTACAGGGTTTTTTTGAGGCGAGTAGTGTTTTTTATAAGAAATATAAATAGCCAAATTGGAAAATAGTTTGTTTTCTAACAATAGATAGGAAAATTATTTCTACTCCCCTCTTTTGAATCTAGAGGAGAGTTTACTAAAAAATTAGGAAGTTTGCTCTTCATTCTTCAGACTCTGCGATTTGCTGGACGTAAGTACCAAGAAATCACAGTGAGTGCCAAAAGAAGAAGCGAAGGAAAAATTTCTCCAATCGGATGACCAGAGACTATATGTGAATAGGCAGCTCCCGACATCGCAAAGAAAAATCCAGCATAAGCCCATTCTTTCAGTAAAACATATTTTGGCGTTAGAACGGCAATGACACCAAGTAGTTTCCAAACACCCAGAAGTGTTAAAAAATAACTGGGATAACCCAGTTGGTTTATCTTTTCTACTTCTTCAGGAAGTTTCATAAGTTGCACAATCGCAGTTGATACCATACCCAAGGACAACCAAAGAGTAAAGAACCAATACGCTATTTTTTTCGTTTTCTCTGACATAAAATTCTCCTAAATTAGAATATAATTTCTGTTTGTTGGCGAAGATCGGTGCATCACTAAATGTAGTTCTCCCATAACTTACGCTTAATCGTTCAGTCCTTTTCCGCTTAAAATATTTGGTATTTGTTTTTGAATTCTCTCTTCTCTTGTTTCGGAGCGTTTTGCTCCAGAAAAATGGAGTAGATATCCTCTCTGTCTGCCGGGGGTTAAAGATAAAAAAGCAGTGTGTAACTTTGCATTTGATTCTAAGTGTCTTAAAAACTCTTCTGGAACCTCATACTCAGAGGTTTTTTTCATCGCAACTTTTTCCCCTGATTTTTCCACCTGTATGGCTTCTTTGATATAGGATTTGAGGACTGTTTGAAGTTTCGTGATTTCAGAAGAATTTTGGAAGCGGATTTGTCTTGCCGATTGGACGTTTTCTGACTGTTGGATAAGAATTTTTTTAGAATCTTTTAGTAAGGCTCCTTTAAAAAATAAGATGGCACAGTATTCTTTGAATCCATGTAACAAGAATATGTTTTGTCCGTGCAGAGTATAACAAGGTTGCCCCCATTTGATTTCTTCTGCTAACTTACTTCCCAAGGCAATAGAACGCAAAATTTCAAACTCTTTTTTCCAGGATTTAGTATCTTTAAAAAAGAAGTCAGCGGGCTTTGTCGTAGATTTTTTTTTGTTTGTATCCATACTAATTCATTGATTTGAGTTTTATCAAGTCTTGTCTTTGATCACTTTTTCTAACTTGTTATGTGCCATATTGATTCCTTGGGCAAAAGGCATCTTTAGAATCTGGTCTCTTTGTTCTACGGACTTGTAGATGATATGCATAATGAGTTTACTTTTGTTTTCTGATATTTTCTGAAATTCAAAAAATTCAAGTTGAATCGGGAAACCTGTGTTTTCCATCTCGAAGGTTCGTACAAAACTTTCATTTTCTTTTATATTTAGTAGAACTCCATTGGCACGGAACAAAACAACCCCTTCTGGACTTCTGGTCTCAAAGATCCAACCTCCATGGTTTTTTGCTTCAAATTTCAAAACTTTATTGCCCATCCATTGTTCGATAAGTTCAGGTTCTGTATGCGCTTTAAAAACTAACGAGGCAGGTAGGTCAAACTCACGTTCGATCGTTAACTCTTGTTTGCCGTCTTCTGCATGAACTTTTGTTTTGAGTTCCATAAATTTTTATCCTTTGGCTTTATAGTTTTTCATCACAGATTCTAGTTTGTTGAACCGGTCGTCCCAAAGTTTCTGGAAGGGGGCTATGAAATTGGCGATCTCTTTCATTTTGTTTGGATTTAAGTGGTAATAAATCTCCCGACCGCTGGGTTCTTTTGCCAGTAACTCGCATTCTGTCAGAATTTGTAAATGTTTGGAAACAGTCGGCCGTTTGGTATCAAAGTGGGAAGCTATGCTTCCTGCTGTCATGGACTGGGTGGCCACGAGGAGGAGGATGGCTCTTCTTGTGGGATCGGCAATTGCTTGGAATACGTCTCTTCTTAAATCCATTGTGTAGTCATTTGACTAATGAAATATGTGTAGCCATTTGGCAACACATATTTAGAGGATGGGGAGGTTTTTTTAAGAACCTTCGGCGGGATTTTAATTACTTTAGCCCGTCTAGTTAGCTAATTTATGGGTATGGAATATAACATTCATGATGCGAAATCTAATCTTTCGAAGTTGATTTTCCAAGCTTTAGAAGGCAAAGAGTGATAATTTCCAAGGCCGGCAAACCCATTGTGAAACTAGTCCGATTCTCGCCTGATAAAAAGCAGAAACGTAAAATTGGATTGTATCAGGGCAAAATGAATATTTCAAAAAAGGTTCTGCTGATAGTGGAAAATTCAGAAAATCAAATCTATCTCAGTCTTGCTAGTGTATGGGAAATGATCATTTCTACTCAGATAGAATAAAATGGGATATTTAATTTCTTTAAGGATTTTAAGAAATTCTAGTTAGTAAAGAGTTTAGAACTTACGAAAATAATTGTTCTAATCCAAGTTGCCAATTTGGGAATGCAGAAGAAATAATCTTCCCATTTGTATTTTCCGTACTACAAGTAAGGGAATACTTTCCCGATTTTAAAACAAATACTTCGACAACTTTCTGTTCGGGAAAGACGATCCAGTACTCAGAAACCCCATATTTTTCATAAATGGCAAACTTATCCACTGTGTCACGAGAGATGGATCCTGGAGATATAATTTCAACCAGTAGG
This sequence comes from Leptospira vanthielii serovar Holland str. Waz Holland = ATCC 700522, assembly GCF_000332455.1. Classification (GTDB taxonomy): domain Bacteria; phylum Spirochaetota; class Leptospiria; order Leptospirales; family Leptospiraceae; genus Leptospira_A; species Leptospira_A vanthielii. The sequence continues at coordinate 21,863 of NZ_AOGY02000031.1, read as the reverse complement.
TCGGGGATACCGTGGATGTGGCCATTCGGGTTGAAGATTGACAAATTTTGATTTTTGATGTAGATCAGATCTGGTTGGACGACATTGACTCCCTTCTCCAAAATCACGTCTAAGGGAGCGGTGAAAATGGCACCTAACGTTTCTTTTTGTAAGCAGAGTTGAAATTGAAAGAATAGTTTTCCTAGTATTTGTTGGTGGAAGCCGAGTGGACTTGGTGTCACGAAAGATACTCCATTCAGGGTTTGAGTGAGATCAAATTCAGACTTCGGAATCGTAACATCCATTCCCTAACCATAACAAAATTTGGCAGGCTGTCAAGATAGAAGATCTGTTGAATCTGAATCTGTTTGATTGATGAGGTTTTTGAATTTGTGAATTGGTTTTCTTTGATCTGCCAAAAATGAGTCGGTATCGGTTAAAATATAGGTTTTGTTATGGTGTTTCTTAAACCATCCATCCCCACGCCAGGGCATACGAAGGGCTTGGTCGGAGGAGGCTTTGCCTCCGAAGACGGGAGCGAAGGCGGACCCCGGAGTACGCCCGGTCGTTAAACGTTAACAGTTTGGTACTAAAAAAAGTTCGAGGCGCCCACTAAATAGCGGAAAGGCTTCTGGTAGATTTAGGAGTAGGAGGTTTGAAAAAGATTGGCTCAACTATTTTTTTTAATCTTGTCGGCAACAAACGCCTTGTAGGCGGGAGAGCCAAAACTGACATCTAGGCGAATGATTTCGGGAGCAATATAAGGATGGCGTTTTTTGATGTACTCTTCGATCGCATCATACTTGTCTGCTTTGGCTTTGAGGAGGATTTTGTTTTCGGTATCGACGGTGATTTTTCCTTCCCACAAATAAACAAGTTCTACTTCGGGGAAGATGGTGCCCGATACAATGATTCCTTGTTCTAACATTTCAGAAATATGTTCTTCGGCCATGTCGCGGTCGCCAATTGTGGTAAATACTAAAATTTCGTCTGATACCATGAGAAATCCTTTTTTGTTTTTACAAGGATCGGCTTTTGGTAGGGAAACCCTTATTCTTTGGGAGATTTATTTTGCAGGTAGGATTGGAATCCTTCTCTCACTTGGTCCACCATTCCAGACTCACGCACCGTGCGAACCACTCGTTGCCAAAATTTGATTTTGCCTTCGAATTCATTCCATCCGAGTTGCAAATCCATTCGTTTGATTTTGAGTAACATCCGTAGTTCTGATAAAGACATGTCTCTTGGATCTTTCTCTATATACCGTTCATGGTCTGTTAGGGGATTGAAACGCATGGAATTATTTTTTCTTTAATACCAGTGATAAAAATAAAATGGCAAAAACTAAAAATCCAAATCCTGTTCCGAAACTGGCAAGGATGGGATCCCCTGTCGTGAGAAATTTCTGAAAACTTAGGAAAACTCCATAGGATATGTAGATCAGCCCTAAAAAGATTAGGAAAAAAGAAGTGAAAACCCAGACAGAAGACAATACCAAATTTTTAATATAAACTTGGAGGTTCTTTTGGATGTAAATCACCATCACTTCGCCATAGGCTACCACTTTGGTGATTAGGTCTTCGAAGGCGGCTTTGATTCCGCCTTTTTTACGATGTTTTGATTCTTTATGTTCCAATTATTTTTTCTTAAAAACCCAACCAAGTGCAAGGCCAAGACCAAGTCCCACACCAAACCCAATCACTGCGGCTTTTTGTGGATGTTCTTTTACATAAGTACCCACTGTATCAATAACTTCTTTTGCTTTGATAGAAGCTTCTTCGCTAGCCTTACCTAACTTTTGTTTGATGTCGCTTACTTGTTCCATATACTTCTCCTTGGCTCTTTGTTCAATTTCTTTGGCTTTTTTCTCATACAACTTAATTTCGTCGATGAGGGATTTGTCTTTTTTTACTTCTTCCATAATGGTTCCTTAATCGGGAACAACAATGTTCTCAAAGTTATCAGTGAAACGATATCCGATTCCCCAAATGGTTTCAATCCATTCTGGTTGTGCGGAATTTTTTTCTAGTTTGGAACGAATGCGTTTGATATGACTGTCGATCATCCTTTCAAAACCATCCCATTCCACACCCCAAACCGATTCCAAAATCATTTCGCGAGAAAAAACTTTCCCCGGAGAACCAGCTAGCAGTTGTAAGATGTCAAATTCCTTTCTAGAAATATTGATGATGTTTTCGTTGAGAGTGACACGACGACGAATGGAATCAATTTTAAGCGCACCACGAATGATTTCTCCGGCTTGGCCCACATTGGGTTTGATCCCAATTTTTTTATCCCATCGACGAAAAAAAACATCCACTCGGGTTTTTAATTCGCGCACCGAAAATGGTTTTGTGATGTAATCATCAGCACCTAACTCAAGTCCCATGATGCGATCGATTTCTTCTGTCCTTGCGGAAAGAATAAAAATCGGCGTACTTTCGTCGGCCTTTCTAATGCTACGGCAAATTTCCATACCATCAATGTCCGGGAGAGAGAGATCCAGAATCACTAAATCAGGATGATTGGACTTGTAAAATTTCAAACCTTCTTCGCCATTTTCGAAAACGGAGGTTGTGTAGTGAGCAGAATCGAGTGATTTCCGGATTAGGTTGCCGATATCCGGATCGTCCTCAATTACCAAAATATTTTTCATGTTTTTCCCTTGAGTTCTTTCTCAATTTGGTTCTTGTAGTAGAAAAAAAAAGTAAAAAATGGAATCGGGAACACAAAGAGAAGCAAAATCGTGGGCGATGTTCGCCATCACAGGACCTAGGCTTAAGCCCCTGGAAGTGACGGAAAAACTAGGCATCCAACCGGACTATTATCACGGTGCGGATGTAAAAGACATCGAAAATATGACAATTCCGAGTCATTGGCAGCTCAATTCCAAGCTTGGACCGGAATTTCCGTTACTGGATCATATTTGGGATCTGCTTAAAACATTAGCACCTGTTCGCAAAGATCTAAAAGAATTTACGGAAAGTTATGAATCTACCATTTATGCTTCGGTGGAGTTTGCATCTGAGTTCACCAAAGGTGTGGTTCTCGACAAAAGGACTATGCTTTTGTTAGGTGAGATGGGAGTGAATTTGGAAATTATCCCCTGGAATCTCGATGAGACTCCCTAAGGATACCGGGACTTGGAAAAACGAGACGGATGAGGTCAAAGCGTTTTAAATACATATAACTAGAGACGGGGAGGCCGAGGAGTACAAGCACCCGTTTCTTCAATCGTAGGTCGCGGGCCATGTTTAAGAGTTTGGTAAGAAGTGTGATAGGAAGGTAGGGAAGATTAGAAAGGTCCATTTGGATATGAGATCTTGTTTGGAAAAACAACATATGCATTACAGAATCCATTTCTTCTTCCAACTCATTGTGAACAGTTTTAGACAAAATGACAATTTCATACGCATTCTGAACTTCGCGTACATTCAGGTATTTTGTTTTTTTTGCCATTGGAGGTAATGTATGGTCTCACTCTCAAAAGATACACTCATTTTTCGATCTTTAGTTTTCAAAATGGTTCGTGAGATTTTGTCTCGAAATGAATTTTTGGAAGTCGATACGCCTACCCTAAAACCCATTGTGGGTATGGAACCTTATTTGGATCCTTTTGAAGTGCGCTCTCCTGACTCGCGTGAGAAGGGTTATCTCATTACCTCACCGGAATATAGTTTGAAACAGATGATGGCAAAAGGGATGACTCGGATCTTTGAATTGGCCCATACATATCGGTCGGGTGAGATGGGAAGTGAGTTCCATTCCAAAGAGTTTCTTATGTTAGAACTTTATGCGAAAGAAATGGATGACGTTATTTTACGTCATTTTATAGAAAAATTTTTGAGAGAATTGATCCATAGTTTTGGAACCGAAGAGGATCAGAAAAAAACATCTAACCCGGAGTGGATCCGCCATCTTTCTGTGAAGGAAGTGTTTCTCGTCCATCTTGGGCATGGATATGAAAAAGAAAATTTGATCCAAACCATCACCAAACAAAAATTATCTGCCACTCCCAAAGAGGAACTTACTTCTTGGGCCTACGAAGATTTATTTTTTTTGGTCTTTTTGAATTGTGTGGAACCTAAATTAGGGGAAGGGATCGTGTTTTTATACGACTATCCCCCAGAATGTGCTGCGCTTGCAAGGGTAGTGGATGGGGTTGCCAAACGATTTGAAATCTATTGGGACGGGTTGGAACTTGCCAATGCTTTTTATGAACTGAGTGATGCCAAAGAACAACGAAAACGGTTTCAGGAAGAACAGGAACTACGTGCGAAGTTAGGTAAGGAAGTGTTTGCGATGGATGAGGACTTCCTTCGGTGTTTGGAAGATGGATTTCCCGAATGCGCTGGGATATCGATAGGAATGGACCGGTTATTATTAAAACTTTCCGGTAAACACGGGCTAGGTGAAATTAGCCCGTATTGGATGGAAGTTTAGACCAAGTTTAATCTTCTTCTTGAAACTTCTCGCAAGACTCAGGAACTTTCCCTTCTTCTAAATCAGCACAAGAGAAGGTCGCCATATCTTTGGCACATTTTTTCATGTTCTCTATATCTTCTTTCGTGAGTTTTTTTGTGGGTTTATCGTTTGTTGGTTTTTGGCCTTCCACTACATAATTTTTGTAACGGGATTCACAGACATTGCCATTTACAAATTGTGACTCGACCATTTTTCTTTGGTCAGCAGGAAGTTCTTTTAATTTTTCCTTCATACATTCCGAAGACTTTGCACACATCTTTTTAGAGAGGGCTTGGAATTCTTTTGCGTCTTTTAATGATTGTGAGGTGAGAAGGAAAGGAAGGAAAAAGAGAGAAACGAGTAATATTTTTTTCATACAAAGATTCTACTGGTTCTAAACATTTGGTAAAGAAAAAAATGAAGAAAAAGGATTGAAACGAATCGGAATAGTTCTAAAATTCTCTCCCATGAAAGCAATCACCTCTTTATTCTTACTATGTTTTAGTGTTTCACTTGTGGCACAAAACTTGACCGGAAGAAATCCTGTGATCATTCCTTCTGAACCTACAACGATTGAAGAATTCAAATCATTGCAGTCGTCAATTGCTATTACACCGGAAGGAGCAGCAGCAATCCTTGTGCTTGCGATTTCTCTTTATAACAAAAACCAAGATTTAGGAACGAAAGCCGTCATCCTTTCTGTCCTCTCCAAAAACAGACAAAAGTCCACCAAACCCTCTGCCGTGGATGGAATGGATTTAGGTGGAAGTGATAAGTATCTACTTGGCCAATTGGATAAATACAAAATGTTATCGAGTGGGTATTGGAAAGGGGCGGAACCAACTAACGGATACAGACCGAGTTTGCCTTTAACAGTCGAAACTTATACAAACCCTTATTCGGGCGATGAGTCCACTGGCAAATTGAAACTTTTTGTAGCCACTCGGGGTGCTTCTAGTTTCCGACCAGTGTCTGTAGAAAAAGATACTGATGGTCTTTGGCGTGCCAAAGAAATGAGCTCTCTTTTTGTTGGAATGATGCCAGCCAAATAGATGTTAGACTCTCTTATGTTATGGCACCCGGTGGTTTTAGCTCTCCTTGCCACGGGCTTTACTTGGTTTTGTACTGCCTTTGGTGCCAGTTTTGTTTTTTTCTTTCGCACCGTGCCAAGACCTGTCTTCAATGCGATGTTAGGGTTTGCTTCTGGGATTATGATCGCTGCCAGTTTTTGGTCTCTTCTTTTGCCCTCCATTGCTCTTTCCGAACAAGCTGGAAATCCTGCTTGGCTTCATTCGAGTTTTGGGTTTTTATCTGGTGGACTCACTCTCTATGTTTTGCACAAACTCCTTCCTCACCTTCATGTGGGTCTGGAGGAAAATCATTTAGAAGGAGGGAAGTCTTCCTTCCAAAGAAGTTTGTTACTTGTTCTTGCCATCACTTTACATAATATCCCCGAAGGTTTGGCCGTAGGTGTTGCCTTTGGAGCGCTAGGTGATGGGTTTACCTATGAAGCGCTTATGGCGGCAGCGGTCGTTGCCTTTGGAATTGGAATCCAAAATATTCCTGAGGGTGCTGCGGTTTCCATTCCTTTGTTACGAGAAGGTTTTACTGCACGGAAAAGTTTTTGGTATGGACAACTCTCTGGATTTGTCGAACCAATGGGTGGGCTTCTCGGAGCTACCCTTGTCTTTTATGTGGAAAGCCTACTTCCCTTTGCACTCTCTTTTGCCGCAGGAGCCATGATCTTTGTTGTTGTAGAAGAGTTGATTCCAGAATCTCACACAGGCAAAGAAACAGAAATGTCAACCCTCGGTGCCATGTTTGGATTTGTTCTTATGATGGCCCTTGATGTGGGTCTTGGATGAATTAGGGGAACCATGAATCCAAATTCTTTTCTTACTAGTAGCATTCTTTATGGTTGGATTCCTGATTTCGAATTTAATTCTTATGATCTTTCTGATCTAGTGGTCCTGGATCAAGAATTAGAGAAGGAATGTAAAACAATAGAAGATAGGTTCCATGCTTATTTGGCTATTTATAAAAAAGGAACCCTTGCAAAACCAAAAGGATTATGTACAACTTTCCAATATGCCATCTTAGAATCTAAGGCATTTGATATTTGTCAGGAGTTTGAGAAAAAATTAGATGGAAATATTTTGGTTGTGTATGCAAAACCGTTGAAACGTTGGTAATTTAATTCTAATATTATGAGAGACGTATGAAAAGAATCCTTTTATTTATTCTGGCCATTTTTCTGGTCCATTGTGCTAACACTTCTTATTACCAAACCTGGGGTAAAAACAAAGTTCGCTTGAATGGTTTTTCGGCAAACGAAGGATACATGGTTAGCGATACCTTCGATATCACTTACACTAGGGTTTATATGTTTTGGGGACTTTCTAATATAAGAGATAAGTCTTTGGACGAATTATTGGCAGAACTATATCTGAAATATCCGAATTCGAGTATTGGAGATTTAAAAATTACAGAAGAATATGAATTTTCCGATGGTCTTTTTGACTTAATTTCCTTTGGAATCGTGCGCCCTTATACGCTAAATTTAAAAGGGAATATTTATTCTCTAACTAGTGGAGGGAATTCGAAATGAAAAAATTTTGTTCGATCACTCTATTTACATCCCTCATTTTTGCTTTCGGCTGTGCTTCTTATCGTTATGAAATTGTGGATACTAAAATCCCAATTAGTTTTTCTAATGAACTTGGAAACGATGAAAAGTTTAGGCAGTTCTCCATTGAAACTAAACTTTCTTGGTATCTTTTTGATACGCAAACAATCGACAGTTTGAATTTAGATGATATTATAAAACAAAATCTTCCCAATGCTAAGAAGATTTTTAATCTTAGAATTTATTCGAAAGAGAATGTAATGGATTCTTTGATAAGAACTCTAACTACTGCTGCACAATTCCTTTTTGTATCAAATCGAGCTTTGTATTCCCAAAGGACAATTATCATTGAAGGTTTGGTTGTGGAATAGTGGATTGGCAGTGAATCTCAGGTTCTCATACAAGTTTTTTAGAACTCATTAAAATTAAAGAGGAAATTAGGTGGGATGATTTATTTTAGTATACCGAACAAATCCCATCTATTTGGAAAACAGTAAACATGATCCTACCTAAACTTTCTCCTTTTGTGGGAGTCCACTGTGAAACCACAGCCACCGGAACTCTTTTAAAACATATCGGCGTGGAACTGTCGGAACCTATGTTATTTGGAATTGGGGAGGGCCTTAATTTTATCTTTTGGAATATGAAAACTATGGATTTTCCTTTTATCGGTGGGAGGATCAGGCCTGACCAGCTAACGGTGAATATAGCAAATAATCTAAACTTAAAACTAAAAATTCAGGAAACTGCTTCGAAAACAAAGGCTTGGTCATCTGTTCGGGATATAATTGATCAGGGAACTCCAGTTGGATTAAAATTGGACTCTTTTCACTTAGAGTATTTTTCAAAACCATTTCATTTTGCCGGTCATTATGTAGCCCTCTATGGATATGATGAGTCTAATGCCTATTTGGTTGATACCAAACAACAAGGAACCAAAGTACATACCTCTTTAAAAAGTTTGGAATTGGCACGAAGTGAAAAGGGGCCCATGGCTTCCAAAAATCTTTTTTATACAGTAACACCTGGGAAAAAATTACCGGAGCTCACAAAGATCGTGAGGCTAGCTGCGAAAAACAATGCCCGCGAATACCTTCATCCGCCTATTACGAATGTTTCCTACAAAGGAATCAAAAAGCTTGCATCGCAATTAGAAAAATGGTTTTATTCCTCTTCTGATCCCGAGAGAGATTTTGTGACAACAGCGATGATGATGGAAAAGGCAGGAACAGGTGGTGCGATCTTTAGAAACTTATATAGGGATTTTTTATTAGAATCTTATGAGTTAACCAACGATCCCATCTTTAAAAGAACCCACTTACAATTCAAAAAGATCGCCACTCACTGGACAGAGATCGCAACTTTGTTTGATACCTTAGGTAAAAAGGTGGAAGTAAGATTGCTCGGGGAAATAAAAGACCTTCTCCATTTAGTTTCTGAATTAGAGTTTAGTTCTATGAACGAATTATTGAAACTAAAGGAAAAATGATCGTTTGGTAATTGGTTCCTTTTTTAAAAAATCATGACGATCTTCCAGAATTTTTAAGAAACCAGAATTCTGGAAGATACTCTTTTTACTAAGATCCCTGTGCTGAGTTCGAAACTTCTCCCCAAGCTTCCCAGGTTTTGAGACGATCTGCATAGGTAGCTCGCACCAAAGGTAAATTCTGACTGCCAAGAAAAAACCGAAGTGGTGGATTTTCTGCATCGATCATTTTGAATAATGCCTCTGGTGTCGCATTCGGATTGCCTCTTTGCATAGTCTTCAATCCCTCTAGGACTTGATTTTTGAGATTTGAATAGAGCTCGAGACTTGATGTAAATTTCAATGACTCCGGGCTTCCAAATTCGGTAGCATAGGCACCAGGTTCTATAAGTGTAACTTTGATACCAAAGGGTTTCACTTCACTTGCTAAACTTTCATGGATCGCTTCGAAAGCCCATTTTGAGGAACAGTAATACCCAACCAAAGGCATCGATACATGCCCCAAGGTGCTTGAAACACCGATGATATGACCGCCACCTTGTTTGCGTAATAACGGTAAGGCAGTCTGGATCACAGAAAGTGAGCCAAAAATATTAGTTTCGTAAAGTGCCCGAACTTCGTCTCCGCTTGCTTCTTCAATGGTGCCCACAAGCGAATACCCTGCATTGTTCAAAATAATGTCTAGTCTGCCAAAGTGTGAATGGGCTTCTTCGACAACATGTTTGACTTGATTGGGTTTTGTCACGTCGAGCTCAAGAGTTAGAACTTGATCGCCGTATTTTTCCTTCAGGTCTGCCAAATTTCCCACCGAACGCGCAGTGGCCGCCACTTTGTCGCCGCGTTGGAGTGCTGCCTTCGTCCAGATTCGACCGAAACCCCGAGAACTTCCTGTGATGAGCCAGATTTTGTTAGACATATTGCCCCCTTAACTTTCAACCATAAATCCATTTTGACCTAAGATTCAGATTGTTATCATTGATAACAAAAATAATATATCATCGATAACGAGTGCAAGCAATCAAATTTTTCCTATTTCATCCTATTTTTTCGTCGAAAGATTTAATCATCGACAAAGATCACTTTCTTTTCTAAGTTATTTGAGTCCTAAAGATTTTGAAGTAAAAGTAGCATAGAAACGTGCCCCAAAAAAAGTCACCAGGCCAAACACCTGAAATGAGTACATCTAGAAATGATATTCGTGAGCGGATTATCAAGGCTGCTATTCATGTTTTAAAGAAAGGTGGTCGAGATGCCTTAACGACTAGGAGTGTTTCCGCTGCCGCTAAGGTACAAGCTCCGACCCTTTACCGTTTGTTCGGTGACATGCGTGGCCTTTTAGATGCTGTAGCTGAATATGGTTTTATTGCAGCTTTTAACAAAAAGAAGGAACAAAAACCAAGTCCTGATCCTATTGATGATCTTCGAAAAGCCTGGGATTCTCATATAACCTTCGGACTTGAAAACCCAGTCCTTTACGTCTTGATGTTTGGTGAACCCCGACCAGAATTATCCTTACCCATCATCGAAAAATCAAAACTACTTCTTGCTGAACTCATCCACCGCATAGCAGTCGCAGGACAGCTGAAAGTGACTGAAACACGGGCAGCCGAGTTGATCTATTCATTTAGCTCTGGAATCGTACTAAGTTTACTTGCAATGCCAGAAGAAATACGTGATACCACTCTTTCTTTTGACGCGCGTGAGGTATTAGTGGCTGCCATCACAAATAATACTCCTCCCGAGAAAGTGGCCAACATAGGGTCGGTTGCTATTACTATGCAGGCATTACTGCCGAGTGTTCCATCACTTTCGGAGGGAGAGCGCCACTTGTTGAAAGAGTTATTAGATAGAATTTCAAACCAAAAGTAATTTGATCCAATGTTTTTAAAGAATGGATCCCTTTTTTCCAATACCACTTATCGGAGCTGTTAATAATTGTGTCCTTCCAAAAATTAAAATTGGGCCGTGACCATCAGGTAGGCGAACTGGGCATTTTTGGAAAATTGATTGGTATAAACTTGTGAGTTAATGGTGCGATCATTCACACGGTTTTGGATGGCATCACCGGCAAATAACATACTATACCCACATTCTAAAATTAAATTTTTGTAAGGGACATTGTATTTGAAATCAAGTTCACGGAATAAACTTTTTCCGAGCATTGATACAGGCCTATTGTCACCAGCACCTTTTTCTGTTAAGACTTGGCTCACATCATAGCTGTTATTGGAAATTGATTCAGTACTCGCTCCGGTTTTGGCAACTCCTGCGACATCATACCAACTATCTTGGAGTTTGTGTTTTTCGATGGCAAAATAATCTAACCGAACCGAACCATAAGTTCCTAAGTTGTAACTAGCATTTACTGATTTGGATTTCATATTGACCCAACTAACTTGGTCTGCCATTCCGTAAAATAAATGGTTGGTATGAAATAAGTTTTGAAAACTGGCAATTGACCCGTCCGTTCTGTTGGGATCTCCACTCCCTATATCGTAGGCAACACCTAATCTGAGTTTATCGATTGTATATCCGACATCAGCCCCAAAGGCGAATGTTTTATACCTTTCTTTTTCTGAATAAAGATTGTGTTTATAAGTCCCATTAGTTAATGGGTCGGTCAAAGTCACTAGGGTTCTATTATCATCCCATCTGGGCCTGATGGATTTTCCTGTGGTTCCGGTTTGTACGGCATATTCGAAGGAGTAGTCAATCGCTTGGAGTGCCTTTTTGTTGGCTTGGGTTCTGTTGGTTATGCGGATTCCATAAGTATGTAAGATATCCCATCGTCCGGCTCTGGAGGCAGGAGTCCCTGTTTCTCCAGTGGTGAGAACGAGTGATTGATTGGTACGCAAATATTCTTTTTGCAAACCTAAATAGTACAAATCAATATGAAAAAAATCGGAGGGTTTGAGTGTATTGTAAAATCCCGTGAAGTAGGAATCACCTAACTCTTGTCTTTGGGCATCTGGTTTCAAAGTGCAGGCTTTTGTCCCGTTGTAAGGACAATCCAAATAGGGGCTGTATTGGTTTTTTACTCCAAAGGAGGTTGTGTTCCCTGCGATATCAGAGTGGCGTTCACTCACGCTGGTAACAAACACATGCGAAGAAAGATATTTTTGTTCCCACTTCAGTCTGAGTCCATCAAAACTTCGGCCTACATTGGTCCAATCTAAAGATCCCACCAAACGTTCGTCACCGTATCGCAGAATTTGCCGACCTGCTTGGATATGGAAGGGAAGATCAAAGTTGTTTTTCACTTCGATATAGGCTTCGCGAATGTCGGTGCTTTGCCTTGTTCCATCATTAGCTGTAGAAAGTCCAGTGAGTGATCCTTTCTCTGCTCCCCAAAGCCTTGCATCTTGGAAAGTGATTTTAGCAATCACGTCTTTGGTAAATTCTTTTTGAACCCAAAATTGAATCTTCTGCCCTGTAAAATCCACGTTGTCGTTTGTGTTGCGATTGAAATCTAAGTTGTACTTCATCTCAGGTCGAACGCGCACAAGAGCTCCTGCCGTAAATCCATCCGACCAAGTCGAAGGTGTGGTCGGTTTTTGTGGTTCTTGTGTGGGTGCTGTTGTGGCGTTTGGAAGTTGGTTTGTATTTGTTGGAGTATCCGTAGGCGGAACAGTCGTTTGGCCAAAAATTTCAACACCAACAGACATAAATAAAAAGAGTAAAGTGGCTAATCTTCGCATCTGCATTTTTTAAAAGACCCGAAATACGATCTTCTCCTAAGAGCTTGTAGAATGCAAGAATCGTACATATTGAGTAAAATTATCTAAAATAATTGCGAATTGTCTAAAATACACTACAAACTGTATCTTTTGCAGGATGGTTGGTTTAAGGCAAGTAGTTTGATATTGGACAATTGGTTCGATGATTGGGGAGATTGCGTACATTTTGTATCTTTTGCGTAAAAAATGTACGGTTTGTTTGGATGGTGGTAGTGGGTGGGGTCTGTCTGTCTTGGGCTATGATTTTAAAATTCAATTCAAGAAAAGCGCAGGATTTGGATGTTAGCACATTTAGAAAATTGAAATGTGGGAAAAAGTATGGGAAACGATAGGAACTTCAATTATATGCAGTTTGGTTTAGCCTAAAGAAAGTACCAGTTTCATTCCTTCTTCCACTTTCTTCATATTCTTAGTTTTTAATTCGGAAGCTTTGTTTATGAATCTTTCCCTATCTAGAGTTACAATTTGAGAAACATTTACAATTGAGTCTTTAGAGAGATTTGTGTCTTTTTTAGTTAACAAAGTATTTCCAGGAGCAGTGGCTAAGTTCATATTCGTAGTTAATGGGACTACTATGATAGTATTAATATTACTTTCATTGAAAGCATCATCTTGAACGATTAAGACTGGTCTTTTAAAACCTGGTTCACTTCCAAATGGAATCCCCAGATCCACCCACCAGATTTCACCACGAGTCATTTTTAAGACTTCTTCTTAGGGTTGAGACAGAAATATTTAAGATTGAATGATCGGTTGCATCAATGTTCTTTGCGTAAACTTCGTTTAGTTTCTCTGTAATTTTTTCTTTTGAATGATTTTGTATAAATTCTTCGAGAGCTATCGCAAACAATTGGCTTCTGGGAATTCCCAATTTTTTAGCGGTCTTTTCAGCAGAAACAAAAAGATCGTCTGGAATCGATATCGCAGTTTTCATGTAAAAAGTATAACTAGGGTATAACTTTAAAACAAGCTTTTTTATTACGTTCCCCCAGTTTTTTTTCTTAGCATGAAAACTGTCCCTTGCTTTGGCCTTTGGCGAGGCAAAAAAACAATGTCGCTCGCCAGTAGAAACAGTTGCTACGTTTCATCCCCAACTCACCACCACTTTCCCAAAATGTTTTCCTGTTTGTAGATACTGCAAGGCTTCTGGAACTTCGTCCCATCCGTACACTTTGTCCACAACGGGTTTAATTTTGTTAAATTCGATGGCTCGGTTCATTCTTTCGAAGTCGGAGCGGCTTCCCACAATCACCCCTTGGACTTTGACTCCTTGCATGAGTATTGGGTACAGAGAAAGACTCGATTCTCCACCAGCAAGAACTCCAATGAGGGCAATGGTTCCGTAAGGTTTTACACTCATCATGGATTTTGGCATGGTACCGGCACCGCCGACTTCGATGATAAGGTCCGCGCCGGCCATTTTGGTATGTTTGCGAATGTCTCGTTCCCAATTGGTTTTTGTGGAGTAGTTGATGGTTTCGTCGGCACCGAGGGTTTTGGCACGGGCCAATTTTTCATCGCTGGAAGAGGTGATGATGACTCGGGCTCCCATCATTTTTGCAAATTGAAGGGCAAATAAAGACACACCACCCGTTCCGAGACAGACAACATCCGAGCCAGGTTCAATCCCACCAAAACTCACTACAGCGTTGTATGCAGTAAGGCCGGCACAACCTAAGGTTGCGGCTTCTGCGTCTGTTAGGTGGCTTGGTGTGGCCACAAGGCCAGTTTCCGAGAACTTCCCATACTGCGCCAAACATCCGTCATTTGGTCCGCCGAGAGTGGAACGAAGGTTATCCATATTGGGGGCACCATCCATCCATTTTTGAGCGAAAATAGGAAGGACTCTGTCTCCTTTTTTCCAAAGAGTGACTTCTGATCCGACAGCTTCCACAACACCGGCTCCATCGGAACAAGGGATGAGAGGGAGTTTTTGACGAGGGTTGTAAGTTCCAATCACCATTAAATAATCACGATAATTCAGTGAAGTCGCTGTTAGGCGAACAAGGACTTCTTTGGGGGAAAGTGATTCAGAAAGATCCCTTGTTGTTTGTTTTAAGTTCTCAAGTCCAAAGGATCCTTGGATTTCCCATACTTTGTTTAACATAATTCCTCTAAGTTTTAAAATCAAAATTCACTCGTCAGATCCTCAGGCCTCCTTATCCTTTGTCGAGTGGGAATCAGAGGATAAGGCAGTTATGAAAAAAGATTTTTGGAACGATAGGGTAGTAGTGATCACCGGTGCCTCGAGTGGGATTGGAAAAGCTTTGTATGAAGAACTTGCTCTTTTCCCCTGTGAACTTGTTCTCTTAGCAAGAAGGGCTGCAGAAATTACATCCCCCAAAAACAAACATGAAGGGGCTATCATTCACCGCGTGGCTTGTGACCTTTCTGACCCCACATCGGTTCTCGATGCCATCGAGTGGATCCAAAAGAAAGTTTCTAAAATTGATGTTTTATTTAATAACGCAGGGATTACGGCCCATGGCCGGTTTGATTCCCTTTCGATGGATGTGTATCGTAAAACCTTTGCGACTAATTTCTTTGGACCGATCCAACTCGTGCGGGGACTCCTTCCGCACTTGCTTGCCGCAAAAGGAAATATTGTCACCACCTCCACTGTCTCTGCTTTGTATGGTGTGCCGGGCCGTGCTGCTTACTCTGCTTCCAAGTCGGCACTTCACGCGGCACTTGAATCCCTTCGGATCGAAACTAGAGAAGCGGGCCTTGGTGTATCTTTAGTTTGTGTTCCCTATACGGACACAGCTCTTCGAACATCAGGACTCGATGCATCAGGGGAAACACTTTCCGAGGCACCCGCCAAAGGAAAACGAAAGACCGCTAAGGAAGTGGCCCATGTTTTAATGTCTGTCGCAAAGGACAAAGAGGCAAGGCTTGTGACATTCAATTTGAGTGGTCGGTTTTTGGAATGGATGCGGTTTTTCTCACCAAAGATTTTAGAAAAAATTCTCTATAAAAAACTTTACTCGGACTTCAAATCACACTGAAAGTCGTCTAAACCAAGGCATCGGGAGAGAAACCATCCTTTGGACAATTTATTAATTTCTTATTTAGCGGCTGTTATATTCACATTCTTGTTTATGAGTCTGATGTGGTTTTGGGGAAAGTCCAGGGACAATTACGCAGTCATTGATGTAGGTTGGGGGCTTGTCATAGCAGGTATCGCCAGTATCCTCGTATATTTGGGACGAGGGAACTGGATTGCCAAACTGGCCGTGCTTGTCCCTGTTTGGATTTGGGCCTTACGATTGTCCGGGTTTCTTTTTTGGACAAGGATCCGTACAAACCATCCAGAAGACAAACGTTACACTGGATTTCGAAAGGACTACGGTGACAAAGTTCATTTAAAGATGTTTACCAATGTCTTTCTCGTGCAAGGGTTTTTAGCACTTCTACTTTCTGTCCCGTTTTATTTTGCGGCCCAATGGGATTTATTTCCCAACTCAGGAGCTTTGGGGCCTAACGGGTATTTGATGGTCTTACTTGGATGGGTTTTGTTTTTGGTGGGAGTGGTGGGAGAGGCAATCTCTGACCGTGACCTCCACAAGTTTGTTGCCGATTCGAACAACAAAGGAAAAGTTTGTAACGTAGGTTTATGGAAGTTCTCAAGACATCCCAACTACTTTTTTGAATGGATCCTATGGGTAGGGATCGGAATCATTCCTGTCCTTTCTTCGCCGGAAGCAATTTTATCACTTTTCACACCACTCTTTATGTTTGTGTTGTTACGATTTGTATCGGGGGTTCCCTTTGCCGAAAAATACTCACTCCTTTCCAAAGGAGATCTGTTTCGGGAATACCAACGCACCACTAATGCATTTTTCCCTTGGTTTTCAAAACAAAAATAAGTAAGGATAAAATATGAATTTCAATGATTCCTCCCCTAAAGAAGAGGGCTCGGCTTTTAGTATCAATTCGCTTTTGGAGAAAGATATTTTCCCAGATTGGCTCATTCGTTTTCGTATCCGCCAACTTTTAAATGTACGGATCAAACAAGAAAGAAAAGAAAACGCCACGGCCCAACTCCAACACAAAATGAACTATGTGAATGAGTTAAAAAAATCACCGATCGCTGTACATACGAAAGCGGCGAATGAACAGCACTACGAAGTTCCGAGCGATTTTTTTACTTACGTGATGGGACCAAGGATGAAGTATTCCTCTGGATATTGGCCTACACTCGATACGAGTTTTGCGGAATCGGAAGAAGAGATGCTTCGGATCACCGTAGAACGTGCAGAGATCAAAAATGGAATGAAGGTTTTGGATTTGGGATGCGGCTGGGGAAGTATCTCTCTCTATATCGCCGAAAAATTTCCTAAATGTAAAGTGACAGGTGTTTCCAATTCGAGAACTCAAAAAGAATTTATCGACAAACGTGCGAAAGAAAGGGGATTAAAAAACCTCACCATCATCACAAAAGACATGAACGATTTTACTACCAAAGACAAGTTTGATCGGATTGTTTCTGTCGAGATGTTAGAACATATGAAAAACTATGAGAAACTCTTTGAAAAACTATCAAAGTTTCTTGTGACCGATGGAAAGTTTTTTGTCCACATTTTCACTCACAAAGAATTTGCGTATCCTTTCGAAGTGATTGATGAAACGGACTTTATGGCCAAGTACTTTTTTACCGGTGGGCAGATGCCATCAGATGATTTGTTTTTATACTTCCAAAAAGATTTTTTAATCGAAAATCATTGGGTAGTGAATGGAACTCATTATGCGAGAACCAGTGAGGCTTGGTATGATAACATGATCCTAAACAAGGATAAACTAATGCCTATCCTTGCGAGTACTTACGGCGAAAAAGAAAAAACCAAATGGTTTGTTTATTGGAAAGTTTTCTTTCTCGCCTGTGCCGAGTTATGGGACTATCGAAACGGTGAGGAGTGGTTTGTTAGCCACTACTTACTGCGAAAACGCTGAGTTTTTTTCCCAGCAGCTTTTACGTAAACTCCGCCTTCTTTTTTAGAAGGGGGAGCACCGCTGCGACGAGTGTCTCCACTGCGTTCACTTCGTTCCCCACGTTCGCTTCTTTCTCCGCCTGACCTGCTAGCACCGCCACGGTAACCACCGCGACTTCCGCCGCCTGATCCGCCACCATCGCGTCGTCTTCCACCGGATCCGCCACTAGGAGGAGTTTCACTCCATTCCCCAGCAGTTTTTCCGATTTTTTCCGGGCCGCTGATTTTGGTTTGATCGAGCATATTCGAAAGCAGTTTCAAAGATAAAGAACGTTTGTCGTCCAACTTCAAAAGTTTTTCTAAAACTTCTTCTGCATCCGCATGGATTTCTGTTTCTACTACTTTGTTTAGGAAGTCTTCTTCTCTTCTTGCCAAAACTTCTTTTTTAGTAGGAAGGGAAGCAATCGTAAGTTGTGTTCCGGAGGTTCCTTTGAGTCTTAGGAGTGCACGAGATTCTCTTGTGGTTACAAGTGTTACCGCTTTCCCAGACTTTCCAGCCCGACCCGTACGACCAATTCTATGTGTATAACTTTCGCTATCAAAAGGAAGGTGGTAGTTGATTACGAGTGACAAATCTTTTACGTCAAGACCACGTGCGGCAACATCTGTTGCTACAAGGATTTTTACGCGCCCATCGTGTAGGCTCTTTAAAACTTGTTCTCTTTGTTTTTGATTTAAATCTCCGTGAAGAGCTTCTACAGGATAACCTTTGAAACTGAGTGTTGATTTAAGATCATCTGCTTCTTTTTTAGTTTTTGTGAAGATGATTGCCTTAAAAGGGTTTTCATAATCCAAAATTCGTACGACAGAAATTTCACGTTCTGCTTCATCAATCACGTAGTACACTTGTTCGATGTTTTTAGACGATTTTTCTGTTGCTGCAATTTTTACAAGTGCAGGGTGCGTTTGGTACTTACTTGCCAACTTCTTAATGGGCTCCGGCATGGTTGCGGAGAAAAGTAAGGTTTGTCTTTTGGTTGGCAGTAGATTAAAGATGGATTCAATATCATCCATAAAGCCCATGTCGAGCATTTCATCTGCTTCATCCAATATCACCATCGAAGGTTTGAAATTTTTAAGTTCCTTTCCTTTCAATAGGTCGAGAAGTCTTCCTGGAGTTGCCACAGCAACTTGGGCACCTTTTGCCACTTGAGTGATTTGTTTAGAATAGGAACTGCCGCCATAAATAGTGGTGGTTTTGATTCCTAAATGTTTTCCCAATTTAAACAGTTCATCTGATACTTGCAGTGCAAGTTCGCAAGTTGGTGTGAGGACAAGCACTTGCATGCCATCGTTCACATTGATTTTGTTCAAACAGGGGAGTCCGTAAGCGGCAGTTTTTCCGGTACCGGTCTGCGCTTGTGCGATTAAATCTTTTCCTTCCAATACGAGCGGAATCGCTTGTTTTTGGATAGGGCTTGGTAGTTCGAAGCCTGCATCAGTGATTCCTTGTAGTATTTCAGGACGTAATCCGAAAGATTGGAAGTCATTTCCAACTTCGGTGTCATTCTTAGTCATGAAAATAGGATACAATAAAAAAACGGCCTAAAAAAGAAAGGTAAAAATATCTGAATGTCCTAATCTCCTTTTTCTGCGATTTCTTTCAGGTGTAGGTAGAGTTCTTCTTTCTGGTAGGGTTTGGGCATAAAATACTCGAATCCAGAGGCGAGGATTTGGTCCTTTTCCTCAGGCATACAAAGCCCCGTACAGGCGAATAGAGCAGGTCTGTGAGGTTTCCCAGCCAATCCTTTTGCAATTTCTGTTCCGTGTTTTCCAGGCATTTCAATGTCTAAAAAGGCAATATCGTAGAAAGATTCGTTGAGTTCCCTTTCTGCGTCGATTCCGTTATTTGTTTCTTTTATTTCAAATTGTAAGGGTTTCAAATAACTTCTTAGGACAGGACCTTTCTGTTTAAATCATTGTCATCGGCGATAAGAACCCTTTGTGGCCTGGAAAATATTGGTAAGTGAGATTGGACTTTAACATCCAAATGGCTTGGTTGCACCTTACGTTCCTCCAATTTCCAAAGGGTGGGTATTTTTACTTTAAATGTGGAACCTTCACCTAACTTAGATTCAACCTCCACTTCACCACCCATTTCTTCTAATGAAAGTTTCACAATCGAAAGACCGAGGCCAGACCCAGAAATCCCGCAACCTTCGGGGACAAATTGATTGTACTTCTGAAAGAGTCTGTCCTTCACTTCAGGAGAAATTCCTGGGCCCGTATCTTTTACTTCAAACTGTAAAATTCCTTCCTCTTTTGTTTTCGTTTCCAACTGAACCGAACAAGTGACAGCTCCTTTGTTTGTGAATTTTACGGCATTAGCAATTAAGTTCCAAAAAATCTTTTCGATCTTTCTTTTGTCAGAAAGTAGGAATATATTTTGATTCACTTCATTATTCAGTTTGAATTCTATTTGTTTTCGTTTGGTTTCGGTTTTAAAAAAAGAATCTAAGATATGTAAACATTGGTAAAACTCAAACCATTCATTTTTTAGTATGCTTGCTTTTTCTTCCAATCGAGATATTTCTATAGTATCATTGACTAAATGTAGAATCACTTCGCCGGCGTTTCGTATATGATCCACATAACCAAGAACAGTTGGATTTAAATCAGTTTCCCGAATCATCTCAGACATTCCGAGGAGAGAGTTTAATGGATTTCGAATGTCGTGGCTAATCGCAGCGATAAAATCTCTTTTCGCTGCAGAGGCCTTTTCTGCCGCTAATTTTTCAACCTCCATTCGTTCTGTAGCTTTTCTCATTTGTAACAAACGTACCGTTTGTTTTCCAAGTAACCGCAGCATTTGAATTTGGTTTTCGTTTAGTTCTCTTGGTTTATTATCAATCACACAAAGAGTTCCCAGTTTGATTTGGTCATCAAGAGCCAAGGGGATACCGGCATAAAAAATAACATTCGGTGCTTCATCCACTAAGGGATTGTTTTTAAAACGATCATCTTCTTTGGCATTGGGAACCACAAAAACTTCATTGCCTAAAATGGCATGAGAACAAAAGGCAAAGGACCTAGGTGTTTCGCGTGCAGTAAGCCCATGGTGGGATTTGAACCATTGTCTTGTTTCATCAATAAGACTCACAAGAGAGATCGGTGTATCACAAATCATAGAAGCAAGTTTTGTGATTTCATCGAACATTTCCTCTTCAGGTGTGTCGAGGATTTCGAGCCCTTTTAAGGCCGAAAGACGTGCGGTCTCATTTTTCGGTAAAGGGGCGATGATCATACGAGGTTTAGACGAAGTCAATTTTGCATAAAGGAAAGCATAATTTCGCTTTTTCCTACGAGTCTAAGATCTATGAACAGAGTTGCCAAATTGCTTTTTTTCCCCCTCCTTCCATTATTATGTTTGTTTCTGATTACTTCTTGTTTTGAATCCTCTTCCCCCTCTCCGAAAAAACCCGAGAATCTTGAGTTACGAAAAAAACTCACTGATTTACAATACCGAGTCACCCAAGAAGATGAAACTGAGCCACCTTTCCAAAATGAATATTGGGACAATCATGAAGATGGAATCTATGTAGATATCGTCTCAAAAGAACCTTTGTTTAGTTCGAAGGACAAATTTGAATCGGGAACGGGGTGGCCTAGTTTTACAAAACCGATCGTAGAAACCAATGTGGTAGAAATTGTGGACAATTCGTACGGTATGATTCGAACAGAAGTGCGTTCCAAAAAAGCAAATTCTCATTTAGGTCATGTTTTTGATGATGGCCCAAAACCGGCAAACAAACGCTATTGTATGAATTCCGCTTCTATGGAATTTATCCCCAAATCCAAGTTGAAAGAAAAAGGATATGGAAATTTCCTTTCAGAATTTTCCGAATCAGAGAAAAACAAATAACTCTTTTGGGCCTTTGGTTATGCCCAAAGATTCATCATAAACTCTTCATCGTTACGTAACGTAATGAGTTTGTATTTTGTTTCGTGAATGTCTTCACGAGAAACTTCGCGTTTCCAACGAATGTCCACTTTTAGTTTGCGAACTCGGGTTTGTAGTTCTAAAAGTTCCCAAACTGAATCTTCCATTTCTTTTCTATAAAGATTGGTAAAAAGTGGTGCCACTTGGTCGGGGGTGTCCATTTTTAAAAGTTCCACGTGGGTTAGGTCATGGATGTTTTGTAGGGCCCAGATATGTAGAGTGAGAGTGGTGATTCTTTCTAGTTGAGAGATTTCATCTTTTGTATTTCTTGTAACTTGTTGTTTGAAAAAACGAATTCGTTTTTCTAAATATTGGATGAGGTCAGATTTTGGAATTTCTTTTTGTTTCCATTTGTCCCAATCGGTTTTAAGATCTTCAAAAAGTCCTTCGCCGAAAAAAACAGAAGAGGCTTCCATGAGTTGTAGGCTGCCCGGTTCTGAAATTTTTAATCTATGGCGAAGAGAATCTGCATCCCCTGCAATCATATTGACCGGAGCCACATCTTCCAACTTCTGTAAAGCCCGAGAAATGGAATCAATGAACTGGGATTTCATTTGGTCTGTGGAATGCGCCACCAAATAAAAATTGAGATCGGATTCTGAATGAAAGTCACCACGTTCCCTAGATCCATACGTGGCGT
>NZ_AOGY02000032.1 GCF_000332455.1 Leptospira vanthielii serovar Holland str. Waz Holland = ATCC 700522 | reverse complement strand
AGCCGAAATGAAGGAAATTAATAAATGATTGAACTTATTGAATTATTATCTATGGACTGCAGCTTTGATATTAAATATTTTCTAGAGATAGTAAAAGAATGTCTAATCATAGGTGGTATTCTATTTGCAGGTTTTATAGCCTATCAAATAGCCTTTCGTGAACTAAAATTCAGCGCTATAAGAGAACTAATCGAAAGAGATAAAAACTTAAGACGAGAATTTCTGAATGAAATATCACATTGCTTTTCAATTTATCATGATATATTTGTGTCTTAGTTCAGTGAAAAACAGAATTTTGAGATTCAAAATTAAGCTAAGCAACAAGCCTTATATTAGCCTTTACCGAGTATTCTTTTCTCTTCAATTTTGCTTCAAGTAGTTTTTCTTTTCTTTCTGCTAAAATCTTTTCCTTGCGACCATAAAACACATCCATAGGTGTTACGTAACCGATTGCAGAATGAAGTCTTACCGAATTGTATTCTTCAATCCATTTACCAACTTCTTCTCTAATTTGTTCGAGTGAATACATTGGTATTTCACGGATTAACTCAGTCTTAATGGTTCCATGAAATCTTTCTAGTTTCCCGTTGGACTGAGGATGATTTACAGAAGTCCGAACATTATGGATTGAAAATTCTTTCAAAATTTGTTTGAATTCCTTAGTCAAGAATTGAGATCCATTGTCAGTTATGAGACGAACCGCTAAAAACTTATCGCCTCCAAGCCATTTGTCGCATGCATCCCATAAAACTAACTGTGTATCAAGTGACGCCACGTATTGATTGACCATGCAAGGACTGCACGTGAAAATCCGTCTAACACTGATATCAAGTAAACAAAACTTCCTTTAAAATTGATATATGATATGTCCATATGCCAGTGTTCATGAATAGCTTTAGGTTGATCAAAACCTGTTTTCTTGGATTCTCCCAAGGGCTTTTGCCATCTGCGGTTTAAACCACAGTCCACCAGAATGCGATATACACTAGAAGGAGACATATATGCTATGTTTTCATCAATCATCATCCATGCCAAAAGAACATATCCTTTGAATGGATGATTTCGTTTGTAATCTTCAACTGCCTTTCGTTCCTCTGGTGTTATCCAATGCGATTTTGGAATTACTTTCTTTGGTGATTTGTTTTTACATTTTCTCCAAACAGTTAACTTGCCTGGATTTACATCTATTTTACTACACAGGTATTTGATGGGGAGACCTGACGCCTCTTTCAGCCGATCTAAGGTATTTACAATCTCATGCTTTAATGCAGTCGAAACATGTAATCCTGTCAGAGCTCCCCAGCTTCTTTTTTTAGGTCGATGATCTCCCCTGTGAGTTCGGCTATGATTCTGTTTTTCCTCTCCAGTTCCTTTTCATACTTTTCTATCAGTTTCTTGTTTTCATTGGATTCTTTTTGATTCGACCCAGCCAATGCTTCGCGTCCTGCTTCCAATACTATTTTTAACCAATTTTGCATCATGGTTGGATGAATCCGATATTCATCACAGGTGTCTACCAACTTTGATTTTAATAGGTGTTTTCGGATGATGCCTATCTTGTCATCCGCTTTGAACGTACGTCTTTCTCTTACTTGTTTTTCCATCTCTAATCTCCATTTTCGGCTTGGAGTATTAGCTTAATTTAGGTCAGCAAAATTGCGTTTTCATCTGAACTGGAATAATACATCCTTCTGGTTTTCTATTGTCGGGAACTACAGCACGATCTAGGGCTACGGCCCCCAGGTTGACACCAATACGAAGTGCAATCCGTTTTGCTAAGTGGGAGTACTGGTTGGCTTCACAACGGTTTCCGAGTCGAGATTCTAATTTAGAAATTTGCAAAAGAAGGCCGGCATTTCCTTCGGATTCCTTCATTCCAATCGCATGTTTGAGTTGGATGGCTTTTTTTAAATCTTCCCGTGCTGAGAGTAAGTCATTGGTTTCCATTTTTTGGATGGCCCTCTCTTCGAGGTTTGCAATTACGGAAGGAATTCGAGACAAACGAGTGGCTCTTAGGATGTCGTCTGCGGACTCATCCAAGAGGGGATTTGCATGCAAACCAAAAGAAATGATGAATAGTATAGCAATTTGGTATTTGATCATACAGTAGGTGCCTCGCTTGACTCCCTAACACTACAGATTGCATAATTTGTGCCAATTAGAACAAATACTCATAGACGAGATCGAACCTGACTTTCCAATGAAACTGACTCTGGCCGAGCGATCGCCTTTTTTCCGCCTTCTGGGGGAAAAGGGGAGGAAAGTCCGGACACTAGGGGACAATCGGACCGAGTAACACTTGGGCTTTCGGATTCCAGAAATGGGAAACGGGGGACGGAAAGTGCAACAGAAAGGAAACCGCCTACCTCGGTAGGTAAGGGTGAAATGGTGGGGTAAGAGCCCACCGCTTTGTTCGTAAGAATAAAGGCTTGGTAAACCCTCCGATGTGCAATCTCAAGTAAACAACCGTTATGAGCCTGTCCCGCCAGGTTGTGGGTAGAGAGCATTAGATAAATGATCGCATAGAACAGAATCCGGCTTACGGGCCAGAGTCACCTTTTTTTAAAATAGTTTGGATCACCTCTTCTTCCTTAGGCGGGTAGAATACACAAACTAAACTTCTGATTTTTAAAATGGTTTCAGCAAGAGACGTCCTTGTTTCTATTTGATCCCAGTTTTCATAACCAATGATGATCCCACAAGTTTCTTCCATTCCAGCAAATTCTTTTGCGGAATAGTTTCGCATAGAGTTCTCGTCTAAAAATTGTTTTAATCCATTTTGTGATATAGATTCTTCCGATTTGTATATCACAACAATTTCATCGTTTTCCACATCTAATACCTTTTTTGCATATCCAAAACACCATCGAATTTGGTCTGTTAGGTCCTCGTCTGCTTTTATGAATTGGATATCGGAAAGATTACTTTGAATAGGGGATTCAGAAAAATCATCTAGTAGTGTATTTGCAAAATTGACAATTTCTGGTGAATTTCTTATATTCCGTTTGATATCCCAAACATGGATGGGAAGTGAATTCCAGTATTCTAACATTGCTGATGGCAAATATTTGAAACGTCTAGAAATAAAAAGAATCCAATTTTTATGTTCCCAAAAGTATTTAGATAAATATATAAAAACTTCTTTTTCTGGTGGAAAATTCAAAACATCTTCGATACCGTCAGCAATCAGAAGATCAATATTATTATGATTGATTTCTGTAATTTTGTTAATGAGTTCAATGTTTTCTTTTTCTGGTATGTTTGTCAGTTCTTCTTTCCAGATTTCGTAGAGTGCCTTGGCTCCTTGCCACAATAAAACTTTTTTACCGGCTCGTGCATTTTGTAAGGCTAACTCTCCCGCAAGGATCGATTTACCAGAACCCGTACTTCCAAAAACTAAGTTACGCGAGTAATTGCTAATTCCTTCGACCAATTGAAATTGTTCTTTGGTAAAAAATAATAAATTCTCCTCTTCTTTTTCTTTCTGAGAACGAAAAGTTTGAAAAAAGTTTAAGTTCTTTTTAATGATCTCATGTGCTTTTACGAGTACTGAATCTGGCAGAGGTTCTCTGTTGTAACGAAATAGAATCGATTCTAAAATAGAATTTAAATCAATTTCATCTTCTACTTCTTTCCCACCAAACACATACAGATGCCTGTCATTTGGTAAGTGGAATTCTTTTCTTTCATTTTTTAAAAAGAAGATGGCACTATCGTAATAATCTGCTGGAAACAAATCCACTAGTTGGTTGTGGTTTTTAAAAAACTCACGGACTAGATCCCTTTGGGTAACCACTTGTTCGATGGGGCTTGCATACGATTTCCCTTCCACTGGGTTCCAATCCCTAGCGCGAACATTATAGAATTCCCATTCGCCTTTTTTTTGCCTCCACTTCCCATTTTTTAATTCGATGGTGATGACCCCGTATGGTGAGACCACAAGGAAGTCGATTTCTCGCATAGGGACATCTGGAGTGATGAGGGTAATGGAATAATAGATATTACATGGAATGCGGATTTCCTTGGAAAAACGGCTGTAAAAATGGGATTCGAGCGAAACATCTTTCGCTTTTCCGTGAAACTGTTTTGGATAGATCATTTTTTAGTTCTGTAAACTGGCCACCAATGTTTCCATTGGTGATATGAAACTGATACCACCAACCGTTATTTTCTGCCTATTGTTTTGTGCCTGTGCCGGTGGGAATATTAAAATAAAGATTCGACCTGACCTCTCAGGTGACCTTGTTTTATACCAAAAAAAGATTATCAAAAAACCTTCAGGGGTTTTTTTCGGTTCCGGCCTGAAACCTATAGGAGAACTTGAGATCAGTATCAAAGAGAGGGCGTACCAATTTTCCAATTACAAAGATATCCTACCGCCAGGATTTCGGTTCATCGAATTTACCGAAGACCAAACAAAAGAAATTCAATTGGTTGTGGATACAAGTAAGTCCTCTCCACTTTTAAAGGCCTTGGAAATCAACCGAGAGGAAATTGATTCTATTTTAAAAGAGGCCAAACAGAGAGATGATTTACTTCGTTTTAATACTCTTGTGGAATTCATTCAGTTCGAAGTCCAGTTTCCCTTTCCCATTAAAAAAGTAAAATTTGCAGACCCAAGGACACCGGGTGAGTGGACGGTAAGGTTAGATAGTAACGAGAAGATGATAGTGAATATTCCTTTACATTCCGTTTGGGCCAATGAACACCAACTAACAACGATTCAAATCTATCCAGATTCGAATTAAGGTTTGTGAAAGTATTTAGAATTTAAATTTTGAACTATTTCTTTTAAAACCTTTCTTCTTTCTGCATTTTCAGGAAGGATTTCCTTTAAGTTCCTTCGCATAAGAAAAAGTGTTTCCATAAGTTCATGGTCTTCTTCGGGAAGAATTTCTTCAAAGAGTTTGCGTAAAGTAGAAGACACTCCCGCAAATTTTCCATCTGTGGAAATTGCAAATTGAACAGGACCAATGGATACCGAGGAGGAGGAGTAAAAATCACAATTTTTGGGATCATCCACGGAGTTCACCCAAATCCCTTTTTCTTTGGCGGTTTTTCGAAAATTTCGATTGGTATCGGGATCACTTGTTGCTAAAAAAATAATATCACGATGATTTAAATCTTCTTCTAGAACCGCACGTTGTTCTACTGCGATGTTTGGGTATTTGTTTAAAAAAGTTTTCACTTCTTCACTGAATTCAATCGAGATCACATGGAGTTTGGCTCCAGTAAATTCCAGTCCCACCAATTTTTCTAAACAGGCATTCCCACCACCAACGATAAGAATATTTTTGTTTTCTAAGTTTAAAAAAATGGGATATTTTTTGAAATTCATTCTGCCAATAAACTTGTGAGTGTAGTTTTCTGAATTTTATCTTTTCTATCAAGCAAGGGACGAATTGCTTCTCCCACATACAGGATTCCAGGACCAGATGATTGTTTTTGGATACCATCTAACAGAGTCTCTGCGAGAGTGGACGTGGAATACGTTGGGTTGAAACTTCCAACATTTTCCGCAAGCACAATGGGAGTGGTTCCTTTGATTCCTTTTTGGATTAGTCGTTCTGCAAGTTCCCTTGTTTTTTTACTACCCATAAGAATGACAATGGTTCCTAAAAAATTTTCCATCCCGATCCAACTGCGTTCATCTTCCAAAATGGTATGACCATCGAGGATGATGATTTGTCTGGAAATCCCACGAACGGTGAGTGAGAGACCTAAGTCAGCGACACCTGTGGTCACAGAACTCACACCCGGAACCACTTCAAAGGGAATCCCAGCTTCTTCCAGGCTTTGGATTTCTTCGGCAAGCCTCCCAAAAATGGAGGCATCTCCCCCTTTGAGGCGCACCACTCGTTTTCCTTGGGAGGCAAATTCGACTAATAAAGAATTAATCTCTTTTTGGGTGCGGGCGTGTTCGTTTGCCCTTTTACCCACATATAGGATTTGGGCATACTCCGGAAATAGGTCTAAAAATTCGGGATCGAGTAGGGCATCGTAGAGAATGACATCGGCAGATTCGATTCGGTTTCGGCCTCGGAGGGTCAAAAGGTCAATGGGGCCTGGGCCACCACTCACAAAACTGACAAATCCATGTTCTGTCTTATTGGAGGACATATCTGTTATACCTTGCGACATCGTAGGAAATAGTCAAGTGAATGGCTAATAATTTCTACAAAATCTCCATTTTTTTGGTTTACTCGGGGTGTATCTCTGGGGAAAGATTCAATTTATCAGACTTTTTGGATGTTTTACTGGAATCCAAATCAAATATAGGTTTTTATGCTATCCGATGAGAAACGCAATCGATTTTTACAATTACTGAAAGAATCCACAAAAGACGAATGGGTATGGATGTCTGGATATTTGTCTGCTCTCACTCAACCGAGCCTCGGGGGCAGCAGTGTGGATGTTTCCTTCACACCTCCCGTGAGCATTGATTCTGGGAATGATCCTTTACATGGAAATTTAAAAACCCAACCCATCCAATGTAGTGTTGTGTATGGAACAGAAACAGGAAATTCCAAAAAACTAGGAACAGAACTCGTTAAAAAATTAAAGGAACTAGGTGTATCGGCCAAACTCAAAAGTACAGATACGTACAAAGCCAAGGACCTGAAAGAAGAAGAGTATTTATTTGTTATCGTCTCGACTCATGGAGACGGGGAACCACCGCAGGCAGCAAAACCATTCATCCAAATTTTGGCAGACTCAAAAGATTCCTTATCAAAAGTTAAATTCGCCGTACTTGGATTAGGTGATACGAGTTATCCATTATTTTGCCAAACGGGTGAAGATGTAGATTCAATGCTTTCCAAATTGGGAGCAGAACGCATCCAAACTCTTGGTAAATGTGACGTAGATTTTGATTTAGTCGCAAAACCTTGGATGAGTGAACTTATTTCCAAACTGAATGCCCACTCAAAAACTGCTACCACTCAAAGTGCAACTCAGACAAGCCAAGCAGCAAAACCGACTTCCGGTGGTAAGGTTGTCTATGAAGGTTCTGTAATTACTAATATTGTTTTAAACGATACTGGTGCTAGTAAATCCACAAGACATATCGAAATCAAAACAACAGTTCCCATTGACTACCAACCAGGGGATAGTGCTGGTTTTCTTGCTTACAATCGCGATGAGGAAGTGAATCGGATTTTATCTTTATTAAAAACAGATCGTGAAACTCGTGTTACCTATAAAGGGGAAACATGGATGGCTTATGATTTGTTCCGTAAAAAAGTATCAGTTCGTTTTTTGCCTGATCGAGTCATTCAAAAATATGCTTCGCTTGTGGGAAAAGAAATCCCTTCTGGAAAAACAGACTTAGATGTACTTCTCACTCTCCATACTTCGGAAAATAAATTAGAACTACAAACATTGGTAGATATTTTAGAACCGATTGTGCCTCGATATTATTCTATCGCATCCAGTCCTTCTGCCCATGGTGAAGATGAAGTCCATCTAACGGTTGCTGAAGTCGAAATCGAGACTTTTACAGGTATTAAAACTGGCTTTTGTTCTGGATATCTCTCGGAATTAAAAGAAGGGGAAGTAGTTCCTTTCTTTATCCAACGAAATAATTCCTTCCGATTGCCAAGTCCCGATACAGATATCATTATGATTGGGCCAGGAACTGGTGTTGCTCCTTTTAGAAGTTTTTTATTTGAAAGAGAACAAAATTCTGGGAATGGAAGAAACTGGTTATTTTTTGGAGAAAGAAACTTTGTCTCCGATTTTTATTACCAAACAGAACTTTTAGAATTAATGGATACAGGCGTATTACATAGATTAAACGCAGCATTCTCAAGAGATACAAAACAAAAAGTGTATGTGCAGGATCGTATGGGTGAAAATGCTGCAGAACTTTTGAAGTGGATTGAAAATGGTGCGATCATTTATCTTTGCGGCTCCAAAGATCCTATGAGTAAAGATGTGGATCGCAAACTCATTGAAATTCTAACAGAAAGAACATTTGATACGGGAAAAGATGCTTCCGATTATCTAAAAGAATTGGAAGAAATGGGTCGCTACATTAAGGATGTTTACTGAGGTAATCATGGCAGAACAAAAAAAAGAAACATTAGCAGAAAAAGTAAAACGCCTCAGTCGTGGACTTAGAGGATCACTCAGTGACAGTTTGAAAGATGAACATACTGGATCTTTACGTTCCGATGACCAACTGTTACTTAAGTTCCACGGAATGTACCAACAAGATGATAGGGATCGCAGAGAAGAACGTGCAGCCAAAAAATTAGAACGTTTGTATTCCTTTATGATTCGTTTGCGTATCCCTGGTGGAATGATTGGGCCGGTTCATTGGGAAGCCTTACACAATGTAGCTGGTGAAAATTCTACTGGCACTATCAAAATCACAACACGCCAAACTGTCCAACTTCATGGAATTTTAAAATCACAAATCAAACCAACCATCAAAGCTTTTGATTCTGTATTTTTGGATTCGATTGCTGCTTGTGGGGACGTCAATCGTAACGTCACTTGTACTTCGAATCCTGCCACAAGTCCCTTACACAAAGAAGTGTTTGGATATGCAGGAGAAATCAGCCGGTCTCTTTTACCAAAAACTAGAGCCTATTATGAGATTTGGCTCGATGAAAATCTTTTAGCAGAAAAAGAAGAACCAGAAGATCCTCTGTATAAGGATGTATACCTTCCTCGTAAGTTTAAAATTGCGATTGCGATTCCCCCTTACAACGATGTGGATCTTTTTACCAATGATATTGGGCTTATCGCCATCATTGAAAATGGGCAACTCCTTGGATTTAACGTGGCAGTCGGTGGGGGACTCGGAACCACTCATGGAAATGCAGATACCTATCCAAGAGTAGGCACTGTATTTGGTTATATTCCCAAAAAGGACATCTTAAAAGTAGTTTATGAAATTGTCACAGTCCAAAGAGATTTTGGAAACAGAGAAGACAGAAAACTTTCCCGTTTGAAATACACCTTGGACCGGTTAGGTGTGGAGTTCTACAAACGAGAAGTGGAAAAACGTGTTGGGATTAGTTTTGAACCAGCAAAAGAATATCAATTCACACAAAGATCAGATGATTTTGGCTGGAAACAAGATGCAGCAAGTAACTGGCATTATACTGTATTTGTGGAAAATGGCCGTGTTTGTGACGAACATGGATATAACCTAAAAACGGCACTACTTGAAGTTTCTAAAACAAGAAGGGCTACATTCCGTTTTACTTGTAACCAAAACCTAATTCTCTCTGATATTTTTCCGAAAGATAAAGACCTTATTGAATCCATTCTTGTGAAGTTTGGAGTCCATCGCAAAACCAGTGAAATTTCGCAAATTCGCAAGAATTCCATTGCTTGCGTGGCACTGAGCACTTGTTCGTTGGCTCTTGCCGAAGGACAAAGATACCTCCCGAGCCTTATCGATAAAATTGAACCCATCCTTGGAAAACATGGCCTTGGCAATGAACCGGTATCGATTCGAATGACTGGTTGTCCGAATGGATGTGCAAGGCCGTATATTTCCGAAATTGGTCTTGTGGGAACGTCTTACGGTAAATACAACCTACACTTAGGTGCAGATGCCGAAGGATACCGACTCAATAAAAAGTATAAAGATGATTTGGATGAGGCGGCAATTTTACTTGAGTTAGATGGACTTTTTGGAAGGTTCTCAAAAGAAAGAAATTCCAAAGAATCCTTTGGAGACTATATCAATCGAATTGGAATCTTAAATTAAGATTCCAATTCCTTGGAAGTTTTGTTCCAATAAGTAGCGATGGCGGCACCGGCAATCAGGTGCCAGATTCCCCACCAGGCACATATCATCGCCATTCCACCGAGTCCATCAAAGAAATTAAAAACAATCGCAAGTCCAAGACTTGAGTTTTGAATTCCTGTTTCTATGGCCACAGTCTTTCTATCACTGAGTGGCAATCGGAAAAGTTTCGCAAAGTAATACCCGAGAGAAAGACCCGCTAAGTTCATAAGGAATACAAGTCCAAAGAGAAGGTGGATGTATTCTTTAAAGAACTTCCAGTTGGTGGCAAGAGCTCCAATGATAAAGAAAGCGAGTAGTAAAATGGAAATCCTTTGCACCGCACGTTTTACAGTGTGCGTGAGTTTCGGAAATAGTTTTTGAAGAACAATTCCAAGTAACAAAGGGATGAGTAACAGTAAAGTCACTGAGACCAAAATTTCATAAGGACTCACTGAGATTGATTTGAGATACTCCCGTGTGACAGGCAGTAAATTCCCCCAAAAGAAAAATCCAAGTGGTGTTAGAATAAAAGCAAATGCAGAAGAAAATGTTGTCAGACTTACTGAAAGTGCCAAATTCCCTTTTGCTAAATGGGTGAAAAAATTGGACATATTCCCACCAGGGCAAGCTGCCACAAGAACCATTCCAAGGGCAAGACCAGGATGGGGATTAATCACCCAAATGATGAGGAGTGTGGCAATTGGTAATAAAACATATTGGCTAAATAGACCAACAAACGCTGGTTTGGGATAACGCAAAAGGTGACGGAAATCTTGCAACTTTAGTTCCAAGGCAATTCCAAACATAATAAAACCAATCAGTGCATTGATCAAATAGACTGAATCTTTGTTAAAGTTAAGACGAACTGCATTGATATCCATTTATTCAGACCATCCTACAAGGATTCGGCGTGGCCCAGTAAAGGGCAACCTTCCATGAGAAATAGAAAAGTTATCGATGATGAGAACATCTCCCGTTTCCCATGGGATCGCAACTAGATGTTTCCAAAATAGGTTGGAAATGGAATGCATTTCCTTTGTCGTGATCTCTTCTCCATTTCCATAGGTGACATGAACATCATGGGACTGTTCTCCTGAAATTCGTTTAATCGTAGTAAGGAGTGTAAGTAAAATCGCAACACCTAGAGAACGAATTGTTTTTTGTCGTTTGAAAATTTTCCAAACTTCACTCACTGCAGCTTGGTAGTGAAAGGTTTGGGAATGGTTGTGCCAGGCTGTGGTTTTTGCTTCTGGATGGATGCGAAACCCTGATTGTTCATTGGTAATGGTTAACGAATCCACTCCAAACCAATCCAATTGAAATCTATTTTGATCAGAGATTTTTTTCACATCATCGAGATTGGTGGTTCCAAACATTTCATCCCAACGTTTGGTTTTCCATAAAGAGAACCGTGCTGTTGTGGACGGTCCATCGTAACGTCTTCTGTAACGGATACCATGTTCCTTAATCTTTTCTTTGATCTTTGGATCGATCTCTTTATAAATTTCTCTAAGATCGGTAAGGGGAGTTTCACCACCTGTCTCCGATGCTTTTTCTGCATAAAAAAATAAAAGTTTCGGGGGGTTGTCGAGAAAACTCATCTCGGCATGTTGCATGATTGGATAGTGGGGAGGGAGCTCACTTGCGGTAAACACGTGTTTCACGACCTGATCTCGGGGAGAGGTTCCTAAATAAAACTCGCCTAGTTTTTCGTCGGTTGCCAAAAGAATGGATTGGAAGTCGGTTGCCTTATGGACAGGAAAACCACGAAGTAAGACTGCTCCATAGGTTTTTAGGTCCTCTCTCCATTCCTTCTGGTTTTTTTTGACCCATTCGGTGAGATCGAGTAATTCTTTTTCCTCTGCGGGCTCATAAACTAGGGGAAGTTTCGTCTCCCCGAGGAAAGATTTGCGGATCCATTTCGTTGCAGTTGTGGTGGCTTGGCTCATACTAATGTCATCTTAGTGAACCCAGCCAATCTAAATCAAGAAAAAATCTGTTATATTGAACTAAATTTCTACAATAACATTCCGGCTGCTACGGTTTGATTGGTCCCTTCGTCGACCAAGATGAAACTTCCTGTCCCGCGAATTTTGGAATAGGGGTCGTAAGCCACAGGTTTTGCGGTTCGAATCGTAACCTTTCCAATTTCATTCAGGCCCAAGTTTGCCTGTTCTGTTTTTTCGTGTGTGCTTGTTTCCACCCGATATTCCAAAGAACGAATGGATGCCTTTACGGAATTGGTTGTTTGGCGTAGTAGATATTTAGATCCAGGAGTCATTACCTTCTGGTCCATCCAACAGATATGAGCTTCCAAATCTTGGGAGGTAGTCGGTTCTTGTCCAGTCACAACGAGCATATCTCCACGGCTCACATCGATTTCATCTTCCAACCGAATGGCCACAGACATAGGGGCATAGGCAGTTTTTAAGGAACCAGCATAGGTATCAATGGCTTTGATTTTGGATTTGAGTCCACTTGGTAATACGGTGATAGAATCTCCGACAGTAAAATGTCCACTGCGGATTTGTCCCGCATAACCCCTGTAATCATGGTATTCTGTTGTTTGTGGTCGAATAATATTTTGTACAGGAAATCTTGGAGCCGGGGATTCTTCTTCTGTATGAAGTTCGATGTCTTCTAAAAACCCAAGAAGTGATTTTTCTTTCCACCAAGGCATGGAGGTGGATAGATCCACTACATTGTCCCCGTTGAGTGCCGAGATGGGTAGGAAGTGGATGGATTTTAAATCTAAGTCTTTGGCAAATTCCAAATATTGTTTTTTGATATTTAAAAATACTTCTTCTGAAAAATCTACCAAGTCCATTTTGTTTACACAAACAACAACGTATGGAATTCTGAGGAGTGATACAATGTAGGAGTGGCGATAGGTTTGTTCAATCACACCCTTTCTTGCGTCAATGAGAATGATCGCAAGATCAGAGTTAGATGCCCCAGTTACCATATTTCTTGTGTATTGGACATGGCCCGGTGCGTCGGCTATGATAAATTTTCTTTTGGGAGTAGAGAAATATTTATAAGCAACGTCGATTGTGATTCCTTGTTCTCTTTCTGCTTTTAAACCGTCAGTGAGAAGTGCTAAGTTGATTTGTCCATTCACTTGGCCGGCTTTTTCAATGGCTTCCAATTGGTCCTGAAAAATGGATTTACTATCGTATAACAAGCGACCGATGAGAGTTGATTTCCCATCATCCACGCTCCCCGCAGTAATAAAACGTAAAATATCCATTAAAAATACCCACCTTTTTTTCTATCTTCCATTGCTGCTTCGGAACGTTTGTCATCCAAACGAGATCCTCTTTCAGTTGTCCTTGAAACTTGAATTTCACGGATGATATCATCAATAGTATTGGCTTCTGATTCGACGGCCGCAGTGCAAGTCATATCACCCACTGTTCGGAACCGAACCGTTCTTGTTTCTACTTTATCAGAATTGTCCAAACTAATGAATTTTGATACCGGAAACACTAGGTCTTCTCGCCATACAATTTCCCTTTGGTGAGAAAAGTATAAAGAAGGAAGTTCGATGTTTTCTTTACGGATGTATTCCCAAACGTCAAGTTCTGTCCAATTACTGATTGGAAAAACTCGCACATTTTCCCCTACATGAATTTTTCCGTTATAAATATTCCAAAGTTCTGGACGTTGGAGTTTTGGATCCCAAGATCCAAATTCATCTCTTACCGAAAAAATTCTTTCTTTGGCGCGGGCTTTTTCTTCATCTCGGCGAGCCCCACCAATACAAGCATCAAATTTGAATTCCGCAATGGTATCGAGAAGTGTCACCGCTTGGATTCCGTTTCGACTGGGGAACTTTCCTTTTTCTTCCACCGCTTTTCCTTGATCGATGGAATCTTGCACAAAACGGACCACTAGTTTTTCACCAGTTTTTTCTGCCAAATCATCTCTAAATTTTAGCGCCTCATCAAAGTTATGCCCTGTATCGATATGAACTAAGGGAAAAGGAAATTTTCCTGGACGAAAGGCTTTGAGAGCAAGATGTACGAGACAAATCGAATCTTTACCGCCAGAAAAAAGTAATGCCGGTCTTTCAAATTGGGCAGCCACTTCTCGTAAGATATAAATGGCTTCTGATTCGAGTTGGTCTAAATGAGAAAGTCGATGTAAGTCGGTCATGTTACGTATTATCCTTTTTTCGGTGTGAGTTTGCCGTTTACCCAGTGCAAACCGCACTCTTTTTTTGATTCTTGTTCCCACCACCAACGCCCT
The DNA here is from genome assembly GCF_000332455.1 of Leptospira vanthielii serovar Holland str. Waz Holland = ATCC 700522. Lineage (GTDB taxonomy): Bacteria > Spirochaetota > Leptospiria > Leptospirales > Leptospiraceae > Leptospira_A > Leptospira_A vanthielii. Next base: position 21,969 of record NZ_AOGY02000032.1, on the reverse strand, counting down.
GCACGAAAGTCTTCTCCCGGTTCAATGGCTCGTGTACACGGAGCACAGCCGATACTAGGGAAACCTTTGTCGTGTAATAAATTGTAAGGTACATTGTGTTCGCGAATGTACTTCCAGGTGTCTTCAAAGGACCATAAAAGTAGTGGTTGGTACTTGATTAAATTTCTTTGTGAATCGGTTTCGAAAATAGACATTTCTGTGCGAAAGCCCGATTGGTCTTTTCGTAGGCCTGTGACCCAAACTTTTGTGTCTTTTAAAATGAGATCAAGCGGAACGAGTTTGCGAATCCGACAACATTCTTTTCTTAATTCTAAAGAATCATAAAAAGCATTGGGACCATTTTGTTCTACAAAGACTTTAATTTCTTTTTCGCTCGGATAAAAGGCTTCGATTTTTGCCCCATAACGCATGTTTGTTTTTTGCCAAACATCATAGGTTTCTTGGAAGAGACGCCCCGTATCAAGTGTCGCAATGCGGATATCAATTTTGTTTTCGAGGATAGCGTGCGTGATGGCTTGGTCTTCCAATCCGAAACTTGTCGTAAAAACGACTTTTTTCGGATAGTCCAGACTCAATTGTCTTAAACCCTGTTCGAGCGAGAGGGAGGTATAGGTTTCTGTCAAAACTTCCAAATTTCCCATTTTTTTCCAATCCTACCATCCAATGTTTTGTATATTGGACGATTTGTAAACTATATTAGCGGAAAATACTAGATAGAGAAGTCTTCTACGTAAACTTTTGCTTTTTTGATCCTCAAATAGACGGTCTCTCCGGGCAAAAGGTTCAGGATGCGGTAGATTTCCTGCTCCAAAACCGATTCGATGAGAGTTCCTGTGTCGATTCGTTTCAGCTCCACTCGCACATTCCTTCCCGTGGAATGGATGTATTGGATTTCGGCAGCAATTCCTTGGTCCGCTTCCCTGACAATTTCTACATCGTAAGGGCGAACATAGGCAACAGCTACGGATTCTTTTACATCCTGGTGTTCGGAACTCTCGAGAGCAAAGTTTCCAATTTTGGTTTTCCCTTCTTCAATTCGGCCATGGAAAAGATTCACATCTCCGAGGAAATGGAAAACAAAAGGGGACTTAGGTTTGTTGTACACTTCGTCCGGACTTCCTACTTGCTCCAGTTGTCCTTGGTTTAGGATCACAATACGATCACTCACTTCGAGAGCTTCTTCTTGGTCATGGGTGACAAATACACTTGTGATATGGATTTCATCATGCAGGCGACGAAGCCAGTTTCTGAGTTCTTTCCTGACCTTGGCATCTAGGGCACCAAAGGGTTCATCAAGGAGCAAAAATTTTGGTTCGATGGCAAGGGCACGTGCCAGAGCCACACGTTGTCGTTGTCCTCCTGACAATTCATGAGGGTAACGATTATGGAATTTTTCGAGTTGGATGAGGGTGAGTAACTTAGAGACTTTTTCCCCAATTTCTTTTTTGGAAGGTCGGAGGACTTTGGGTCTTACTTCCAAACCAAAACCAATGTTCTCCGCAATCGTCATGTGACGAAACAGTGCGTAGTGTTGGAAAACAAATCCGACTTCCCCATTTTGAATTCTGGACTTGGATAAATTTTCACCTACAAACTCCACCTTGCCAGAAGAGGGTTCTTCGAGGCCTGCAATGATTCGTAGTAAGGTGGTTTTTCCAGATCCCGAAGGACCAAGTAAGGCCACAAGTTCTCCATCAGGGATAGTGAGGTTGACACTTTTTAAAGCAGTGAACGACCCAAAGGTTTTGTTGACATTACTGATTTCAATCGGCATTTTTCTGACTCGCGGTTCGTTTTTCCAAAATCAATTTAAAGATGAGTGTGAGTAGAGAAAGAAACACAAGTAAGGTGGCACAGGCAAAAGCACCTACCGAATCAAACTCATTGTATAACATTTCTATATGAAGAGGAAGGGTAGTGGTTTTTCCACGGATATGTCCACTGAGAACAGAGACTGCCCCAAACTCTCCCATGGCCCTTGCATTACAAAGAATGATCCCGTATAACAGACCCCATTTGATGTTCGGAAGTATGACACGTTTCAAAAGTTGGAAAAAACTGGCACCTAATAAAAGCCCGGCTTCCTCTTCTTCTCTTCCTTGGCTTTGCATAAGGGGAATGAGTTCTCGTGCAACAAAGGGAAAGGTAATAAAAACAGTCGCAAGGATAAGGCCTGGTGTATTAAAAACAATTTTGATTCCATGTGTGGAAAGAAAGTCTCCAAAGATTCCTTGCCTACCGAATAACAATAAAAAAATGAGCCCGGACACTACGGGAGAAACAGCAAAAGGTGAATCGATAATAGTAACTAAAATATTTTTACCAGGGAATTGGAACCTGGTGATAGTAAAGGCTGCCGTCACACCAAAGATTGTATTTAAAATGACAGATACTAAAGAAACTTTGACGGTAAGTCCAATCGCATAGAGGGCATATTCCCCTGTGATGGATTCAATGTATTTAGGGATCCCTTCGGAAAAGGCTTCCGAAAAAACTGTATAGATGGGTAAAAGTAGAATGATCCCCGCAAGGATATAAGCTAAAAATACCAGGAAAATGGGCAAAATTTTAATTTTCATGATAATTTTTTAGATGCCCGGTCTTGGAGTAAATTAATCAAAAACATAAATAGAAAAGAAGTGAGTAACATCACAAGAGCAATCGATGTTGCTTTTTCATATTCGTATTGTTCTAGTTTGGTGACGATAAGGAGGGGAAGGATTTCTGTTTTGCCTGGGATGTTTCCTGAAATAAAAACAACAGATCCATATTCTCCAATACTTCTGGCAAATGCCATTCCTGTTCCGGCTAGAATAGAGGGCCAAAGTTCAGGAAGTAAAACTTTGTAAAATGTTTGGAAGTGTGTAGCACCTAGGCAGCGTGCACTTTCTTCTAATTCTTTTGGTAACTCTTCAATCACAGGTTGAACGGTTCGCACCACAAAAGGAAATCCTATAAAGACAAGTGCAATGACAATGCCAATGGGAGTGTAAGCAATTTTGATTCCCCATAAATCAAAAAAAGATCCTATAATTCCTTTTTGTGAATAGATGGTGGTAAGGGCAATTCCGGCAACTGCTGTCGGCAGAGTGAAAGGCAAATCAATTAAGGTATCTAGAAGTTTTTTAAAAGGAAAGTTGTAACGGACAAGAACCCAGGCAAATAAAAATCCAATGAAGAGGTTGAGAATGGCAGAGATGATTCCCACACTGAAACTTAAAAAAAGTGCGGAGCGAATTCTTTCGTCTGAAAAAACTTCTAGGATTCCTGAAACTCCAATCCCGAGAGAATGGAAGAAAAGTCCTAGAAGGGGAATGATGACAACCGCGGACGAGTAAAAAACTGTAAGTCCTAAACTGATTCCAAAGTGTATTTTTTTATACGGCCGCGTCTCTATAAGCATATTTTACTTAGTTTTGTAGATGGCATCAAAGACACCTGCATCTGCAAAATGTTTTTTCTGTGCAGAATCCCAAGTTTCCCCTAAATCGGATAGGGAAAATAATTTGATGTTTGGAAATTCTTTGGCAGAAGCTTTTGCAGTCGCAGAGTCAGTAGGTCTAAAAAAATGTTTGGAAATGATGGTTTGTCCTTCTTTTGAATACAAGAACTCTAAGTAAGCGGTCGCTTTTTCTAGATTGCCTTTTTCTATAGCAGTTTTGGTCACCACAGCAACCGGTGTTTCTGCTTTGATCGATTCTGATGGATACACAACTTCTAGAGTGTTTTTTCCAGATCTTTTTTCTTCATCTAGGGAAAGTTTTGCTTCATTTTCCCAAGTGATGAGTACATCACCAATTCCTCTTTGAACAAAAGTAGTTGTGGACCCGCGAGCTCCTGTATCAAGAACCGATGTATTTTTAAAAAGTGCTTTGATAAACTCCGTTGTTTTTTCATCAGACTTGTATTTGCGTTTTGCAAATCCGTAAGCAGCGAGATAATTCCAACGAGCACCACCACTGGTCTTTGGATTGGGAGTGATGATAGAAACTCCAGATTTTACAATGTCATCCCAATCTTTGATTTTTTTAGGATTGGATTTGCGAACTAAAAATACAATGGTAGAATAGTAAGGAACACTATTGTTAGGCAGTTTTTTTTGCCAATTTGCATCAATTAACCCTGATTTGGTGGAGATGTTGTCAATGTCGTAGGAGAGTGCAAGACTCACTACATCTGCATCGAGTCCATCAATCACTGCACGTGCTTGTTTACCAGATCCCCCATGGGATTGTTGGATAGCAAACTCACTTCCTTTTTTGGCCTTCCACGCTTTTAAGAAGGATTTGTTGATTTCTTCATACAATTCCCTTGTTGGATCAAAAGAGACATGGAGGAAGGTCGAATCTGCGGTGAGGGAAGAAAGAGCCCCAAGACCTAAGAAAATGCACAATATTGCGGAAATTGTTGGTTTTAAAGTCGAAATATAGGTAAAATTTTTCATTTTTGCGCCCTTTTGATTAATAAATCAAACTCATCCTCCAATTTAGTGAATATTTGTCAAATGGAATTTATTTCTTAAAACCCGTAATTATCTCTTCCCGACATAAACCGGAAAAGGAAGAAGATAATTCTCTCAAGGAAATCTGGGGAAGTTCGATCCTTAAGGGAGAAGGCACCCCATGAACGTAAAAGTTGAAAACCAGAACTTAATTCAATTCCCACAAGTGGATTGGAAGTCCTCCAAACGCAGTGGGGAAGAAAACCATGCGATGGCGGTGCGTGAAAGTTTTGGGGAAATTTTGGAACGCGAATTCCAGGTACATTCTGAAAAACCTAAAAACCCTTCTGAATACAAAACTCCTGGTGGGGAGAATGGAAACACAAATTCTCAAACGGAAATTCCGAAATCCGAAGAGACCACAAAACAAGAATTAAGTGCTGTGGCGGAAACCAAAAAAGAAGAAACCATCTCCGAGGACTCTGTAGTAGAGGAAAAAACAGAAGAGATCGCCGAAGAAGAAGATTTAGATCGGGACGCTTTAGAGTATAGTCTTGGAATTGTAACTTCTACTCTGGACTTTGGCCGTTCTATGATTCCGGCGAACCAAATGAACGAAATGTCCACGAAGGAAAAAACAGTTTTATTATCCTTACAAAAGTCTGCTGAAAAATCACCTGCTTATTCTCCGAAAGAAGGAAATGCCTTTATTGATGAGGCTAAAAAGTTAGCGATGAGTTTTTTCCTCTCCGAACAAACAAAAAAAATAACTGAGTCCACTGCGACGAAATCGCAAACTCCCATGGCCAAAGATTCGAATTTGGTCCCCTTTCCCAAAAACGAGAAAAAATCATTAGAAGATAAAAAGACAAGTGGGAAACCAGTTTCTTTCGGAACCAAGATAGAAGTCAGTCATTCCGGTTCGCAAGTTTCGGATTTGGTTTTTGCGAAAGGAAAAGAAGTCAAAGTAGAAGGAAAAGAACTTCCATCCGAACACTCTGTTCGCAAAACAGAGGGAAAACCGAAGTCTTCCAAACAAACGAAGAATGGATCGGAAAATACAGAAATTTCCTCAGACCAAGAGAAATCCAACCAAACACAAAACGCTGACAAAATGATTCGTTCTCTCGGAGTGAAAGACAAAGAATTCCAAAAACAAGATTCAAAAATTCCGCATGCTGGAGAAAAACAAAAATCCACAGAAGTTAGTCTTGTTTCAAACATTCAAACAGGTAATCCTTCGAAATCAGGGGAAGAGGGTGGTCGTTCTTCTGAGGAACGTAGCTCCAAACAAGGATTTCAATTTTCTTCTTTAGAAAATAGAATGACATCCAAAGCAGAAGAAATTCGTTCCCAAGAAAAAACTCAGAAACCAAAAGAGACCAATCTCAAACAAAACATTGACGAACTCATCAAACAAGCCCGTTTTGATATTGTACAAAATGGAAAGTCTAGTGCCGAGATCGTAATGAATCCAAAGGAATACGGTAGGCTTACTTTAAAAGTCACCGTGGATGGGGATAAGGTAGAAGGTCGTATCCTTGTCGAATCAGAAGAATTACAAAAATCCCTTCAAAACGAAATCCAAACCATCAAAGAAAACCTAAAAGAATCTGGCCTCGACTTACAAGCGCTCATCATTGATTTATGGGATGACGGAAGTGGACTGACTGATCGTAAAGAACAAAATGAACTTTACCAAACGATGGTGGAAGCCGCTCGGTATCGTAATTCCGAAAACTCAGTGGGCTTAGAAGATGAGGCGGATATCCTCGGTGTTTCTTCCTTCGAAGAATCCAAGGCATTGGAATTTTTCGCTTAAATCACCAGTAAATATATAGAAATCAGAGGATCCCATGCCAGACGGAATGCAAGACATATCAACACAAAATTCAGCAAGAACCAAATACTTTGAAGGGGACAGAACCTTCAATATTCGTAAACATTTAGAGCAATTAAATAAAGAAGAAACCAGTGGTCTGAAGGGAATTGAAATTCGGGAAAAACAAAAAGAGTTAGGAAAGGATGATTTTTTAAAACTCCTTCTCACCCAACTCTCTCACCAGGATCCCACAAATCCTGTACAAGATAAAGACTTCATCGCACAAATGGCGCAGTTCTCTTCTCTCGAACAGATGAAAAATATTTCTTCTGGAATTGCTCGAATGGAATCTAAACAAAGTTATTCGGTCGTTGGTAAAATTGTGTCGGGACCCGACTTGGTTACTGGAGAAGACGTCACGGGACTTGCTGGTGCGATTCTTTTTGATAATGAAGGGAAAACTTACGTTCGTGTGAACGGAAGAATGCTCGATGTAGCAAAAATCAATTTGATTTCTGACCCATCGTTACTCAAAGCAGAACCAGAATTCCAACGTCCGCAAAACACACAGAATGTTCCGAATAATACATTAAAAAAACAAGAAGCTTATCAGGATTAATTCAAAAAGGTCGATAAAGAAAAAGAGGATATAACGTTATGATGAGATCACTTTACTCCGGTGTTTCCGGACTTAAAAACCACCAAGTAAGAATGGATGTTATTGGTAACAACATCTCCAACGTAAACACACACGGTTTTAAAACCGAACGAGTTACCTTCCAAGATATGATATCACAAGAGTTACAAGGTGCCTCAGAACCAAACGAAAGGATCGGTGGAACAAACCCGAAACAAGTGGGTCTTGGTTCTCTCATCGCTGCTATCGATAAAATTATGACACAAGGTGCATTACAAACAACAGGAAAAAATACTGACGTAGCCGTTTCCGGCGAAGGATTTTTTGTTGTGAAAGACGGCGATAAACAATTTTATACGCGTGCCGGTGCTTTCAACATAGATAAAAACGGATTTTATGTAAACCCTGCGAATGGTTTAAAAGTACAAGGTTGGAATTCTCGTTTGGATGATGGTGGAAACAAATACATCAACTCAGCAGGATCATTGGAAGACATCGTCATTCCTCTATATTCTAAAGAACCTGCTCGAGCGACTCAGAACGTAGATTTTCAATCCAACCTCAATTCTAGTGTTGCTGCTGTTCCATCCGATGCTACAGAAGAAGACATCCAACGTTATATCAATGATCCAGATCCTCGCCAAAGAAGAGGCCATGTAACATCCATTAATGTTTATGATGAACTCGGAAACACTCGCCAAATGGGTGTTGAGTTTTACAAAATGAGAGACAATGTATGGAAGATGCGTTTTAAGTTGGAAGACTCAAGCCAAGTTTCTGTAGACGTCAGTGGAACCGGTGGGGAAAATACAAAAGTTTCGGGAAACCAGGAATTGGAAGTCTCCTTCACTCCTGATGGAAAAATCATCTCTGTATCTGATGGGGTGGATTCCCAAACTACAGGAAAACTGAAAGCGGATATTTCCTTTCGCATTCCAGGAAATCCTACCGCACAAAAATTCAGTTTGAATTTAGGTGAAGCGGGTCTTGTTGGCGGGATCACACAATTTTCTTCTGACTTCACAACCAAAGCCGTGAAACAAGACGGATACCCAATGGGATATATGGAATCCTTTTCCATTGACAACACAGGAACTGTAACGGGTGTATTTTCGAATGGGGTTCGCCAGCCACTCGCAAGGATTGCCCTCGCTAACTTCACAAACCCAGCTGGTCTCAATAAAGAAGGGGACACTATGTATAGTTACTCTTTGAACTCGGGGGATGCAAACATTGGTGAGGCAGGAAGCCAAGGCCGTGGAAAGATCAATGCGGGCCTTCTTGAGATGTCAAATGTAGACTTATCCGACCAGTTTACTGATATGATTGTGACCCAAAGAGGATTTCAGGCCAACTCACGAACCATCGTGACCTCTGACCAAATGATCCAGGAAGTTCTCGGTCTCAAACGATAAGATTCACTTCCTAACGGGGGAAACCCCGTTTTTTCCTTGAGTTCTGCAAAATTCTAAGAAAACTAGGTCAAACTAAACTTTTTAGAATTTGCTTAACTTGTCCCGCTTTCAAAAAAACACCCTCCTTACCTTTTCGCTTCTGGCCTTCGTCGCCTATGCACCGTTATACTATTCGATTCGTAATGCGATCCATAAAGAAACCCTTCCTATAACTTATGAATCACCAGACTCCGTTTCCTTTTTTAGTTTAGGAGAATGGGAAATCGAGGGAAAAGAATCGGACAAAAAAACACTTCTCTTACTTTCTGACCTGATTGATTTCGAATTCAAAAAATTAACGGGAGCTGTGTATTTAGGAAGGGAGGTATCTCTCTCTTTACCAAAAAAAAACCGATCCCAATTTGTTTTTTATGGAAGTTTCGAGTGGGAAGAGAAAGGAATCACTTTCACTCCTAAACTCAATTCCACAGAACAAAAGGCCACGTTTTCGGGTAAATCCATCCTTGTCCCTTACGAAGAACGGGGGAAGTTAGTGGCAGTCATTTATCAGTCCCTTTCTCACCTTTTGGATGAAACCATTCGTTTGCATCGTTTGTTAAAACGCAGTCCCGAATGGAAAATTCCTTCTCCGGAGGATTTTCTTTCTGAATCAGAATTTGTTCAGTTGTCTGCCTATAATTCCTCTTTATCATCTGAGGAAAAAACATCCGTTCTTAAGTCTCTCGAATTCCCTTCCGAGTATTTGCAATTTCTTAAGTTCAAATCGAATTTAGAAAAACGCTCTGAAGAATCATTCAAAGAGGTTTGGCGGAGTGCTGGCGACAATTCAAATCTTTCCGCTTATACAAAGTTCTCTATTGCCAAATACATTGCTGATTATTATTTTTCTAAAAAAGAATTTGGTAAGGTGATTGAATATGCTAGTGCCGCCAGAAAAGAAAGAGAAATTTCGCAATCTGTATTCCATAGCGATTATGCAGATACCATTTCCCTTCTTGGGAAGGCATTCGTTTTAGAGGGTAAAAAAGAAGAGGCGGTGTATTACCTCACCTCTGCCAGAAAACTTTATGAAACTTTAGAGTTACTCAAAGATCCAACCTCCATCGAAAACTCTTATTTTTACGGACTTCTGTTATACGACCTCGCTCAGTCGGAATTGGCTTCCTATGAATTGTCTTCGATCAATGGCCAACTCACAAATCCATTAGAACAAATTTATTTGGATTTTAACTTAGCCAAACTCTATTATGATTTAGGTCGTTACGAGGCCGCCATATCTTTGTTACAAGATCAAAGAAAACTGATTTTAAGCGAAGGTTTTCCCAATCACGACATTGCTTTGTATTCTTATAATTTATATGGTGCTTCTTTATACAAATCGGGTAAATGGAGTGTTGCCAAATCCATTTGGGAATCTCTCGTGAATGCTAAATCTATCTATGGAATAGAAGACAAACCATACCATCGTTATGCTCTATTTAATTTGGCTGTTCTCTCGAAACTAAAAAATAACCCAGAACAAACAGAAATCTTTTACAAACAATATGTACGCCTGTCTCCCTATGGACAAATTGTTGACCTACCAACAAACGATAGTTTTGAAATAGGAAAACCAATTTATCCCTATACTTGGGAGCACGAGAGCCAAAATTCCTTTGTGGAATTGGAAGAAAAAACAATCCGTTCGTATACAGGACGTTATTTGTTTAATGGCCAAGAGGAAGAAATACGAGCCAGGACTTACGAAAACAGGCTCGAAGACACCAATCTCTTTTTGGATGATTTACTCAATACAAATGCCTTTCTTTCTAAACCTATGTCGATCCTTCGTAAAACCTTGTTTGGTGACTTGAAACGATTTGAAAAGGGAAATCAAATTGTATTTTTTGATATTGGGCCTGCGCTAAACCATCCAGAATATCCTGGTGTTACTTCCCTTGCTGTGGCCAAACACTTTTCGGGAATGGAAGTCGTATTATGGGAGTTACCTGGGGAGGTGGATTTATTCTTAAAAAAAGTAAAACCGGAATTAAAAGACCGTTTGTATTCTTTTCCGAACATCCGAATCCTTTCTGCAGATGGAGTGGGTGAGTTTCAAACTTTATATAATGATCCAAACAATTGGATCCTTCGCAATCGACCCATTCCTAATTTAAAAGGAAAAACCATCATCATTCGATCTGCCAACTCCATTGATATCTATGAACCTTATACAAAAATCCTTCCGCATTTTCAAAACATGGGAAAGGAATTAAAAACAAATCCAGTTCTCTATTTTTTCAATCGCAGTATCCTTTTAAAACCTGCGGGAACCGAAAAGTTCATTCTCATAGGGAATCAATCCATCAGGGGCTTTCATCATAACTTCCAAAGTTTAGATCGGAATGGAGAACCTCCTTATTCTATCCTTCCCTTTACCGTCAGTGAGGAAATACAACCATGAACTTAGTCGAAACAGAATTCCTCTTTTGTATTCTTTCTAGTTTCTTTTTATTTCACTCGCTCGCAAAGATCACTGAGGAATGGAAACGTAAAGATTTACTCTTCCAATGGACAGCCATCACAGCCCTTGGATTTATTTTTACGGAATCACTGAAGAAATGGGGAATTCAATCAGTGATTTGGAATACAGATTCGATCTTTGGATACATCACAAAAAGTAATTTATTGTTATTTCTTTCCTACACTTCCTTAGAAGAAAGAATCTTCACTTTAAAGATATATCGCCGGTTCTTTGTTTCGATTTTTTTATATGTTTTTTGGGTTGGTGTTTTGTTTGGAATTCGTTTCTTTCATACTACCATCCTCGTCCAAGACAATACATTGATTTTACCTTTTGCCATTTCTCTCGGAGCCTTTGTTTGGGCGCGGGAGATGTTTTGGAATTTAGAAGAGAACAAAGAAACTAAGTTAGGTGATGATTCTTTTCGTTTTATTTACATCTGTTTTCTGCCTGCGGCTTTTTTGGTTTTATCTCCTTGGAAGGCCGATTGGAGTTTTTACAAACAGGTGGCAAACCTACTAATTTATGGAATCTCCTCCCACGTCGGATTTCAATTGGTTACAAAATTCAAAAAGGAAATAGTTCCGGCAGAATCTGAAATGGGAATTTGGATTGGTGCGATTGCATTCTCCACTTGTCTTGGAACAGAAATTGTAGTGGTTCTGCCTTTGTGTATCCTTTCTGGAATCTTTGGAAGATTGCTATATTCTTACCTCTCGTCCTTGTCTTGGTCCGAGCCGGGCCTTCGGGGAGTGATCTCTTTTCTTTATCCCTCAGTTTTGGGAATTTTCCTTCCTTTTTTACTCGAAGAACCAAACGTTTGGGTGCACGCACCCTACGTACTGTTAGGAGTCCAAACTCTGTATTTTTTGAGTTTTTATTTGGTCGCCTGCCTCAGTTTTGGGATCATTCTTTTAAACAAACAAAAGTAAGATTAATTTTCTAAAAAACAATCGACAGTCGTTTTTTTCATGTCGATAGTATGCCTGTGACCAAATCTTCGGATTCGCAATTCATCATCACGGACGATCCTTTTTTTGAAGGCAAAATTGCCGATTATTCCAAAAAAATCAAAGCTAAGGTTTTGGCCCTTCCCGAGTTGGACCAAATTGAATCCGATTCCCATGGCCGCATCGCCAAAGTATTGTTTTATGTCTCTCGTTATGAATTGGAAACCAAACACAACGAGATCCACCAATTTTTAAAAAACCATCCTACCATCATGTCGAACTTCATTGTTCGTGCGCCCATTGATTATACTGGCTACATCGCCCTTAATATTGAGGAAGATCTATTTTTTACCAATGTTCCCGATGATGCACCCCTGATCTTTTTGGTAAAGGCTCTGGCCAATGCGTTTACTAGCCTCCAGATGGTAGTGGACAAATTCGAACTCCAAAAGCGGATCAATGTTTCTACCAATGAAATTTCCAAACTTACAAAGATTGGAATCAGTCTCGCCAACGAAAAAGATTTTACGAAACTCCTTCGTGATATTTTGAATTCAGCTCGTGAAATTTCCAATTCCGATTCTGGATCTTTGTATTTGGTGGAAAAAGATGAAAGAGGAAACCCGAGAAACTTAAGATTTAAGATTTCTGCTCTTGATTTGAGCTCTGATGAATTTATCCTTCCCATTAACAAAAAGAGTATTGCGGGTTATGTAGCGTTTACTGGGAAACAACTCAATATACCAAATGTGTACGAATTGTCCGGTGGCGAGGAATATAAATTCAACAGTGATTTTGACAAAATGAGCAATTATTATTCAAAATCAATGTTAGTGGTTCCTATGAAAGACCACCACGATGAAGTTGTGGGTGTCATCCAACTCATCAACCGAAAGAAAAATTTTCAGACCAAGTTGACTTTAGACGAAATGAAAACCAATTCCATTTTAGAATACGATAAGTATTCAGAAGAATTGGTGATGGCGGTGGCAGGGCAAGCAGCGGTAGCCATCCAAAACAATAATTTGATTCATGATATTGAAACCTTGTTTGAAGGATTTGTGACTGCCAGTGTTTCTGCCATTGAATCTAGGGACCCAACAACCTCTGGACATTCTTTCCGTGTGGCACAGTACACTGTGGGACTTGCGGAATCTGTCAATGCCATCCAAACAGGTCGATTTAAAGATATCCATTTCAATGAATCTCAAGTAAAGGAAATTCGTTATGCATCCCTTCTTCATGATTTTGGAAAAGTTGGGGTTCGTGAAAAGGTTCTGGTTAAGGCCAAAAAACTCGAGGATTACGAACTAGATTTAATTCGTTGGCGTTTCCAATTTATTTTGAAAGATGTGGAAGCAAAACTAGCCCAAAAGAAAATTGAATACCTCAAAAAACATGGTAACAGTGGTTATATGGAGTTTGAAAAGTCAATCCACTTGGAATACGTTTTAGAAAAAGAAAAATTAGAAGAGATGGTTCGGGTCATTTCGGAATCCAACGAACCTTCTATTTTAGAAGAAGGCAATTCTAACTTTTTGGAAGAGATTTCTAAAATGAGTTACCATACCACCGATGGGAACCAACTGAATTTACTCATGCCCAAAGAATTTGGTTTTTTATCAATCCGTCGCGGGTCTTTGGATTTTGAAGAAAGACGAGAGATTGAATCCCATGTAGAACATACATTTCAATTTCTCTCAAAAATCCCTTGGACAAGAGAACTCAAAATGGTTCCCGCCATTGCCCATGGCCACCATGAAAAATTGAATGGATCGGGATACCCGAGAGGGCTTTCTGCCGTGGAGATTCCAGTACAAGCTAAGATGATGGCTATTGCCGATATTTTTGATGCCCTCACAGACCAGGACCGCCCTTATAAAAAGGCAGTGCCACTGGATCGTGCCTTTGATATTTTAAAGATGGAAGTGCGAGACCAACATATTGATGGGGATTTGTTAGATATTTTTATCGGCAGTAATGCTTACGAAAGAATTTTACACAAACGATAAAAAAAACACGAAAAAAAGTTCGTATTTGTCCGCCCAGTGGACTTCTTCCCTTGTCTAAACGGAGGGGGTCAAAATGGTATATAGTCTAGAAGGTCGAACCGTAGTCATTACTGGAATTACAGATTCGTCATCACTCGCATTAGTGATCGCAAAAAAATGTAAACAATTGGGAGCAAAGCTCATCTGTACTGGGCTTGGAAAAACCAAGTTTCATCAAAATCTATCGGAAGCTGGCCTTGCTTTTTTAGAACGCACGTACGACGATTTTACTCAAACAGTTAAGCGCGAGTTAGGTGAAGATACCATTACCTTCCCCTTAGATGTGACCATACAGGAAAACATTGATTTATTTGCCGAATTTTTATTAGGTCAAGGGTTACAAGTTCATTCGGTTTTACATTCGATCGCTATGGATAAAACCATTCGCCAAGGTAAGGTAAAGCCGATCATGACTGTATCACGTGAGGAGTTTATGGATGCTATGAATGTATCTGCTTTTTCCTTACTGGCTCTTGTGCAAAGTTTTTATCATCGAAACTTACTCGCAGACGCTGGATCTATTGTTGCTTTGAGTTACTTAGGAGCAGAAAGAGTGGTATCCCATCCTTATAAAAACATAGGAGTGGCGAAGTCTGCTTTGGAACGGCTTGTAAAAGAAATGGCAATGGAATTAGGAAAAGAGAAACAAATACAAGTCAATGCAGTTCGATTTTCTCCCTACAGAGCCAGTAAAGCAGGTTCGGCAATTGAAGGACTCGAACAGGCAGAAATCAGTTGTGATACACTTGCTCCCTTAGGAAACGCAACGGCAAAAGATTTAGCTGAGGAAGTGGCCTATTTATTTCGGCCAGGAAATCGGATCACGGGTGAAATACGTCACGTAGATGGTGGGTATCATATCCGAGGATAAAAAGAAGAATTAAGAGAACTCTTCTTTGATCAAACTTTCGAAGTGGTTTCCTCGTTCTTCAAAATTTTTGTACAAGTCGAAACTCGCTCCTGCCGGCGAAAAAATCACTGATAGGGCAAGAATTTTTCTACCCTTGTTTGCTTCTAATTTAAAATCAATTTTGTTTTTTAGATCTGTAATAAGGGTGGGGATGTCGGGAAAATAACTCACGGGTAACCCTGTGGCATCAAATTCTTTTTTCCATACTTCGACTGCCTTTCCATAAACCCAAAGAGGGCATTCCAATTCCTTCCATCGTTTTAAAAATAGATCGATAGGTTCTAGTTTAGGGATTCCACCGAGAATCAAAAATAGTCCTTCCCCTTTTTTAAATCCGGAAATTCCCGAAAGCATGGAATGGATGTTCGTGGATTTGGAATCATTGATAAATTGGATCTCTTTGTATTGATTTCGGAATCCCGAGTTATCTATGCGATTGAATCTATGAGGAAGTCCTTGAAAAGATTCAAACTGGTTTTGGATTTCCTCTTTTTCCATTCCCATAGTTTCCGCAAGGGCAATGGAAAAACATAAATTCATTAGGTTGTGTTTCCCTTTCAGGGGAAACCGGGACGCATCGTAACTATGATTCGGAGTATGTACCTGGTTTGGTTTTAAACTAACATAGTATTTATGATTTTCACCTATGAATTGTAAGTTGTTGTTTTTTGGCATTCCTTGCGGAAGAAATTGGAAAAAGTTAGGATTTATAAACGAAATATGATTCGGGTTCTCTAAATTTTGAATTTTCCATTTAGCTTCTGCATAGGACTCCATTGTTTTGTGTCTTTCTAAGTGGTCGGATGCCAAATTCAAAATGACAGAAGCCGTTAATTCTAAGTTAGGTGAGTCGTCAAGTTGGTAACTGGAAAGTTCTAAAACAACAAGATCTAGTGGTTCCAAACAAAAAGAGGAAAAGGGGACACCAATATTTCCCCCCATTTTTGAATTTGGATACTTTGATTTTAAAATGTGATATGTTAGGGCTGTAGTGGTTGACTTTCCATCGGTTCCAGTAATCCCAATGATAGGGCCTTTATAAAAAATTCGTCCCAAACAGATTTCGCTTAAAATCGAAAGGTTCCTTTGTTTGGCTTCTTCCAGAATGGGATGGTCCGGGAGGATGCCAGGGCTTTTGATGATACAATCAATTCCTACTAATATTTCCTGTGGGTGATTGTCTGACAAAACCTCTGCATACAAGAGTGAGTTGGCTCGTTCTGGAGATTTATCTGCCAGTATGCATATTTTTCCTTTTGAGGTTAATAATTTGGCAGCGGAGTCCCCAGAGGATCCCCCACCTAAAATTAGGAATTTTTGGAATTTGTCTAGGTCGGAAGCCGATGGAATAGATTGAGAAAACATTGATTGACACTCCGTTAAAATACGATGATTTTGTAAAATCATATCAGGTTGGGTAAATCGGTGCTGAAACACGAAGTGAAAGACGGAAAACTAGTCGTTTATCTGGAAGGTCGATTGGACGTTTCTGTGGCAAATGAAGTGGAAGAGGGCCTTATGGAACTCATCGATAATGCTGGGCATAGAAAGGTTCTTTTGAACATGAAAGACGTTGAATACATGTCTTCCTCTGGATTCAGAGCTTGTATTTCCACTCTTCGCAAACTCAATTCCAAAGAGGGTGCCCTTAAAATCTCGAACATCAAACCCGCAGTCAAACGAATCTTTGATGTCATTGAACTCACTTCTCTTTTTGATATCTATGATTCGGAAGATGCTGCGCTAAAAGCGTTCTAAGTAGTTCCTTGAATCCTGTCTTACACAAGATAGTAGAAACCAAACACGAGGAAATTCGTATAGGAAGGGGAAAGTCCCTTCCTGCTCGTAAAATTCCTGTTAGACCTTGGGAATCCCATCTCAAAACCAATTCCATATCAGTCATTGCGGAATGTAAAAAAGGAAGCCCGAGTTCAGGGATTCTTAGGCCCGATTATGATCCGGTCTCAATAGCCACTATTTATGAATCTTCTGGGGCAGGCGCCATCTCTGTCCTTACAGACTCCCAATATTTTTTTGGATCTCTCTCGGATCTATCGGCCGTTTCAGAATCGGTGAAAATCCCTGTGATCCGAAAGGACTTCATCATTGACCCTCTCCAAATTGACGAAGCTTACTCCTTTGGTGCTTCTGCGATTTTACTGATTGTTCGGATCCTTTCATCAAGTGAACTTACGTCCTTACACAAATATGCTAAAAGTCTGGGTCTTTCTGTCCTTGTCGAAACACATAACAAGGAAGAAGTAAAAACAGCACTCGATTCTGGAGCCACTACCATTGGTATCAATACTCGAGATTTGGATACATTCGAAATACATAAAAATCTAATTGAGGAAATTGCACCAGAGTTGGACAGTTCGATCATTCGGGTGGCAGAATCGGGGATCGAAAGTTTTCAGGATTGGCAAAAATACAAAGGAATCGTTGATTCTATGTTAGTTGGTACTTACTTTATGAAAAGTAAGGATATCGCAAAGGATTTTCATTCGCTTTTATATGGGAATTAAGTCCCTTTTTTTGTTACATTCCTAGTTTTAACTTTGGACTTTCGATTGAATTTGGGGTATCCCTTGCCTTGACAAAGAAATTTCAAAGATAATTTCGCTTTTCTCCTATTGTCCTTCCACTAATCTATCCCCCATGAACTGGAAGCAATCCTTCAAAGGATTCGTTTTATTTCTGCTCTATATAGGAACTGCCAAACTGGGAATGGAATTTTTTTCCTTCCAACCAGTGAACCTGGCAGTTCTTTGGATTCCTTCTGGTATTGGGCTGATTGGTTGTTTGTTCTTTGGATATCGCTATTTGCCTGTGGTTTGGCTTGCCAGTTTTCTTGCCAATAAAGACGGTCTTATCAGTAGCCAACATGGTTTGGATTCTTTCGGTTTGTATCTAAGTATTTGCCTGACTGCGGGGGTTGATACACTCCAATCTGCGCTAGCCTATACATTCTGGTTAAAAAAAATCAGAAAAAGTCTCAGTTCCGCAAAAGATAATTTTTACTTTGTAGTCTACGTATGTTTTCTTTCTAGTTTGATTTCTATTCTATGTCTTGGTGGAATTCTTTTTTCATTTGGATACTTTTATAAACTAAATTTTTCTGAAATCGTTCGTACATTGATTGTGATTATCTTTGGCGATACGATTGGAATTTTTATTGTCGTTCCGTTTTTTATGGCTTGGAGGAAATTTCGATTTGAGAATCTATCGATTCGGCTCATCCTTTGGACAATCATTTTTGTATTAGTTCAGGCAATCATAGTTTATCATTTCCCATATCTTTTCTTTTTATCTTTTTTGATTTTAATTTATTTAGGTTATCGATTTCAAATCCGAGGTGCTACCTTAGGAGTTTTTTTATTATATCTTTCGAGCATTCTGATGACAAGAATGGGAGTTGGTCCTTTCGTTTATCCTGGTGTATTTGATTCGTATATTTATTTAATTTCGTTTCTGATTCCTTTTTCAATTTTATCAGAATTTATTACATTACAGTACCAACGTCTCATTGCTTATCGATTCGAATTAGAAAAAAAAGTTTTTGATCGAACCAAATTACTTAGAAAACAAGTTTTTGAAAAAAATAAGGCCATTGAAGCCTTACATACTTCTGAAAAACTTCTGAGTGAATCCAATCGCACAAAAGATATATTTTTTTCTATCATTGCTCACGATTTAAGAAATCCTTTGGGTGCCTTTAAACAACTTACCGAACTAATGTATACGGATTTTGATTCGCATACAGACACGGAAAAAAAAGAAACCATATATGAAATTCAAAACTCCGCATCAATGTTGTACGGACTTCTGGAACAACTTTTGGACTGGGCAAGAACTCAGACTGGAAATATGCCTTTTCGACCTAAACAAATAAATCTGATCGGACTTATCTCTAAAATTACGGATCAAGTTGAATCGACGATTAAGAAAAAATCCATTCAACTCATAACTGACATTCCGCCTGAATTGGCTTATGTTTATGCTGATTCAGAAATGATCCAAGCGATTCTCCGAAATTTAATCACTAATTCAATTAAGTTTACCAACGAGAACGGGGAATTTAAAATCGCTGTCAGACAAGATGAAGATGGCGTTCGAGTGGAATGCCGAGACAACGGGATCGGTATGAATAGTTCTGATTTAGAGAAACTGTTTCGAGTGGACGCACAATTGACAAGCATCGGATTGGAAGGAGAAAAAGGAACAGGTCTTGGTCTTATCCTTTGTAGTGAATTTATAAAATTACATGGCGGAGAAATTTGGGCCACAAGTGAAAAAGGAAAAGGAACAACCGTTAGCTTTCGTTTGCCTGATAGACGTTGAGTTTTAATATTTAATTCATTATCTAGAATTCATAAAAATATCTTTTACAATATTTTTGCGATTCATTGGATCATTCTGGTCCCCAGGGTAGAAAGATGGTAAATACTGTCCTTCCCGGTTTTGTTTCCAGCTCTATAGTTCCATTGTGTTTTTCTACCACTTGTTTGGTGATATAGAGTCCAAGTCCAGTTCCTTCTCCGATAGGTTTTGTTGTAAAAAATGGATCAAAAATTTTAGATTCCAAATCTTTGGGAATCCCTACACCTGAATCTTCGATGGAAACAAAAACATAACGTTTATCTTGGTTTTCTGTTTTGCCAATTTTAATTTTCAAAAACCCTTTTCCGTTCATGGATTGGATGGCATTTTGAATCATGTTTGTCCAAACTTGGTTTAATTCATCAGGATAACATTCAATAGGTGGAATTTCCTCAAAATCAGTAACGAGTTCGATTCCTTGTTTCAAAGCACTTTCGAAGATAGTGAGAACCATATCGATAGAATCCGAAAGGTTGATTTTTTGTTTTTCTGCTTTGGGATCAAAATGTGTGAAATTCTTTAAGGATTGTACAATTTTTACCGCACGTAGGGCCGCGATTCGAATGGATTTTGTTCCTTGAAGGATGGAGATGATTCGTTCGGCTGTCAGAAAAAAAACGTCCCCATTTTTACCGGTTAAAATGGAAACCCAATCTGCGGGAATTTCACGTAGACCAAGTGATACAAAAAGATCGGCTTTATTTTCTGCATCATTGATTCCCAAACTCTCTATTTGTTTTGCCAAGTCCTGTTTGGTCTGCCTTGTTTCTTTTGTTGGGAAAAGATCGTTTTGGTTTATAGCTATATCGATTAATGCTAAAAATATGGGGAATGTATCACTTGGGATCGGGTTGGTTTCCGGGAGAAGGCGAAAGTGTTCGGTAATTCTTTCTTCTATTGTAGCACCGGATGCAATCACTGCGCTAAGTGGTGAATTGATTTCGTGTGCAACACTTGCTACCATCACGCCGAGTGACGACATCTTTTCTGAATGAACCAATTGATATTTGGCTGCTTTTAAATTCAATTCAGCAGTGATGATTTCGTTAGAGATATGTTTCGACAAAAAGATAGATTGGAAAAACACAAATAACAAAAGTCCATAGGAAAGTAACATAGGTGCTGTTCTGTGAACTAACGATAAAATGATATCGTTCCCTGCACAACCAATGAGTAAAATGGAAGATAGCCCCAAGTAGATATAACCGTATCTTTTATCTTTAATATAGCGAACGATTAGGTAAATCGCAATGGCTAGAAGGAAGGTGAGGGCAGTTAGAACATAAAGATGAAGGTAACTGATTATATAGATGGGACCGAATATAGTGATCAATACCGGAATAAGAATGATACCACTCATTCCACGAATGATGTAACTTGATATATATTCACGGGTAAGGCTATAAAAATAATATAACCCTGAGATTGCGCCTGCATATTGACTAAAAAAATTGATTCGGAAGACAAGTTCACTAGAGTGTTCACCCACAATCAGAAATAAGGACCGAGTTCCTGTCGTAAGGATTTGTAATGCCATAATCTGGCAAAATAGAAAGAAATACAGAGATCCAATGATTCTGCCACGAGTGAAATAAACTCCTAACTGGTAGAGTCCCAGAAAGAAAAGTCCCCCAACAATCAGGGATTGTTCGAATATTTCTTTGTCTCTGGCAGCCGCGAGGGTTTCGCTTTTTCCAAGTAGCGGCAGGAAACGGATTCCTCCTGCTTGATAAAAACGATTTCGAAGTAGAATGGTTAGGTGAACTTGATTATCATTCGTTGGTAAAAGGCCAATTTGTATGGGTCTACGATCAAAACCATCGTCTTCTCCGTAGATGTCTCCAATGCTTCCAATTAAGATTCCGTTTTGATATATTCTACAATCAGAGAATACAATGTTAAAATCTAAACTTAAGGTGATTGGTTCTTTTGGAGGAACAATCGTAACCAAGTAACTTCCAATCCCGAATCCAGTAGCTAATCCATTCTGATTTGGATTATAAGAATTCCAATGTGGGTTATCTGGAATCGTAATAAGGATTGTATCCTTTCCTTCCGTTAAATCAAACCTACCAGGAGTAAACTTCCATTCGCCAATCAGAGGAACGATTGGTTTGGATTGAAAGTTATGTTTTGATAGATCAAGAACACCTTGGACTAATTTAGGAGAATCGGATTCTATGTTGATACAGGAAGAGAAGGGGAAATAAAAGAAACTGAGAATCGATAAAGTGAATATGACTTTCATTGTTTCCTTTGTCTTTATTATGGTTTGCATAAAGTTCTAAGATGGATGCGTCATAAACAGAATCTATTTCCGAGGAGGGTCAAGTTTATTTTTTGTAATAGAATGTTCTGGAAATAAATTTACTACATAGTTTAAGCTAGTCCTTACTTCTTTGAACAAAACAGGTGTTTGGTTGTTTTGAGCGAGTGCCGGAAATTGGTCAGAAACAAAGTTCTTTATTCTTCTAAACTAAGGAGATTTGAGCTGAAAATAAGTAATAAAACCTGATCACCTCCTTTTATCTCCATTTTGAAGATAAAAAAAACACTTCAAAAGTTGGATAATTTTTATAAAAGATGGTTGACATGGGGTGTACATTCCGAATGATGGTGAAACGGTGATTGACTAAAGGCCCGGAAGGGAACCGAGCAATTGCTAACAAAGATCTTTTACAACATACACAGTAGCGTGACTCCAAGACAATTCTAGCGAGAAAAAACCGAGGGGATGGAAACATTCTCTCAAATGAAGACTAGGTGTAGTTACCACGGCATTCGGCTGATGGTAACAACTCTGTAATTAATAAATTGCCCGCAAGGGTGATTTCACACGGAGAGTTTGATCCTGGCTCAG
>NZ_AOGY02000033.1 GCF_000332455.1 Leptospira vanthielii serovar Holland str. Waz Holland = ATCC 700522 | reverse complement strand
GAATACAATTCGGTAAGACTTCATTCTGCAATCGGTTACGTAACACCTATGGATGTGTTTTATGGTCGCAAGGAAAAGATTTTAGCAGAAAGAAAAGAAAAACTACTTGAAGCAAAATTGAAGAGAAAAGAATACTCGGTAAAGGCTAATATAAGGCTTGTTGCTTAGCTTAATTTTGAATCTCAAAATTCTGTTTTTCACTGAACTAAGACAATTCTTCTCACATTTACATGTCTCGTCAGCCTTTTTTCTTTTTTGATTAGTCCGTGATTTTCTTTCGCCTAACGAACTAGACTTACCGAAGTTCCCCGACCCTGAGTCCCAACGGGACGTTAGGGACTGGCATGTAGCTTGCGAATGCAAGGCGAATGCCAGAAGGGGAATTTGCCGCAGGCCGAGCGAGGCCTTGTGCCGAAGCGTAGCGGTAAGTCGCTGTTATGCGACGTCTGAAACTAAGCAGTTAGTTTTCTGTTTTTAATAGATATTTCTAAATCAAGAGCATGGCAAACTTTTAAAAATGTAGATAAGTTGCAATTCACACCATTTTCTATCTTAGAAAGTTGTTGCTGAGTGACATGAGCTTTTTTTGCTAGATCAGATTGTGATAATCCTTTTTTCTCTCTCAAAGTTTGTAGCTCAATAGAGATATTAACAAGTTCCTTTTCTTCTTCAAATTTTTCCTTAAAAGATTTATTCTTTAACTTAGTGTCTAAATGTGTTTTGAAAGATCTCATAAATTAAACTCCTTTAAGTTTTTTTCTGAATATTTAGTTAGGAAATAATCTCTTCTATTAATAGCTTTTTTGATTTCTGCTTTTGGTACTTTATCAGTTTTTTTAACGAATTGATTGGTAAGAACTATATAATTTTTGTAACAAAAGAAATAGAGAATTCTTATTTGTGAGCCAGATAGTTTAATTCGTAATTCATGAACTCCATCAATCAATAAATCTGCATATGGCCTTGGTAGGTTAGGTCCCAACTCTGAAAGTTTATCTAACCAAGCGAATATTTTTGCCTGATTTCTCTCATCTTTTGAATTTATGAAAATTTCTATTTCTGATTGAATGTCCTTATTTTCCGAAAAATATATAATTTTCCATTTTTTTAGCACAATTTACGATACATCATTTATGATGTTAAGTCAATCTTTATTCTTAGTTTTAGGTGAAATTTTTCAGATGTCGTATAACGAACTAGGGGAGACGACGTTCCTCGTAGCTGAGCCTTCGTAGAAGGCGTTAGCGTCGGCGCGCCTTCTTGCGGAGCGAGAAGCGTGACGGAGAGGAATGTGGCGCAGCCCGAGCGAGGCCTTGTGCCGAAGCGAAGCGTTTCCCCGATGTTATACGAAGGTTCCGATTATAAAATTTTAAGGCCCATTTCTAAAGCTACTTTATTAAATTCTTTATCGTATGAAAATATATATAATTCATCACCGATTTCATTTTGAAATTCCATAGCGGTTGCTAGATGTAAAGCATCTAGTGTTCTGCATCCAGAAAGTGTATCTTCTTTATCTAGATTATCGATGGTAGTAGAATCAATATTTTTTAAACTTATTTCATCGAGTAGCTTTCCTAATTCAGTTAATTTATTTTCCTTCCAAGTCTGATTTAGTTTCTTTTTATTGTGTAGAAATGTCCTTTTGATGCTAATTTTACATTCAGCTTCTAATAATATAGAACTTACTCTGATTTTAGATTTTTTCCATATTTCTATTGATTGTGTCTGAGATTCTTCTTGGAAGATAATTGATAATAGTACGCTAGAATCTATATATACAATCATATTAAAAACGATCTGACCTAGTTTGATTATATATATTTTCCCAATCTAGTTTCGGCATTTTATGATTGAATTCTTTGACTATTGTTTCAATTTGCGATCCATTTCTTTTAGCAAGTTTAATTTTTCCAATTCTACTTTGCTCTTCTAAATATAGAAAAACTCTTTTATTTGAATCTTTTAAAAATTCCACAGGTTTTTTAATCTCTGCTATTACTTGTTCATGTTCTGTAATTACTATAGTTTCTCCAGCTTTTACCAAATGCAAATATTTGCTTAGATTATTTTTAAGATCACGTATTCCGACAGATTTCATACTATAATTGTGTCTACTGTGGCTATTTTATCTAGTCTTTTTTTGAATTCTAGATAGTTTTTTTCGGAACTTTCGTATAACGAACTAGACTAACCGACGTAGGCTGGCCCTGAGTCCCGAAACGGGACGTTAGGGACTGGCCACGACACTTGCGCATGCAAGGGGAGTGCCAGAAGCCTATGTGTCGCAGACCGAGCGAGGGCGAAGTCCCGAAGCGAAGCGGTTAGTTGCTGTTATGCGACGTCCGGTCTTAATCCAAATTTACCTGCGACATCGTTTACTCTGTTATCGAAGCTATAAAAAGCAAAGTTTGAAGAATGCATTACATCTTTTAAGAATATTGCAGTTGCGACATGAATACCATCTAAAGATCTGCAGTCGGAAATATCTTTTTTTAATTCAATAATAGATTGGATATTTTCGTCAATTTTCATTAAAGAACATTCGGAGAGTAACTCTTTGAGTAGTTTTTCGTGCTTTGAAAGCCATTGGGATGAAAGATTTTTTTTATTAGCTTTAAAGAATCTTCTTAGAACAATAGTAGCTTCAATTAAAGTTAGGATTGAGCTTACTTTTTCACTAGGAGCATTCCAGATACTAATTGCTTTTTCGTTGAAATGATCTCCTAAAATAATCGAGAGTATAATGCTCGTTTCGATATAGTAAATCATTTTTATTACAAATAATCCTCTTTGGAGTCCTGATATAAAGGCCACCAATCAGCTTGTTTTTTTTGACTTAGATTTTGTTTTTGAATTTTACTAATCTGGGTCGATTTTCGTTTTGCAGGAATTAATTTACCTTCATTTGCAAGTTTGTTTAAAATTTTTTGTATATTATTGCTAGATTCTTCTTTTCCAGGATATTTTAACTCAGCGACAACTCTATTGTGTTCTGTGATTAAAACATTCTCTCCATTCTTAACTAATTCGATATATTGGCTAAGATGAGATTTTAATTCGCGAATTCCAACTGATATCATAATGTCAAATTGTGACTACTATGACTACTTTTGTCAATTGGTAATTTTCGTTAATTTTCTTTTCTTTCTCGATTGAAATCGTAACTTTCCATATTTAGCATTAATTTTGACCGGATGTTCGCATAACGAACTAGTGGAGACGACGTTTCCCGACCCTGAGTCCCGAAGGGGACGTTAGGGACTGGCACGGAGTTTGCGGATGCAAACGAGTGACAGAAGGGAAATGTGGCGCAGCCCAAGCGAGGCCTCGTGCCGAAGCGCAGCGTTTCCATGCTGTTATGCGCTGGAGACAAGTCTAAAAAGGATTCCCAATCTTATTCTTTAAAAATTGTAAGAAATTCTTTCGGACTTAAGGGTTTAATTTCTCCATTGGGATAATCTTTTTTATTTTTAGTTATAATATATTTAATCTTTTTTGATTTTGCTGCAAAGTATTGAATTGAATCTTCAAAATCTTTTATTGAAGAATTTAATCCAAGATCGATTATTTTTCATCAATTGGGATTATTTCTATAATAGTTTTGAATTCTTTAATTAATGCTCTAGCAGATTTC
>NZ_AOGY02000034.1 GCF_000332455.1 Leptospira vanthielii serovar Holland str. Waz Holland = ATCC 700522 | reverse complement strand
ATTTGATACTGAATAATTAATGAAAGAATTTCTTGAATAACCTTTAGATAATTCTCTGGAAATGCTTGAAGGACTTCGATTCAGTATCTTAGCTATACTTCTAATACTTTCCTCTTTAAATCGCATCTCAGCAATTACTTCCCTTTCTTTCAAATTAATTCTTGTATAATGATTCATTTATTAACACCTTATTCATTAGATTATCGGTGTTGCGTTAAAAATTTGATTCTACCCAGAATAAAGTTGGATATAAAGTAATAAATATAAAAGGTGAACGAAAATGGAAATAATTACATTATCAACTATAACTTGTCCAGAGTGCGGGTTTAGAAAGAAAGAAGAGATGCCTATAAATGCCTGCCAACATTTTTATACATGTGATAGTTGTTTGTATTACATGAAGCCTAAGAATGGTGATTGCTGTGTATTTTGTTCTTTTGGAACAGTGAAATGTCCTCCGAAACAAATTGAAGGATGTTGTTAATTCCTCAATTAATTAATTTAAAATTTGACTTTGAAAATGTCGCATAACGAACTAGCCTTAACGACGTAGGCTGACCCTGAGTCCCGACGGGACGTTAGGGACTGGAACGACACTTGCGGACGCAAGGGGAGTGCCAGAAGCCTATGTGTCGCAGACCGAGCGAGGCCTTGTGCCGAAGCGAAGCGTTAAGTCGCTGTTATGCGCCGTTCTGACTTTCGAATTTATTTATATATTCAGTAATAAAATTATAGCTGAAATCGTTTAAGAATTCTGCTGTAGTAGCATTTTCGCCAATTGTCATTATTGTATTTTCTATATGTTTATCAATTAATTGATTAAGTTCTCTTTTGAAAAATACTCTTTCCATAAATGGATAAAAAGTCTCTTTGAATTCTTCAAGGTTAACCGATGTTGATTTCTTTGCATTTGTAATTTTTGATATATCGAATTTAGTATCTTCGTGGTGTCCTCTCCCTTCTGGATTTTCTGTAAAATTAAAAGAGAAATCGGGTCCTGAATATTGTTCTGTTAAAACAAAATAATATTTTATTAAATTGAGATATTGGACATATGCGATGATTTTATTGTTTTGACCAATTATTATAATTACGTTATCTACATTGTTCGGATTTTTAAGCGGTGATTGATGCGTAGTAAAGTAATTTGGATATGGCTTATTATTGCATAGAAATTCTATTAAATTATCTATATATTTTTTTTCTATGCCTTTTGAGAGTGCAAAATTTATAATGCTCTTGGCTATACAAAAAATAACCGATTTTTCATATAATGGAATGTTTATTTTATTTTCTGTAAAATCTTTTTGACCGATTTCAATGTCATATATTTGGCTATTCTTGTCGATTTCGTCACTAAGGTTGTGTTTTTCTTTTATGGATTTTAGTTTTTTCTCAAGTTCTAATCTGGAATTTTCCTCTATATTTATAGATAGTATTTTACCTTGCTTATCTTTTTCTATATGAACCTTTGGCCGTTCTAATTTGCCTTTTCGATTAGCGAATACCTTAACTACCCTGTCTTTAGTTTCTAATAAATAATATTTTTTGTCTTTGTTGTTTCTATCTACATCAAGTAAAATGCAAAAAAAATTCAATTTCGTCTCGAGTTCTGCTTCTATAGTGTGACCAAAAGAATTGTTATGTTTTTGGCATAAGATTCCTGAAACTTTAAATTTTCCTCCAATTTGTTGAGGGAAAATATGTTCCTTAGAAGTGTTACTCGAATGTGTTTTTTCTGTATGGTAGCAGTTCATATCTCAGAATGGCGCATAACGAACTAGACTTACCGAAGTTGTCCGACCCTGAGTCCCGGAACGGGACGTTAGGGACTGGCACGCAGTTTGCGGATGCAAACGAGTGACAGAAGGACAATTTGCCGGAGGCCGAGCGAGGCCTTGTGCCGAAGCGTAGCGGTAAGTCGCTGTTATGCGACCGTGGTCTCTTTTGAATAAAATTTATTTCGGTTTTTTGAAGAAGAGAAATATTTGATATACTCCTAAGATGGTTGCAACAATGAACGATAAAATGGAAACCCAAAAGGATTGTTCTGATCTATTCATATATCTTTCAAGTATATTATTCGCATTAATTAAATGTGAAGCAATTTGATGTATATCTTCAGAAATATACATGTAATTTTTACCTGATTTTTGGCGGATTCTTTCAAATAGACTTTTATGATCAATTGAAAGACCATCAAAAGGATGTGTTTCTTTGTTTGTTTCTAGATATTTATTTATACTATTTATAATCTCTTCATTTTTTTTATCTTTTTGATATTCTTTTAGTTTTATATCTTCTAATACATTTTCAAATAATATTTTATCGCTGTCGTATTCTTTTGTTTCATTTAAATAGAATAATTCTTCATTTCTTCGCTCAAATATTAACCTCAAATCGCTTAATGGTGCTTTATTTACGATTGCAGACGTTAGCTGCTGTGTTAATTCGTTTTTATTAGTTCCATAATTGCATTTATGAATAAACCAAAAACTTATTCCTATCATCAAAACTAGTGAGAATACGGTATCGCCTGTTTCAGTTGTTTTTTTTGAATTTTGACTAATAGATTCGTTTATTTCTTTCATAAATACTCTTTTATTTCTTTGGTTGTTTATTTTTTTAGTAGATTAAATTTTTAGACCATGTCGCATAACGAACTAGTGGAGACGACGTTTCCCGACCCTGAGTCCCAACGGGACGTTAGGGACTGGCACGGAGTTTGCGGATGCAAACGAGTGACAGAAGGGAAATGTGGCGTAGCCCAAGCGAGGCCTTGTGCCGAAGCGCAGCGTTTCCACGCTGTTATGCGAAGATGGCGAAGTTTTAAGGGAACTTTGTTCCAAGCCAAAGAATCATACGGCCTAAACAGCTTTCTGTTTTTATTTCTCTGTGATATAAGTTAAATCTTAGCCTGTAATAGATCGGTGTAAATATGGACAGGATTAGGAAAAATGGAGTGAATGAACCGAGAGTAAGAAGCTTCCAGCCTATATCGTATTTTGATTGTATTAGTTGTGCATCTTTTAAAAAAACTATGAATTGGACGTTTACAATTAGTAGCATCAACAATATAATTCGTGTTATTACCGCATAATGATTTGGCATCCAATTTAAATGGTAAGACTGAAATTCCTCGAAAGCACGTTCGCCAGTATATTGCTGAGGAAAGAATGCTAAATATTGTTTATTTGGTTCAGGTTTTGCAAACATATCTAGCTCTTTGCGTAAACTATTTAAAATTAATTGATCCCGTCTAAATGAAAACGACATAGCAGAGACGAGAAGTATTACTCCGTATCCGTAGAGAGCAGTTGCCGTTGTAGCAGCTGCATAAATTAGTGAATTATTTCCAAATATGAGTCTATCATCGACACAGTATGTTCCAATAACATATCCAAGGCCTGCTAGGACAGTCGCAAGTGAAACTGAAATAGTTATTAAAAGTGTAAATTGTGTATTTTGATTAACAGCAAATTGTTCATGAAATGAACTAGCAAATGATTCTTTTAATTTAAGTTTAGATTTTTTTTTATTCAAATTTTTCTCCTATGTTTTTTCGCCAATTTCGCATAACGAACAAGCTAACCAACGTAGGCTGGCCCTGAGCCTCGCAGAGGCGTTAGGGATTGGCACGAGGCTTGCGTAAGCAAGAGGAGTGACAAAAGCCTATGTGCCGAAGGCCAAGCGAGGGCGAAGTCCCGAAGTGAAGTGGTTAGCGGTAGTTAATTGCAGTTGGTTTTCTATTGTATTTGCTAATAATACGAAGTGTTTGAAATCCCAGCGCGCAAATTTTCTTTCTTATTCTTGGTCTTCAAAGCCCGACAATCATTTTTGAATCATGCAGACCGTGACCAAAAAATAATAGGAAATGTAGCGAAATAAATCTCTTAATTCTTATTCTTTTCTTTAAAACGCCTGAATCATTAACAAAGTAATAAAACCGATATAAAGATCTATTATTGAATTGAGCAAAGTTGGACTTTCACCTTTTAAGAAAAATTGCGCGCTGGTTTTTTTGAATAGAATTAACTAATTGCAATTAACGAACTAGGGGAGACGACGTTCCTCGTAGCTGAGCCTACGGAGTAGGCGTTAGCGTCGGCACGCATTCTTGCGTAGCAAGAATCGTGACGGAGAGGAATGTGTCGCAGACCGAGCGAGGCCGCAAGTGCCGAAGCGAAGCGTTTCCCCGATGTTATGCGAAGTCTCTTATTTTAGAGATGTGATTATAGATTTTTTGTCTAATTCGTCTTTCTCTACAATTCGTGACTTGTAAATTTCATGTAGCGACTGATGTTTTTTAAGAATTAGTTCAAAATCATTTTTGCTTTCTTGTTCCAACTCAGTTTTAATTTTCCTAACTTCAGTAATTATTAAATCTTCCATTATGAAATCTCCATTAAAGCTTCCGGTGTAATTAGCAGGGGTGTTTTTAAATTTAATTCTAAATTCAAATCAATTAACGCACTTTGAGTTCTTGGGTTAGAAATGTGTTTCATATTCCAACTTAAAAGATACTCAACTTCGTAAAATGAAGCATATGCAATATGAATAGTATCATATTTTGATTTCTCTGGTATGTTTAATTTTGAAAAATATTTCTCAGCAAGAGCCATAATTTCGACTTTTTCTGCTAAAATTGGCAATTTTTCGGATGCTTTTAATCTTTTTTCAGCTTCGAGTGGATTTCCCTTTGGAATTTCTTCGATAACGGCTAGAGAAATAAAGCAATTAAATTTGTTCATTTCATCTTCCCACCAGTCAATTGTGGTTTCCTGACGTGACAAAGTGCGAATATCTTTAGAAAGTTTGGCCGTATAGTAGCTTATTACTGAAGTTTCAATATAGACACGACTTTTCATCTCTGAGAACTGTTTAACTTTCTGGACTTAGTGTAAAGATTAAAAATTTGTTATTTTTTGAGTTATTTTCCTTAAAGAAAATTTTATAAGAGATTTCGCATAACGAACTAGACTTACCGAAGTTCCCCGACCCAACGGGACGTTAGGGACTGGCACGGAGTTTGCGGATGCAAACGAGTGACAGAAGGGGAATTTGGCGTAGCCCGAACGAGGGCGAAGTCCCGAAGCGTAGCGGTAAGTCGCTGTTAGTTGCAGTTGGGTTTTTGACTAAGCAGATAATTTTAGAGTTCTTATAGAATCTAATTTAGTCTTTAATTTTTCTTTCTTTTCTCTAATATCAAGATCTGTTTGCAAATTTATCCAAAATTTTTCAGACATACCAAAAAACTTGGATAATCGTAAAGACATATCGACGGTTATTTTTCTTTTTCCATGTAAAATGTCTAAGATAGTAGAAGTTGAAACATGAAGTTCCTTTGATAATTTGTAAGGAGTGATTTGCATAGGTTCAAGAAATTCTTCTTTTAAAATTTCTGCAACAGTAGGAGTCGGGATTCTGTTATTTTTCATCTTCTAGTATTATCCTCTAATGGTAGTCAGTAACAGAGACTTGCTTACAATTTCCTTGATCAAATTTAAAAACTATTCTCCACTGATCATTGATTCTAATAGAATAAAATCCAGATAAATCACCTTTTAAACTTTCTAATCTATTAGAGGGACGCCACGTATATCTTCCTCTTTTTCTGCATTATCAATTAAGATAAGTTTCGTAAGAGTCTTTTTTTGAATTTCCGGAGGAATCCTTTTTGAGAATATTTGGTTAAATATTTTCTCTGTTTCTTTGTCTCCGAAAGAAAGAATCATTCCTACTATATCTCTACTGCAGATATAGTAGTCAATCTTTTAATTTGTAATAGTTAATCTTAAATTTAACCCAATTGCAACTAACGAACTAGACTTAACGACGTTCCTCGACCCTGAGTCCCGAACGGGACGTTAGGGACTGGCACGTAGCTTGCGTATGCAAGCGAGTGACAGAAGAGGAAT
>NZ_AOGY02000035.1 GCF_000332455.1 Leptospira vanthielii serovar Holland str. Waz Holland = ATCC 700522 | reverse complement strand
ACGCCACGTATCTTCTATAAACAAATTCATTGCTGTTTTCGTAATGATCGACTTGAGATCGTATTGTTCCATGTCTAAGTTGATTCCGATTCCTTTCTTCATTGCCAAACGAAGGATGGGGCGAAGAACTTCTTTTAAATAATGGATACTCATCTCTTCGGATTCTGGATATAATCTTGTTTCTATCCCTGAACATTTGATCGAAATATTGGTTCGTAGTTTGGAATCGATGTTTGTCGGAACTTCCGGGAGAATTTTTAGGAGTTCTGAATATTGTCTGAGGTATTCTTTGGCTTCTTTGGGAGATAATGCAATTTCACCTAATACGTCGTAAGTGCGAGGCCTTGCGGAAGGGCTTATTGTATTTATACTTTTTGGTGAATCGGTCAGAATAAAAAATTTCGCAAAAATTTTCACAATCTTTGCTATAATAAGAGAAACAATAAAGTTTAGGAACAAAGTGTTGATAAAAAAGTGAATCGAAGATTTTAAAAAAGAAGGTATTTCTGTATCTTCATCAAAAATATAAATTTTGAAATATGAATAAACATTTTTTGTTTCGAGAGACGGAAGGACATCGATGAATTTAAAAATTTGTAATTTTAACTTTGGATATTGAAATCCAAAGTGAATGGTTTTTGAAGTAATAAAGAATACAAATCTTTGCAGCAGAGATCCAGAGTTTGCATCAATTGTTTTTGCAATACCAAGAATTTTAGTATCATCATATTGCATTTGTTTTGTAAACATATTGTAACAACCAAATTGGATCCAAAATTTAAGATTCTTTT
Organism: Leptospira vanthielii serovar Holland str. Waz Holland = ATCC 700522; assembly: GCF_000332455.1. Classification (GTDB taxonomy): domain Bacteria; phylum Spirochaetota; class Leptospiria; order Leptospirales; family Leptospiraceae; genus Leptospira_A; species Leptospira_A vanthielii. The sequence goes on along the minus strand of NZ_AOGY02000035.1, from coordinate 34,139 downwards.
AAAAAATGAGAATATAAGATATGAAAGGAGTTGTAAACAATAACTTAGATGTTTTTATTTCCCAATGGGAAATTTAACGGATTTACTAATCGAAAAAGAATCTAAGTTTGGAGCCTTCAATTATTCTCCCTTACCGGTTGTATTAGTAAAAGGCGAAGGTATTTATCTTTGGGATATAGAAGGGAGAAAGTATTTTGATTTCCTTTCTGCATATAGTGCGGTGAATCAAGGCCATTGCCATCCAAAAATTGTAGAAGTTTTCCAAAAACAAGCATCCATCCTTACACTTACATCCCGCGCTTTCCATAACGACAAACTTCCGTTATTTACTGAATTTATGTGTTCTACATTTGGATACGATCGAGTATTGCCCATGAATACAGGTGTGGAGGCGGGAGAGACTGCTATTAAACTGGCTAGAAAATGGGGATATCAAAAGAAAAAAATTCCACAAAACCAAGCAAAAATCATATTCTGCGAAGGAAATTTTTGGGGGAGAACCATCGCAGCTATTTCATCATCCACAGATCCGAAAAGTAAAAATGATTTTGGACCTTTCCTTTCTGGATACGAAATCATTCCTTACAATGACTTAGATTCTCTAGAAAAGGCAGTGTCTGATCAGAATGTCGCCGCTTTTATGGTGGAAGCGATTCAAGGCGAAGCCGGAGTCATAGTTCCTCATGAAAACTATCTAAGGGAAGCTAAAAGAATATGCGAATTTCATAATGTATTGTTGATTGTCGATGAAATACAAACTGGTTTGGGCAGAACGGGAAAACTTCTTTGTTCTGATCATTCTGAAATAAAACCTGACTTATTACTTCTTGGCAAAGCACTTTCAGGTGGAATGATGCCGATTTCATGTGTGTTAGGCTCTGATGAAATTCTTTTACTTTTGAAACCAGGCGAACATGGTTCTACTTTTGGCGGAAACCCGTTGGCTTGCGAAGTGGCAATGACTGCTGTAAAAACAATTTTAGAAGAAGGGATGTCTGAGAATTCTAAGGTTATGGGGATACTATTTAGAGATACGATAGAATCTTGGAACCACCCTTTAGTGCATTCTGTTCGGGGGAAAGGACTTTTAAATGCGGTTCAATTTACAGAAACTGTAGATGCCAAAAAACTATGTATTGAACTCATGAAACTGGGAATTTTGGTCAAAGAAACTCATAAAAATACGGTTCGGTTCGCTCCACCCCTTGTGATTCGGGAAGCCGAGATGAAACAAACTTTGGGGATCATCAAAGATGCTATTGATTTGTTTTTGTAAGTGAGTAAATTGTTGAAAAATGAGACGAAGAGCAAGTGTTAGTTCCAATTTTAAGAATTCCTGATATCTTTATTGCTTTTTATCATAAGCTTTTCGGAAAAAAAATGAAAAGGATGTGATGAGTTTTGGCACTTCTAATAAAGTTTTCAAACTAAATCCAGTGTCTCCATGGGAGATAAGACTTGTAATACAAAGTTTACATTCTACACCGCGAGCCACCAGTTCTTCATGTAACATTGAAGATTCGTTTGCAGGCACCACATCATCCTTTAATCCGTGAATCAATAGAATGGGTAAGTTGAGAGAGTTTATATGGTTTGTTACAGATAAAGCAGATAACAATTCACGATCTTTTCCACTTTTCTTTAGGATGATATTCCAATGTTTCATTCTAAAATCTTTATCATATTTTAAGTTTTCAAAAAAGTCGCGGTCTACTTTTTTCATTTTTGAAAAATGAGGTTCCAGAAGATTGTCTTTGTATTTGAAATAATTATCTAAAATAGCAAGTTTAATGGCTTTGAATAAACTCTTGTTTTCTCCTATGGATAGGGGAAGAAAATTGAGTAGAAGAATCATCCGTCCGTATTCATCCAAATTCTGGTCTGCGAATAAATTTCCAATAATATCATCTACGTTGGCAAATGCGCCGATTGCACAAATGGTATTCATTCGATCGGCAATTTGTTTGTCGCTTACTGCAATGAGGCTTAAAGAACCCGAAAAAGAAGGTGCAAAAATAGAAACTTTCCCGGAAGTGCATAAATCTTTTTGACCAGAGATGAAAAGAATCGAATCTTTGATATCATCAATGTTACGAAGGGAAATTTTATAATCACAGATTTCGTCAAAGAATGGACTTATGACTGTATAACCAAGTTTGTTTAAACTTTTATTAACAATGATAAACCGCGGATCTCGGTTCCCTAGAGGTGCTAGGCCATTGATTGTAATGATGGTTCCAAGCGATTGCGATTTCGGCATATAACAATCTGCACGCAAACTTCCATTACGAACGGGAATCGATATTTCCTTAACATCAGGTAGAGTTTCATCCTTACTTTGCAAACCCATAAGGAAATGGATCGATTTTATCCAAGCTGTTAATCTATTCATTGTTTCACTTTACCAGTAGCACTGTTCTTTATTTGAAACATTCTAAAAGTTATGTCTGAAATCAATCCAAATCTCATGAAATCACAGAGAGGCTAATCTTTTACTTTATCATCAAAATCAGTTGAAATACGAGTTTCTGTAGCGTTAGGGATCGGAAGGGCTTGGTCGCCGGCCATTGTTAGATGGCAGGTGACGGAAGCGAACGCGGACCCCTGAAGAGCCCGGCCCGTTTTTTAAAAAAAATACCAAAACCAAAATTGAATTGGGAACGTCCCAGTGGGTCTAAAAGAAAAGTAGGGCTTTTGTTTTTTTCATCTTTTGTGGCAGAGAAATTAAATCGATATTTTTCATAGGAAACATGAATTAAGTTTGTGATCTATGGAAGAGAATAGGATACCTGCTTAGTGAAAATGGACTTTTTAGGTTTGATACGCAATCAAAGGATAAACCCCTGCAAAAAGATTTTTTTGATTTGGTTTATGGTGGCGGTTTTTTTCCAATGCCGACGTTCTGAATTCAATTCTACCTGTGATCCCGATTCCTCTGCTTACTTACAAACCTTCGTTGTCCTTGTTGGAGCTAGTGAATACACTCATTTCTGTGGTGCCCATATTAGAAACCCAAGGATCAAAATTCCTCGTTTTATCCTCGTTACGAATGTTGGTTTGTCCACAGCAACCAGTAGCATCAATGTATTTCGGATTGATCCAAAAACTGGTTCCATTTCGCAAGTGGATGGTTCACCATTTCAATTGACCAACCGTCCTCGTTATTCCGCGACCAATGCCACAGGAACCATTGTGTATGTAGTAAACATCGGCAATACTTCTATCTCTATACTGAATCTCAATCCTGAGACTGGAACTTTATCTTTAAAACATCCTGACTTGGTTCTTCCTAACACTCCGTATTCTTTGGCATTAGATCCCAATGGAAAATACTTATTTGCCAGTTCAGAAAGCCAGAAACAAATTCATCGGATGGCCATTGATTCTTCCGGAAATCTTTCTAGTTTAACTCCTGTTACTGTTACATTAAATCCCATTACCGGTGCTGTGGGAAGAATGGTTTTTGATTCTAAAGGTAAACATTTGTATGCCGGGCTCACGAGTGCGCCTGGAGACATGGCTGGTGTACAAGCGTTTCATCTAGATGCAACGAATGGAAATTTAAATTCTATTAATTTTTACCCTACTAATGTGAATAATCTTTCCATAGCCATTTCAGCGAATGATCAGTTTGTTTATGGAGCCAACTATTCATCGCAAGATGTATTCCCGTTTTTGAGAGATATAAACTCGGGTACCCTCGCCATCCAAACGAATATTCCAGCAGGAGTTGCTCCCGGGTACACGATTACGGATCCATGGAACCGGTTTGTTTATGTTGCCAATAGTGGCACAGGCCAAGGAACAATTTCTGCGTATTCTATACAGGCAATTAAAGGAACCTTAACGCCCGTAAGTGGGTCCCCCTTTGTATCGGGATTTAGTCCCATTGGTCTTAGTATTGATCCAAGTGGAAAATACTTATATTCCTCCAACACAGAAGGTGGGAATGTCTCTGGTTATACCATAGGCGAAGATGGATCTCTTTTGCCTATGGCTGGATTTCCCGTTACAGCTGGAATCAATCCTTTTTCGATAGAGATTGTTTCTTATTGAGTATAATATACGTTTTCTATTTTTTTTACAAATCGATTGGTAAATAGGCTGCAATTTCTAAACTATTAAAGTTATGATGATTGTTGCCGGCTTTAAAAGAGGAGTACATTACCGTTAGGCGAAAATTTACAAAACTTGTAGGATATTCGGCAAATAAAACAACAGGAACAAAATATGTTTGTTTGGCGGAGACTGTACCTCGGCTGATCGATGAGATGGCCAATAATTCGATAAGAGTAACATCTTGAAACATTAAATAGGAAATGAAAAATTGATTATGATTTATGTTTTTTAAATCAATTTCTCCCTTCGCCGCCATATATAATCCCAGGTTTTGTAAATTCTCTCCTTGGCCTAAATTTGCCAACAGAAAGGAACGAACAGGGTCACCAGTAAAATTCTGTTCATTAAGTTATGATACTCTACCCACTAAGTTTGCATAGTTGTCAAAACCGCCCGGTCTGTTCCCGAAGGACAAGGGCAAAATATCTAAAAAGGTGTTCTGAAAATTTGCATTCCCTGAAAAACGAATCTGACCTCCACCCACACCTAATCCGACCCTTACGTGGTCTATTCCTTCTTTACCAATATAAAAAGCCGGAGCAAAAAATGCGTAATTGCCTGATACTCTAGTACCTATATCTTCATTGGAAATTTGTGTGTCTGCAGAACTGGATCCAGATCCTGATCCAGAACTTCCTGAGCTGCTGGAGTTTGATGATGAATTAGAGCCAGATTCAAAAAAGGATAAATCTCCTTCGTATCTTTGCCTTGAAATCAGAAAAGGTTTGGCCCTTCCAAGGATAGTAAATCCAAAATTTTCAGATATTTGAAAATCAACAGATTTTAAATCCATTAGAAAATCTATGTTTTTCTCGATACTTAAATCTGCGGCCATATCCGCCTTACCTAACTGTGATTTTATGATCATTTCAGAAAAACCATAGGTTACACCAGGATAGAGAGATATATAGTTCGGACCATTTTTTTTCGCAGATTCAAAACACCATATCTGTCTCCACTTTTTCCAACAGATTGGGCGGAATTGTCTTTCGATTCTGGAAAATTTTCTTCAACTTTTTCTTGTGATTGTATCTGATTTATAAAAACAAAAAAGTAGAATATTAGAATAATTATGTTTCTCATAATCAAACAGTCGCTATGGTCACATAAAAATGCAACTATTTGATTGTCTCGGCTTCATTACTTTGCAAAGATCAAAGAAGTAATACAGTCAAATAGTTTACGTAGTATGCGTGTTAGTAGAGTTTCAAAAATAGGACAAAACCTCGTTTCAGGTAAAAAAAACAATGGAAAAATCGGTTACCTATGGAAAGTGAAAATTTACAGAAAAAGAAATTTCAATCAGCTGGAATCGAATAAATTTTGAAACGATTCACAGATTTTATGGTGTTGACCAGTCTAAAAAACACGACCAGTCGGCAGGAACCTATTGAAAAATTTACTATTTTCCTTTTTGATTTTATTATTATTTGCCCAATTCCATTGCAAAGCTTTTGGAAAAGATCCCGATGGCTCCCACCTTGAAAAAATAAAAAAATCCACTCACTATGATCTCACTCGGGAACAGTTCGTAAACCGTAGACCAGATGTTTTGGAGAAAATGCGCGAAGGCCAAAATTTCTTTTCTTTGTTTTTTAGATTTTTTTTTGGTGGGGATAAAGACCAAAAACCAAGTGTCAAACTACCAGAAGAAAAACCGGATTTTGCGGAGTTTTTAAAACCAGATGAAAGCATCAAATTTATCTGGTTTGGGCATTCCACTTTCCTTGTAAACATTGAGGGAAAAATATTATTTTTTGACCCTGTATTTTCTGAGTCCGCTGCTCCCTTTGCTTTTATGGTCAAAAGATTTCAGGATGCTGTAGTCAAATTAGAGGAATTACCTCCCATCGATTATATCATCATTTCGCATGACCATTACGATCATCTCGATATGCAGACCATTGAGTTCTTTAAAAACACCAACACAAAATTCATCACTCCTCTTGGAGTCACTTCCCATATAAAAGAGTGGGGAGTTTTGGAAGATCGTCTAACAGAGCTTGATTGGTGGGAAACCATTGAAATTGGAAAAATCAAAATTGTTTGTACACCAGCCCAACATTTTTCGGGAAGACGTGGTATGAATGGCAATAAAACATTATGGTCTTCTTGGACTGTTATCGGTGAAAGAGAAAGATTTTATTTTAGTGGGGATTCTGGTTACGATGTTCACTTTAAAAACATAGGTGATAAGTATGGACCGTTTGATTTAACCTTTATCGAAAACGGCCAATACAATCCGATGTGGGAAGCCGTGCATGTTTTACCAGAACAAACAGCAAAGGCTCATCTCGATTTAAAAGGGAAAAGACTGGTGCCCGTTCACTGGGGGATGTTTAATTTATCACTGCATAGTTGGTATGAACCAGCAGAATCACTTGAGAAACAGGCTGAGATTTATAAAATTGATTTGCTTACTCCAAAATTTGGACAAATAGTCAAAATTCGCGAACCCAACCTAATGGAAAGATGGTGGAAGAAATTTATTAAGTCGGAATGATGCCATTATCTTTTGAAGCGAGACAAGTAGGCATTGGACATACCTGTTCCAAAAGGAATTGGTGAATCTGAGATAGAACCAGCAGAACTTCCGAAACTGCTAAAGGATCCATCGCAGTGTTTGACTGCCGACATTTTATAGTTTTCTTTTCCGGTAATTCTGTAGTCTTCTTTTAGTGTGATTGGATCTAATTCTGAGACCATTCCTACAAGTTCCCCGACTGTACCTGTGATGAGTGCCTTCCCATTTTGTAAAAAACTCCCTTCGGTAATGATGATACTTTCTCCTGGATTGTATACAAATGAGGAATTCAAAAGATTTCCTGATCCATCTAACCGATAAAAAATCGTAGATTTAATGCCGGCTCCAGGATGCGGGAGTCCCAAACTTGGGGTTGTATCAGTGTAATAAGTGGAAGTTAATATTGTTTGGTCAGCATAGACAACAAGGGAGGGTCCAATATCGTCTATTGCAGCGTTTGTCCCACCTAAGTAGCGGTGCCATTGGTAGTTGAAATTGGCATCAAGTTTCATCACAAGATTTCCAAGAAATGATGGGTATCCATTTTTACCATTGAGAAAAGTTGAATTCAAATCAGCTTCCACAAGACCTATAATGACAAACCCTTGACTAGCAGGAATAGCTTCCAATCGAAACGGCCTAAAGTTACTGATTGCTGGTCCGAAAGGATAGTATTTTGTCCAAATAGCCACACCATCGTATCCTATTTTTTGAATGAACCAATCATTGTTTGTCGAACTGCTGATTACATTGCCTGGGTTGACCAAAGCACCCGTTGCGAATCCGAGAACATACAATCCAGTCTGGTCACTACTATCTTTGATTTCAGAAATGATTCCTGAGTCGATATTCAATCCGTCATTGAAGTATTTACTCCAAAGAATATTTCCATCTGTGGATAGTTTTACGATGACAGAGTTTCCTCCAACTCCTACATGCGGGGTATTTGCGGCAGGAAGAATACTCGTTGGAGTGGTCGCATACATATACAATCCATCGTTTTCTCGGAAATAAATTCCATTTGGTCGATCGGATCGTTGGCCGAGGTATCGTAACCATTGGCGTTCCCCAGTTGCAGAAAATTTTGTAACTAAAAAGTTGAGTGTCGAACCAGCTACTCCCTGAAAATGAATCCCACCGAGTCCAAAGTCGTTGGATGTAAAAGAAAGTCCATAGAGATTGTAAGCATTGTCAGATTTTAATTTAGTAGCTCCCGTCGTGGCTCCTGCTAGAGAGGAAGAACCAATAAAACTTCCCCAAGGTCCAGGAGCAGACGAACAAGGATTACATGGACCGAGTCCCAATGCGCAGAGTAAAAGCGCAGTTTCAAAATAAGCACGTGAATTGTAGTCGGAAGGATTGTTTAGCTCGGGAAGTTTGCAAAAAAAGAGGAAACTAAAAATGAGGAGGAGAGAAAATATGCGAATCTTAGTCGATGTTTGTAAATATTTTGCAGGCATGGCAATTTTTTTTCCTCAGAATTTCCGATTCCACTGATATTATGAGTGTTACCCAAAGAGGGCAAGAATTTATTGCACTCTTTGATTGCTGTATACCCAAGGTTAGTAATGGGCATTAGAAAAGTATCTTATGTTTTTATCCCCTTTTCTTTCATTTGCTCAGCTAATTTTTGGGGAATGGGGGCGCATTGACAATGTTTTTGGTGTTCGAGATGCCAATGAACACGTTCATCAAAAGTAGCATTTTTTGGCATTTTATGTTCTTTGTGCCATTCTTTATTTAGTTTCATACTATATACTCTTTCTTCCTACTTCCGCTTTAAACCGAACTTTTGGCAAACTGAAATATCTTATGTTTATTGTTTGGGATAGATTCGAGGCGCCCCTTGTTTTCAAAAAAATGGGAACCAAACAATCAGAATTTGAACCCACTTAGAAAACAATAAGTAGGCTTTTGTATGATAAAATATTTGGTTTGTTTACCTATCCTGTCCCTCCTTTTCTGGAGTTGTTCGAATCAGAAAGAAGAGGGACTCATCCCTGGCACAAAACTCACGGGTGATCCCTTGGCCGATGCTGTTGTGCTTTCCATTTTAGTCACACCTTCTTGCCAATACCTGACGAATGAAAATGCAAATTCACCATTCAATGTCAATGGTTCCATTTCTATTTGTAGTGTTCAGTCTGTGAGTGGGTCGGTCACAGTCCAAACTAGTGGGACCTATGAAGTGACTGCCACTTCAGGTAAACAAACACTTACATCTTCTAGTTGTAATTCGAGCCGATTTGATTTCCTTGTGGCGTTGAAAGAGGGAAATACCGAACTTTTCGTTTCGTCTGCAACGGGTGCCAAACAAATTGTTTTGGAAGTGGGAAAGGTTTATTCTTTGCAATCGACAGGACTTGTGAATCCTTCTGATTACCAGTGCCAGGGAAAAGCAGTTTCATCCAATATCACTGCCTATCGCATCAATCTTCGAAAAATTTAAGTTAGTTGTATGTAAAGGATTCTTTCGAGAGGATATTTATCGAAAGTTTCCTTTTGGTCTAGGTAGTTTCCGCAATTGCGGGAACCTCCCATCGCATTTCTGTTAGTTTAGGTCTAGAATGTTTGTATGAAACATCTAGTAGGGATTTTATTACTTCTCGTTCAATGTACAAGCTTGGATAGAATGTTAATTTTGGGAATAAAGAATCCTCTCCCAATCGAGAGAGATTATCATCAAAATCAGATGATTGTCGAAACGGGTGAATCCTCAGAATGTCTGCTTCCACCTGATCCGCAGTATCCCTTTCCTCGTCTGGGATTCTGTTATGTGGGGAATGGAAATCGTCGGTTTAGTTATCATTCAAGCGAAAAAGAAACAAGTCAGTATAACCATTATTTTACCGTCATTCCGGGATATCTCCGAGTCGGTCACGCCAATTCTGAGTTTTATAAAGATGTAACACTTGGTCGAGGCCCTTTTCATAACCGATCTTTGAAAGAAAATATTTTACGCCAATCCATGCAACAGAGTCTGCCGGGAAAAATCCCTTCGATTCAGTATTCAAGGTGAGGTAGATTGTGTATCCTTATCTTCACCAAGTTAATATTCTGCGGATTTTAATTCTAATTTTGATACTTGGATCAATACTCAAATGTAGCACTTTAGATAAAAAAACAGCAATGAGAGGATTCTATGTGACTACCCATCTTCGGCCTCACCAACAATTGACCTATGCTGAAAAACATGGATACAATTCAGAATGTTTGGTTCTTATGGAAGGGCCGGTTCCCAGTCGAATGGAACCTTGTGCCATTGGCGATAGGCGATCCGGACGAGATATGTATCAGGAAACAGAAGTAGAAGTGGCAGGAGATTTTTTCCCTGTGAATTGGCCTATTGCTGGGTATATCTATGAGTTACATGTAAACAATGTTTATTACCAAGATGTGATCTTATACAGTAGTTCTTTTCATCGAAAAGATTATCCTTGGTTTTTTCCGATGTATTCCTATCGCAATATATATAGCAGACAAGTAATGCGAAATAACATCGGATATTATAATTCAAGGTCACCGTATGGGTTATATATGAGAGGTCGTTAGAAGATTTCCGATTGACTTAAAGAGAAAAATTCCTAAAAATTGAGAAATATTTTTCTAAAATTTCTTAAATTTTGCGAATCCTCTATGAAACTGCAATCTCCGTATTTTCCCTTTTTTTTATTCGTCGCATTCGTGACCTTACTTCAATTCCCAATTGAGGGAAAGGATATCGAAAGTTTACACATCGGTTTTGGGTCTTGTTTGCACCAAGATAAAGAGAGTCCTATTTTGACCCAATGGGAAAAGGAATCTTTTGATCTCATACTTTTGTTAGGTGATAATATATACGCAGATAATTTGGTTGCCACAGAAAAAATTCCAGCTTACAAAAAACAATTCGCTCGGCCTGAATGGAAGGCCATTCGTTCCCAGTCACAAATCCTTGCAACTTGGGATGATCATGATTATGGTATCAATGATAGTGGTGGCGAATACGCCGACAAAGAAAAGAGCCGCGAAATTTTCATTTCCCAGTTGGGATCTTTAATGCCCAAAGGCCAAAGTTTTGGAACTAAGGATGGTCGGGGGATCTTTCATTCCTATTGGCTTAAGTGGAAAGAGAAAAAAGTTCATATTGTGATTCCAGATACTAGGTTTTTTCGATCTCCGTTGAAGCGGAGTTGGTTCTCATATTTTACTGGAAAAAATCACTATCGTCCGAATGAAGCAGAGGATGCCACCATTCTTGGTGAAGAACAGTGGAAGTGGTTGGCAGAAGAATTCGCCAAACCTTCTGACTTACTCGTTTTTGTTTCTGGAATCCAAGTCATTCCCACGGAACAACCGTTTGAGAAATGGGGAAACTTCCCCAAAGAAAGAGAAAAACTTTTCCAATTTTTTGGTTCTGCAAAAACTTCCGACTTAGTCATTCTTTCAGGGGACAGACATATTGCAGAAATATACGAATATCCATTATCAGACAGTAGAAAGTTAATCGAAGTTACTTCGAGTTCTCTCAATTTGCCTTTACCATTTTTGCCATTGGAATATGATTCGGAATATAAACTTGGGTCTGCATTTCGAGAGGAAAACTTTGGATCTCTTCGGATTCAGAGGAAAGACGGAAAATTGGTTTGGCGTTCCGAGATCAAAGACAAAATTGGAAATGTGATTTTGCATTACACTAACAATGATTCTAATTAAAAATATTTTCAAGAAACAATAGGAGGATATGCATTTTGAAACCCAAACAAAAAATTTTAGAAAGTTCCTTTGCCTTGTTTCGTGAAAAAGGTTTCCAAGCAACAGGAATTGCGGAAATTTTAGATAAGGCAGGAGCCTATAAAAAAACTCTGTATGATCATTTTAAATAAACTCTGTATGATCATTTTAAATCAAAAGATGATATTGGATTTGAATACCTAAACTATCTTTCCGAACAGCAAAGAGTTGTTATGTTAAAGGTATTGGCCAAAGCAAACGGAATGTCTGACTTCATTGAAAAGTGGGTCAATTTCATCGTCAGAAACCAAAGGAACACTTCCAGAAAAGATTGTCCGATTGCTCTTTTTTCAGGTGAGATTTCGCACTTGAGTCAATTTGACTCCTACAGAAACAAAGCTGTCCATCATGTATTGGATACGGTAGAAACCTGCATTTTGAAATTTGCCCCAAATTTACGGCCAGAACTTGTAAAATCATTAAGTTACGAGTTGTATATGAGTTATCTTGGCGGCCTTCGGTTGTATGCCTTAACCAAAGACCGAAAGGTGATTGAACGAATGAAATCGCAGATGATTGCCTCAGCAGAGCGCTTAGTAAAAAGTTAATTTCTATTAAGTGTTCTTTTCGCTTTAGCGGGAAAATTGGAATTTTACTTAGTCTGGTATTTCTGCTTTTTCCTTTGGAATTTCTTGGACAAACATCCAAATAAGACCATCTTTCACTTTTCCAAGTCCGAGGTAGAGGTAGTAAAAAGGATAACCTAAAGGTCCTGGTTTGTATTCCTTTTGAACCACTGGCTCCCATTTCTGAAGAACTCGCACTTGGACAGAAGATAGTTGCACGGCACTCGATAAGTATTTTAGCTTACCTTCCCATCTTTCGATGGATTCTGATACTTTGTTTAGTTCGGCTTCTACTTTTAAGATTTCTTCCACAGTTTTTGCCGTTTTTAAAATATCTAAAAGTCGAACACGCATTTTCAGTGCGTTCTCCATACGAATTTCTGTATCGGTATAATCTTCTGTCACATCTTTAGCGGAGACATCTTCAGAATAGTTCTGCGATTGGTTTTTAAGGGTGAATAAAAACTGTTTTAATTTCTCAGCAGGAATCTTTAATTGGACAACTCCGTTGGAACTATACTGTAGCGCATAACCCCCGTATGACTCTGCCAGTTTAATAATTTCAGTGACTTTGGCTTCAATTTCTTTTGATTGTAAATTGACGTTCACGGAATACACCATCATCCTTTTTTGGATTTTTAGTTCACTTGGTGTAGTTTCTGCTTTAGGGGAGGGAGCAGCAACGGAGGGTGCATAATCCTCTGCTTCCCCAGAAGAATAGCGACTCATGGGCCTTTCCCTATCCATTGTTTTGGAGGAAGAACATTGGACTATAAAAAGAGAAAAGCTAAGAAGGAGTAGGGAAACGAGTCGAATTTTGGAGATTGCCATGTTGGATACAGAGATTAAGCCCTTCTGTATCCAACCGCAAATCTTTTTTATGTGCCGATTGTAGATTCTAAAAAGCTACCATACCCTTTTTCTTTTCCAAGGGAAGCGACAGGTTTTCCTTGATCAATCGCCAGTTTGCCATTGATATAGACTTTTTTGACTGTGTCATCGTTACGCCTTACCCAACGTTTGAAGTCTTCCATAAATGGCATGGGTGCTTCTACGTCTTTGGCAAGGGAGTCGTCAAGTTTAGTTGGATCAATCAAAACCAAATCGGCTCTTTTTCCCTCTTTAATGTAACCGGCATCAATTCCAAACCAGTCCCCAATTTCTCCTGTTAGGCGATTGACTGCCCTTTCTAAAGTCATAAATGGTTTTTTTTCTAACTCTGCATCTCTTACCAATTTCAACATACGAAGAGGAAAATTGTAATGAGCCATACCACGTAAGTGAGCCCCTGCATCAGAAAATCCGATGAGGATATCTGGATAGGATACAATTTTTTGTAGAGGTTCTTTTCTATGGTTTGCCATTACTGTATACCAACGAACTTTGTTTCCGTGTTCGGCAACCAAATCAAGGAAGGCTGTAACAGAATGAACTCCTCTTTCTTTAGCAACATCATCAATGGATTTTCCAATTAAAGATTTGTCGGGTGCATCCACAATCTTTGTTTCTCGAAAGTTTCTGTGGAAAACACGAGGCAAAAACCAATTGGTCCATTGGCGTTTGAACCAAGACCTGTAAGTTGGATCCTTCATTAATTGTTTTCTTTCGAACTCATCTTCAATGTGATTAGCCTTGGCACCTGCAGCAAATTCTTCAAAAACAACTACGTCCATTCCATCGGCATACAAATCAAATGGTTCGGGAAGTGCCTGGAACTTAAAGTCAGACTTGAAGATCGTGTTTGTGATGCGACCAATGACTCCGAGTAATTTATACAAACCCGGATCAAACTTTACATCCATAAGAGAGATGATGGTGGTTTTCAATGGTTTACGAAAGAGTCCAAAGGCTTCCTTTAAGAACATAAGAACATTGATTTTTGTTGAAACGTTGGGAACACCTTGGAATATTTTTCCTCTTTTTCTCAGTGTTTTGTTTAGGTATTGGTATTCACTCCAGTTTGCAAAAGTAGAAGGAAGAGGGCGTGACCTAAATCTAGATCCATCCATTTTATCCCAAACAAGAGTATTGATCGAAAGACCCATAAAACCTGCATCCAATGCTTCTTCCAAGTGTTTGTTCATTGACTCTAACTCTTGTTTTGTGGGAACTTCTCCTTTGGTTAAGGAACGTTCGAGTCCCATTACGTGAGCACGAATGGCAGAGTGACCTGCAAACGAAGTTACGTTGGGACCAAGGGGCATATTGTTTAAATGTTTTTTATATTCAGTGGCGGAGTTCCAATTTTTTTTACTCTCAAGGATGGATAAAACATTCTTTCTTGGAATGGCTTCCACTCGGCTAAACATATCTGCTAAATCCGTAGGGTCACCCACAGCTAAACTCAATGAACAACTACCAAGAGAAATGGTTGTTACACCATGACGAACTGATTCCGAAAGATCTGGTGCCATTTCGATCTCTGCATCGTAATGGGTATGAAAGTCAATGAACCCAGGGGTAAGCCAAAGGCCTTTGGCATCGACCACAGTTTCCCCAGAGTTAGGGCTAAGTTCCGTTTTAGAAATGGTTTGAACCACCCCATCCTTAATTCTCACATCACCGACAAAAGATGGATTTGTGCTACCGTCAAAAATTCTCGCCTGTTTGATGAGAGTGTCTGCCATGAATACCTCCAGAAAAACCAAACGAAATTATGGCAGATTGACAAAGTTTTGTCAATGATTCGAGTGGAATCACATAAAGATTCTCTGGACGAAAGACCCCCTTGTTCAGGAGGCAATCATGTAAGGACTCGCCAAATCCACTAACTCTGCTTCGGTGATTTCTCTGTTGTTCTCTTGGGATGAAATTGCCTTGGCTTTTTCAAACAATCTATGGATTTCTTCCCCCGGAACGACAATCCCACGTTTTTCCAATAAAAATTGAATGGCACGATGTCCTGATTGGTTGGTAAAGGAGATGGTTTCTGAATCCTTTCTTCCTACAAATTCGGGAGAAAAAGTTCGGTAAGCACCTTTGGTTTGTTTAATGGTCTTGGCAACCCCATCTTGGTGGATACCTGACCTATGGGAAAAAATATCTTCACCTATAATCGGTGTCTTTTCTCCAATAGGAATACCTGTCATCTCTGCAATTCTTTTAGCTGTTGGATAAATTCTTTGGAAGTTGATTCCCAAAGTCTCACCATTTTGGTGTAATGCGATAGCCGTTTCATACAAATTGGTATTGCCTGCTCTTTCTCCCAAACCATTCAAAGCCACTTCGATTTGTTCTGCACCCACATACACACATTCTACGGAAGTGGCAGTTGCCATACCCAAATCATTATGGGTATGCACAGAAACCTTGGCTCTGTCCCCTATAAAGTCTTTCATATCCTTTACCATATTCACAAAAATCATGGGCCGGTAACGTTCCACTGTATTGGGTAAGTTGATGATATTAGCACCGGCACCAATGGCCGCAAGAAAAGCTTCTTTGGTGAATTCAAAATTCTCAATGGCATCTCCAAAATGTTCCCCGGAGAATTGAATTTCCACATCAGGTCCTACGATGGATCTGGCAAAGGAAACAGAGTTTTGGATTTTTTGAATCACTTCGGTTTCAGAAATTTTCAAAACATGGCGAATGGAAAAATCACTGACGGGATAAACGATATGCATTCGTGGTTTGTTTGCATATTGGATGGCTTCCCAGGTTCTCGTTATTTCTGTTTCATTGGCACGTGACAATCCAGCAATGGGAATTCCGGCTGGTGCTCGTTTGGCGAGAGTCCTACTTGCGACAAACTCAGTTTCATTGGAAGAAGGGAAACCCACTTCGATCCCATCGACATTCAATTCGATAAGCAAATCAAAGACTTCGATTTTTTCTTCTAAGGTCCAGGGTCTACGTAGAGCTTGGTTTCCGTCCCGTAAGGTAACGTCTTGGATTTTAATTTGGTTTGGTTTCATAGTTCCTCTACATCCGAGCCACTACCGACCGGAAGGAGGACCAAAAATAAAAAAAGCCCACTTCCCGGTTGGGAGTGGGCTTTGTCACACAGCACGTTCTCCCTCGATCTATAAAAGTTCGAGGAGGAGGAGTAACTGAATGTTCGCAGATGATTTCATTGTTAACTTTTAGACAAATGTACCTAGCGTTCCTGTCAATTTTTTTTAAATGCAATGCGGGAAATTTGTACAAGAAAGATTTGGATTCCAAAACCGATCGGGATGAGAAGGGTAAAGGCAATTTGAAAACCGAGTCCGATCACAACCGTGAGAAGGATACTCGTTAGAAAAAATGCCGAAAATACGGGGCCGGAAACTGGCAGTTCTCTTTTCCCTTTAGCTAAAAAGAAAACCGCAATGGATGGCCCGAGGGTATAAGAAAATATGGTGAGTCCCATTTCTAATAGTCCTTTTTCCCAAGTTTGGATGAGAAAATAGGGAACTAGGCTCGAAAGAAACAGAGTCATTCCAAAAAAAAGCGAAAGCATTCGGGGACTAAACCACCGGTCCATTCCCCAATCACGGGCCCAGGTGAGAGAGAGGGAATTGATGGTGGAACTGAGTGTGGACATGGCACTGGCAAGGATGGCTGCCACAAGGATTCCAAGAAGTGGTGAGGGCACTTCATTCACAATGAATTGGCTAAACACTTTGTCTGGAGCCATGGTTTGGCCGGCATAAAAAAGATAAAGTAGAGATCCAATGAGGAGAAATAGAATAAATTGAAAGAGGACAACAATCCCACTTCCAATGAGAATTTTCTGACCAGAAACTAAGTTTTTTGTGGCGATCACTCGCTGAACAAGCATTAGGTCAGTTCCGTGAGATCCAATGGAAATAAAAGCACCACCAATCAAAGCAAATACAATAAAGTAACTGTTGTCACCTGACGAAAGATAGTCGAAAATAAACAAATTCCATTTCCCAAGACTCTGAAGTTCGGTTACCCCCGAAATAATTGGAACATTCAATTTATAAATGAGGAGTCCCAGAGCAAAAAATCCACCAAAGATATAAATAAACCACTGGAGTACATCGGTAAATACAATGGCACGAAATCCACCGACAACGGAGTAGATAATGGTGACGATGCTGAGTGTTGTGAGTGCAATCATTCCTAAAATATCAGAAGAAAAATTTAGGCCCATTCGTTCTAAAAGAAAGGCGATCGGTAAAGAACTAACATACAAACGAATTCCATCTCCGAGAAGTCTAGAAATGGTAAATACAAAAGAGATTGTTTTTTGAGGAGATTTACCAAAACGATTTCCTACATACTCATAGACGGAAATGGTATTTCCAGAAAAATACGATGGCAATAGATAAAGAGCCACAATGGTTCTACCGATCACATATCCAAATGCAATTTCCAAAAACCGGTAGTCCCCTTTGAAAGATAAGGAGGGAATACTTAAAAAAGTTAAACTAGAAGTTTCTGTTGCGACAAGGGATATTAAAAGAAAAATCCAGTGGATCTCTTTTTTAGCGAGATAAAAGTCTTCTTCTTTTTCGTTGTTCTTAGCAAAATAAAACCCAAAATAAAAAACGATGAGAAAATAAAAGATAAGAACGAGTAAATCCCAGACCATACAACCCCTTAAGCGATGATATTCAAATTTGGATACTTCAGTAACAAACGAAGTAAATCCGACCTTGTGATCATACCAATAGGTTGATTATCGTCATTTACCACAGGAATACATCCAATTCTTTCTTCTAAAAGGACTTGGGTGACCCCTCGAATTTCCGATCCCGGAGAACCAACTAATACGCGTTTGATCATGATGTCGGAAACAGGCCAGTCCCTTTCATAAGATTTACTTTTTTCGAGGATATCGCGATCAGAAACAAAACCCACAAGGGTTCCCATTTCATTGGTAATCGGGAGGTGGCGGATCCCTTTTTCCAACATAAAGTCCAAACAGTTGGCAATCGTTTCTGTGGACTTTTGTGTGATCGCAGGAGTCGACATAATCTCGTGCAGGAAATAAACCGCTCTTTCTATTTGGCCGGCGGATTCTTGGTAAACATCCCCAGGGGAGCGGTGTAAAAAAGAACCAGGGGAAGCATTGGTTGATTCCTCTCCCTCACCAGAAATGGGGGCAGATTTCCCCCCCGGATGGATTTTGTGGACCCGATCTGCATAAGTGGTCGGCGCATTTGGCAAAATACGCCCATCATGTATCCAAAAGAACATAGTTATGCCCTACCTTTCCGAAAAGTTTGTCAAAAAAAAGAAAAAACTTGCAAAAAACGAACAGTGGTTTTTTATCCATCCTACATTTCTGTAAAGATTCCATACGAAAAGGCAAAATCCATGATCCAAAACTACGAAAACCTCTACCAAGCATTGGCCCACGTCGCAGAAACTCTTCCAAACAAAGTCTCCTTTCGGAAGAGAAAATCGGCCACTGAATTCCCTGGGATCAGTTTTGGAGATTTGAAACAGTTTGTCGACCACTTGACTTTGGGTTTTATCGATCTTGGTGTCGAGGTGGGGGACCGAATTGGGTTTTTCTGCGATGCCACTGTCAATTGGCTACGCACCGATATGGCCATCCTTACTTCTGGAGCTGTTGTGGTTCCCAGGGGAACAGACATTGTTCGGGAAGAGATTCTTTATATCTTAAACCATTCGGAAGCCAAATACCTTGTGGTTCAAAAACCAAAGGATAAAAAACGCATCGATGACCTGTTAGGTGAGCTTCCCCATTTAAAACAAATTTTTATTTTAGAAACAGACCAAGGGGAATTGTATGAAGGTGAAAATTCTATCCTTTCCATTGTAAAAAAAGGAAAAGATCGATGGAATAGTGACGGCAAACAGACGTTAGAAACTAGGATCAAACAAACTGATCCTGATGCCCTTGCCACTTTGATTTATACCTCAGGAACTACGGGTAACCCAAAAGGTGTGATGTTGTCTCAAAAAGGTTGGATCACCGCTATTCAGAATACAATTTCCCGTTTGGATATGAATTCCGATGACAATGCAGTGAGTTTACTTCCTCCATGGCATGCATTTGAAAGAGCCATTGAATACGCTGGAATTTTTCTTGGGATCGATTTTTTAGTTTCGAATATGTCATCTTTAAAAGATGACCTAAGGGACTTCCGTCCGACTATATTCCCTTCCGTTCCTCGGATTTGGGAATCGGTTTATAACGGGATCATTGCCAAAGTTGCCAAAGAAGGTGGATTTAAAGAAAAATTATTTCATTTCTTTTTGAAAGTAGGATCTACTTGGGCCCATTACTATGCAATATGTTTTGGATTTGAATTCGAAATCAAAAAACCTAATTTTCTGATTTCTTTTGCAAAGAGGACCTATGCCTTCTTTATTTTGGTATTGTTATCTCCTTTAAAACTTCTAAGTATCAAAATCTTTTCCGCCATCCATAAAGCGTTAGGTGGTCGGATTCGTATTTGTATATCGGCAGGATCGGCCCTCCCCAGTGTTGTGGATGGATTTTTGTCTGCCATTGGACTCAAAGTTTTAGAAGGGTATGGGATGACAGAAACATCTGCTGTTGTCTCTATCCGTTCCAATACCAAACCAACCAAAGGTACTGTGGGAATTCCCATCGATGGTTATCAAATTCGTTTGAAGGATGATGCAGGTAAGGTTGTGACCTCTGTCGGTGCCAAGGGAACTCTTTGGATCAAATCCAAACAAATCCTTAAAGGTTATTACAAACGTCCGGAATTGAACCAAGTAGTCTTTGATGCAGAAGGATTTTTTGATACGGGAGATCTAATGTTTATCTCTCACAGAAATGAATTGGTATTTGCTGGTCGTTCCAAAGATACCATTGCTCTTATCGGTGGAGAAAACGTAGAACCCATCCCCATAGAAGACAAACTCCTAACTTCCCCCTTCATTGATCAAGTGATGGTGGTAGGCCATGATAAAAAAACTCTTGGTGCACTGATAGTTCCTAACTTCGAAGCAGTGGAAGCTAAAATTCCAGGGATTTCCAAGGAAAAAGCAGGGGAATGGAATTCCCATCCCAAGGTTCGGGAATTATACCGAGCCGAGATTTCACGCATTATATCTCGCGAAAACGGATTCAAAGGTTTTGAGATGATACCAGCTAACAATTTCTATGTGGTATCTCGTCCCTTTGATCCCGATACTGAAATGACAAGAACTTTAAAAATGAAGCGAAATGTCATTTCGGATGTATTCTCAAAACAAATAGAAGGAATTTACCAATGATACACCCGAAACTGAACCCTTATCTAAATGAGGAGGAAAGAAGTTTTTACAATACAGTGTTCCAATTTTCAGAAGACAAAGTGTTTCCCTCTGCAGAAGAAAGAGACGAAAAAGAAATTTGGTCAGACGAATTATGGAAAGAGTTTAGCAAAGCTGGTCTTACTGGACTCACCATCCCATCGGAATATGGTGGTGAAGGTGCCAGTTGTTTACAATGTTCGATTGCAACAGATGCTTTTGCATCTGGATGTTTGGATGGGGGAATGGGACTTTCCTGGGTTGCGCATTTGGTAATAGGCACTATGCCCATAATCTTCCAAGGAACCAAAGAACAAAAATCCAAATACCTTCCTAAACTTTCTACGGGAGAATGGATGGCGGGTTTTGCATTAACAGAACCTGCTTCTGGATCCGATGCTGCCTCTCTATTAACGAAAGCTGAAGAAGTGGCCGGCGGATGGAAATTAAACGGAACAAAAATGTATATCACCAATGGTCCTGTAGGACAGGTGTTTATTGTTATGGCTAGAACTTCCGAAAAAGGAAGAGGGCCAATGGGGATCTCAGCTTTCATTGTAGAAAGTAATACACCTGGTTTTAAAGTAAGTAAAATTTTGAAAAAATTGGGACACCATACTTCAATGACCGCCGAACTTGTGTTTGAAGATATGGTTATTCCAAAAGAAAATCTTCTTGGTCCATTGAATACTGGGTTTATGCGAATTGGTAAAGAAACTTTGGAATGGGAAAGAACTGTATTTGTCGCTGGTCTTGCTGGTGCTATGGAGTTTTGTTTTCGTAAAGGCCTTCGGTATGCCAATGAACGAGTGCAATTTGGGAAACCTATTTCCAGCTTTTATGGAATGCGTGATATTCTAGTTCGCAACTGGGTATACATACAAGCGGCTCGAAGGTTAATTTATTGGGTGGCAGAAAGAAAGGATAGAGGGGTACCTTCTCCATTAGAAAGTAGTTTGGGAAAACTCATCACATCGGAAATTGCCGAGGACGTTGCTAAGGATTCCATACAGTTGTTTGGTGGGTATGGATATATGAAGGAATACTCTGTCGAACGATTTTACCGAGATGTGAAATTAGGTACTATCGGCGGTGGGACAAGTGAAATCCAAAGGTCGATCATATCTTCCTTATATTCAGGAAAAGAAAAATTCCAAAAAGAATTCTCGAAATTGGAAAAAGAGTCCTCACTCACCGACAAAATTCAAAATGTACTATTCGATATCATCATTTCCATGGATGCAGAACCTAACCGTAAAAAGTTACAATCGGTTGAATTTGCCTTTGCCGATGTTTTGTCCATTTTTGTGATTCTTTCTTTGTCAGAAATTGATTTACATAAATCCACAGAATACTATTCTCTTG
Source organism: Leptospira vanthielii serovar Holland str. Waz Holland = ATCC 700522 (assembly GCF_000332455.1). Taxonomy (GTDB): domain Bacteria; phylum Spirochaetota; class Leptospiria; order Leptospirales; family Leptospiraceae; genus Leptospira_A; species Leptospira_A vanthielii. The sequence continues at coordinate 12,599 of NZ_AOGY02000035.1, read as the reverse complement.
ATGAAAAATTGATGGATCGAAAGTTACTTTCGTATTATCTTGTGGGGAAGTATCTTATGTCATTTACTAGACTTTCCAACTATGTTCCTTCTGAACTGACTCGATTGTGGGAACATTATTCCCAATTGGGCAATTCCATTGAGGAAACTGTGCAGACTCGTTTCCAATCGCTTCAGGAACTTTTGTAGTCAATGAAAGCAGCGGGCCGAATAGCATTTTTATATTTGTTATTCGGCTACATCTGGATTTATTTTTCAGATTATGCAATTTCACTTATATTCGAATCAGCAGAGGACATTCGGGAAATCCAGAGCTTAAAGGGATGGGGATTTGTCACTGTATCAGCAGTGATTATCTTTGTTCTTTTGGTTCGGGAGTTACAAAGACAAAAACGAGTGTTATTTGAAAAGTTCGAGTCTGACCAACTTTTTCAAGTCATTTTGGAACGAATCGAAGACGCTGTCATCGTATTCAATTTAGATACTTGGAAAATTGATTTTTTAAGCGAACAAGTCTCCCGACTTTTCGATATTCCCACCAATGAAATCCTGATTCATCCTGAACTTCTTATCGAACGGGTCCACGAAGCAGATAGGAAAAGAATGACCAATATTTGGATGAACCAATTACGGGAAAATCATACGGGTCTATTGTATCGTATACGCATGTTAGATGGTAAGGTTAAATGGGCTTTGGAACATCGGCTCTTCATTCCGTCCAAAGAAGGAAGTGCTAACAAAGCTGTTGCGGTCATCACGGATATGACTAGTTATATGGAAAACCAGTCCAAATTGGAAAGGTCTTTACGAGAAAACGAAACCTTACTTACAGAAGTTCACCACCGGGTAAAAAATAATTTAGCAGTTGTTATTTCTTTTTTACAACTTCAGGTTTATTCTTCTCCACCGGAAACCGCTGATATTTTGGAACAAAGTATTGTTCGCATCAAGGCGATTGCACTAGTTCATGAAAAACTCTATAGTAGTAAAAATTTATCAGGTCTTAGTTCCGTTGACTATATCACAAGTCTTGTGGAAAATATTAAACTAATGTATATGAGGACTGATATCCTTATTGAATTGGATGTCCAACAATTAGAATTTAACATTGTGGATGCAATCCCTATGGGGCTTATGATCACAGAAATGTTAACCAATAGTTTTCGACATGCATTTGCTAAGGGAAAACCGGATGCTTTGATAAAAATTGATTTTATTGTTACTGATAAATTTAATTACGAATTAAAATACAGAGACAACGGGGTTGGTTTTCCTCCTGGTCTAAACTATAAAAAAGCCGAGTCAATCGGTTTATCTGTTATATTTTCCTTATGCAGTCAGATGAACGGTCGTGAGGTGGAATGTTCTTCCGCGCCCGACGAAGGTGTATTTTACCATTTTGCCTTCTCACCCAAAAAAGTAATTCCTAAGGACGATTCAAATGTATCAAAAGGGTAAAAGTTTTTTAGAAATCCAAATCGGAGATTCCGCATCCTTTACGAAAACTATCACGGAAACCGATGTTTATTTGTTTGCCGGTATTAGTGGTGATTTTAATCCACTGCATGTAGATGAAGAATATGCGAAAACTACAAGTTTTGGGACAAGGATTGCTCACGGGGGACTTGCAGCATCACTGCTCGCACCAGTTCTTGGAATGAAGTTACCTGGTCTTGGTACTGTGGCTTTAGAAACCACAACCAAATTCAGAAAACCTGTTTATTTTGGAGATACAATCGCTTGTTTGGTGGAAGTTGTGGAAAAAGTAGAACGGCTAAAAGCTGTCAGAATGAAAATTATTTGGACCAATCAAAAATCGGAAGTGGTAAGTAAAGGGGAAACTCTTGTCATTCCTCCCGGTTAAGAAATTGCCCCAAAAGTCCAATTTCATCCTCTACATATTCGCGAATTTCCTCTAATTCGTCCTCATCTAATATCTCTTCTAAAATTTCTTCCCCGGACTCATCTTGCCCAATCCGCATCACAATGTATCCGGGTACATCGGAATCTGGATCGTCCATTTCCACATTCACAAACTGGAACTCTTGTTCTGTGGCGGGAAGGAAAACAAGGTAGTCATTTCCCATTTGTGAAAAGGAATAAAACACTTCCCACTGGTAACTGTTTCCCCTTTCATCCACAAGATCGATTTCTTCGGTGGCACGACTTGGAAGAAAATCATCCCCTTGGAATCCTAAATCTTTCATGTCCATTAGGAGAAGAACTCCTTCTCAAAGGGAAGGCTATGTTTTTTCTTAAAATTACACTCTTTGCAAGCAGGGACTAAATTACCTTTTACTGACTTTCCACCTCGGATAAGAGGAATTAGGTGGTCCATTGTAATCTCTTCCACTTTGAACTTTTTTCCACAATAATGGCAAATGCCAGAAGAACGTTTGTTTTTCCACCAGGCAGTGTTTTTTAGTTCTTTAGCTTTCCTTCTTTCTCGAGCAATTTCTTCATCGCTAACATCGGAAAAGAATGAATCGGAGGGAGTTTCCGTCATAATTTAAAAAAATCTGTTTTTTTCCCTTCGTCAAGAAAAAGATGGAGGAATGGGAAGACTGGTTTACCTAGACAATTTAAGATCTTTTGCCCTTTTACTTGGAATTGTATTCCATGCGGCGATTGTTTATGCCGCAGACATTAAATATGCGATTCAAGACGAGGACCGCAGTGAGGTTCTTTCTTATTTTTGTTATTGGATACATAGTTATCGGATGCCCATGTTTTATATGATCTCCGGTTTTTTTTCTGCGATGGTTTGGGAAAAAAAGGGGAGAAGTTTTTATTTGGAAGCAAGGTTCAAAAGAGTTCTCATCCCAACCATTTTTGGACTTATTTTTTTTGCCCCCATCCAATATTACCTTACAGAACGGATCAAAACTCCGCAGTTAGACCTTTTGTCTTTTTTGGAATATTTTTTTACTAAGGATCATTTCCAACACTCTCATATTTGGTTTCTTGTCGATTTGTTTTGTTTTAGTATCTTGTATAGTTTGATCCCCAAATCTTTTTTTACAATGAAACTTTGGGATCAAATTCCCAAAGGGATTTTAAGATATATAACTCTTGTTAGCTTTTGTTTTCTTTTTGTTTTTCTCTGCCATACTCAAGTTTCTAAAGGAGAATCCTATTATGGGATATATAAACTTACTTTTATATTCCAGTTTTCCTTTTTTCTTTCCGGAGTTTTTTGTTTTCATTGGAGGAGTATTCTCACACCCAAAGACCATTCCAGGAATAAAACACTGGCAGTATTCGTTTGGGCGGTGTTTGTGTATTTGGTCTTTAAAGAATTGGAAATTGAGGATCCACTCTGGATTTACTTTCAGTATGTGAATGTTTGGGTGAGGGCTCTACATATTTTTTTATGGGTTCTTGCTCCCTTTTTATGGACGAGTTTACTTGTTTCAATTTTTCAAGTTCTGGGAAATAAAGGTGGAAAAGTCGGATCCTATTTGATTGAAGCAAGCCTTCCTATCTACTTAGTTCACCATCCCATATCTTTGTTTTATGCTTTTTGGGTAAGAGATATAGAATGGGGGATATGGATGAAGTTTATTTCCCATATCCTTGTCGTATTAGGATTTAGCTTTCTTTTGTATGAATTTTTAATCCGGAAGATCAAACCTCTTCGGTTTTTCTTCGGATTAAAAAGTGCATAGAGTTATGTTTTGCTTATAGCTTGGATTGCGGAGGCAACTGCCGAATCCATACTTCCTGTATGGAATGCTAAATGTTCTCCAGCAAAAAACACCCTTTCGAAAGGTTCAGTCCAAACATCTTTAATTCCAAAACTTCCCGGCGGAAATAGGGAAACAAATCCTGCTCTGCCAGTTGTTTTTTGGAAACTATGGAAAACAAATGGCGATTCGAGTATCAATTCCAAATCACCAACTTCTTCCAAAGAAGATGTCATTAGATTTTTTTTCTGACGATCACTTCCTTTTTCAAATAAAGAAGCTCGATCCCCCGTAGAGATGGATGTAACGGCCGTTACACTAGATCCAGTGGCAGATTCGGAAACATACAAAGTTTCTGCCGCAGTATTGGTTGAGAGAAATAATTTAGATAGAGACTCTTTCGATTTTACGAGACTCAAATTTTTGGAAATTTTTCCTGTTTGCATTCGTAAAGCAGAATAAATCAAATCTTTCGGAAGGCCCGGTGTCCATTTAATATCCAGAACTGCTGCAGCAGGGAGAGAACAAACGATCAAACTTCCTTTTACTGATCTTCCGGAAGATAAGTCTACTGTGACTTGGTTCTTTTGTTGGGAAACCTTTGTGACAGTTTCCCCTAAAATCAATTCCTGGTTTCTAAGAGAGTTTGCGAGTTCTTTAATAATACGTTCCGCGCCGCCTCTTACTTGGAACTTGGGTTTGAGGGCCGATTGTAAAGCAGAAAGATCATCTAATACAGATTCGCTTGAGATTTGGTTCAGATCGGCCCCAAGGATCACTCGGTAAAGATCGTTCATCGAACGAATTTCTTCTTCTGTTAAACCTTGGTAACGGGCATAAGATGAAAAGTTGATTTTATCTAAACCTTGTTTTTGTGTGTTACCTAAAGACTTATGTAGATCAATGACTTTGTCTAAGGTGTCAATGGAAGTGGGAGAAATTTTTAATAAATCACTATTTGATTTTTGAAGTGAAAAACGATCAGCAATATTAGAAGATACCAAATCCAAGTTTAATTGTTTTACCAAACTTTTGATATCTGATTGACCTTCGCCGATCCACTCACCACCTAAGTCCTGTAAGATTCCAAGTTCAGGATTTTCGTAAGTAGCAATCCGACCACCCAACTTATCTCCACGTTCAATGATGGTGACATCATACCCAGTTTGTTTTAACAAGTAAGCAGAGTAGAGACCAGAGAGCCCACCGCCAAGAACAATGGCCTTTTTGCCACTGCTAGGCTTTGGTTTGGTCTCCACAATCGTCGTTGTTGTGGTTTGTCCGAATGATTTTTTAGGGAGGATCAACCCTGCACCTAAGGTAACAGCACTTATCTTTTGTAGGAAACTTTTTCGATTCATAGAACTTTCCCCTATTTTAGCATTAGAAACAAAAAAGGCTAGAAAAATTAGAAAAATACAATTTAGTAACTTTGTCTTTTTAAGCGAATTGGGAGATCATTACCTTTGTTTTTCCGCCAAGTAAAATATTTTTTTCTGATCCTTCTCGTGTTTTTGCCACAGATTCTGTTATCAGAAACTGCGATTCCCCTTCATACCCAAATCTTCGGAAAACCTATCTGGCAAGATGTCCTTGTTTTGGAGGACAAGGATCAATCTCTTACAGAGAAAAGTATTACTAGTGGGTCCTTAGATTCTCGATTTAAAAAAATCCCTTCTCCGAATTTGGGTTTTTCGAAATCCACTTTTTGGGTTCGTTTTGAAGTAAAAAATCTAACAGAAGATTTGATTCGTTGGAATTTGGTGTTCGATTTTCCTCTTTTGGATGAGGTCCAAATTTATGGAAATCCTTTGCCGAAAAATTTGATCCGTAATTTAGGGGACAGTCATCCCTTTGCAGAAAGAAATGTGGATTATCGAAATCTTGTTTTTCCATTAGAAACACCTGCTAGTTCTTCTGCGACTTATTATTTAAGAGTTCAATCCGAATCCACAATTCCACTGACTCTTGCTATCTGGACTGAACGAGAGTTTTATGATCAGCTGAACAAAGAACAAATGATCTTTGGTTTGTTTTACGGAATTTTATTTGTAATGATTGCGTATAATTTTTTTATCTATATTTTTACCTATGAAAAAAGTTATCTTTTTTATTTGTTTTTTATCAGTTCCATTTTTTTCTTTCACCTAATCAATAACGGTTTTGCCTTTCAATATTTATGGCCCAATTGGATTTATTGGGGAAATTATTCACTTCCTTTCTTTATTTGTGTTTCTTGCATTGCGGGAATCTCTTTTACCAACAACTATCTCAGTTTGAACAAACATTTACCAAAGATTTCCAAGTTGATGTGGATTTGGGTGGGTTTTTTATTTTTGTTTTCTATGGTTACATTTTTTTTGAATTATCGAATTGCAATGATCGTTGCCATTCTACTGACAGTTCCTACTGCTCTAATCATGGTTTTTAGTGGAACTTCCACATACTTGACCAATGTGAGACCAGCTCGTTATTATTTAATTTCTTGGTCCTTCTTTCTTTTAGGTGTTGTTTTGTATTCATTGAAGAGTTTGGGTTTTTTGCCAGACAATCAAATCACACGTTGGACCATCCAAATCGGGACTGCTTTACAGACTATTTTGTTGTCTCTGGGGCTTGCCGATAGAATCAACTTTCTTACCCGTAGCCTTCGAGAACATATTAGAGAATTATTTCATGCTAAATTAAAAATTGAAGAATCAGAAAAACGGTTTAGGGAAATTTTTCAAGGTTCAGATGAGGTGATTCTTATGATGAACGAAAATTTCGAAATCATCAACGCAAACCGAGCCCTTTCCAAACAAATGGGTTTTCGTTTGGATGATTTACGTGGAAAAAAAATCACTGAGTTCTTATATACCGGTCGCGATCAAAGTTCTGACTATAATGTCATGTATGTGAATGACAAACTCACCGATCTAAAGATGACAGGTTCCATTGTAAATTTTAAAACGGAGTTTGAACAAAAGTATATAAAGGAACCCAAAGAAATGTATTGTAGATTACAGTATATCGACTTCGATGAAACCAGGGAAGTTCTTATGACCATGTCCCCCCAACATGAAGATACCATTATTCAACTTATCGAATCAGAAAAAATTGAACTTTCTATGAATAATTATTTGCGTAATGCTGAACTTGTTTCTCAGAAAATCACCTCGCAACTTGCAAAATATCTTTCCAATATAGAACAAACGGAAGTTAGATCATCGATCCGTGAAATTATTATCAATGCGGTAGAACATGGAAACTTAAATATCAGTTTTGAAGAGAAGTCAAGGGCTCTTATGGAAGGGAATTATCTAGAGTTTTTACAAAAACGACAAGATGACCCAAGATATAGCCAAAAGAGAGTAAAAATCGAATATTCTTTCACAAGAGAGTATGTTGCCTATCGTATCACCGATGAAGGCCGCGGATTCGACCATAAAAAACAGATGGAAAAAACGATTGATGAAATGAATGAAGCACACCAACAACATGGGCGTGGGATTCTTATGACAAAATCCGTATTTAATCGAATTGAATACAACGATCGAGGAAACCAGGTCAGTTTGATTAAATATCTAAATAAGGATTAATTGCGTAACCAATCCAAAACCCACCACTCGTTCCATTCTTTGGAGTAAAGGAGTTTCCCAGGTAAATGACTTTGTAATAAACCAAGAAACTGGTCCTTTTTGTCTGTGATGATCCCTGAAAAAATAATTCTTGGTGCTTCGATTTTTGCCAGATGACGGATGTTTTGTGATAATACCGCATAAGTGATATTGGCAATTGCTAGATCATATTTTGTGTTGGATAACTTGGGATTGTCAATTCCTGATTCTTCCACACTGAATTGGAATCCTTTTGGGTATTCATTTTCAGTCCAATTGGACCAAGCGGCCTTCACTGCATTGGGATCAATGTCCAAAGCAAAAATTTTAGAGACTCCAAACTTAGCAAGGCCAATAGAAAGAATTCCTGATCCTGTTCCTACATCACAAGCGGATATAAAAGGGAATTCTCCCTTGTTATACAACTCATCCAAATGTTCTAATATCAGTTTGGTGGTCTCGTGATGGCCTGTTCCAAAGGCAACACCTGGGTTGATAAACAGAGGAATCCCGCCAATTGGTTTCCAAAGTTTTATGGTCTCTGGTTCATCTTTTTCCCAGGTCGGAATCACCCAAAGTTTTTTCCCAATGGGGAATGGTTTGTAATATTCTTTATAAGCTTCTTCGTAATCACGAGTTTCTATATTGCGTGATTCTGTATTCGAATTGTCAGGTGAGTGGATTTTTAAAAAAATAAGGATCTTTAGTTCTTTATCGATCTCATCTGTTTGTAAATAAATACGAATGTTTGTATTGTCACGGATTAGACCTTGGTCTTTTTCTTTGGGAGCTTCACCATCAAACAAAATTTCATAGTAACCGACACATTGAAGTGTATCCAACAATTCATAAAAACTGTCAGATAGTTCTTTAGGTAAATTGACTTTGAGTTCTCTGTATTCCAATCTTAACCTATTTCGTCCGTATAATCCATAACAAGATACATCAGTGTTTCTTGGTCAGTGGGATTGGAATACTCATGCGAAACATCGGCTTTAAAAAATACAGAATCTTTTGGTTCTAGTTCCACAACCTTTTCACCAACGCGTAACCGCAGTTTGCCGGAGACAACAACCAAATTTTCGGTGGTTCCTGTTTTGTGTGGTTCGGCAACTTCATGTCCACCTGGTTTTAACATCAGTTCATAGAACTCAGTTTTGCGGTTCCCAAGGAAAGGAAAAAGCGCACGGCTTGCAAAAACTTTGGAATTAGAGTAGAGAACTTTGGAGTTTTCCGCTTTGAGTATATGAATTCCATCTTGGTTTTTTTCTTTGAGGAGTTCTGAAAAGGGAACATTAAGTCCGTTTGCAATTTTCCATAAAACAGAGATTGTGGGAACAGATTTCCCTTGTTCGATTTGGGACAACATGGCTCGGCTTACACCACAGCGGTTTGCGAGTTTGTCCAAAGAAAAACCTTTTGTATGACGGATGAGTTTCAGATTCTCTTTGACGACATCTGTTATATAATCGCCAGATTCTGAAATCAATTGTTCAATTCCGTCAGTCGGTTGTTCTACTTTACTTACCATTGTCCAAGCGTCCAATATAACAGAGGTATTGTCAACAAACTATCGTTTCGACCTTTCTTTTTTCTCTTCAATGACAAATACCGGCGGGAGTTTGAGGCCTTGGGGAAACGTTTTATGGATCTCTTTTGCCGAACCTCGAAAACTTGTTTCGCTTGCCATGGAGATTCCGAGGGCAAGGAAAATCTGGCGGTCTCCGGGAAGGATTTTTGCTAAGGTTTCCAGACAATGTTTGGCACGGTAAGCTGTCTCATAAAAGGCAATAGTCATGCCGAGTCCAATGTACTGTTTCAAAGTTCGTTCCCTTTCTTTTTCTTCTCTCGGTAAAAAACCCAAAAAAAGAAAGGGAGAGGTAGCAAACCCGGAACTGGTGAGGGCGGCAATGAGGGCAGTGGGGCCTGGGGCCGAACGAACTTCCACTCCCATCTCCCAAGCGAGAGGGACAAGCCATTTGCCTGGATCTTCGAGGCCAGGGCTCCCCGAATCAGAAATGAGACAGGTCCTTTTGGTGGTCGCAAGCTTCATTGCGATTTCATCCATATCCTTACGCGACGAGTGTTCGTTCAAAAGATCAAAGGGTTTTGTAATTCCTAACTTCTTTAAAAAAGTGGAAGTGGTTCTTTGTTCTTCTCCCAGGATCCAGTCGGCTTCCTCTAACAAGGTTTTGGTGCGAGGAGGAATGTCGGCATCGTTTCCAATGGAATTGGATACTAAATAAAGTCGGTTCATCTGGGTACGGGTTGGTAAACAAAGTATGGTTGGATATATATTCCTTTTGCGGCACAGGCAGAGGCAAACTCTGGATTGTCCCGGTTGATAGCTACTGCCATTTGTTTGGCTCGGCAAAGCATAGGAAAATCATTAAAGGAATCTCCAAAGGCCAGGTCGGGATATACTCCCACTCTTTTTTCGATGGCTTTTACTTTTCCTTCCCCATAAGTATAAGGTTCAATCAGTTGGTGTGTGAACTTTCCATTTTCACCTAACACTTGTCTCATTCCAATGACTTTGGATTCTTCCACAGGAAAAATGTGGGCAATGGCGGCAATTCCTGGTTCCGGAGATGCGGTCACAATGTACACAGTCCAATCATGATGGTATAAATAAGCGATTAAGTCTTTCATTTCCACTTGGGGAAACACACCGGAATCTCTATCGGGAATGTTCACTCTTTCCCAAGCCCGGCGAGACACTTCGTAGTATTCTTCTTGGTTCATACCTTGGAAGATAAAACTTGTCCAACGGTATCCTCTTTCGATTCCGTATTCTTTTAACTGGTAAGAATACTCTTCCCAAATCAAACGTTCTTTTTCGGCTGTATTGATTGCTGTATGATCTTTCCAAATTTCTTTATCACGAAAAAAATCAGATAAGTCTTTGGGAACATAGATAAGTCCATCATGGAGGAGTTCTTCCATGATCTTTTCACCAAAATCGTTGCGAATGAGAGTGTTATCAAAATCAAAACAGGCGATGCCTGGTTTTTTCGGTATGATGGTTGTCAGACGGTCGTAAATTTCGTCCGTCCAACTGTTCTTTGTCAGGTTAGTCACTAATACTTAGTCTGCAAATCCGACTATGCTTGTGGCAACTCCTTCTTCGTAGGGAGTGAGAAAGTTTTCAGGATTTAAATACACATTATGAAATCGGACTTCGAAATGGACATGGGGCCCCGTGGACTTTCCTGTGTTTCCAGAAAAGGCAATGATTTGCCCTTTTCTTACTGCATCTCCTGGTTTTACGAGTAACTCTTGGTTGTGTCCGTAAACAGTATGGAAGTGGTTCATGTCATGGTGGTAAATTTTGACCGCAAGCCCATAGTCACCACCTCGGCCCGCTTCTTCGACCACACCGTCGGCGGCAGCAAGGACGATGGATTTTTTCGGAATGGCGATGTCGAGACCCGTGTGCCAGGTGTTCCAACGCCTTCCAATTCGAGAAGAAATTCTAGATTTGTTATTAGGAAGGACGGGCCAGATGAATTGGTCGATGGGAGATTCCACGGTTTCGCGGAAGAGTTCTTTTTCTTGGAGGCCCCGCATGTATTCTGCGGAATAAGGAAAGAAAATGGAGCGTTTCAAACGTCCCAGATCTGCTTCTTTCAGTTGGTTGATCTCCATCACCTCTTGGGCGAGGATTCCAAACTCGGATGCTTTCTCGAGAAGGCTTTTTTTCTCGGCATTAAGGTCTACCCAAAGGCCCCATTGTTCATTGTAACGCTGGAAGACATGGTTGTCCAAAAATACGGGACCATTTTTTTGCTTTTGGTAGGCCGCGTAGGCTGAATAGGTCACTACGAATAGGATTAAGACCAGAATGATATAGTAACTACGGTTTCGCTTCATCTCATTTTGCCTCATAAACTATGGTGCAATGCCAAATTCTCACAGGCACCCGTCCGGTCAAGGCGAACGGTCGGGAAATCCGTCCCAAACATGGCATTTATGTGACATAACACTGAGACTAGTTTTCAGGTCATCCGTTTTTCTTTGAGCAAAATGATTAGAGAACAGGGTTTAGTAAAGGTTGGATGGATTTTTGTCGGGCAGAACTAGACAGGAAAAGAGAAAAGCCTACCTACCAGAACAGATTCTGGTAGGTGAAGGAAATGATCGGCTTCTTTTTTAGGACTTTCGCTCAGGCAGCCTGGGCTTTTTGGCCATTCGTTCGGTAGAGATAGATTCCTGCGACAAGAAGGCAAACAATACCGATCGCATAATAGGCCCAACCCACATCGAAGTAGGCAATCACGAGAAAACCAAAGAGGAGGCGCCCGATCTCCATCGCTCCCGCCCAAGACTTTCCTTCAATGAGGGCATTGATCGCCACAAGAGAGAAAGTCACCCAAAGAGTCACGAGAACTTGGGAGATGAGAGAGAACTTCGCAACAAAAAGGAGAAAGGAAAAGGACAAAAGAAGAACCAAAACAAACCAAGTGGTGGTGTAGGTTCTCACTTCGGACGGAGGTTTCGGATCATACTTATGGAAAGTTTCTGGGCGAACCTCAGGGATGGGTAAAAAACCTGCGGGTTTGTTCCCTTCTCTGGGATACCAACCCGGTGGTTTAAAAAAGACCTTAATTTTATCTAAGAAATAAGGTGCACTTGCTGCTTGTTTCAGAAGTTCCCAATAATAATGGAAGTTGGCATAAACTGGATTGAAACTTTTGAGTGGTTTGACTGTACCATAAACACAAGGTTCTGTTTCTTCTCGGAAAGTTCCAAACATCCTGTCAAAGAGGATAAAGATTCCGCCATGGTTTTTATCGATATAGATGGGATTGATTGCATGATGGACCCGGTGGTGGGAAGGTGTGGATAGAATGTATTCTCCGATCTTTCCAATTTTACCCACAGCTTTGGTATGCACCCAAAATTGGTAGATGAGGTTCAATTGTCCACTGGCCAGATACATCCAAGGGTGGAATCCGATGAGAGCCAAAGGAACATAGAAAATCCAGGTCACAATTCCACCGAGTCCGGTTTGTCTCAGAGCCACAACCAAATTGTATTCTTCGCTGTGGTGGTGGATGACATGTCCTGCCCAGAGAATGTTTACTTCATGTGCTAAACGGTGGGACCAGTAATAACAGAAGTCTTGGCCCACAATGCAAAGGACCCAAGCCCAAGGGTTTGTCATAGCAAATTCAAAAAATCGAAAGTGCTCGTAAATATAGAAATAGGCAAAGAGTCCGATTCCCTTTTGGAAAAGTCCCCAAATTTGGGAAACGATTCCTGTGCTTAGGTCCGCAATGGAATCATTCAGCCGGTAAAGGGATACGTGGCGT
>NZ_AOGY02000036.1 GCF_000332455.1 Leptospira vanthielii serovar Holland str. Waz Holland = ATCC 700522 | reverse complement strand
ACGCCACGTATGGCCTTTTTTCTATTGGTCATATCTAAAGGGGCGATTTCGGTGAATAAACTGGTAGGAATTTGAAAGATTGGGTGATTTTTGTCGGACGTTGTATTGATGTTTGTTTCTTTTAAAATTTCTGCGTGAGCAATTTTTGTTTTAACCCACTGTGCAGATTTATTAATACGTTTTGCCAGTTGTTCGTTGGTTTCTTTATGTCTGTTTTTAAGTTCTTGGAGAGAAAGTGCCAAGTCTGATTCAGAAAGGTCTTCTCTTTGTAAGTTTTCAACTAATTTGATTTCTGGCAACTTGGAGATATCAATTTGTTCTACATTTTTAACAATTGCAAGAATGGTTTTTCTTTTGAGAAGTTTGTGAGCTCGGAATCGACGTTCTCCATTGATAAGTTCATACTTCCCTGCTTTTTTTCTTACGACAATTGGTTGTAAAAGTCCGTATTGGGAAATGGATTCTGCAAGTTCTCGGATTGTGGATTCGTTAAATGTTTTTCTTGGGTTGTTTTCTGTTAGGATCTGGTCAACGGGAATGTCCGTGGCATTATGATTTGACGTTTCCTCTTCTTTTAAAAATGGGTTAAGGGTAGAGGTTCTTACTGTGGCTCTAGAAAGGATGTCCGCTGGATTGTAGTTTGCTTTGTTTTTCATATTTTTGATTAGGTACGCCGGCGTACTTTATTTTAATTTCTCCGCTAAGGTTTCGAAAGCTTTCCAGGGAGCACTTCCTTCTTGTAGAGGTTTCCCGGTTTCTGTACGGTCCCGAATACTGTCATTTTTTGGGATGGGATCTAGGATTTTTAACGTTTTTATGGTGTTCAATTTTTCAAGAAGATCCATTTGTTTTTGTGAGGTTCCCCACTGAGAAGGGAGGATCATAACTGATTTTTTTTTGGATTGTTCGTCGAACCTTTCTGCTTCGTCAACTTTTTTGAGAACTTGGGCAACGGTTCTGACCGCCCATTTAGAAGGTGTAACCGGAACAAGGATTACAGAGGCAGGAAGATAAGACGCAATATTTTCTGATGATCCTGATCCGGGAGTATCTATGACCACATAGTCGTATTTAGCTTTAAGCAAAATGTTTTTAAGGCGGGGGATCATAGAGAAATCTTTTGAAGCTAGATAACTTAAGTCGGAAAGTTCGATGATTGATGGTAATACGTCAATGTTGTTTGAAGGTTTTACTGATTCGGCGAGTGTAGTTTCTGCGCTTAAAACGGAGAGAGTATTTCCTGAATCAAAGAATTCAACAGGTTCTTCGGGGAAAAAAAAGTCAGAAAGATCTGCTTGTGGATCCATGTCTATGGCCAGGGTGGAGCCTTTTTTGGAAAGGGCTAAGGCTAGGTGGATGGCAGTGGTGGATTTGGAGGTCCCACCCTTGATATTGGCAACTGTAATGATTTTCATTGCAAAATGAGTTTGCGATTGGTGCATCTTGGTGCAATTAAAAATCAAAAACTGGATTATTTTTTAAAAAGTACGCCGGCGTACCTCGGATTCTGGAAAATCTTTGACTCTGTTTTGATTGGTTCGGAAAAAACTTTTGCGCAAAGGATCGAAGCGGAAATCCTTTCCTGAAGGGAAAGATTGCAGCGGAGAGCCTGGTCGTTTGACTGGGAACAAAAAAGAGGAAGGATTCGATGCGCCCAAACTTTCTTTGGTTTTATTTTGGTCTTAGAGAAAAAATTTCTTGTACTATTTTTGTAGATTGTTACATTGTTCGTAACCCCTTTAACCGGGTGATGTAAACTCTCTGGATTGTGTGGAAGCAGTTCAGAGAGACTTCTCTCCTCTTTCTCTGTAGATAATTTTCCATTTTGCTATCCCCTACTCCTAGTTTGAAATTTTCTCTTTGGAATCGGAACCGATATTTTCGGTTCTATGGAATCTGGAATTATGTCACATTAAAACTTGACAGAAAATCGAATCTAGTGCTAATAGAGATTGGGTAGGGGAGTGTATGAAAAGGCACATCGGTAACACTTTAGATCACTCACATGGGTTACACTTTTACTAGTCAATTCTATACAATAGCCTCTGGTATTTCAACACTTTACTCGTATACAAATCCAAAATTCCAAGAATTGCATCCGCAAAGTAAAGACGACAATGCCGATCAGATATCTCTTCAAAGCCAACTACCTCTCCAATGAAAGGATTCCCAAAGAACACTCGATGGGGCCCGTACTGCGCAAAACCACTTTCATGGACTTTATCGGTAACAATATGTGTGGGATAAGCTACCTCTAGAATCTTTTTTGGGAATGTCCTTTTCGAAGATTTATAAACTTTTGCAGGTGTCAGAAAACCCAAAGCTTCATGTGGTCTTACCTTATTAAATTCTTCACGGTATGAATCAAAGGCGGTCTGTTGTGCATCCAAACTAGATCTTGGAGGTAATGCAGTTTCTTCTTTGAGTGTTCTGTGCATTCTCTCATGACGACCGTTCTGAGATGGTTTCCCTGGTTCAATGCGTTCCGGTCGGATCCCTAATTTCAACCACCATATAGAAAGACTAGTTAAGCCGCCAATGGCCTTACTTGCAAAAGGTATCCATTATCTGATTTGTTGCCTGTGGTAGTCCATATTCTTTAAAAACCCTTTCAAATACCGCTTTTGTTTGCTCTGCATTCGTTTTATTCAGGATTTCACATGCTAGAAGGTAGCGACTATATGCATCTGTAATTGTTAGTGGATCGCAGCGATTGCCATTTCCTACTGTAAAATGGCCTTTAAAATCAACACACCATACATCATTGGGAGCGACTACATTGGAAAAAGGAAATAGAGACTGTGGAACTCTTGGTCTTTTTTTCTTAGGTTGACTAGGCCTTTTTTGCGAAGAATGTTTCCAATTGTAGTTTCACTTGGAATCTGTTTCATGCGATGAAACTTTGCTTTGAGTATGGGACGGAGTTTTTTGGGACCCCAAGATGGATGGTCTTCACGTAAAGATACAATTAGGTGAACGATTTTCTCAGGAGTTTCATTGGACTGAGTGATTCTTTTTCAGATTTATCTTTGAGTCCGTCGATACCTTCCGACTCATAATTCTTTAGATATTTATAGCCAGTCTTTCTCGATATATTAAAGTCTCGGCAAAGATCGGCAAAACACCACTGACCACTTTTAACAGCTGCTATGAACTTGATTCTTTCTTCTATCACTTTGGTTTCCTTCCAAGGCATCGGATTGTCCTCCGATACACAATGTAGGTGTTACCCATGTGAGTTGTCTCTTTTGTTACCTATCTGACCTCCTCATACCTATCCACCTACTTGGTTTATA
>NZ_AOGY02000037.1 GCF_000332455.1 Leptospira vanthielii serovar Holland str. Waz Holland = ATCC 700522 | reverse complement strand
ACCGTCAGAAAAAGTTTTGCCAAGGAACTAAAAAAAATGCCAACAGAGCTTAGACTTTCGATAACTTATGATCAAGGTAAAGAAATGAGTAACCATAAGCTATTTACAAAAGATACTCAAATGAAAGTATATTTTTGTCATCCGGGAAGTCCTTGGGAAAGGGGGACTTGTGAAAATACGAATATGCTAATAAGAGATTTCTTTCCTAAAAAAACTGACTTTAATGATATATCAAGAAAAGAACTGAAAAGAGTCCAAAAGCTTTTAAATGAGCGTCCAAGAAAAACGCTTGGCTGGAAAACTCCCGCGGAAAAAATAAAGGAAGTGTTGCGTTAAACTTTAGAATCTATCCTTCATAAAACTCCATAGAATATCGATTCCTTTCCTGTTTTGTGGGCCCAGAAGGGCTCGAACCTTCGACCCGCAGATTATGAGTCTGCTGCTCTAACCAACTGAGCTATAGGCCCCACTGACTTCCAATCTTTCCAAGAAATAAGTGGAGACAAGCATAAAACTCAAGAGACTACCATTAAAGCGAAAGAAAGCGGTTGGATTCAAAGAATTCGTTGAGGTCTTTACGATCGCTCTTCCATTGGATCCAGATCCATAAAGCGGGTTTGGAATCCAGACAAATCCATACTTGGTTTCGCAGGGCATTTTGGTTTCGGACTTGGTCTGCTTGGAAAACTTGAAAGTTTAGATTTCCTAGTATTTTTGGGAATGTTTTAGGTTCGATTCCCCTTGTAAATACCGAATCCATCCAAAGTGTTTTATCTATCAATGGTTCACTCCAAGGAAGAGTTCGCACGATCATAAAAAATCCATCTCGTTTTGCAGGATACACTGTGAGTTTTTTACTTATTGTGGATTCTTGTTTTACCACTACAGGTTCCGGAAAGACAAAAGAAAATGTTTCCCAAACAAAGTTTTGGTTTGGTTCTACAAGTGTCTGTGAAAGGATCGGAGAGGTAGAGATTCCTAAAAAAAACAGAGTCGATACAAACCCTTTCATACTTATGGAACTATTAGACAAACAAACCATCTGGCAAGTCCGAAATTCTTATTTGGGAGTCTATGTCCACTTTCCCTATTGTTTTAAAAAATGTGACTACTGTGATTTTTATTCCGAAGGAATTGGAGCTGCACCAGCTAACGATGAAAAGTTGCTATTCCAGGCGTATCAAAAAGAAATCTTAGAAAGGAAAATCCATTTTCCCGAAATCAAAAACCGAACCATCGATACTGTTTTTTTTGGTGGCGGCACTCCCTCTAAGGCCTCTTCCAAAAGTTGGAAAGACTTCTTAAATTTTTTACGTTCTGAGTTTTCTTTTGCCGACGATACAGAAATTTCTATCGAAGTGAATCCAGAAGATTTAAGTGCGGAGCTTTTAGAGGAATATGATTCGATAGGAATCAACCGTGTGAATGTGGGAGTCCAAACCTTAGAACCAAAGGGTCTGGAATTTCTTGGTCGCCACTACGATAGCGAGAGGTATGGAGCCCTTGTCGATGTTCTGACTCATTCTCCCATCGAACGCGTGGGAATTGATTTGATGTATGGAATTCCAGGAGTTTCGAAAGAATCTTTTTATAGAGATTTAAATCTGTTTTTAGAGGCCGGTCTACCCCATTTGAGTTTGTATTCTTTAACTTTAGAAAAAGGTACCCAGTATTCTCGGGATGTGACTGATCATAAAAAGAGAGAACCAGAAGAAAACATCCAATCGGAAATTCTTACCAACTTACCTGTGTTATTAAAGGAACATGGTTACCTTTGGTATGAAGTTTCCAATTATGCAAAACCAGGATTTGAATCTCGGCACAACCTGAAGTATTGGACCTATGAACCCTATTTAGGCATTGGACCTGGGGCTCATGGAATGATCGAAGGGCATAGGTATGGCAATCCCAGAAATTCTAGTTTGTACCAGAAAAAACCAAGTAATACAAAGTATGAACCCGCAGATCCATCTACAGAACTAAGCCTAACACTATTCCGATTATTTTCCCCCTTTCGGTATTTGGATTTTATAGATACCTATTTGGATTCAGAATCAAAAATCAAATACTTAAGAACCATTGAAGGTTGGGATAAAAAAGGCCTCTGTTCGATAGAATCGGGAGTGTTCCAATGGAAACCTGCGGCATTACTCTTGTTAGATGATCTAATCTTAGAAATTTCACTCTAAATTTTCCATAATACTTTCTTAAAATAATCGTAAAAAAAGATTGCCCACAGACCCCTGTCGAAAAATACTGTTCGTATCCCGGGCCTGTAGCTCAGTTGGTTAGAGCACTCGCTTGATAAGCGAGGGGTCACAAGTTCAAATCTTGTCAGGCCCATAAAGATACGGGGCGTTAGCTCAGCTGGGAGAGCATCTGATTTGCATTCAGAAGGTCATCGGTTCGATCCCGATACGCTCCAAAAACCCGTGTCTTTCCTCACATTCCTCCTAAAAATTTCTTGCTATCTCTCTAAATTCCTATAAACCGATAGGAATCATGTCCGTAAAAGATATTTTAAAAGACAAAGCGTCCTCTGTTCTTTCCATCGAAGAAGATAAAAATGTTTTGGAAGCCACTCAGATGATGGTTGGTGCCAAAGTAGGATCTCTCATTGTTACCTTCCAAGGCAAACTTGTGGGAATTTTTACGGAAAGAGATTTGATGCGAGTGGTTGCCAAAGACCATGCAAACTTAGACAAAATCAAATTAAAAGATGTGATGACCACACAACTCACTGTGGCCGGTCCTGATGAAGACGTGGATGACATTCTCAACAACATGATCACCAAAAGGTTTCGACACATGCCTGTTCTTGATGGTGATAAAATCATTGGACTTATCTCCATCGGAGATGCAGTGAAAACAAAACTCACAAGAACCCAAGCAGAGATGAGTATACTCAGAGAGTATATGTACGGACCACACTAAAACAAACGATTTTCTGTTAGCCTATGAATCGTTTTTTCTAAAACGATTTCTAAATTTTTCGTATCTTCCCTGTTATAAGCAATCAGTTTATCCAACGCCTCCATATTGTTGGTCCTTTGGTATTCAAACCAAAGGAGTGGAGCTTGTCTTCCATCCATTCCTACAATCTCATCCGGACGAACAAGCCCCAGTTGCACTTCTGATTTTTTGAGGCCCCCTTTGATTCCTATCGAATGTAAAAGATTCATCAAATCCAGTTGTGGGTTTTTCACTCGGTAACGAAATTCCCTTTCTAAAAAAGGAACATCGAATCGTTTCCCGTTGTAAGTGACAAGGATATCATCACTCGCAATCGAATCAAAAAGAAACTCGAGGTCTTTTCCTCTTTCAAAAGTTAACATCCTATGATTTTGGTAAATACTCACCACTGTGGTCACAGAAGATTCAGAAATTCCAGTCGTTTCAATATCCAGAAAACAAAATCGTTCGGGGAAGTTTTGCCATAACCTCCAATACTCAAGACTTGGAAGTTCCGTCGTAAAAAAACTAAAATTGGCTTCGGAGAGTTGGCCTTCCAATTCTTCAAGTCGTTCTAATAAAATAGAAACAGAAGGAAGGAGAGGATCGTTTTTTTGTTTTTGGTATTGGATGAGAGATTCCCAACTATACACTCCAACACCAAACAATTGTTTCTCCTTCCGTTCCCCAATGCCCGGAAAAAGTTGGAGGCTTGCTTTTAAATGAGATCCGTACATGCTCTCCACCTTAACAGGCCTTCTTTTATCCGATCCTCTCTCTCTCCAAAACCGATCCGCAGGTAACCTTCTTCTTCAAAATTAATCCCTGGCAAAACAAAAACACCTGTTTTTTCGAACAGTTTGTCCGCATACACCTCCGAGGAAATTCCACTCTCAAGCTCTAACCAACCCACAAGTCCCCCTTCAGGTGGCGTAAAGGATTTGGTATGAGGTAACTCTTTCCAAACAGAATCGAACATTCTAATATTCTCTCGCACTCTGGTTTGGATTTTCGGAAGGAAACTCTCTTTGGATTTTAAAAGTCCGAGTGCCATCCGTTCGGAGATGGGGGAAACTGTATGAGTTAAATAGTCTTTAAAAGAACGAGCCCGTTTGAGAAAGGATTCCTCTGCCACAAGCCAACCTACCCTAAGCCCTGTGACTCCAAAACATTTCGTAAAAGAACCCGTTCCATACAAGGAATGTATTGGATCCACACCCGTTCGTCCGAGACTTCCCGCACCGGGTAAAAACCGGTAGTGTTCGTCAAAGAGAACTTTTTTCTTTTCTTCTTTAAAGTGGGTCAGAAGAGAGTTCCATTCGGATTCGGAAAAGGTTTTCCCTGTTGGATTGTGCGGTTGGTTTATGATGTATAAATCGGCTTGGATTTCCTTCCAAGTGGAAGCAAGGAAAGCCCTTTCATGCGGCACTTGGATGATCTCTGCCCCAAGCATTTTTGGAATTTCGTAGAGGGCTTGGAAGGCAGGCCAAATCAGGGCTACTTTTGCTTTTGGTGGCAAGGCGACATGGAAAGCTAAGTACAAGGCCTCACCAGTTCCCGTTGTGATTAGTACCTGTTCGGGCCTCACTCCTGGATACAGTGCGGCGACGGCTTCTCGCAAGGCAAGGGAACCTTGGTTTGGTGAATCGTTCATCGGAATTTTGGCAAGATCTTTCCAAGAAATTTGCGCCATATCCATCACCTCTTCCAAAAGGAAATGGGCAAGCCCACTTTCTCCTAAATTGCAAAATGCATTCAGGCGGAATCGTTCCAACCTGTCTTCTATGAAAAATTCTCTAGGTTCCAAAATTGATTTCCAGACTGCTTAGCTTCAAAAGATTAGTATGTAAGCTATGTTGAAACCAGAAGACAATATCCTATCTTGGACGAAATCACCTTTTTCATCGGAAATCCAGAATGAAGCCAAAAAGGCTTACGAAGATTGGCAGGCTGGTATCAGTTCCGAACTAGTCGATGCCTTTGCCGTCCCACTCACTTTCGGGACTGGGGGAATTCGGGGAAAGATTGGAAATGGAATTGGCAAAATGAACCTCTATACAGTGGGTCGTGCCGCACTCGGTTTTATTAGCTACTTAAGAGACACAAAAAAAGATGCCTCCATCGTCATTGCTTACGATTCGAGAAGGTTTTCCAAAGAATTTGCAGAACTTTCTGCAGGCATTGCCGCCAAACTTGGAGTTAAAGTTTACATTTTTCCCAAGGTTACTCCGACTCCACTTCTCTCTTATGCCATTCGTTATTACAAAGCAAGTGGTGGGATTGTGATCACAGCTTCCCACAACCCGCCAGAATACAATGGATTCAAGGCCTATCTTGCCGATGGAGGACAACTTGTTCCCCCTGATGATTCCCTCATCATCGGAAGAATTAGTAATATCCATGATTGGACTTCGATCCCACTCGTAAAAAAGACAGACAAAGAGTATAAAAAATTTGTAAAACCGGTGGGACCGATTGTTTTTAAAACCTATTTAAAGGAATTAAAACAAGCAGGGATTCTATCTGCAGTAAAACCAAAAATAAGAAACAATTTAGGAATCGTATATTCACCGTTACATGGAACTGGTGGAGACTATATGAAAGAAATGTTAAATTTCTTTGGATACAAATCTGTATTCCTTGTGCCTGAACAAAAAAAACCAGATGGGGAATTTCCGACAGTTAAGTATCCAAACCCAGAAGAAAAAGAAGCCCTCGCCTTATGTGAGTTTTACGCCAAAAAGAAAAAAGCCGCTACTTTCATTGCAACGGATCCCGATGCGGACAGACTTGGTGTAGGAGTTCGTCGTTTTGATGGTGAATACGAATACCTAAATGGAAACCAAATTGGATCCATAATGGCGGCCTACCTTTCTGAAAGAAAAAAATCGAAAACCAAAACTTATCATTTGGTAAAAACAATTGTGACAACGGACCTACAAGAAGCGATTGCCAAAAAAAATGGAATCAAAATCAAAAACGTGCTCACCGGATTCAAATACATCGCAGAAGAGATGAAACAAATTGAATCAAAAAAGAATAATATATTCTTGTTTGGTGGTGAAGAATCTTACGGATACTTACCCGTTCCTTTTGTGCGGGACAAAGACTCGTTATCGAGTGCCTTACTTTTTGTGGAGATACTTGCGGAAAAAGGAGATTTACTTTCTTATTTAGAATCCATCTATTTAAAATACGGATTGTATCGTGAAAGTTTGTATTCCCTAACTCTAGAAGGAAGTTCGGGACAAGACAAAATCAAAAAGGCCATCGAAACTCTGCGTACGGAAAACCTGATTGGAAAAACCATTGGCGGGCGTAAGGTTGTAGGAGTGCTTGATTACGAAATCCAAAAAGCACAAGGGAAATCCAAAGTATCCGTTTTCAAAGGAATGCCCAAATCCAATGTCATCCAAGTGGAGTTGGAAGGAAATGCTAAACTCACCATTCGTCCTTCGGGAACAGAACCTAAGGTAAAGGTGTATTCGAGCTTTGCCTCTCTTAAAAAACTAAAAAAAACATCCGAGATCCCTGATCTTTGGGAATCACTTGGGAAAGAAATTTCCCTGGCAGAAACAGAATTTTTACAACTGGCAGGACTAAAATGAGTAACGAAACCAAAACCAAATTTGAAGAAATCAAAAAACTTTCTGATAAATTCTTATTAAATACTTACAACAGATACCCCATCGCTTTTACGTATGGTGTAGGTGAGATGATTTTCGATCAAGATAACAAAGGTTATATCGATTTCCTTGCAGGAATCGCCGTATCCAATTTGGGTCATGGAGAAGCGGATTTAATTGAAGCAATGCGTAACCAAATGGATAAAATCCTTCATTCGTCTAACCTCTATTACTCAGAAGAACAAGCAAAACTTGCCGAAGTCATTATCGAAAATAGTATTCCTGGAAAAGTTTTTTTATGTAATTCGGGAACGGAAGCCAACGAAGCTGCCTTCAAACTCATGCGTCGCCATGGAGTGAAAAAAAATATCGAAAAACCAGTGATCCTTGCCCTCCACTCCAGCTTTCATGGCAGAACTCTTTCTGCGATGACGATGACGGGGAATGAATCGGTTCGGAATGGATTTGGGGAACTTGCATCCGATGTCTACTTTGTAGAAGCCAATAATGAAGATTCCCTTATGCAAGCCTTCGAACAATACGGTGACTCCGTTGCCGGAATCATTATGGAACTCATCATTGGAGAAGGTGGAGTCATTCCTCTTAGCCAATCTTTTGTGAACTTAGCACGTAAACTCACAGAAGAAACAGACTCACTCCTAGTTTTCGATGAAATCCAAACGGGCATGGGACGAACAGGAAAGATGTTTTGTTTTGAACATTACGGAATGTATCCCGATGCCTTCACTCTCGCAAAAGCACTCGGTTCAGGATTTCCGATCGGGGCTCTCGTTGTTGCCAAAGAATTCGAAACTGTTCTCGAACGAGGAATGCATGGGTCTACATTTGGTGGAAACCATTTGGCTTGTGTGGCAGCTTACGAAACATTCAAAATCATTTTGTCTCGGAATCTACTGGATCATGTCTCCACAATTTCTGAACAAATGTTTGCCCGATTGAAAACCATGATGGAATCCACTGGCAAAATCAAACAAGTGAGAGGACGTGGGTTACACATTGGAGTGGAATTGTATTCCGAATCAAGACCCGTTGTCGAAGAATGTTTAAAACGCGGCCTTGTTGTGAATAGCACAGCAGGAAATGTAATTAGAATTATACCTCCACTCATCTTAAGCATAGAAAAAGCATCAGAAGGATTGGATATTTTAGAATCAGTATTAAAGGATATGAAATGAAAAAAGTAGCAGTACTTGCCGGAGACGGGATAGGACCCGAAGTAATGGATGTGGCCTTGAATGTGGTCAAAAAAGCATTAGGGAATCAATCATCCGAATTTACATTTGAACATGCGTTAGTTGGTGGAGCTGCCATTGATGCCACAGGATTTCCCCTTCCCGAAGAAACTTTGAAACTTTGTGAATCCTCTAGTGCCATATTTTT
This sequence comes from Leptospira vanthielii serovar Holland str. Waz Holland = ATCC 700522, assembly GCF_000332455.1. GTDB lineage: Bacteria > Spirochaetota > Leptospiria > Leptospirales > Leptospiraceae > Leptospira_A > Leptospira_A vanthielii. The sequence continues at coordinate 43,012 of NZ_AOGY02000037.1, read as the reverse complement.
CGGATCCGTTGGTGGACCTAAATGGGAAACACTCCCACCTGAGAGACAACCAGAACGCGGTGCCCTTCTCCCACTCCGTAAACATTTTGATTTATTTGCAAACCTAAGGCCTGCGATCATTTATCCAGAACTAAAAAAAGCAAGTCCCATCCGAGGGGACATCATCGGTGATGGCCTAGATATTCTAATCCTAAGAGAACTCACTTCTGGAATCTATTTTGGAAAACCAAAAGGGAGAGAAGGAAGTGGGCCAGAAGAATTTGCATATGACACCATGAGATACTCTCGTCGAGAGATCGAACGAATCGCACGCACGGCTTTTGATGCCGCTAGAAAACGAAATAAAAAAGTCACAAGTATTGATAAAGCAAACGTTCTTACCACTTCTGTGTTATGGCGAGAAGTGGTTGTAGCCCTTCATAAAGCAGAATACTCGGATTGTATTTTGGAACACCTCTACGTAGACAATGCAGCGATGCAACTTATCGTAAAACCTAAACAATTTGATGTCATGCTCTGCGAAAATATGTTCGGAGATATCCTATCTGACGAAGCATCCATCATCACAGGATCCATTGGAATGTTACCATCCGCTTCGCTCTCCGAATCTGGATTTGGTCTCTATGAACCATCTGGTGGATCCGCTCCTGACATCGCAGGTAAAGGAATCGCAAACCCCATTGCACAAATCTTGTCGGGAGCCCTTATGCTCCGATACTCTTTTGGATTGGAAACAGAGGCCGTGGCCATTGAAAATGCCATTCGAACGGTTCTAAAGAAGGGGTTCCGAACGAGAGATATTGCCGAAGAAGGCACATCCGTCCTCGGTACAAAAGAAATTGGTGTTGAAATCGAAAAGGCACTTGGATAAACTACGGAGATCATCATGCAAGCAGGCATCGGACCGACAGGCAGACCTTATCAAATTCTCATAGCAGAGAATTCCAAATTCCAATCCAAACAACTCCAACAGATTTTGGAATCAGAAGGTTTCAAAATCATCGGAGTCGCCGAAACAGGAAAAGAACTTTTACAAATGTATAAAGACAATCGCCAACAGATTGATCTTGTTACTATTGAAATTTTTCTTCCTGAGGTCGATGGGTATGCTGCATTCTGGGATATGAAAGAAATGGGTGTTCTTCCAAGAATCCTTTTCATCTCTGAAGAAAATACTCCTTCGGTGATCAAAGCCCTTCTCGAAAATGGAGCAATGGACTATATCGTAAAGCCCATCAAACGAGAAAAAATCCTAGAAAAGATCAAAGAAACTCTTCTTAAGATTCCCAGAGTATAAAGTTTAAATTGCGGCCCTCTTCTTTTGCCCTATGGCTAAAGTAAAGAGGGCTTTGAAATACATTGATATGGGAATTTTTGATTTCGCTTAAATTTCTAAATCGTTCGCGCACTCTCACTTCAATTGCAAGTCCCACATCCAATAAAAACTTTCCATTTCCTTTTGGAAAACAGACAGTTTCCCCTAAAGAAAGAAAATGGGCAGCTACATCTTCCCCCACCTCATAATCACCACCTTGAATATAAGGTCCAATTTCCATTTGGAGTTCGGCTAAATCATAACCATTACTTACTACTTCATCCAACAATCGCTCTGCAATTCCTAAACTCGTTCCTTTCCAACCAGAATGGACAACCGCTACAAATGGTCGTTTGTTGGAATAGAGAAACACTGGAACACAATCAGCCGTGCGAACGACAAGTAAGGTATTTGGTGATTCCGTATACAATCCATCTCCTGCAAACAGTGGAAGGGAATCCTTAGTCTCTAAATCAGAAGGAATCGAATGGATGGTATCTCCATGAACTTGATTGAGTGTCACGATTTGATGTGAAGGATCATTCCATTCCCCTTTTGCCCAGTCTTTTGTATACCCTATCCACCCTTCTGGAGTTTTGGGATAAACTGGATAAATTTCTTTCAAATCATCTAAACTTGGTTTGCCGGCAGTTCCGTAGGTGACTTTACCAAAGGTGGTGGAAATGACTTGAGAAAATTCCATTAGTTCTGCTCAAAAGATTTTGATTTGTTGGGATCCCAATGGTTTGCCTGGAAGGTCGCAAACAAATCATCACAATTCCAATCACCTCGAATACAGAGACGTTTGAATTTAATAGGATCATAATTCCAAACATAAAAGCGAATGGGAACCCCTCTCCAAGTGTATTGGATATGCGGCAAAATAACTCCGTGAAGGCGATTGTCGAGAAGGATATCTATCTTACGTTCGCTTAAATCTTCTTTGGTAAGCTTTCCTTCATGGCCGATCCTTCCACGTGTTTCGACTTTTTTCTTTGCAAATTCCCGATCAGTAAGACCCGATTCGGCCTCAAAGGCAAAAGTTGGTCTTAAATAATAAATAAAATGTGCTTGAGCACCAAAGAAAACTACGCGGAAATCCGCAAGTCCACCCACATCATAACCATCAGATCGAATTAGATGGTTTTCATAAAACATCCGTTCTTCGACAATTCCATGCCAGTCGGGAATCCGAGTCCCCTTTATTTTTAACGGATCCGTATATACGGCCGTCGATAGAATAAAGAAAAATGAAACAAGAAGCCGATTTTTTGTATAAAGCGAAGTAAATAATGTTGTTTGATGAGACTCAATTTGTGAATGTAAATCCCATTCGTTGATTTGTACAAAGGCCAAATAAGACAGATATGGTAAAATGGGAATCCAAAACCGATTCCCCATAAAATCTCCGCCAACATAAAAAACATAAAGAATGTATAATAGAACTGAGGAAAATAAAAACCGAAATTCCTTCTTGTATTGAAAGGACTTATAAATTTGTATTCCAGCAATCAAAAGAATCAAAAGGTATAAAGGGTAGGACTGAATGAAATAAAGTAAATAATAGATCCCCTGTAAAAAGTAAGCCCCTTTATTTCCTTTGGCATAAAAGGTATTGGGAAGTATGTCTTGGTAATAGAAATAACGAAAGCTGAGAAAACATAAAAACAAAAATCCAAATACAAAGGGTTTCCAATCTCGTTTTCGAAAAATCAAATCCAATGAAGCCACGAACAAAAAGAGAGCTCCCTCGGGTCGAACCAAGGCCGAAAGGAAAAATACGGGAAAAAGAAAGTCACTTTCCTTTTCCCATAACAGCAATCCGAAACAAATGAAAAAAGTAAAAACAGAAGTTTCTAAACCGGAAGTGGCAAAGATATAAAGATGATAGAACAGTGCCAAATGAACAATCAGAAGAGGGTAAACTTTCCCGAGTGAAACTCGGTTCTCTTCTTTAAAAAAAACAAACAATGTAGACAAATAAAAGAAAATCCCAACACCTATCGAGAGGGTTTGTGGTTTGATTCCAATCGCAAATCCAGAAGATAGAAGAAGTGTCCAAAGAAAATTTGTATATCCTTCCACTCTTTCGCCGGAATTAAATACAAGACCCGAACCTTCATAAAAATTTCTGGCATAGACAAAACTTATATAAGCATCATCGCAAATCCACTTCCACTTGTAGGCTTGGTAAAAACCAAATACAAAAAAAACTAATGTAAGAATGTAAAAGGAGAGGAGATTTCGTTTAAAAAACAGCATAACTTCAGTCCAATTCAAAGGATTTAATAAATTCTTCAATGATGAGTATATGATCCATCTCTGGTGTAGGATTCTCTTCCGAAGGTTCGTACAAGTAGTCGTCAAAAACGTGGAAGTCAAAAATTTTTAATTCAAAATCGGGTAAAGTGATGATGATATTTTCTGCATGAATATCAAAGATCAGTTTTTCTTCTTCTGCTAAAAATTTGGTAACTTCGATCACTCGATTGAAATCAACAGCAATTTTTTTAAGTTTGGATTTTGAGATCACACCAAACCTGTGAGAATCGAAATTCAATTTCCATTTGGGAAATAGTTTATTTAAAATAGGATTTTGTTCTAATTTTTCGTTACGTATTGTAAATTCTTTTAGATGTTTGCCGGCAAGTAGAGTTTGCTGATCACAAGGTGTGAGAGTGACATTGGGAATTCCAAAAGGATTGTTTCGAACTCTCAGACCCATAAAAAATCGAGTCGGAACCACCAAATCTGGAATGAGAGATTTTAACTTCCAGTAGTGTAATCTCTCCAAACCCAAACGTTTGAATTTAAAATCAATTTCATCTTTTTTAGAATCACGGAAAGTTTGTTTTTTTAAAAAATCTCTTAATTCAATTTCCTCTGGTTTTAAAAACCGAGTGATGTCACGCCCGACTTCTTTGTAAAGAGATCCAAAGATTACATCCGAAGGTAACTTAGACTTTCCAATTTTAACAACTTGGTTCCAAGGAAGTTTGTAAACAAATTTGTAGGAACCACGACCAATATACCCGTCCCGAGAGAGTGGCATAAAGTTATCCAAAAACTCCCTATCATAACGATAGGTAATTCGAAATACATGAGATACGGGAAACAATTTTTCATACAAGTTACGAAAGAAACCAGACTTCCGTAAAACTTCATCGACAGGAAGATCCTCAATAGGAATGGGAATTTCCTTTTTATCCGGATCGACAAACAGCTCTTTGTCGAGGCCTTTTTCCAATAACTCCAAAAACTGAGGAATTTTTCCCCAGTTTGGATATTGACTCCAGAGTTCGGTGAGCTTGTCTCTGATCCCCTTAATTGGACCTTTTTTCTCTTGCACTACTTAATTTCTACTTCCAACGAACCACAGCTTCGTAATCGGTAAATTTTTCTTTTTTGGCCAAAGCCTCGGATAAATTTTTATCTTTTTCTTCATCGTACCACCAGTAGTCAGAAGAAAAACTTTCATCCCCATACTTTCCGAGAGGAAGACTAGGCACTCCATATTTTTGCCAATACAGAAGTCTTGTGCTTGGTAAATGCCATAACAAAACATAAGGATATTCTTTATAAACAATCCGATCGATTTGTTTTAAGATTTCATTTCTTTTGGCGACAGAAAATTCTGTTTTTTGTTTTTCGATGAGTTTGTCCACTTCCGCCATTTTAAGACCAGGTAAGTTTGGTTGTCCGGCTTCGTCTGCATATTTGGATAACCATTGCGATTCTGGATCTTTAAAAATTCCCGATCCCCAAGCGGCCCATGTCATATCAAAATCATACTTATCAACTCTTTCACTCCAAGCAGCCAAATCTAAAGTATCAATTGATGCACGAATTCCCACTTCTTTTGCTTTCTCAAGAAATACAGTGAAATACTTTTCCGTTTTTTTATCACGATCTAAAATAGAAAATTGGAATGGTTTTCCATCCTTCTCCAAAATTCCTTCGGCGTTTGGTTTCCAACCCGCTTCTGCAAGTAGTTTCCTTGCTTTTTCAATATTAAACTCAGTAGGTTGGTTTGGATTTTTTTCTCCACCTAAATAAAAATCTGGATAATAACTATTTGTGGGATCATACTCACCATACGCTAGTTTGTCGATCATGAGTTTCCGATCCACAAGTAAGTTCATTGCTTCTCTCACACGTTTGTCAGAGAAAATAGAACGTCTTGAATTCATGGCCCAACCTTGAAATCCAATGGGTTTTAAATTAAATATCCTTTGTTTGGCGATCCAATTTTTATCAAATGGTTCACCTTTCGCTTCTTCTACCCAAACAAAAGCGGAATAAACAGGATAGATATCAATGTCTCCTTTTTTAAATGCTTGGAGTGCTACTGCTTCTTCGTTATATACTTTGTAGACGATTTGATCGAAGTTATTACGACCTTCATTGAAAGGATAGGCTCTTTGCCACCAGTCCCCTCTTCTTTCGAGTTTGATATAACGATTCTTTTTTACTTCGGTAATTTTGTAGGGGCCAGAGACTACAGGAAATTCCATATTTTCTTTGTTAAAATCTTTCCCCTCAAAATGGTGTTTCGGAAGGATAAAAATGGAAGAAGCTACATCATTGAAGTTATTCCAATGCACTTCCTTCGCCTCGAATACAACTGTTAGGTCATCCAATTTCACTGGTTTTAAGAATCTTGATAAAGAGACACGAAAAACGGCGGTTCCATTTTTGGGATTCATGATGGTGTCATAAGTAAAGATAACATCATCTGCCGTTACAGATTTTCCGTCAGACCAACGAGCGTTCGGATCTAGATAAAATGTAAATTTCTTTTTGTCAGGTGAGATTTTCCATTCCCTTGCTAAATGGGGAATGGTTTCTAAGGTGAGGGGATGATAACCAGTGAGAGGTTCATATAAACTGGTAAAGATACGTGCCGTTGTGGTAAACTGATCTAAATAATAATTTAAAGATTTAGGGAACTGATGAGAATAAACTCGGATCTTTCCTCCTTTCTTTGCTTTTGGATCTGCGACAGGATTTTTCACACGCAGAGCATTTGGAATGGAAGCCAAATCTCCCTGCCAAGGAATGTCATTGACCTTAGATAATGGTTCTTTTGTATCTTCTTCAGAACAATTTAAGGTAAGGAGCATTGACAAAAGTCCTGTCAAACCAACCAAAAGGAACTTGCGCAAGGAGGAACTATACTTGAGTAATTGAACTTTGTTATGAAACATCCCTTCCATCAAATCCATTTGTACGAGATAGGCTCAAGGCTTTTTTGTGCAAAAATGAAGGAACCACTCGAATCTCTGATCCTTGACCTAAAAAAATCCCCATCCTTTCTTTGGGCCGATGAAATTTGGTTCATGGGAGTCTGGAAAAATAGCCCCAAATCTAGGTTCATCGCACAAACCATGCCGGAACTCCAATCCAACTACCATTCCGTAAAACAAAACCTCGAGTTAGAAGATATTTACGGATCGCCCTATGCTATTTTCGAATATTTACCTGACGCCCTTGTTTCAAAAGAGAAGGACTTAACAGACCTTCATACAAACCTAAAACGATTGGGAAAAAAACTTATCCTAGACTTTGTGCCAAACCATATAGCCATTGATTCCCCTCTTGTTGATTCCAATCCTGATCTTTTTTTAATCGCAAGTGAATCGGTTTCCCTTAAAAATTCTTTTTTACATCAAAACGGAAACGTATACGTACATGGAAGAGATCCTTACTTTGATGGTTGGACCGATACCATCCAATGGGATTTTTCAAACCCGAATGTAGAGAAAAAACACATAGAGATACTAAAAAGTATCGCCAAACAGAGTGATGGTGTTCGCTGTGATATGGCGATGTTACTTCTTCCAGATGTTTTTGAAAAAACCCATGGAAAAAAATCTTTTTATGATTGGAGTCGTGTGATTCAATCCGTTCGAGAAGAGTATCCCGATTTTAAATTCTACGCGGAAGCCTATTGGGAAATGGAGGATAGACTCCTCAATTTAGGATTTGATGCTAGTTACGATAAGTCTATGTATGATGCCTTCAAAAATCAAAACTTCAACTTCATTTCCCAAAACTTACGACAAAATTCTGGACTAAAAAAAATTCGATTTTTAGAAAACCATGACGAAGAAAGAGCCAAACATCAATTTGGTGACAACTCCCACGCTTATTTTAGCCTTCTTTGTGCTACCGAATGTATTCTATTATTCCATGCCGGACAAGAGGTGGGATCCACCCAAAAAATTCCTGTCCAAATGATCCATACAGACGATGAAGAAACGGATCTCAGTTCTAAAGAGTTTTATGATCGGGCGTTTGTCGTAACCGCCAAAAGACAAGCGAATAGTTTGGTTTTCTGGCCAGATTACAAAGAATACAATGGCCGTTCTGTTTTTGTTAAATCCATCGAAACAGAAAAGGTTACAGAGCTTTTTCTTTGGAATGAACAAACTGCGGAAGTATCAGGTTGGATTTCATTCCAAGAAGGAATCCAATTCAAACCAAGTTTAACAGATATAGTGACAGGGAACACTTATCCGCAAACGAAGTCGGAGAAAGGAATATACTTCAAACTGGCACCAAACCAGGTGCAATGGTTTATTTTTTAACTCGCTCAGCAAAAACAACACCCTGGATCATTCGTAAGTTTTCCAGAATTTCCTTCAACTGGTCTAAATGATCTACTTCTAACATAAATTTGGCGGTCAGAGTTCCATTGGGATGAGAAGATGCCCCTGCTTCCAAAATATTTGTTTCTGTACTAGAAATGGATTCCACCATTGATAAATAGATTCCTTGCACATCTTTGGCTCGCACTTCGATTTGAATCGGGATCGGTTCCCCTGGTCCCTCCCAACGAACAGGAATGGTTTTCATCCACTCGAGTTGTTTGGTTGCGGTCGTACAATCTTTTTTATGAACACTCACTCCCCTTCCTCGGGTAATAAAACCAATAATCTCATCCCCAGGGATGGGCGTACAACAAGAAGCTACTCTAACAGGCACATCATTCCAGCCGGCAACCGAGATACCAAACTCTTTGGACTCTTCTTGGTGTGGGTGCGCCTTGTGAGGTTTTTTGATTTTTACTTTTTTGATTTCTTTAATTGTATTTTCATCTATCGCATGTGTTGATGTTTCCAATACAGAACCAATCGTTTCTCTTTGTGAGTCTTCTTGTAATTTTCTAAAATAAGCACGTAACTTCTGTCTTGCGCCAGATGTTTTGACAATTCGTAACCAAATAGGTGAGGGTTTAGAACTTTTTTCAGTGATGATCTCAACCTGGTCGCCAGACTTCAGTTCCGTACGAAGTGTAACCATTCGTCCATTCACCTTCCCACCTCGAGCATGAAGTCCCACATCAGTATGAATTCGGAAAGCATAATCGAGTACAGTGGCACCTTTTGGCATCTCGATGATCTCACCTTTGGGGGTAAAAACAAAAACCTCATCTTCATGGAGATCATATTGTAGTTCTTCCATAAATTCTTTCGAATCAAGGCTTGGGTCTTGCCAAGATTTTAGAATCTCTAACCATTTCATTCGGAAGGCATTTTCTACACCGTTCTGCAGAATGACTGAAGTTTTCGATAGATTTGTGGATTCCTTATAGGCCCAGTGAGCAGCCACACCATTTTCAGCAATGGCATTCATATCTTTGGTTCGAATTTGTACTTCCATCGGTCGACCATCGGGACCAAAAACAGTTGTATGTAAGGATTGGTATAAATTCGTTTTGGGTGTTGCGATATAATCTTTAAATCTGCCAGGAATCGGTGTCCAAAGTGTATGAACAATCCCAAGAACTCCATAACAATCCTTAATTTCATTTGTGATGATCCGAAGTGCGCGAAGGTCAAAGATCTCTGAAAAAGATTTTTCCTTTGTCACCATCTTTCGATAAATGGAATAAAAATGTTTTGCCCGACCATCAAGACGAGCATCAATACTAATTTCTGCTAACCTTTGTTTAAGGATAATTTTTATTTTTTCAATGTATTCATCACGTTCTGATTTTTTGGCAGAGACACGTTTTTTAATTTCTTGGTATTCTTCAGGGTGTAGAGATTGGAAAGCCAAATCTTCCAACTCAAACTTTACTTTATAAACACCAAGTCTACCCGCAATGGGTGCGTACAACGATAAAACTTCTTTGGCGATTCGTTTTTGTTTTTCTTCCGGTTGGAATTTTAAGGTTCGGACGTTATGTGTTTTATCAGCTAATTTAATTAACATCACCCGCACATCTTTGATTGTTGCCAGTAACATCTTGCGAATATTCTCTGCGGCTTCTGTTTCTTTCGATTGCGATTTGATTTCAGAAATTTTAGTCACACCTTCGACAAGTGCGGCAATATCTTCACCAAACTCACGAGCCATTTCTTCTTTGCTGTAACTAGTATCTTCTACCACATCATGCAAAAGACCGGCAGCAATGGCTCTTTCATCCAAACCCAGTTCATCGAGTACGGAAGCTACATTCATTGGATGGATGATATAAGGCTCTCCCGATAATCTTTTTTGCCCCGTATGCATTTTGTCCGCAACATTGTAAGCTTTTTCTATAAAACTGGCTTTTTCTGGACCCAGTCTTTTATGGACAGCATCGAATAACTCCTGTTTATCTTTAATGTCTTGGTACAATCCCATTATTTGATATCCAAACTTATATCTAAAAACTTTACTGTATGTGTTAAATAACCCATACTCACACCGATATCTTGGAACCTAGAGAGGAATTTTAACTTTTCTGGCGTAATCCCACCCGAACATTCTATACGAATCTGAGGAGAATTTCCTTTGATTCGTTCTATTGCTTTTTCTGTATCAGAATCAGAAAAATTATCTAACAAAATAATATCAGGATTTGAATTCATAGCTTCATCAAGCTGCGATAGACCATCGATTTCTAGTTCTATTTTTTTATCCGGATTAGCATTTCGAACAATTTGCACAGCAGTTTGTATAGATCCTGCTTTTGCTACATGGTTATCTTTAAGCATTGCCATTTCAGACAAATTCAATCGGTGATTAGCCCCTCCACCAGTGTATACTGCATACTTAGCTAGTTTTCTATAACCTGGCAGAGTTTTCCTGGTATCTAAAACCAAAAGATTCGGAAATTCATTTGCCACCTTACTTGCGTTTGTTGCAATACCTGAAAGGTATTGGATAAAATTTAAAAGGATTCGTTCCATTTTTAAAACGGAAACAAGAGAACCCTCTAATTTGCCAATGACTGTGCCCTTGGAAAGTGTGGCACCATCGATAAGGATGGGTTTCCATACCACGTTAGCATTCGTTTTCCGAATGAGGCATGGTAAAACGGCAAGGCCACACAAGATACCATCCTCTTTTGCCAGGAGCTCTGCCTTACAAAATTCATCAGAACGGAAAAGAGAATCAGTTGTGATATCACCCGCAGGTAGGTCTTCTTCTAACGCTAGTGTCACAAGTGCGTCAAAGTCTTTTTCCGAAATTTCCGTAACAGGTGTCGTGTATCCTCTTATCATGTTATCCTATTCTTTAGACAAAAAAAAAGCTGTCGTTACGACAGCTTTTTTTTCAGATCACCTAAACATTGTTTATTGTTTAGGTGCTTTTCCGATTTTCCCAGTTTTCGGAGGGATATTCAATTTTTGTTTTGGATAAATCAAATTTTTGTTACGAATCGATTTACGATTTGCTTCAAAAATCCTTGGCCAAAGTTTTGCGTCGTTATAGATATCTTCTCTATCAGCAATTCTCCAAAGGCAATCTGCAGGGTTTGACTTTTCTACAGTGTATCTTTTCCAACCGCCAGTAAGTTCCTCTATTTGAGAAGAAGATGTTTTATCACCGTCTGTCTCTGTTGTCGTTGTCTTTGTAGTGTTGTCAGCTTGCGTTTCTACAGCTGCGCGGTCTTTTTTCGCAACAGTAGTTTTCCCTTTCAAAGTTTCGACCTGGTCAATAGAGATTTCTGCCAAACGAATGGCTTCTTCCGACTGAGCAATGGAATCATCAAATTTTTCTTGTTCTAAAAGATTACCTGAAGCTTGAAGAGATTCGTTGGAAGCACCAAGGTTTTCTTGAGTACTTGCGTAGGATTCTTTTGCATTAGATTTCAAAAAAGTTTCAGCGTTCAATTCACCAAAACGAGCGTTTGCATCCTCTACAACTTCACGAGCTTGCAAGTTGCGATTTTTTGCATGGTCTTTTACAGAAGCTTGTAACAAAGAAGCTGAAGCCAAACTTGCGGCTTTGATCTTTTCGTCAGCAGTTTTCAAACGACCAGCGGCAATGTCTTCACGTGCAGAAGCTATACGAGCTTTCTCTTCATCAATAGCAGGGTTTCCCCCTTTAGAATAAGTATAGGCTTTTTCTAATACGGCATCCACTTCATCAGCAGATTGGCGAACAAAACCTGAACGGTCCAAAGCAACCTTCTTTGCATCTTGGCTGATTTTAGCCGCTTCTACAAAATTATTGTGTGCATCTTCATATTCTTGTAAGGCAACGGTCCGTTTTAATTCTTTTGCTGTTTCGTCTTTGTCTTCACGTAAATAGGACGCAAGGCTAGCATCCGCTTGTGCTAACTTTGTTTCCCCAGCATCACGAGCCGTAACCGCTTTTTTAAATTCTTCAGGAGTGTATTCAGAAGCGTACGCTTCGTCCGCAGCATCAATGGCCGTTACTGCTTCTTCGCGAGATTTAGCAGCAAGTTTCGGTAGAGTTTTTTCCAAAGCATCATAAGCTTTAGAAATAGCATAGTCCGCACTCTTTTTGGAGTCAGATGCTTTTTCTTCAGAAGCAAATTCATTCGCAGAAATTAAACTTCTTTTTGCTTCGGAAAATTCTTCCGGAGCATATTCTTCTGCAGAAAGTCTTTCTGCTCTTTCTACTTGAGATTTTGCAAGCGCAAGTTCTTTCACTGGAAGTTCTTGTGCACAATTAACAAATCCGATAGAGAACAATACCAATCCAGAGAGAAAGACTGCTGTCTTTTCCTTTCTTAACATAACAAGCTCCTTAATTTTTCTTCGGGGGGTTTGTAAGAGAGAAGCGCAAATACGCTTCCCCTTTTACTTAAAAGCAGTGACGGCTTCGTCTTCGCTGTCAAAAATTTCAAAAAATGAAGTCAACTTTGTGAGTTCAAATACTTTACGAACCGAACCAGCCACGTTGATGATTTTAAGCCCACCTTGGTATTTCTTCAAGTTGGACAAACTTGAAATTAAAGCTCCAATTCCGGAAGAGTCGATGTAGGAAACCTTCTCGAGATTGATGACGATGCAATACTTTTGTTCTTCGATCAATTTGGCGATTACATCCTTGATCTCAGGCGCGTTATAAAGGTCGATTTCCCCGTTAATATCGAGGACTACGATTTTATCTTTTTCCCTTCTGGTGATTTCCATGTGTGTCTAGAGACTCCTCAATGAAGCTACAATCAATGTAGAAATGACGGTACAATTGCATTCAAAAAAAAGAGATACGTCAACCTAATAATTTTAGCTACCAAACAAATTTTTCCAATGGTCATAAAAACCCTTAAAATTGCCTATTTCTATGGCCTTTCGCATCCTTTCCATGAAGCTTTGCATAAAATATAAGTTGTGATACGTTGAGAGTGAGAAAGCAGTCAATTCCTTCACCTTATGTAAGTGGCGAATGTAGCCAAGGCTATATGTTTTACAAACCTTACACCCACATTCGGGGTCAATGGGACCATCTGCCAATCGATGGACTTCATTCCTTAAGTTGAGTTTGCCAAAAGAGGTGAACACTTGGCCATTTCTAGCGTTCCTTGTTGGCAATACACAGTCAAACATGTCGACACCATTCTTTACACCTTCCAGAATGTCCACAACGGTTCCTACACCCATTAGATAACGAGGACGCGCCTGGTCGAAATAAGGTGCCATACATTCTAAAATGCGAATGTATTCTGGCCTCGGCTCCCCTACACTGAGTCCGCCAATGGCAATTCCTGGAAAATTTATATTTTGTAATGTATCTAAACTTCGTTTTCTAAGGGATTCATTGACCCCTCCTTGGACTATGGGAAATACATTTTGGCCATTAGGCCTTTCCATCCAATATTCATAAGATTCTTTGGCCCAGCGGTGTGTTCTGTCCAGCGCGAGTTCTAATCGTTTGAGGTCACTTCCATAAGGCGCACAATCGTCGAGGACCATCATAATATCAGATCCAATCGAACGTTGCATATCAATCACAGAAGCAGGAGTGAATTTATGATGGCTCCCATCAATATGGGACTGAAACCGAACTCCATCCTCTTCGAATTTAAAAAGACTAGCTAGGCTAAAGACCTGAAACCCACCCGAGTCTGTCAGTAAGGCTCGTTTGTAAGACATGAAATTTTTTAGACCATGAAAATGATCTAATACTTCTTTGCCGGGTTTTAGATATAAATGATAAGTATTGGCAAGGATTAAATTATAACCTAATTCATCAATATCCGAGGAAGAGAGAGATTTGATACTCCCTCTTGTTCCCACAGGCATAAAAATAGGAGTCTCAATTTGAACTCCGTTAAGTAAAAGAGTTCCAGTTCTTGCGTAAGATCCAGAGTCTTTCGATCTTTCTTTAAAAATAGAAAACACTATTTTCTGATTTTATGTTCACAATTTGCAAAATTCAGACAATTTCCAAATATATTCAAACTATGACCAGTGATGGTAAATCCATTTTCTGATGCGGCTTTGTTTTGTAACTCTTCAATTCTTGCATCGATAAACTCTACAATTCGGCCACATTGCATACAAATGATATGATCATGGTGTTCATGACCAATGATATGTTCGTAGTATTTGTAATCTTTCCCAAAATCATGTTCCTCAAGGAGCCCCGCCTCCACCATAATCGCGAGGATTCTGTAAATGGTTGCTTTGGAGATACGATCCTTATTGTCCTTTAATTCATCCAAAAGACCTTCAGCAGTAAAATGATTGTGTGAAGAAAAAATCTTTTGAGCAACTAACAAACGTTGGTTGGTAATTTTGAGTCCTTTTTCTTTAAGATACTCTTCGAAGGCGAGCATCTCCTTTTTTGTGTCGTCTGTGGAAATAGGATCGTTTTGCAAGGTTTGTCTCCTAATGATTCAACTTAATTCAAAATTCCAGAAAGAGAATAATACCATGCTCTTTCTGATTCTTCAGCAATTCGAAGTGCCATCACCCGAAGTAGGCGATTCTGAGCTTCCAATTCTGATTCCCGAAATCCAATCTGTGTAGAAAAATGGACCCGTCCAGGAATTTCACTGCGTTCCATAGGGATTTTATTTCCCGTCTCCGCCTCAATGATTTCCACTCGAGTGACTACGAATAGTTCCGAGGTAATTTGTCTGTCCGCAAGATCCATAAGATCTCCGACTTGTTGGTAGTGAACAATCTCCGCATACAACCTGTATTTCGCGAGAGTTTTTTCTCTTGTTGTGATAAACCTTCCGCGTCTGTCAATTTCTTCCATAATCATTTGGGTAAGGCGGGTGTGCATTCCGGGAGAGTAGGTATTGTTTCTAACATTTTGAATGTAGATCAAACGTTTAGAATCGGGGATAGGAACCCCATCAATTTTGGGAGGTCTTCCCGGTTCCTTCGATAAAAAGGCACAACCAGAAATGGCGAGGATTAAAAAGGATACAATGCCTTGTTTCATACAGAAATGTTCCCTGTCATCTTAGGTCCCAAGTCTAGTTTGTCAAGGGAATCGAAACGAAGGGAAATTCTCTAGATTTCAGGAAAGGCATGACAAAGCAAGTGGTAGGATTCTGATTCTCCCATGGAGATATCTCTTCTTCGTACTTTTACAATCCTACTTTGCCTTGGCCCTTTAGCTCTATGGGGACAAACTAAAATTCCAGAAATTCCCCATAGTGAGGTGGGTTTTCCCCTACCCTACTACTCTCCGGTTTCTGGAACCTTTGCTGAAATTCGTAACCATAACTTACATTTGGGATCTGATTTCAAATCTTATGGCCTGAATGGTCACAGCATCTTAGCAACGTTTGATGGTTATATTGAAGAAATCAGTTATTCGAAAACGGGATACGGACTTTCTCTCAATCTTTATAGTCCAAAATACAAATTGAAATCCAAATATGCCCACTTACATTCCTTTGGTGGTAGTTTGTATGATTTAGAACTTTTGAGGCAAGCCATTCTACTAATGGGAGATCCAAACGGTTTTCAACTCAAACTCCCTCCGGGTTTATTTACGGCTAAAAAAGGAATTTCTCTTGGAAAAACAGGAGAATCGGGATCTGGGATATCGCACCTCCATTTAGAATTTCGATCAGAAAAAGGAAATATCAATCCTCTTTACTTTCAAGAAATCCATCAAAAAGATACCACTCCTCCCACTATCCTTTCCATGTATTTGGAAGGCGACAATTTAGAAAAACCCATGCTTCTTTTGGCCAAAGAAAAATCTAAAGGGAAGTATGATTTGTTTACAGACACAGGAGATTTATTTGAATCCATCACTCTTACAGGCAAGGTACGCATTCGTTTGAGTGGTTATGATTTGATTCGTTCCCGAAACAAAAACAACGTGTATGGGATGGACTTGTCTGTGAATGGAAAAACTATTTTTAGTCGTAATTTCGATTTTTTAGCTTATGAAGATGGGTCCAAAAAACACCAGTTCTACGATATCAATAGGTCCTCACTCTCACCACCCGTTTATTTTTATCATATATATGAACGGTCCAAAAATTTCAAAGAAGAAGGTTTTTCTTTGGATTTGGAAAGTTACAAACCAAAAGAAAAATTAGAATTAGTAGTTTCACTTCGGGATGCGACAGGAAACAAATCTTCGGTAGTTTTTACTGTGATCCATGAGAAAAATAATACAGAACCCATTCGGTTTGTTAAAAATCGGAAGAATGGAAACAGTTACAACTCTCCAGAGGGAAAAGTTAGTTTGGATTTGTCTAAAGCAGAAGTTTCAGGAGAAGGAACTTTACTCATCAACGAAATCAGTAAAAAAGAGATTCCTTTTAAAATTCCAGTAGGTCTTCCCCTCAAAGGAAAAATCTACCAAATAGATACAAAAAAAATGAGTTGGAAGGGAGAAGGATTAGGAGAATGGAATATGGGTTATACGCCAACTATAAAAGATTCCCTTTATTTTTATGATTCTTCCATTCAGAAATTTCAATCCATCACCCAAAAAAGAAAACCAAATGGTTTTAGTTTTAAACTTACAAAACTTGGATATCTTATGGTTTTGTCTGATGAAACTCCACCGACAATCTTTCCTATGACCTCCCTTGCCCGCTACATCGAACTTCCAGAAGTGAGGAACCATTGTTTTGAAGAAAGGTTTTATGTCATTGGAGACGTGGGAAGTGGATTTCGAACGAGTGTTGAGCTCATGCTCGACGGACAAACATATCCCTATGAATACGATCCCGACAGGCGTGCCATCCGAGTGATCATTCCGAAAAGCCTACAAAAAGAAAGGCCTTATCTTCTTTTGGAAGCTAAGGCCTTTGATTTCGCCGGAAATGTTTCCGAACCGTTTGTGGATTTAATTTCTACTAGCGGTTGGTCGGAAGAACTTCAGGCCTCTTGTCCTGTCATGGAGTAACGAGCAATATCCAATACTTCGTAAACAGTTTCTGTGGATCCGAAAACAAGTAACGCTTCGTTTCCAGTATGTTTGCCAAGAAGTGATTTTGCGAGTGGTGACTGGTATGAGATGATATTCTTTTCAGTATCCGCATCCCATGCCCCAAGAATCGAATAAGTAACCACTTCGCCACTTTGTTTGTTTTTCAAACGCACTGTGGTTCCGATTCCTACTTTGTCAGATTTTACATCACTTAGGTCGAGAATCCTTGCACTTTTCAGTTCTGCTTCCAATCGTTTGATGGCCGCTTGTAACTGAGATTGTTTTTCCATCGCTGCTTTGTATTCTGCGTTTTCTCGTAAGTCCCCTTTCTCTTGGGCCTCTCCAATATCACGCGAGTTTTCAGCCATCTCTACGTTTACAAGGTGTTCAAACTCTAGTTTTTTCGCATTGAAGGCACGACGAGTCACAAGTACCACATCGTTTGGAAGGTTTGCTAAAGGATCATCATCAGCATCTTCTTCTGAATCGTATTCATCCCAAACAATGTTTGGTTTGAGTTCGTTGATAAGCGCATATAGTTGGTCTTTTTCTAAATCAGTTACATAAGGAACTTCTTTGAAAAGGGCAAAAAGTTTACGAACATACTCATCGTCTGCGTTGGTTAAAATGTCTCGGAGAAGGCTATTATCCTTTCCAAAAAGAATGTCCATCGCTTGGTTTTTGAGTTTCGTTCCTTTGTCTTCAATCTTTGCAAGGGGTTTGAGGATACGGAATACGCGAAGAACTAAATCTTCTTCACTTACCTTCAACCAATCAAACTTCCAAGTATGAGATAGGATCGATTTTGCGACCCAAAGGAAAACCTCAGGGTTTTCTTTCGATTTGTTAGAAACTGTTTCTACAAACAAATTGAGTTCTGCAAATTTTTCATCCGCTACTAAGTTTTGGAAAACAGATCGGTTTACCTTTACTGGGACTTCAAATAAAAGTCCAATGAGAATATTGATCGCCTCTGGATGGTAGGTACGGATGAGATCCTTAAATCCTTTTTTGATATCCGTATTTTCCAATGCTTTGGAGATCTTCAGAGCTTCGTCTTTAGAAAGGGACTGAATGAGCGTTGATAATTCTTGTTCGCGAATTTTATGAGAAAACTCTTCTGTCGGCCAAGCTTTACCTGCTTCTTCCAAATACAAATAAGCAGAGAGTTTACGAATGGAATCTCTTGCTGACTCTTCTTCGCTATAATGAGAGATAAAAAAGTCACCAGCTTCTGCGGCTTCATCCGCATCACGAACCGCTTCCATAGCGATTTCTAATTTTTTATTACTATCACTGGTTGCTTGGAATTTCTGAGTGAGAGTTTCGGAGTGAGTGATCGGTTTTTCATGGTAAACCACTTCATCCTTTTTCTTAGGATTCATTCCGATATTCGCTTCTTTTTTCAGAACCGACTTCACCTTCGCCCACCACTTAGACCATTCTTCTTGTTTCAAAAAGGTTCCGATGAGTTCGTTCTTCATGTCACCAATGATCATTCGGTTGTCATAAGATTTCAGAAGTTGTTTTAAAAACTCAGGTAAGTTCTCAGCAAACATGGAATTGATACCATTTTTGTCTTCGTAGTGTTGTACCCAAATATGGTCTTTCTTCAATGGTTTTAAAGAAGTGATAGCCATTTGGATAGAAAGTTTATGGTCTTTCTTTTCTTCAAAATCAACAAAGATAGAATCTCCGGTTTGGGAGATGGATGTAATTTTACCTACACCCCAGTTTCTATGCATTACATAGTTACCAGTATCAAATACGATATTTCTTTCGAAGTTGGTGATACAAAGTTTTACCGGTTTACGGTTGTTACCCAGTTCACTCATTTTGAGGAAATCTTCTAGTAGTGAGTGTGCAGTGTATTTTTGTTTGTAAGCACGAATGAGTTCGTTTCTTGCTTTTTGAGATGCTGCTTCATGTTCTAAAATCTTTTTTAAGAAGTAGATGACATGATCCCAATCTTCCATTGCCTTAAAAGGTTCAACGATTGGATAAAGAAGTCCAACAAGGCGAGTTTTTTCTCTTTGGCCAAGAAGGATACGTTCAATTTTATCGAAGAAAGAAACATCCTCATAGTTATTTTGAACTATGGTAGGCCAAATTTCCTCCATCGGAACGTATTCTTTGTTCTTTGCATACATCTCAACTGCGAGTTTGAGATAGGAAATTGCTTTCGGTTTGTCCTCTTCCATAATGGAAAAGCCATACTTCTTTGCAATCTCTGGGTTTTTACGATCTTGTTTGGCAAGTTTCTCAAGAACTACTTTGAGTTCTTTGTTTTTCTTGAGTTTATCAAGTGCCTCTGCTTTTACGCGGAGAGCAAGCCTATGATCACCAAATCGTAAAATAGAATCAGTAATGTATTCAATGATAGTCCATTTTGCGTGAGCTTTGAAAGAATCCAAAATGCTCTTCACCAAATTTGCGTCTCCCATGGAATCTTCCATGAAAGAAATAATCATTAACATATATTTGGCGGAGATAGACTCAGGATGTTCTTTGAAATGGTCTTCAATTTTTTGTTTAGCTTCCGCTAAACGATTTTCTGCCTTATATGCATCAATGACATCGTCAAAGATTTTGAATTTGGAAACGGGAACCGTTCCAGCATCAGCACGCACATAAATTTCCTCATTAAAGAGAGGTGTTAGTTTGTCGTTGTCGGCGATTTTGTTTGATTTGTCTTCGGTAATAGTATCAGGCATGAAAAGAATCTCCCTCTTCGTATTTCCAATAAAGGGTGTTCATAGTTCCTATAAAGTTGTTACGGTAAATTTAGCGATGAATCCGCGAAAAGAACAGTCCTAGAGTTCATTTTTTAGGTCCGTTCGATTCTGTAAAGCCAAAAAACCCAGCCGCTTGGCTGGGTTTTCCTGGTCCCCAAGGAGTAACCCCCAGGAGTGAGTAAGGAATCTACTTGTTTTGGGAAGAACCGTTACTTCCACCACAATCGCGAATCTTCGCACCTGTGGAGATGGCACCGGACTTCTGAAGCATTTGCTCCATTTTAACTTTGCTTTTACAATCTTCTTCATCAAAGTCAAGATTTGCCCCATCAAAGTGAACTTCGAAAGTGTCCGAAAGAACTCGAAGTTCATCAAAGAAAAGGTAAACTGGCTCAGGACCAGAGTTTGGTCTAGAACGAATTTTAAACTGTTTGAAAATCAAGTTTCTTGTTGCAGGGAAAGCATTTGCCTCTTGCGGAATTCCTGGAGGGATGATGATTTGGAGAGGTCTCCAACCCACAAAGTCCAAGGAACCGAAAGGGAAAATATGGCTATTGCCATTATAGTCTTCGATCCAACCTTCTAAATCGTATTCGTTACCACGGCCGAGAACCCAAACAGAAATGGCTTTTACATTTCCTGGAGCTTCGATTCCATAAACTTTTTCGATTTTCTTTTTGTTGTCAGCATCGATATACGGCCTTGCACGAGTTACTTCATATTCAGGAGCACGAGGAGGACGAACTGTAACAACGTTGTTACCTGGGAAAGTGAATTGGAATTTGACTGCCAATACTTTTGCATTTCCCGCATCTACGTTTTTTACATCGCCAGGTTTTCCTGGAATTAGTTTTACTTCTCTCATCACAAGAGGAGATTTTGCCGGATCGTTGAGAACAGGTGAATATTTGTTGTTCTCATCGTATTTCATATCGCCCGTGCCATCTTTGTTCACACCGTCTTTGTCAGTGAACACTTCCCAACCATAGGAAGCAGTAGACGTTGGTGTGTCCCAAGATTCGATCGTGATGGCTTTAAGTTCCAAAGCTCCTATATCGTTTCCGATAGGTGTTGCCACTCCGTTGGAAACTTTGTATTGCGCTTGTGCAAAACCAACGAGAGCGAGGGACGTTAGGGCTACTAAAGTTAGGATTTTTGTTTTTTTATTTTCCATTGTTCCTTTCTCCCGCTTACCAATTGTCCTTAATTTCAGATCCAGGGTATTTTGCTTCAGACCTGTCAGTTCTCACTTGGAGATCATCAACATAGAAGTAAAAGTCCCCTGCTACTTCATGAACATCAGATGTTATGAAGAGAGAAACAAAATGCAAATTTTTATCTAAAAGTGCAAATCTTGTACTTTGTGGAATAAATCCTGGAATTGTAGCCGTAAGTTTTCTCCATCCGAAGAAATCCAATCGACCCAAACGGATATTATGCGTTACGTCTTTATAATCTCTAAATTTTGCAAATAAAGTATGTCTGTACTTTCTACCAAGAACCCAAACAGAGATTTGTCTTACTTTCCCTTTGATGATGTACTCATGTGGTGGGTACAATTCAACACGATCCAATCCTTTAGCAGCAAAATGTGTTTTGACGCCTAAAATATGGTTTTTTTCGATTTTGTCCCCGCCATCTTCTGGAACGGTTTTTTCATCGAATACATCTTTGATGAGCCCGCGTTGAACGAGTTTCAAAGTTCTTGTTTCTCCGAGTGGAGTGGTAGCTTTTACTCTCCAATCCTCAGCCTCTTCAAAATCATCTAAAACGATTTTTCTAAGAGGGCTATCCTCATCATTTGCAGTGTTAGCTGTATTTTGTCCGCCAGTATCTGCCTGTGCGTACAACATTCCTATTGAAAGGAAGAGGCCTAACAACAGTTTGGTCATTCCTAATTTCCCCATGAAACTCACTCCTAAAAGGCTCCTAACTCCGGGTCTTTCGTATTCTCATTATCGGATATCCGGCTTTTAAATTGATTCAAGATTTCGATCATTCGATCGATTCCTTCTGCCGGTAGAAAGATCGAGGACTTTTTACTATTCGACCACTCCGATACTTTCAGGTAGAATCCCGCCTGGTTCTTCTTCAAATCCACCAAGAAAGTCTTATTTTGTGTTACGATCTTCTCGGTTAGGATTTCGGGGTCCACCATGCATTCCTTCTCCCTGCCTACGTAAATAGTATCGGAATCCGAAACCCATTCCTTAGCTGTAATAGGAAGAAACTGAGGAATGGAAAAGGTTTTTTCGAAAGCGATCGATAAAAAATCTCGTTTTGATTCAATTTTGTCTTTTATAGACAAAGACAAGGCACTAGGCGAATCGTTTTCTAAGTTCCCGTGCGTAAGCCAAGTCATGGGTGAGCTTTCGCATTCTACGGATGTAATAATGGGTCACTTCTTTGTAGAATTTGAGCTCCATTTCCTTGTTTTTGGAAAACATATCATGCAAATCGGCATAACGAAGTTCGTATAATTCAGAATTTTCTTTGGCTTCCACTTTCGCAGAACGTTTTTCATCATCAAAAAAAGGCAATTCCCCAAAATGGTCCCCTTCTCCAAGGGTGATGAGGTTCACATCGTCCCCATGGCTTGTGGAGGTGGAAATCTGCAAGGTTCCATACTTCACGATGTACATGGAGGCCGCTTCCTCTCCCATATCATACAAAACATTTCTAGGAGGTAGGTGGACTTCCCGGATCTTCTCAGCAATGTGTAACAGTTCGTCTTGGTTTAACTTTTGGAAGAGATATATTTTTTTGAGACTCTCTACTTTAGTATTCATAATACTCCTAGGATTTCTCTGAAAATGGGAGAATTTAGCGAATTTGCAAGAGAAAATTAAGTAGATAGACCCACGATTTTTTATGGACAAATAGGACGGAATAGTACTAATATTTGCAATTCCCTTCGTCTACTAGGGAGAAACGCTAGGAACAAAAGGTTCCTGATTCCAAAAAAAGGGAAATATATGACACCTAAAAAGAAGGTATTACTCGTTGAAGACCACGCTGTAACTCGAGTTGGCGTAAAACATGTTGTGAACTCCTCGCCTGATTTCGAAGTTGTGGGAGAAGCCGAGCATTCCCCTCAAATTGCCTCTCTCTTAAATGAAACAAGACCCGACTTTGTCCTCCTTGATCTACGGATTCCAGGGGAAAACGTTCTGAATATGGTGAAGGATTGGAAAAAAGAACACCCAGACTTAAAAGTAGTCACTCTTACCATGCTTGATGAACAACCTATTGTTCATTCTGCCATTGAGGCGGGTGTGGATGGGTATCTTTTAAAAAGCGATGATCTGAGTAGCCTTACCAAAAACCTCAATGAAATCGCTGCAGGAAAGACGGTTTATTCCAAAAACTTAAAACTGAGTTTCAATCGGAAACCACAAGATGGGAAAGTTGCCAACAAAAAGGAAAAACAAATTTTAACACTTCTTGGCCACGGCAAAACCTACCAAGAAATTGGAACAGAAATTGGCCTATCCAAAAGAACGGTAGAATACCATGTCGGTAGGCTCAAAGACCGATTCAATGCAAAAACCGTTGCGGAACTCATTGGACGCGCCAAAGAACAAGTGTTAATCTAGGTATCTAGATCTAACAGTCGTTTTACTAGTTCTACCAACTTTTCGTCCGGGGATGTTTTTGTAAGGAAAGCATCTCCGCCAATTTCAATCACTGTAGCTTCTAATTTATACCCCGTGTTTGGGTCGGTGTGTGAACTCGAAACTAAGATAGAACGAATTTCTTCCATTTCAGAATTGGAATACAGGTCTCGTAAAAAATCGATTCCTGTTCTTTCTGGCATGGAAAAATCCACGATGATGAGGTCTGGTTTCAAACGACCCACAGAAAGTAAGGCATGATCGGGATACTCTTCTTCCCAAAGGATACAAGGTAGGTCTTTCAAAACTTTGCGGATTTGTTTTCTATATCCAGGATTATCATCTAGAACCAGGACAATTTTTTCAAAGTTTGGAAGTAATAACTCAAGAGAAGTTCCTTTCTCTTCCTCCGACTTAACAATGAGTTCTGCACCATGACGTTCCGCCACTTCTTTACAAAAGGCAAGACCAACTCCTGCCCCCATTTCATCGGCTGTTCCTTTCCTCACAAAAAGAAAACCCTCTTCCAAAATATGTTCTGACCAGTAAGGTGGCATACCGATTCCCGTATCAATGACTTTCAAACTCCAATGTTTATTGGATTCCGTAAGGGAAATTTCAACTGTTCCGGATTCCTTAGTAAACTTCACTGCATTCGTGAGTAAGTTCCAAATTAAATGTTCGATTAAGTTGGGGTCGCCAATTCCAATCGAGGACTCTTCTATATGGGTGAGAACGGATATGTTTTTGGGTTTAGCCATATCTTGGACACGTTCTATGAGTTGGTCTGTGATTTGGCGAAAATCAAAAAGTTGGTAATCGGGAAAAACGGAAGCATTTTGGAACCGGGAATATTTGATAAGTTCCTCTACCATACTCAGGATATTTTTAAGTCCAGTGGATGCTTCACCTAATACTTGTTTTGCTCTTTCTAGAGAAAGAGAGGGTGGGGATTCAGTCAGTAAATTAAAGACAGAAGAGATCCCAAAAAGTGGAGACCTTATATCGTGAGACACAATGGATATAAACTTATCCTTGAGTTCTCCTGTTTTTTCGGCTTTTTCCTTTTCTTTTCGGAGTTCTATCGTTTTCCATTCCACTTCTTTTCTTAAATTGAGTGTTAGGTATTCGGCAGTTTCCCAGGTATGTGCATTTTGTTTAGAAATTACAATGGCAAGACACATACAAAAGATAGCAAAACCGAGTTCGGTGAGCATTGGCAAATCCCAACGTTTAAAAAACACTATGGAATCATAAATAGTCGCAGAGAGCATGATAATGGTTCCAAATAAAATGATACTTCCTATGTATCGGGTTTCTCTTTGGAAAGTGGAGCGAAAGGCCGCAATCATAGCAACTACTAGAATGATTGCCATATACGCCTGACTGAAAATCAGAAGTTTTGTGTACACAGCGTACGGTGTTGTGGCGATGATTATAAATTCCAAAAGGATAGGAATCAAAAGATAACGTTTGTACTTTTGAGGAAGGAAGTTGGCTTGGTTTTGAAAGAAAAACAAAAGACTAAAACATTGAATGCCACAAAAAGCCATGTACTCCACTCGAATCTGCAACATCTCGAGCCAATCGGATGCTTGAAACCAATCCCGAGAAACTCGATCAAAAAGTAAAATACGGATGAGCCAAGAGATACAAAGCAAAGAAAACCAAAGAGGAGATTTGTCTTTTCTGCGATGGATGTATAGAAATAAATGAGAGATCGCAAGGACAAAAAAACTAGCGAAGAAAAATGCTTTTTTACGTTCTTTAAATCGTAAATACAAAACAGTTTTACCCACTTCTCCTAAAACTGGGGAATAATAAGGGCCGCCTCGTGAATAAAGGTAATTTGAGATTTGTAGATACAAAACAGTCGAGGGTGTGGCACGAAAGGAACGGGCCGTTTCTAAATAATACCCGATGGAACCGTCTTTAGTTTTGGAAACTTTTCCGGCAGAACCGAGAAGGACAAGTCCCCTTTCCGCGTTGTGGTAATACGCTCTATAGGCCGAAGAGGTTTCCCTTAAGTAAAACATTAAGTTCAAAGGTTCGTTTACTTTTAATTTCAAACGATAAGTTACAAATCCATGTGCAGGAAGGTTTTGGTTTACCCAATATGCGGGCACGGCAAGCCGGATCGGTTCTTTTTTTTCTAAGGCTTTAAACTCCTCTTCTGTTTCAGGAAGTTCGCCAGGAAATGCCTCCCACTCACCAGCAAGCGGAAAAGGATCCAAAGTTTTTGGGTCTTCTATGCTTAGGTCAAGGACTCCGGCCTGGATGTTTTTTGCAGGCGCCAAACTAGGAATGGAGCGATTGCATTGGACAAAAACAGAAACAAATAGAGAAAAAAATACGAGTTTAGAAAGGGATAAAAATTGGATACGTGCCACATCCTAACCATAAAAAGAATTTTGAAAAACTCAAACCATATTAGTACGAGTACGAGAAATTTGTTCTTTGGTTTTTGGCCGTTTAGGCAAATCACGATCGTTTTGCTTGCGATAGAAAACATTGACTGCGATTCTCTATCGAAACAAGTAGAGGATTCAAGGAGACGGTAATGGCTAAAAAATCAGATGCATTTGATTCAAAAATAAACGAAGGATACCCATCCAAAGGATCTCTCTATTTGGGTTCTGGCATGTTTGATGGAGAAACACATAAGGAAGCTACCGTTTCCATTCCCCTCTCTACTCTGAATCGACATGGCCTGATCGCTGGTGCCACAGGAACCGGTAAAACCAAAACCCTCCAACTCCTAACAGAGTCTTTATCCGAGGCGGGTGTTCCCGTTGTCCTTATGGACATCAAGGGGGACCTTTCGGGCCTAGCCGAACCAGGCGAAGAAAATGACAAAATCAAAGAACGGACCAAGGCTCTCGGAATCGATTGGAAACCCTCCTCTTATCCTGTGGAATTTTTATCCCTATCCAAAGAACCGGGGGTCCGACTTCGGGCCACCATTGCCGAATTTGGGCCAGTGCTTATCTCACGTATTTTGGAATTGAATGATACACAAGGGAGTGTCGTCTCTTTAGTTTTTAAATACTGTGATGATTTGGGTCTTCCCATTTTAGATACAAAAGATTTTAAAAAAGCCCTCCAATACATCAATGATGCGGGCAAAGAAGAATTGGAAAAAGAATACGGAACTGTATCCTCACAAAGTATCTCCATAATCTTAAGGAAACTCATCGAACTCGAAGGCCAAGGGGGAGAAGATTTTTTTGGAGAACCTTCTTTTGATGTCAATGATCTGATTCAAACTGAATCCAAAAAAGCCAAAATTTCCATCATTCGTTTGACCGATATCCAAACCAAACCTCGCCTCTTCTCTACCTTTATGTTATCACTGCTTACTGAAATTTATGCGAGTTTTCCAGAAGAAGGTGATTTAGAAAAACCAAAACTCGTTTTATTCATTGATGAAGCCCACTTGGTTTTTGATGAAGCCTCGAGTGACCTTCTCAAACAATTGGAAACGATGGTGCGCCTCATCCGTTCGAAAGGGGTTGGCATTATCTTTTGCACCCAATCACCCACAGACTTACCAAAAGAAATTTTGGGCCAACTGGGTCTTAAAGTCCAACATGCCCTCCGCGCTTTTACAGCAAACGACCGCAAGGCGATAAAAACTGCTTCTGAAAATTACCCCGAAACTGAGTTTTATGATACCAAAGAAGTGATCACAGAACTTGGAATTGGTGAGGCTTTCATTACAGCACTCAATCCCAAGGGAACTCCTACCCCACTCGTTCGTACTTTACTTGCCCCGCCCGCTTCACGGATGGGAATTTTAAGTCCTGAAGAACTGAATTCCAAAATCGCAAAATCGGATTTGGTGAAAAAATACCAGACCACCCTCGACCGGGAAAGTGCTCACGAAATGCTCTCCAAAAAAATGGAAACCATTGCCGACGAAACAGAAGCCGCCGAAGAAGAGTCCGGCGAAAAACGAACCAAATCCAAACGAGCCAAAGAAAAGGAAGACCCTAGTTTTGTGGAAACCCTTTCCAAAAACCCACTCGCAAGAGAAGTGGGTCGCACGGTTGCGAAAGAGGTCACTCGGGGTCTCCTTGGAATGCTCGGGGTCACACCCAAACGGGGCTCAAAACGCAAAAAAACGGGGCTTTTCGGGTTCTAATTTCATTTTAGCACTCTTTGCTTGAAAGTGCTTGACGAATCCTTCCCCCAATCGTTTTATGGTAATTGAGTTTAGCACTCTTTTTGAAATGGTGCTAAACTCGGAATCATCAACAGATTGCATACAAGGAGTTACTCATGGCATCAATCAAACCTTTAGGCGACCGAGTGGTCGTAGAGCCAAAGAATGAGTCGGAAGAAAAAATCGGATCCATCATCGTACCAGACACAGCAAAAGAAAAACCACAAGAAGGGAAAATCATCGCTGTTGGACAAGGACGTTATGAAGACGGAAAACTCATTCCTTTAGAAGTAAAGGTAGGAGATACAGTTCTATACGGAAAGTATTCTGGAACTGAAATCAAACAAGGCGGACGTGATTTACTCATTATCCGTGAAAGCGACATCCTCGGTGTTGTTACAAACTAATTATAGAAGGAAATAATCAATTATGGCTAAAACAATTGAATTTGATGAAACAGCACGTAGAAAACTTCTTAGCGGAGTAAACAAACTTGCTAACGCAGTAAAAGTAACCCTTGGACCAAAAGGTCGTAACGTAGTGATCGATAAAAAATTTGGATCCCCTACGATCACAAAAGATGGTGTGACTGTTGCTAAAGAAATCGAACTAGAAGATGCAATCGAAAACATGGGCGCTCAAATGGTGAAGGAAGTTTCTACAAGAACTAACGACATCGCAGGAGACGGAACTACAACTGCAACGATCCTTGCACAAGCGATCATTAACGAAGGTTTGAAAAACGTAACTGCGGGTGCAAACCCAATGGCACTCAAACACGGAATTGACAAAGCAGTTGTTGTCGCTGTGGAAGAAATCAAAAAACACGCAATTAAAATCAATAGCAAAGCAGAATATGCAAACGTTGCTACTATCTCTGCAAACAACGATCCAGAAATCGGTAACCTAATTGCTCAAGCTTTTGACAAAGTAGGTAAAGAAGGTGTGATCACTGTTGATGAAGCAAAATCAATCGAAACAACACTTGATATCGTAGAAGGTATGCAATTTGATCGTGGATACATTTCACCTTACATGGTGACGGATCCAGAAGCAATGGTCGCAACTTTTAACGATCCATTCATCTTAATTTATGACAAAAAAATTGCGTCTATGAAAGATCTTCTTCCTGTGCTCGAAAAAATTGCACAAGCGGGACGACCACTTGTCATCATCGCAGAAGAAGTGGAAGGGGAAGCTCTTGCAACAATCGTAGTCAACACTCTTCGTAAAACCATTCAGTGTGTGGCTGTGAAAGCTCCTGGTTTTGGTGATAGAAGAAAAGCTATGCTCGAAGACATCGCTGTTCTAACAGCAGGCCAAGTAATTTCTGAAGACCTCGGAATGAAATTGGAAAATGCTGAAGTGAAGATGCTCGGTCGCGCTAAAAAAGTGGTAGTGGACAAAGAAAACACAACCATCATCGAAGGTGCTGGTGCTTCTAAAGACATCCAAGGTCGCGTAAACCAAATCAAAAAACAAATCGAAGATACTACATCTGATTACGATCGTGAAAAACTCCAAGAACGCCTTGCAAAACTTGCTGGTGGTGTTGCTGTCATTCACGTGGGTGCTGCTACTGAAGTAGAAATGAAAGAGAAAAAAGCTCGTGTGGAAGATGCACTTTCTGCAACACGCGCAGCAGTAGAAGAAGGAATCGTTCCTGGTGGTGGACTGACTCTACTTCGTGCACAAGATGCAGTGAGAGCACTGAAACTTGTAGGCGACGAACAAACTGGTGTGAACATCATTTTACGTGCATTAGAGGAACCAATCCGTATGATCACTGCGAATGCAGGTCTTGAAGGATCTGTGATTGTAGAACAAGCTCGTGCTAAAAAAGGAAATGAAGGATTCAACGCTCTGACTATGGTTTGGGAAGACTTAATCAAAGCAGGTGTTGTTGACCCGGCAAAAGTGGTTCGTTCTGCACTTCAAAACGCAGCTTCCATTGGAGCGATGATCCTCACTACCGAAGTAACCATTACTGACAAACCAGAATCGAAAGACTCAGGTGCTGGCATGGCCGGTATGGGAGGAATGGGTGGTATGGGAGGAATGGGCGGCATGATGTAAATCATCCCCCATTAGCCTTTTGCGATCCGTTGGTTTTGCCATTGGATCGCAGACAGAAAGCCCTGGGCCAAATCCAGGGCTTTTTTTATGCCTTCACATGTAAATGAATGACAGTGATATCATCGTGTGGAGAACCCGAAAGTCCAGTAAAGTAATGGAAGTTTTCTAATACCTTAGCCATCGGATCTATCGATTGTTTGGTGATAGTTTCTATAAAAGATTTGGCTAAACGTTTTTCGCCGTATTCCAATCGATCGGAATTTTCCTCTTCAGTCAGTCCATCAGTATAAAACAAAAATTGGTCCTCTGGTTGGAAAGTGTATTCCTCTTCGGCATAGGTTAGGCCGGGAAGAATACCGAGTGGTTTGCCTTTGGGTTTGATTTCGATAAGTTCCTTCGACTCTGCCTTCCAATGAAAAAAAGAAGGGTGGCCTGCACTCGATACCATAAATTTTCCTTTTTCCATATCGATGTGAAAGTAAGTGGCGGTTGTGAACCGACCAAATGATTTTTTCACCAAATCTTCGTTCATGGCAGAAAGTAAAAAGGATGGGTTTGACCAATGTTTGTAGTGTTGAAAAAAAGCGAACTTAGAAAGGGAAGCAATGATAGAGGCTCCAAGGCCATGTCCCACAACATCGGCGATAAGAATTCCAAACTTTTTTCCACCTAACGCTTGGAAGTCGTAAAAATCTCCCCCTACTTCATGGGATGGTTGGTAATAAACGCTGATGTCCATTTGTTCCCAACGAGGTGGCGAAGGAGGAAGGATGGCATTTTGAATTCTTGCGGCAGTGACAATTTCTTTTTGTAAAGTTCCATACTTCACTTCGGAAATACGAAAAAGATTTTCGCCATAAAGAGTGAGACAAATGACAAAGATAAAAAATCCCCAGTGGGAAGAACGCGGAACCGAATCCAAAATTCCCAGAGAAGAAAGAATGTCGTGTGCATTGAGGATAAAAAGTGCGGAGGCACCAATCACAAGTAAAATGGCCTTTGGTTTTTTTGCGACCATCTGGCTCCAAGCAACAATGATTTGAATGACAAGTGTTGGCAAACACAACCAAATAAATGTCAGAATGGCAACGGACATCGAAATGGTTTCTGTAAATGCCAACGTCAAAATGATCATTGAAAACAAAACATGGAACTGCCACATCATCCGAATGACATTCCAACGACCAGATCCAATCAATTGATCAAAAAAATACAAACAACTAATAGGAATTAAAAACAAAGTGAAAATAAAAATAATAAAACTAAAAAGGACGGTATCATAATAAAAAAGTCCAAAAAATCCAGACTGAGACAGGAAGTGAATTCCTGAAATGGAAGAAAACCAAGTAAAGGCAAGGAGTTGTTTTTTCTTTCGCCTTTCAAAAAGATAAAAAGAAAAAAGCCCTAAGATCAAAAAGAAAAATCCAAGGGAAGCAAAGGATTGGCTTCGGTTCGCAATTGCTTTGTAATGATCCGTGGGATCCCCATAAAGAGGTGGTTCTGAAAAACCAAGAGGAAGGATTCCCTCTGAAAAAAATACGATATAAACATAACTCCCCAAACAATCTTCAGGTAATAACAAAACAGGAACAAAACTTCGATTGTATATGACTGTTTCTCTGGGATACAAAGGATCAGAAATTGCAGAACGAAAAAACTCTGATTGTAATTTGGTTTCTCCACAGTAAGCATCAAAATAAGTGACAAGCCCTCGAAGGAGTAACGATGGTTTTGGATACCCCGAAGAATCTCGAAACCGAATTCGGGCCGACAAATATTTGGTCATTGGTTTTTCTAAACTCACATAAGGAATATAATAAGGTTGGTATTCTAATGATAAGTCTTCTATGGCTGGTTGGAAATAAGCCAACTCTTCGTCTGTGAGAAATCGGTATTCCCATCCATGGGACCATTTCACGGACTTGTACGGAAGTAAGGAATCAAAACAAGAGGCAAAACAAAACAGTGGTAAGAGGACGATAAAGATATGTTTTACATAGGTTCGTTCCATTCCGGTTTTTCTTTCTCCAATCTCTTCTTCAAGGATTTGCGATGTTTGTCCTGTTTTTTCTTTCGCAGTTTTTGTAAGTTAGAGTTGGATTTCGACGGATCCAATTCCCTTTCTAATTCCAAACACAACAAGTCCCTCGCTTTATAACGATTGAGTCCTTGTGTCCTATACACGGAACATTTGATTTGTTTCCCTGAAGGTTTATGAACCAAATGCACTGCTGTAGAAACCTTATTTACATTTTGTCCGCCTTTGCCGCCGGACTTAACGAATCGTTCGGTAAGATCTACTTCAGAAATTCCTAGTACTTCCATCCGTCTCTGTAGCGAATGATTCTTTTCAACAGAAACGGGGAAGGTTAAGGGCATTTGAGGATAGACTTTAGATAGAATTGGTCAAGAAATTTTTTTCCTAAACTTAATGAGTAGATGCTTCAATTTCTAAAATACGTTTTCTTAGATCAGAAGCTGTTTCATAGTTTTCGATTTGAATGGCGTTAAACTTTTGGATGTACAATCCGATGAGTTCATCTCCCATCTTTCCTGGAACAGAGAGGGCTTTTTTAAAATTATCAATGTCTAGAGTGGGATGATTGTTGTGGAAGTAATCCACAATTCGTTCCATTTTGAGTCTTGTGGCTTCTCGAGCAATACCGGAAGTGTTTCGAAACTCTAAGGAAAGACTAGCCAATGTTTCTAAAGGTTCGCTCACTTGTTCCAAATGTTCTGTTAGGCTTGTGGTTTGAGTTTTCTTTTCTTTGACCTTACAAAATTCCACATAACGCATTACCATGGAGTTGAACTGCTCCATTCTTTCTTGAATGTATTGGTTTGCAGATTCTTTGTTCTCTGGCATTTGAAAGTCTGGGAGTTGTACTACATCATAAAGATGGATATTGTCTGAAAGAATCTTCATGAGCTCTTCTTTGGAAGGAAGAGCCACCAGAGGAAAGGTGACTACTGGGTAGTTGTCCCCAATTTTTAAGAAACTAACCACTACGTTGGATGCTATGATTTTACCACCGGGCGCAATCGGATTTTCTCCGAATACGTGGCAGTAAGCGATTAAGTTACCGGTAGGATTGGGTTTGGAACCGCGTTCAAAATTCATAGTGTATCCTTTAGACTAAGAAAAAGCTCATAAGAAACAAGTGATTTTTAATCTTCCCACTGACTGATTTGGTCTTCTAAATTTTTTGCAATGCGAAAATAGGCTTCTTTTAGAGGCGACTCACCCAGGTCAAGTAGGGCAGGTTTTCCCGTCTCCCCGGAACTCATCATATCCAAAGTGAGTGGAACCGATCCGAGTTCTGGAACTCCTACTTGTTTAGAGAGTTTTTCCCCTCCCCCTTTCGAAAAAACATCTGTTACATGGCCACATTTGGGGCAGGCAAACCCAGACATATTTTCAACAATCCCAAGAATGGGTACTTTTACTTGTTTGAACATGGCCGCGGCCCTTCCTGCATCAAGTACCGCCACTTCTTGGGGAGTTGTCACAATCACAGCTCCATCTAAATCAATGAGTTGGGCCAGAGACAATTGGACATCTCCCGTTCCTGGAGGTAAGTCAATAAATAGATAGTCTAACTCTCCCCAAACAACATCGTATAAAAACTGTTCGATGGCTTTACCAAGCATAGGTCCTCGCCAAACAACTGGTTGGTCCTCTGATACCAAAAAGGAAAAAGAGATCAGTTTGATTCCATGTTTTTCGATGGGATAAATTTTATCTTCTTCGGATTTTAATGCGACACGGCCATTGATTCCAAACATCTTTCCGAGAGAAGGCCCGTAGATATCAGCATCGAGGATTCCCACCTTCTTTCCGTTACGTGCGAGAGTGGCGGCAAGGTTGGCAGTCACAGTAGACTTACCTACACCACCTTTTCCTGATCCAACAGCGATGACTTTTTTGACACCAAAAATTCTGTTCCCATCTTCCATCTTCAGGTTTTGGTCGATTTCAAATTTGATTTTGACCTTACCGGCACCTTCGATTTTAGAAATGAGCTGTCTTGTTTGTGCTTCGAGCCCAATTTGTAATCGTCTATCGGCATTGGGAGTTTTGATTAAAATTTCAATTCCATCCTCTGTGGGAGTGACTGCAGCGACCATTCCCAAACTCACGATGTCTTTTTTTAGCTCAGGATGTTTCACTTGCATGAGTTGTCTTTGGATGCTTGTTAAATCTACTTTTGAATTTGCCATGGTTTGTCCTTTTAGATGACACCTTCCGACTCTTCATAAAAAATCGGATTCGTCTCGATGAATTTGTCTTCTGAATAAATAAAACGACGGTATTTGGTAGAGTTTTCTATCTCAATCAAATGAAATCCACATTCATGATTTCTGTCCGATAATCTTGTGCTTGATGCAGAATTCACAATCGCAAAAGGAGCATTGGGGCCTGGAAGTTTGACCCAGTTCGTATGAGTATGTCCGTGTAAGTACAAAAGCGGTGGATTGGATTTTAATTTTTCTACCACCTCACCCCGGTTTGTCATGCGGTGTGCTTTGGATTCAATTTCACTTGTTGGATTCCATAAAGGATGATGGCAGACGAGAACAAAAGGTTCATTCACTAAACTAAGAGTTTTTTGAATGATTTCTGGAGAAACATATCCATTGGCAGTGATCCTTGGGATGGCAAAATTGGAATCCCATCCAATAAATAGTTTTCCATCAATTTTTTTAGACCGTATATAAAATTTTGGATCGAGAGAGGTTCCAATCCACTCCCCAAATGTTTTTTCAAACAAGGGGTTGGGTCCAATGGCCTTTTTTTGGTAACGATCATGGTTACCGGGAATGATGAATGTTTTTTCCGTAAGTAAGGGCTCTAATATTTCTCTAGCATTTTCAAATTCACTAGGATGTGATACATTTGTCAAATCACCAGAAATTATAAGGGCATCATATTCTAATTTACTAATAGCCTCAACCAATGCAGAAACCAATACAAGTGGGTGTTTTGATTTACGTCTCAACCTGTAGCTGAGATAACCGACAATTGCCTTTCCACGAAGAGAAAACAAAGAAAGTCTCTTCGGGAAATGTAAGTCGGAAATATGTAGGATTTTCATTCGTTAATATCCATAATTCCGAGGATATCTCCTTTTTTCACTACCGATCCTTCTTCCATTATGATTTTTTTTAAGGTCCCAGTATAGGGAGATTCCACGGGAAAGGCAGCTTTATCCGTTACGAGTTCGATCAATTCGTCCCCAACAGTAACGGAATCACCCACGTTTCGGAGCCAACGAACCAATTCTATCTTTTCTGTATCACCCAAATCAGGAGTTTTTAAAAGGAATTCTTTCATGGACACAATCCTTTGCCACGGAAATGAAAACTGGTTTACAAAACCATGTTTTCCCGTTTTTTTAACATAAAAGTTTAGCGAAGCTCAATGGGAAACGAGAAAATCAAATACAAAGGCACCGAAATCATCGAAAACTTGGACCAATTGATTCAAAAGGACTATTTCCATTTTGAACTAAAAGGGCTCACCAAGTCAACACGAGATATAGTCAATGAAGTAGTTCAAGGGATCTTAAACCGCGTTGGGGCAAACCCACTGACTTCATTTCATTTATTTAGCGGTCTTATGGAAGCCCTCTTAAATGCTGTAAAAGCAAACACACGTTTTGTGATCTTTCAAGATGAACTTTTGAATAAACTCACATCACAGGGGCAAACTCCAGAAGAAGAAGCAGAAGAATTATTAGACATTATTTTAGAAACAGAACCACTACGGGATGCAATGCAACGTTACATTGTTCCTAATAAAATTAAAAAAGTAGTCCAAAAAATTCTAACTTTATCTGACAAAAAAAG
The DNA here is from genome assembly GCF_000332455.1 of Leptospira vanthielii serovar Holland str. Waz Holland = ATCC 700522. GTDB lineage: Bacteria > Spirochaetota > Leptospiria > Leptospirales > Leptospiraceae > Leptospira_A > Leptospira_A vanthielii. The sequence continues at coordinate 7,654 of NZ_AOGY02000037.1, read as the reverse complement.
ATCAAAAAAACACAACCTCTCCATTGATGAAAAAGAATTCTTAACCATCGTTCGAGAAAAAGTAAAAAAGTATGATCTTAAAATTTCAATGAAAATTGAAATCAGGCCAGCATCTGTTTATATTCGAATCAGGAATGATTCGCCTATTATGGGAATGGATTTAAGTCGGATTCGCAAAAGTAGAGAAAGGCATGCAGAACTTGCCAAACAAGGAAACTCAGCAGAGTTTTTTAGGCCAGACTTTTTGGATGAAAAAGAAAGTGCTGGGTTTGGGATTGCGATGATTGACGAAGGTTTTTATAACTTAGGCCTTGATCCATTGGATTGTTTTGATATTCAAACTAGTAAAAAAACAACAACGGTTTACCTCAACTATCCGTTAGAGGCTCTCCAAAAGATGGAGTTTTGATACAGTTAGTTCCAATGACTTGGGAATCTTTCGAAGAAGAATACCGGAAAACTGGTGGTCTTCTTTTTGAGGATTCCCTCTCCCACCCAGGTTTTACCATTTGCGATTGGTATTTTGATCCCAAAGAAGAAGTCCAAATCTTCTATACAAAGAACAAACCAATCGCAGAAACAATCAAAGACAGCTTATCGAAGTTAGATGAGTGCCGGAACGAAGGTGATTATCCTTGTGGGACATTTTTTTTTGAACTAGGGTATTTCTTCATTGAAGGAATGGATCTAAATTCCTCGGGACTCACCGAAGGAACTCCCCTCCTTCAGTATACTATTTACAAACAAAAAAAAAGAATCCAATACCCAAACCCATCTCTGGGTCAACTTAAGGCCACCAATTTAAAAAAGATGGAAGTCCATTGGGACAAAGAAACTTATACAAAAAAATGGGAAAAAACAAGAGATGCCCTTTTACTCGGCGAAAGTTATGAACTAAATCTTTGTTTTCCTGTATCCTTATCGATCGAAGGGGATTTGTTTTTATACTACCAATCCTTAAAGACAAAACAAAAAACAAAATACTCGGCATACTTTCCAATCAAGGATTCTAGCATTTTATCCTTCTCTCCCGAATTATTCTTTGAAGTGGAGGGAAACCTAATCCAAACAGAACCAATGAAAGGGACTATCCTTCGCGGAAACACATCGAAAGAGGACACAGAAAACAAATCCATTCTCCAAACGTCTGCGAAAGAAAGAGCCGAAAATGTAATGATTACCGATCTCTACAGAAATGATTTAGGAAGGATCGCCAAACAAGGAACTGTGCAAGTTACCGATCTTTTTTTAGTAAAGGGCCTTTCGACTGTTTGGCAAATGGTATCGAAAGTAGAAGCCAAACTAAAAGAACCATTTGCATGGTTACCTGTATTAAAAGCTCTCTTTCCCTCGGGCTCCGTGATTGGAGCGCCAAAACGTAGGTCCTTTGAACTTTTACGAAGTTTAGAAGATCATGATAGAGGACTTTATACCGGATCTTTATTCGTATCAGAACTGTTAGATGGTAAGCCTTGGATTCGATCCAGTGTTACCATCCGCACCATGCACTTAAAACCAGATGGAGATCATTGGTTTGGTTCTTATGGAGTGGGTAGCGGGATCACGGTTCTCTCAGACGCTCCAGCAGAATATGACGAATGCCTTTCAAAATTAAAGTTTATCAAAAATCCCCATCTTCCCCCATTTGAAATCTTAGAAACATTACGATTCTATAATGGACATTATTTCTTAAAAAACCTCCATTTGGAGCGAATGGAAAAAGCGGCAAATCGCTTCGGTTTTCCATTTTCAAAATCCAATGCAGAAGCCACTCTAAAGACCTTAGCCGATGTATCCAAAGGACTTTTACGTGTTCGATTGTTACTCAGCGAAAGAGGAGAATTTCGTGGAGAAACTTTTGCTTTAACGAAACAAAAAAAAAGACCTACCATTCGCCTTGGTTTTGCAAACCAACCGGTAGATTCAAAAGATATTTTCCTATATCACAAAACCACCGAGCGAACCTACTACAATGAACAATTGGAAGATTGTAAATCCAGAGGCATGGATGACTGTATTTTGTTTGATACAAACGAACAAGTATTAGAAACTAATATCCGAAATCTTTTCCTACGCAAAGATAATGTTTGGATGACACCCACACTTGTTACAGGAGGTCTTCCCGGAGTTTTCCGAGAGGCCCTGATACAAAAGGGTTGGGTAAAAGAAACCATCCTCTACAAAAGAGACGTAGAAACCGCAGAGGAAATTCTTGTGGGAAATTCTTTACGTGGATTCGAAAGAGTCGAACTCATTTCCAATCATTCACCAGATGAAAATCTTCATTCCTTATAGGGAAGATTCCCTTCCACCCGGCATTCGATTATAAAATAAACCGACTTAAATCCTTATCTTCAATGATTCCTTTGAGTTTTGAAGACACATAACTTCCGTTAATTACAACATGTTTCTGGTCTTCTGGAAGATCGGGTGCATCAAAACTCGTATCTTCCAATAGTTTTTCCATGATGGTGTTTAGCCTTCTTGCCCCAATATTTTCATTTTTTTCATTCATCTGAAACGCTAACTTAGCGATCTCTGCAATCCCATCGGTTGTGTATTCTATCTTTACGCCTTCAGTGGCAAGGAGAGCTTCATACTGTTTGGTGAGTGAAGACTTGGGCGTTGTGAGAATTTTGATAAAATCGGATTCAGTAAGGGTTTCTAGTTCCACACGAATGGGAAAACGTCCTTGGAGTTCTGGAATCAGGTCCGATGGTTTTGTCATGTGGAAGGCACCGGCAGCAATAAACAAAATATGATCGGTTTTGATGGGTCCAATCTTTGTATTTACCGTGGATCCTTCTACAATTGGTAAAAGGTCTCTTTGAACCCCTTCCCGAGATACATCTGCCCCTTGGCGTCCTTCTCTACCGGCAATTTTGTCAATTTCATCTAAAAAAATAATTCCCATCTCTTCCACTCGCCTCACGGCTTCCGATTGGATTTTGTCTGTATCAATGAGTTTTTCTGCTTCCGATTCCGTGAGAAGTTTTTGTGCGTCAGATACTTTTACCTTTCGTTTGCCGGATTTTTTCGGCATCAAATCTCCAAGTAAACTCTGGAGTTGGTTGTCCATATCTTCCATATTACCAGCACCAAACACTTGCAACATGGGCATTCCGGCCGGCGCCGAAGGTTTTGGAATATCAATTTCAATTTCTTGTTCGCTTAAAGTTCCTTTACGTAGTTTTTCTCGAAACTTTTCCCTGGATTCTTTGTAACTAACCTGTCTTTCTTTTTCTTCTGGATTTAAATCTTCTTCTTTTTTATGGAAGATCGGGGGTAAAATTGCATCGAGGACAATCTCTTCTGCTTTTTCAAAGGCTTTGTCTTTGACTCGGTCCCGAAACTCGGCTTTGACTAAATTAAGAGCACCCATGGCCAAATCACGAATCATGGATTCCACATCACGGCCCACATAACCGACTTCTGTATACTTCGTGGCTTCCACTTTTAAAAAAGGTGCTCCACATAACTTTGACAAACGACGTGCAATTTCTGTCTTTCCCACACCTGTGGGGCCAATCATAATGATATTTTTTGGATAAATTTCTTCCCTGAGGGATTCATGCAACTTACGCCGTCTGGAACGATTCCGTAAAGCAACAGCCACAGCACGTTTTGCTTTCGTTTGTCCAATGATATGTTCATCCAAACGTTCCACAATTTGGCGGGGAGTTAATTCTTCTGCCGGGTTTTCAGATCCGACAACTTCAGCGAGAATGGTTGGGTATGTCATATTATAATTCCTCAATCACCAAATTATGGTTCGTATAGATACAAATATCTGCGGTGATTTGCATGGCTTTTGTAATGATCTCCCTTGGATCCATATCTGTATTTTGGACTAGGGCACGAGCCGCAGAAAGGGCAAAATTTCCTCCAGAACCAATGGCAAGCACTCCGTCATCAGGTGAGATCACATCTCCCGTTCCCGATATTAAAAAGGATTCATTGGCATCACAAACAATCAGGAGGGCTTCGAGTCTACGTAACATTCGGTCCATCCTCCATTCACGAGCAAGTTCGACCGCTGCCCGAGACACAGACCCACCATGTTCGATTAATTTTTTTTCAAAAAGTTCAAAGAGTGTAAAAGCATCGGCAGCACTACCAGCAAATCCAGCAATCACCTTACCGTTGTAAAGTCGTCGGACTTTTTTTGCGGTATGTTTCATCACGGTGCTTCCCATGGATACTTGACCGTCTCCCCCTACGGCAATTTTACCTTTTTTACGAACAGAAAGGATGGTCGTTGCGTGAATTGTTTCCATACGGATAAAATTCCAAATCGAGGAGAGTTGTCGAGAAAAATGGAGGTTACTTTCTTTTGATTAGAACCATCTGGTTCCCTAGTTCAAAAGACTGGTCTAAAAAATAATAGTCGGTTAGTTCTTTGATCATAAAAAGTCCAATCCCGTGTTCCCGGTAATCGCTGAGATCAAAACTACGAAGGTCTTTTGGTTCCACTTTTTTTCCATAATCCCTAAGTTTGATTTCCACACGGTCTTTATCAAATTGTAGTTCGACGAAGATGGGTTTGTCCGTTTGCCCAGAATAGGCGTGGCGAATGATATTGACGATGGCTTCCCCGATCACAAGTTTTAGGTCCATGGAATCGAATAGGGAAAATCCATGTTCTAAACAAAGATTAAAAAAGTAATTACGTGTGTGGGAAACAAAGCGGGGATTGGATGGAATTTGGATACGGACTACTTTTGAGTAGTCCGTTTGTTTCTTTTGGTTCGACATTATCCTCTCGGATGGAATTTCTTATGAACTTCCTTCAGAGTTTTATTTGCCATGTGAGTATAAATTTGAGTCGTTGAAATATCGATATGACCCAAAAGTTCCTGAACCGATTTAAGATCCGCATGGTTCTCAAGAAGGTGAGTGGCAAATGAGTGGCGAAGAGTGTGTGGTGTTACTTTTTTCTTTATTTTTGTGCGTTTGATGTAATGGTTGAGTAGACGCCATACCGACTTACGGTTGATATACGATCCTTTTTTAGAAACAAAAACAAATTCACAAGTTCTTTTTTTCAGAATTTCCGTGCGGCTTTCCACGAGATATTTTTTCAAAATCTCGAGAGACTTTTCACCAAAAGGAACAAGGCGTTGCCTTCCACCTTTTCCTTCCACAGTGATCGTCATGTTTTCCATGTCGATGTCTGTCATCTTTAAGTTACATGCTTCAGAGATACGAAGGCCAGAAGAGTAAAGAAGTTCAAAGATACATTTGTCACGAAGTTCGTACAAATTGTCCTCTTTGATATTACGGAAGAGTTCTTCGATTTCTACTTGGGTCAGGTAATCCGGGATGGTTCTTGCCACTTCTGGAGTTTCGATTTTTTCGGTTGGATTGGAATCCAAACGTTTTTCATCCCGAAGGTATTTGTAAAATTGGCGGATGGCTACCACTTCTCTCGCAAGTGTTTTCGAAGAGATTTTACGTTCCTTTTCGCCTTCCAGAAAACGCATAATATCGTTTGCTTTTACTTCTAAGAAGTTGATATGTTCCTTTTCCAAAAAGATCGCAAACTTGTTGAGATCATATCCGTAGGAATATATTGAATTATCGCTCAGTCCTTTTTCAACGGACAGGTATTCTTGGAATGTTTGTAAAAGCTGATTTTGAGAAACTGGCAATTTGGAACCCATCTTTACTCTCTTATGTTACTTAAAGGGTCGGACAAAAAGCTTAAAGAGACTTATTATTTTTTTTGCCACAAATGGCTATGTCAGGAAAAAAGGAGATGTGGTTCATAGAAACTCCCTCTTTTTTTTACTCATCCTTTCTTTACTGTTAGTCGTTAATTGCGGCCGAAAGGAAAGGTCCCTATTTGAAGAAGGAAAAAAATGGGAAATGGTGGGAGAAAAAACAAAAGCTCTCTACTATTACGAACTTTCCCTTCGGGAGAACCCCGACTACGATCCCGTTCTCAAACGGATGGGACTCCTCCTTGCTGAGAGTAACCAGTCCATCGCCACTGCTATCTTTTATTTGGAAAAATACCACAAACAGAAAAAAGACGACACAGAAGTACAACGCGAACTCTTTCGGCTCTATCTTACCACAGGATATGAAAAAGAAGCATTGGAAATTTTGGAGGAAATCCGGTTCCAAGGGAAAAAAGAAACTTTAGAATTTTTTGAAACCACCTACCTTTGCCTAACCAGAGGGTTCAAACAGAAGGACTACTTACTGACTTTAGAAAAAAGCCCTCTTTCCGGGGACCCCTACTATGCACCATGGGTCCGGGCTTGTGAAACAAAATAGACAAAGAAACCCTGAAATCCTGTCTAAACAATAAAGAACAAGATACAGAATAGGAGAAATTATGAACCATAAAGTTGTCATCATCGGATCGGGTCCCGCAGGACATACAGCAGCCATTTACGCAGCCAGAGCCAATTTAAACCCGGTGATGTATGAAGGATTTATGGCAGGGGGTGTGGCCGCAGGTGGACAACTAACCACCACAACCGAAGTGGAAAACTTTCCGGGATTTCCTGAGGGAATCGACGGAACCAAACTCACCCAACTTTTCCGGGAACAATCCGTAAAATACGGAACCACCATCCACACCCAAACCATCACCAAGGTGGATTTTTCCAAACGCCCTTTTACCATTTGGTCTGACGACGACGAAATCAAAGCCGATTCCATCATCATTGCGACAGGAGCCACAGCCAAACGGATGTTTGTCCCAGGCGAAGAAACTTACTGGCAACGCGGGATCTCCGCTTGTGCGGTTTGTGACGGTGCCCTCCCTATCTACCGAAACAAAGCCCTTGCGGTTGTGGGTGGTGGTGACTCCGCTGTGGAAGAAGCAAACCACCTCACGAAGTTTGCGTCCAAAGTGTACTTAGTGGTCAGACGGGACCAACTCCGTGCATCTCAAATTATGCAAAAACGAGCCATGGAACATCCAAAAATTGAAATCCTTTGGAACCAGACTGTAGTGGAAGCCAAAGGTGGGGCCACGGGCCTTAGTTCCATTGTCCTCGAAAGCACAATCGACAAAGCAAAAAAGGACCTAGAAGTGGGTGGACTTTTTTATGCGATTGGGCATGTTCCCAATACCCAAGTGTTCCAAGGCCAGTTGGATTTAGATGAAACAGGTTATATCCTGACTAAACCCGGAACCACACAAACCAATGTGGAAGGAGTTTTTGCAGCAGGAGATGTGCAGGACAAAGTGTACCGCCAAGCGATCACCGCAGCAGGTAGCGGTTGTATGGCGGCACTCGAAGCAGAACGATGGCTCGAAGGTCACTAAGGAGTGACCGACTTTCCTTCAGCATCCTTGTAGGATTTTGATTCCAAATTGAAAAATATCACCGAATCTCCCTTCGGTGATATGTATTGTTTTTTTCCATCTTCCCACTCGATCAGTGTAAAATTAGATCCTCTATAAAGGATTTGGTTTCCAGGAAATACATTCGCTTCCCAAGAGTCCCCATACCAACGATAATTCCCTTTTTTCCAAAGATAAAAATAACTTTCTCCCGGTGCAAGGAAGTCCCCTTCCAATTTTTCAGAAAAAGAATCCACGGAAGCAAGAAAAACTTTTTGTAAACTAGGGAGTTGTGTGTAGGACTTGACCTCCAAAGCTGATTCGGGAAGAGAAAACCCTTATACGTGGCGT
>NZ_AOGY02000038.1 GCF_000332455.1 Leptospira vanthielii serovar Holland str. Waz Holland = ATCC 700522 | reverse complement strand
AAGTTAGTTACCGGGGCCCCATCGAGTGTTCTTTGGGAATCCTTTCAATGGAGAGGTAGTTGGCTTTGAAGAGATATCTGATCGGCATTGTCGTCTTTACTTTGCGGATGCAATTCTTGGAATTTTGGATTTGTATACGAGTAAAGTGTTGAAATACCAGAGGCTATTGTATAGAATTGACTAGTAAAAGTGTAACCCATGTGAGTGATCTAAAGTGTTACCGATGTGCCTTTCCATACAGGCATCGGATATTTTTTTTGCCTGTGAAGGTGTGAGTTCTAAATCAAAGATTAAATGTTCGATATCTTTATGAACCGAAGTTAGAATGATCTCTTGTAATTTTCCTTTACCTACTACGGTTTTGGGATCGGGATCTCTTTTTTGGATATAAGTATCCACAACATGGATTCCAGCTGTACGACAGAGTTCTTTGAGTTCCGCCATAGAATGGTCAGGCGAACGTTTCATTTTGCGAACATCATACACACCCACAAGAAACGCTCTGTTTTCTTTTTGAGAGGTTTTGAGAGTTGATGTTTTTTTTGTAAATTCGGATTCTAATGCTTCGACTTGTTCTAAGTATCCATACTTCAATTGGCCTGGATATTGTTTGGGAGATAGGATCCAAGGTTCCTTTGCTTCAGGATCTGGGTTGATAAAGGCCGAAAAAAAGAATTTGGGAATTCCGTCAGAACCAACACAAGCGGCCGTAATGGAATCAAAACGGTTAAGGACAAGGTCCATCAGGTCTTCTTGGTTTAACGGGTGTTCTTTGAGGTGTGTATGAAAGAGGCGAAGCCCGCGGAGTCTTGAATGAGCAACACGGTACCGATCCAAATGGGGAATTTCTATGGAATGGTCATTCCCTACAATCAGATGAGTGACATAACCCGACCTCTCAATGAGAAGGCCTACTTGCCTACCGATTTCCACTGAAATCTCACCTACGAGCCTAGCTAGGTCCATAGATACGATAGAATCCTCTCTAAGACGCCTTTCGGAGAGAGATTTTAACTTTTTTAGCTGGTTTGGCTTGAGACCAGCTAGATTGCCGCTAATTTTACTTATAGTAAGTATCCGATATTCAAAGTATGGAAGTAGGCTATCAGATGTTTCAAAAGGGTCAAGACATAATTTGGAAGAGCAGTTTATGGGTGGTCCTTGTTTTATTGATAAGTTGTTCCACATCAAAACCTTACCAGTTAACAGACGTTTCACCAAAGTATAAAGAATACCAAGGAAGTGATTTAGATCCTCACAAAACGAAGGATGTAATCATCCCCGTAACGAACAATCGTAAGTATGATGAGTTTATCCAAGAGGCGCACAAGGCCATCGCCCTATTAGAATTTGCTGAAAACGTAGCTCTTCGTGCTGATAGCAAAAAGACTGTGGGCGAACCAGCCGATAAAGAAATGCAAGCAGCTGCCTATTTGGAAGAAGACCTTCCTCCTATCATCGCTAAACTTCCGGGGCTGGTTCAGACTAACCAAGATCTGATTGATAGCACTCCGAATGACTTCGATGGACCGGCCATTGGTCGAGTGAGTTATGAATTAGGCAACATTTTAGAATCTTTAAAACAAAATAGTCCCAAAGCGATTGGAATTCACAATGCGATCCGTCATTTGCGTTCAGACTCTGGTAAAGATGCGGCAGAGAAGGAAATCAAACCTGTAGTAGAAGATCCCGTTATCAAACCCAATGAAATTGATACGGCAAAAAAAGTGGAAAAAATAATCCCAAAGAAAGTAGATACTACTCCCAAAATTTCCATCAAACGACTTAATCGCAAAACGAAAGTTACAGGTAAAGCAAAAGTTACTGACCAAATTAATGAGTTAGTCAAAAAAGAAGAGGAAGCAGTTCTCTCTGATGAAGAAAAAAAAGACAAAGAATATACAGAACAAATTCGTAATGGACTCGTTCAGGTATTCCAATGGGAATATTACCGTAGACCCAAGAACTTAGAAAAAATTCTAACAACACATCCTATTCCCCGTGTTCGTTCTGCAGCAGCCCTCGCCCTGGGTCGACTACAAGCAGGCCGTCTAAGTTTACAAAATGCCATTGATAAAGATGGATACCAAGTAAGACCTGCAGCTTACAAAGCTCTGTCGGATCTTGGAGACAAACGTTCCCTTCCGTATTTTATCGCTGGAACCAAAGCGGAAGATCCCGAAGTGATTGCAGTTAGTTACGAAGGACTCGGGAAAACAAAAGATCCAGCCGGTCGAGAGATGATTCTGACTACAGGACTTGCCTCTGAATATGTTGTGATTGTATCTGGTGCCCTCCGAGGACTCGCCTACCATAAATTAGATGCTGATGTAGAAGTGTTTGATAAATTTCTGAAATCCAATGACCAAGAAATCAAAGAAGCAGCTCTCGAAGCCCTCGCCATTCATGGAAGCCGGGAAAGTCTTAGGATTTTAGAACGAGTTGTGGCAGAAGAACCAAACCTTGCTTTGTTAGCAGTTGATGAAATTAGCAAAAACCCATCTCTCTCAGCTACTTTTGCCCTCATCCGATTGAACGAATCCCAAACGGACGAAAAAATAAACAAACGAATTGGAGAATCTTTACTTCGCCGCAAAGCTTTTGGTAAATATGCCATCATCCTCATAGAAGACGACTATCTCAGATCAGAACCTAACGAACGTTCGAGACCGGTGTCTTATATCAAAAATAAGGAAATTGGACTCATCCTTTCTGAAACAAAAAAGGAATTTGCTGTTCGCATTGGGGAAGATATCCTCACCGATAAATACATTCAGGTGAAAATGGAATCCACTCTACCTGGGGCACGCGGTGCCTTTGTGACCGGTTGGGTGTTCTATCCAAAACTGGATATTATAGAAGTAAAACAACTAGGAAGTGACGGAAATTCAGGTAAGTATTCCAACTTAAAAAAAGGAAAACACAACAATCTCTTCAACCCAATCGAAGAGATCAAAGTTCCTAGAAAGGAGTAGTTTTTCCTTTGGAAAGAACGGTGGGAACCCATTCCACCGTTCCTTGTTTGAGTGGCACTTTGGGAATCATCCAATGGAGGCCACAAAACCAAGGTAAAAACAAAGAAGAAAAAGGCATCACACCGAATACATCAAATCCAGTGGAGGCGATGACAAGAACGCCCTTGAAACCTGATTTGTAAATTTTACGCATCATCCAAAGTCCAGAGGTTTGCGTTTCCATTGTGACATCAGAAACAATCATATCGTAATTTGGATTTTTAGAAAAAAGGACAAGGCCTTCTTTGGCATCCACTGCTCTGTCAGATGGGATATTTTTTGAATCGAAATATGTTTTTAGATTGTTCGCATAACGATCATTATCATCAACAATTAAAACTTTTTTCATATTTAAATCTCCGCTTCGGCAAATTGACTATCGTATAATTTTTTATAAATTCCATTTTCAGCCAACAGGGAATCATGATCGCCTTGTTCTTTGATCTCACCCTCCTCAATCACAACAATATTTTTCACACGGCGCACTGTAGAGAGGCGATGGGCAATGATAAAGGTAGTTCTATTCTTAAAGAGTCGTTCTAAAGCGCGGCTGACCAAACGTTCGGATTCGGCATCCAGGGCACTTGTTGCTTCGTCCAAAATCATAATCTCCGCATTTCGTAACAAAGCACGAGCAATCACTAAACGTTGTCTTTGGCCCCCACTTAGATCGAGTCCTCGAACCCCAATGACTGTGTCGTATCCATTTTCCATTTTGGTAATGAAGTCGTGGGCATTGGCAAGACGAGCAGCACGAACCACTTCTTTGCGAGAAGCAGCCCCCGTCCCATAAGCGATGTTATCTGCAATGGTCCCATGGAAGAGAAAGATTTCCTGAGTCACAATTCCGATTTTTTTACGAAGGGAGTTTAGAGAGAAATTACGGATATCCGTTCCATCGATTCGAATTTTTCCCGCTGTGGGATCAAAGAACCGGGGAATCAAATCCATCAGTGTCGATTTACCAGAACCGCTGGTTCCCACAAAGGCATAAGTTTCCCCTAGTTTGATATCTAAGTTGATTCCTTTGAGGACTTCTTGGTTGGTTCCAGGATAAGAAAAATGGATGTCATCAAATTGGATTCCGTCTTCTATTTTTTCGAGAACCGTTTCGTCTCCATGTTCTACCACTTCGGAATCACGATCGATGATTTCAAAAATACGTTTCCCTGCGGAATTGGCTTGGGTAATTTTACCGACCATTTGTGAAAGTTGAGTGAGAGGACGAAGTAAAAATAACAAGGTAAGGAGAAAGGCCATAAACTCCCCTTGTGTGAACTTACCAGAGTAAATGAATTTGGCACCCATAGCAAAGTATCCAAGAACCACAATAGAAGAAGTGAGTTCCACAAGGCTCGGTGCCATTTGTAGATAGAACTGTCCTTTGAAAGTCCGGCGGTATACTCTATAGTTGATATGATCAAATTTTTTAAGATCCTGATTTTCCTGGCGAAAGGTTCGGATGACCTTAATCCCTGAAATGAACTCTTGGATATGGCTGTTTAAGTCGGCGATTTTTTCTTGGAATCGAGCAGTGGAGGAAGAAATTTTTCTCGTAAAAAGAGTTACCGGCAATATCACAACCGGAATTGTAAGACAAGCTAAGACTAATAATTCAGAATTTAGATAAATAAGAATCATTAAGTGCGTTAAAACATAAAAAAAGTTAATCACCGCATCACGTAAGTTACTTGAAATGACCGCAGCTACAATTTCTGCATCGTTAATGACACGGCTCATGATCAGACCGGTTTTTTCTTTATAAAAATAAGTGAGAGGTAACCTCTGAACTTTTTGGAATAATTCCTGGCGAATGTCTCTCACCGCTTTATAACCGGCGGTGGCAATACAATAGACAGATAAAAGATAGGTTCCGAGTTTTAGTAGATAAAGGGGAAAAACAGCAATACAAACTACCCAGACCACTTCCTTAGGTTCCATGTCCGCTGTGAATTCGTTGATTTGGAGTTTTGCTGAGATGATCACACGTTTGATACGTTCGAGCCCATCCAAACTATCTGCTCCGAGTAATACTTCCTGCACTAAGATGGTTTTTTCTGGAAGAGTTAAATCCAAATGAAAACGATTGTTTTTATCGCCACCTAACGAATCAAAGAGGGGGATAAGGGCTGTAAGAGAAATACCATTTAGAACCGCTGTCAAAAGTGCAAATACCAAACCTAAAACAAATCGTTCCCGGTAATGCACAGAGTAGGACAGTAGTCTTAAAAAATATTTCATTGGATTACTTCCTCATAGAAGTTACGAAGTAAGGTTTCCCCATGTTCTGTGAGGATGGATTCGGGATGGAACTGAACCCCAAAGACCTTATTCCATTTTCTGTGACGAATTCCCATTATGACTCCATCTTTTGTTTCGGCTGTCACTTCCAATTCGCTCGGAAAAGAAACTTTCGATACCGTCCAGGAATGGTATCTGTTTGCTAAAAAACCATTGGGAATGTTTTTAAAAACACCTTCGCCATTGTGTAAGATCTCAGAGGGCCGTCCATGAAACACATCGGGTGTTTGTTCCAAACTGGCGCCGAACATTTCTCCAATGGCTTGGTGACCAAGGCAAATTCCAAGCACTGGCATTGACTCATACATTGAATTTAAATGTGACATGAGTTTTCCTGAAGTTTTAGGAAGGCCGGGTCCTGGTGACAAAACAACTGCCTTGTAATTTTTTTGTAAGTCCAGGGGTAGGTCTTCATCATGCCGCATGACAGTAGTTGGTATGATTTGGTTCAGGTATTGGTACAGAATATAGGTGAATGAGTCGTAGTTGTCGATGAGAAGGAACATACTAGGAGAGGACAAGTGGAGTAAACTTTTGATTCCACCTGTCCTAAATCCAATCTTTACGCGTTAGGAGTTTCGATCCCAACCCCGTCATTTAGAAATTTGGAAATGATCACACGTTGGATTTGTGAAGTACCTTCGTAGATTTGGAAAATTTTAGCATCGCGCATTAATTTTTCTACAGGGTATTCTTCGTTAAATCCGTAACCACCAAAGATTTGAACTGCATCTGTAGTGACACGCATTGCCATATCAGCACAAAATACTTTTGCAATGGATGCTTGGTATGTATTTCTGTATCCGCTATCGATAAGCCAAGCAGATTGCCAACAGAGTAATCTTCCGGCTTCAATGTCACGAGCCATTTCGGCGATCATAAAACTAACACCTTGGTTGACAGAAATAGGTTTTCCGAACGCATTACGAGTGTTTGCATAACGAATGGAATGATCAAGGGCCGCACGAGCCACACCAACAGCTCCAATCGCGACTGCTGGACGAGTTTTATCAAAAGCACCCATAGCAATTTTGAATCCGTCGCCTTCTTTACCGATCATATTTTCTTTAGGAACTTTTACATCTTCGAAGGTAACACCGCGAGTGTCAGAACAACGTTGCCCCATATTTTTTTCTTTTTTACCGATGATGATTCCAGGAGTTTTTGCATCTACGATGAATCCAGTCATCCCTTTATGACCGGCATTTGGATCTGTTTTTGCTAAAACAAAAAACCAATCTGCATGGCCAGCATTTGTGATCCACATTTTGGATCCGTTGACGATGTATTCGTCACCCACTCGTTTTGCTACGGTGCGGATTCCGGCAACGTCAGATCCTGCGCCCGGTTCTGTCACTGCATAAGCGGCGAGAGTGAAATTTTCCGACATTGGTTGGATAAATTTTTTCATTACATAATCATCAGCACCTAACAAAACAGGCGCTAATGCAAGATTGTTTGCGAGGATAGCAGTGGCCATTCCCGAACAACCATAAAACAACTCTTCCGAAGCGATGAGTTCGTCCAAAACACCGAGGCCTGCACCACCGTATTCCACAGGGATATGCATATTCATAAGGCCTACGTCAAAAGCTTTCTTTAAAATTTCTTTCGGATATTCACCTGTGTGGTCATGGTGTTCCGCCTTAGGAGTCATTTCATTTTTGGCGAAATCTTTAGCTAAATCGCGGAGGGCTTTTTGTTCATCGGTGATTGAAAAGTCGATCATGGGTTGCCTTATTGATGTTTTTTTACAGTACTTTGGAATTTTCTCTCTGAGTCAAGAAACTAGGGCGACTTAAATCTGTTGAAAAATCTTTTGAATCCAAAATCCTAGCCTTGGGAGAAAACAATGTCAGGACACTCGAAATGGGCGACGATTCGAAGAAAAAAGGGAGCGATTGACGCCAAAAGAGGCGCCATCTTTACAAGGATTGCCAAAGAAATTTCCGTAGCAGCAAAAGATGGTGGTGGAGACCAAGAAGGAAATCCAAGACTTCGCCTAGCTGTCACAAAAGCAAAAGCTGCCAACATGCCAAAGGACAATATCGAACGTGCCATCAAAAAGGGCACCGGTGGTTTGGAGGGAATGGTGTATGAAGAGTGCCTGTACGAATGTTACGCACCGGGTGGTGTTGCCATTATGGTGGATGTCCTTACCGATAAAAAATCTCGTACCACCCCTGAAATTAAAAGCATTCTAACCAAACTCGGTGGATCACTTGCCAACGCTGGAGCCGTTTCTCGTCTTTTTGAACGAAAAGGACAACTGACTCTAAAAGCAGATCAAATTTCCGAAGAATCTCTCTTTGATTTGGCACTGGGTGCCGGCGCTGAAGACATCCAAGTCAACGATGGGATGTATGTGGTACTTACAGCTCCTGCAGAATACGAAGCAGTCCAATCGGCACTTTCCACCAAGGGACTGAACATGGAAGAATCGGAAATCAAATACATTCCCATGACCACTGTAGAAGTGAACGATAAAGATACGGCAGAAAAAGTGATGAAGTTAATTGAAAACTTGGAAGCCAATGATGATGTGCAGGGTGTGAGTTCCAACTTTGAGTTAGGTGAAGGTGTAGAGTTAGATTAAAATTTTTCTCCCAAAGACAGGGACGAGTTATGTCGCCCTGTCTTACCTCCGATTTGGATCTTTGCGGTAGCGAAACTACCGCAAAAAAATCGACTCAAACTGGTTTATCTTTTTTTGATCAATCCTGCGATGAAGATCAGTAAAATGGCTCCAATCACTGCCACAATAAGCTCGGCAACAAGTCCGTAAGAACGAAAGCCTAATAACCCAAATACAATTCCTCCCAAAAAGGAACCCACGACACCAATCACCAAATTGGCAATGAGCCCAAATCCTTTTCCACGCAAAATACGACCTGCAAGCCAACCTGCCGCAAGACCAATCAGTAAAAACCAAATAAAACTAATCATAAGTTACTATCCTTGTTGCCTTTTCTTTAGAATTCTCATAAATTTACAAGAAGTCGTTTGAGAATCAAATCATATACGAAGGCTACATTTGAAAAATCAACTTTTAACAGGTCCCTATTATTTTGGTATGAAGGACTTGGATGTATTCAAAAAATATTTCATCCAAGAGAACCAAGGGAAACCACTCTTTCTCATTCGTTTTGAAAACATCAGTGGTCTTGAACTTACCGATTTTTTGGATCTACTTCGAACTGAGTTTTATGCCTGTTTGGATTTAGAAGATATCTCTTTTGGATTCCATCATATAGAAAAACAAAACATATTGATTATGGGAATCTCTCCACTATTCGAGTGGGACATTGAACGTTTTCCTAATATTGAAAATGCGGTTGGTAAATTCCAACAACAGTGTATGCAAAATAAAACGGCCTCCTTTCATTTTGGAGTCTCAAGAACGCAATCCAATTTTATTTCTGATAGTGATGAAATTTATAACGAACTTTATAAATCTTCGGAAAAAAATCTAAACGATAACTTAGTTCGTTGGAGTTGGACTTATTACAATAAAGCAAACACTTACATTTCTGGATCGGTTCATGAAGCCATGATCCAACCGACAGTAATCTTCAATCCAAAAGACAAAACTTATTCTGTCAAAGGGGGAGAAGTATTTCTCGGTGGTGGTGCCTATATTGGTTATAAAGATTTAATTAATGACATTCCTTCGGACCAAGACTTAAACCGTATTGAACTTTTGATTTTAGAAAAACTCATCATTGCCTGTGAAGGGGCACCAGGACTTTTAAAATTCAATATTTCACCGCAATCACTGATTGATACTTTTTCCCATCAGAATCGAGTGGATCGATTGAAAAAACTCATTCAAAATAAGGATCTGCTTCCAGAGAACATTCGATTTGAGTTGGTAGAAAAACCCTATGACGATTCGCATTATCCGTTAAAGGATGTATGCCAAGCATTTTATTCGCATGGAATGAGTTTTGCCGCAGACGACTTCGGTGTCAAAAGTCAGTCCCACCAAATTGTGTTAGATCTCGGAATTATGATCAAAGAATTCAAACTAGATCCTATTAGTTTTAAATTCAAAATCGAAGAAGACCAAATTAAATTTTTAGACAACCTAGCATTTATTGATTATTGCAAACGCCTTGCTGACAACAGGGAGGCCGTAATCACTGCGGAAGCGGTTGAGGATTATGATACATTGCGGTTCCTTATGGAACACCAAATTTATCAATTCCAAGCAAACATTCTTTTTGGAAAAATGACGATTTCTGATTATAAAAGGGATTTTGAACTTCTGCATTCCATACACGAAGATGTGGTGAAAGAAGTATTGACAGATAAAATCTTGTCAGAAAAACAAAAGAAAATCGGAAACTTGTTTCGAGTTGCATCAGAAGAGGGTTTAATTTAAAATCAATTATGCATTTCATTATGGCGATTGAAAACGATCTAAATTCCTCACAGGATTTGGAAAATATCTTCCTTGGTTTACGCCAACGAGTCGTCGTAACAAGGTTTTCTCAAACAGTGCAAGAATATGCAAAATCCTCGAACCCAGATATCATTCTCATGGGTTTAACCTTTAAGGATAAAAAAGAATTAGAATTTGTTTTAGAACTTCGTCGCGACGTAATCACACATAACATTCCTATTTTGGCAATGATTCCTAAAGAAGATTCCAACTTCATAGCAAATCATAAAGCGCTTGGATTTACTGATTATATGGTAAAACCATTGATCAAACAACCGCTACTAGACAGAATCCATTCCCTTATTGAAGAATATAAGTTCAGTGAATCTTCCAAAACTAGAGACAACATGTCCTTTGTTGTAGTGGATCGAGGCCATGGACGTGTATTATTCCAATGTCGTGCCAATCTCAAACGATATGTATTTCCAGAATTCAAAAAAATCTTCACTCCTAATTTTTTAAAATCCATTCAAGCAGAGCGTATTTGTTTTGATGTTCGTGTTGTTCCAGAATTAGGAAAAGACGAAGTAGAAGTATTCGAACGTGTAATGAAAATTTTTCTGGGTCATGAGAGAGTTGTATTTATTGCGGGCCGTCACATGGGGGCTTTCATTGAACATGCAACTGATGAAGAGAAAATGTTAGTGTTTATGGCTCCCAACGAATTCGATGAATACGTAAGAATGGAAGACCTGAAAAAAGAAGAGCAGCGGAAAAAAGAAAAAAAAGAAAAATTTGTAAAAGATGGCGGTAAAGAAAGACCACCTGCTCCTACTCTTCTGAGTGAAGTTAAAATACAAATCCCAATCAATGAGCCGGTGATTCCAGAAGAGCCTTCTATTCCCAAAAATCCAGAAGATTTACCACCTAATTCTGGTTCTGTGATATCAAATCCATCAACACCCTAATCATAATTTTTCAGAAAACAAAAACAAAAGAAGTAAACAATGAACTACAAACGCGAAGTCATCGATATTCCCAACGGTAAAGGCGAAATCATTCGCTTTCAAATGAATGATCAAAACTCACTAACTGGTCAAAACATGAAAGACCTCGGTGATATCTTAAAGGAAATCAAAGCCGATAACTCCAAACGAGGTGTCATCCTTACCACGGATAACCCAAAGTTTTTTTGTAATGGTCTTGATGCTGAAAACCTACTCTCTACTAGCCGAGACAAACTGATTGATGAAGTTGGTGGAATTGTAATTCTTTTTGGGGAACTCGTAAAGTTTGACAAACCATTAATTACTGAAGTCACAGGCCATGCGATGGGTGGTGGAGCAGTAATCACTGTAGCATCCGATTTTAAGTATATGTTGGATGGAAAGGGAAGGATCGGATTTACAGAAGTGAATGTTGGTCTACCTTTACCTGGAAGTTTTATTGATCGTATCAAAATGTGTGTGGATCCAAGGTATTGGGCAGAAGTATGTTTGGAAGGAACTACTTACAAAGGTGCTGAAGCTAAAAAAATTGGACTCATCGATGAAATTGCTCCGACCCCGGAAGAGGTAAGAAAAATTGCTTTGAAAAAATTGGAAACACTTTCAAAAGTTCCTTCTGCTGCTTATCGTTCTACAAAGAATACATTAAATGCGGCGCTTCTAGCAAACCTAGAACAGTATAAAAAAGATACGATCAAATCTTTTGAACAACCCGGTGTTGTTGATAATCTACTCGAAGCAATGACGGCTCTAAAGGAAAAACGTAGACCAGTTTTTAAATAAAAATCTCCGCAACCGAGGGGAAAATGACTAACACCCCTCGATTCTTATAAGTCTTTTCACCATAAGAGCCGAAAATTATAGTGAAATCTGATGTTGCGTTCCTTCGTATTAGTACTTATACTTTCTTTTTATCCTCTCTCTGCAATATCTGTCTCTGATTTCCCGCCAGGTTTTGTTTTAAAAAACCCATACCTTTGGCCAGTAAAAGGATACGATTCTATTACCGGTGCCTTTGGAGAATTTAGAACCGGCCATTTTCATATGGGTCAGGATTTTTCCACAGGCGGTAAAATCGGCATTCCTATCCTTGCCGTTGCAAATGGAAAAGTAACTCGAGTCCAAAGAAGATGGACTAGCATTGGTTATGCGCTATTTTTGCAACACGATGATGGGATGACCTCTCGTTATGGCCATTTGCATAAGTTTTCTCAGAAAATTATTAAACAAATTTTAAAATCAAAACAAGCAAAACGATACAAAGATCGAACCGACTTTGATATTGCACTTCCAGAAGCGGTGGAAGTAGAAGCAGGTGAAACTATCGCATTCTCGGGTGATACGGGCGTAGGTCCCCCTCACCTTCATTTCGAACTTTTTAAAGATAATGTATATTACAATCCTATGCATTATGGTTTGGGTTACAATGTGGCAGAACCAATTGTATTTAATGCATTACGCATCACACCGCAGACACCGCGCACTTTCATCAATGGCAGAAACGAAACTGTCGAAATTCCATTTTATGAATCCAGTGGAAACCGATTTGAATTATCGGAAACTCCTACACTTTTTATCCAAGGCAAGGTGGGAATCCAAATTGCAATCCATCAAAAATCCAATAGCAATCGTTTAGGTATTTTCACCTTAGATATGTTAATTGGTGAAAACGTTTTGCAAGGATTCCAACTTTCTAAAATTCTAAAAGAACATACAAGAAAAAATGTTTTGCTTTATGATAGTTCTGTAAGTAAACCCAATGGAAACCCATTTTCATATTATCTCCATACTCGCGATGGTAATGACCTTTTGGGTATGAGAAGTAATGGTCGTGAACAAGGTCTTCTTGATAGCGAACAGATGCGAATGGGAGAACCAAAAGAAATTACCATCCGGGCAACGGGAATGGGTGGACAAATGTCCTTCGCCTCCTTTTACATTCTCAAAGACCAAGGTGACTATAGTCATATTGTTACTAAAGAATGGAAATATAACGTGTATTACGATCGTTATACAACCTTTAAGTCAAAGGATACTAAGGTAGAATTATTTTTCCCAGTCAATGCAGTGTATTCAAAGGCATTTTTTGAAATCGAAGCCCAAGAACAAATCCAAATCAATACACAAGGACTCAATCAACTCTCCAGTGTATACAAAATTGGACCCGATTTTAAAGACTTCAATTTAGGTTATGATCTTTATGTAAAGGTTCCTAAATCGAAAGATATTAACTCTGCTGACTTGTATGAAGTTTTAGCTGATGGGAAGGTAAAAAAAATCAATGGATCTTCTTTTAGTTCTTGGGGTCAGTTTTTCAAAGTAAGACTTCGTAAAACAGGCCTCTTCGTAGTTCTTTCTGACCAAACACCGCCGAATATTTATCTGCATGAATTTATGAATAAAACGGTATATCCAAGAGAAGACTTTGCTTTGTATCTAAAGGCAGTGGATGTTGGATCAGGAATTATGCCTGATGGATTTGATATCACTGTAGATGGAATTCCAGGAAAGGCAGAGTTTTTTCCAAAAGATGGACGTTTAGAAATCTTTGAACCAGAAATTTTATACGAACCAGGGAAACATACTGTGCTTGCGAGTGTCAGAGATTTTGCAGGAAATTGGAGTTCTACTGTTCGTTATGATTATGAAATCCAATCACCACCCGTGCCTGAGGAAAAAAAGAAACCCGCTACAGACAATCTAAACATAGAAACTGTTAAAGATAAAAAAAATACGAAAGAAACTAAATCCAAACCATCTTCGCCTAAGGTGCAAAAGGCGACCAAATCGATCACAACCGCACCCAAGGCAAAGGATAAAAAATCTACATCCCGATAGCTGCACCACCGTCAACACGGAGGTAAGTTCCAGTAATGTAAGATGCATCGTTACTTAAGAAAAACTTAACAGCAGATGCGATCTCTTCTTGTTTTCCTGGACGTTTGAGTGGGATCACTGAAGGATCAGTCAACTTTTCTTGCACTTCTTTAGAAAGTGTTCCTGTCATTTCTGTTTGAACGTATCCAGGGCAAACTGCGTTTACTAGAACGTTTCTTCCTGAAAATTCACGAGCAGAAACTTTAGTTAAAGCAATCACTCCGGCTTTGGAAGTAGAGTAGTTTGCTTGTCCTGGTTGTCCTGTAAGTCCAGAAACTGAGGAGATATTTACGATCCGACCAGAGTCAGATTTAAGAATCAATTTACTTGCGGATTTAGTCATAAGGAAAACTCCCTTACAGTTCACATCCATAACGAAGTCGTATTCTTGTTCAGACATACGAATGAGAAGGTTATCTTTCAAAACTCCCGCGTTGTTCACAAGAAAGTCTAATTTTCCAAAAGCTTCTTTTGTTTTGCTAATAGCAGCGTCACAATCTTCTGGTTTTGTTACGTTACAAGCAACACCAATTGCCTTCACACCAAATTTTGCTTCTACTTCTCTTGCAGCCTCTTCAATTTTTTCCTGATTCAAGTCAACAAGCACCAAACTTGCACCATGCGATGCGATACGGTTTGCGATAGCTCTTCCCAAACCAATGGGAGAGGCAGCTCCTGTTACCAGTGCTACTTTTCCTTCGAATTCTTTGGACATATGCCCCCCTAGGATTTATTACTAGATTCTAAACTTGAATCTCGAACATCGTTCGGCAATCGTAAAATTCCCAGTTGAAAGAGAAGTTTCTAATGAAAGACTGCCCTTATGATCGATCGTTATAGCCACCCAGAGATTTCCGCCATCTGGGAATTAGAGAACAAATTTAAAATTTGGACAGATATTGAAATTTATGCCTGCGAGGCACGTGCCAACCGAGGAGAGGTTCCCAAAGAAGACCTCGAAACCATCAAACAAAAGGCAAAATTCAATGTAGATGAAATTCTAGAAATAGAATCTAAGGTCCACCATGATGTGATTGCTTATTTGACAAACCTGAATTCTTATATTGGGCCTGCTGGCCGTCATGTTCACTTCGGTTTAACTTCCAGTGACGTAGGAGACACAGCCCTTTGCGTACAAATGGTCCAAGCAATGGACCTTCTCATCCAAAGAACCGAAACACTTTTACAAACAACAAAAGAAAAAGCAAAAGAGTACAAAGACCTTCCTTGTATCGGACGTTCTCATGGAATCCATGCAGAGCCAATGACTTTAGGATTAAAGTTTGCTCTCTTCTTTGCTGAGATGACACGTAACTTAGAACGGATGAAAGATGCGCGCGAACAAATTGCGGTAGGTAAATTGTCCGGGGCAGTGGGAACTTATTCCAATATTGACTTAGAAATTGAAGAATATGTTTTAAATAAACTTGGCCTGAAAGTCGATCCGATTGCAACACAAGTGATCTCACGCGATCGGCATGCATATTATATGTCGGTTCTTGGTGTTGTGGCTGCGAGTTTAGATCGTATGGCAACGGAAATTCGCCTCTTACAAAAAACTGAAGGCCGAGAAGTAGAAGAGCCATTTGCTAAAGGCCAAAAAGGATCTTCTGCTATGCCTCACAAACGTAATCCCGTTGTCTGTGAACGTATTTCTGGAATCTCCAGAGTCATTCGTTCTAACGTAAACGTCGGATTACAAAACGTGGGACTTTGGCATGAAAGAGATATTTCTCATTCCTCTGCCGAACGAATTGTTCTTCCAGATTCCACCATTGCCCTTGATTACATTTTAGAAAAAATGAACTTTGTGCTGAAGGGACTTCATGTGTATCCTGATGCCACAGAACGTACGTTAAACGTAACTCGTGGTCTGATTTTTTCTCAAAAAGTTTTGTTATGGCTGATTGAAAAAGGTGGGATTTCTAGGGAAGATGCCTACCTCATCGTCCAAGAAAATGCAATGGCAGTCTGGGGTGACCAATCCAAAAATCTTCGTGATCTTTTGAAACAAGATCCAAGATGTTCGGCAATCCTAAAGGATAGTGATTTGGATGAAATATTTCAAATCAAACCTTACTTGGAACGGATTCCTCTTATTTTTAAACGATTAGGGATTATTGATTAGGATTCCAAAATTCACAAGATCATTAACGGACGTTAAGCGAATTAAAATTTGATTCCCAAGAAAACCTATGGACCACTAATTTAGTCTATAGGTTTTCTTGTATTATGATCATTGGCATATTTACCTTTAAGTTTCATGCTTTGTTGATTTTATATGGAGTAGATGCTGCTGCGAGATAGACGCAATGCGCACAGTCGCCAAAATTCTCTGCGTAATCGCTAGAGGTAGGCGTTAATTACAGCACAAGTGGGAAATAAGCGTAATGCAATTAACCACGCAAATGGGGCTAATAGACGCAAAAGTTGGCAATTATCGTTCTATGTGCGTTTGTTTGTCTACATACGTTTATAGTTCTAAAATCTTCAATCCAAACCAAAGATTTAAAAATAAGAGAATTAGTATATGTTTGCAATTGGATAAAGAAGGTGAGGCGAAATAACGAATCAAAATAATTACAATAGATAGATCAAGGACAACAATGTTCGATTAAAAATGATATGCCACGAACTGTAACCCTAGCTGTTAAAAAAAACTTAAATATAAATTCTATTTTAATCTTCAGTTATGATTTCCCAACCCCACTTCCAACCATTGGATTAAATCTTTCAACATCTCTCGATTGATACTATGGCCTTCTTCATATTCTTGATAATGAGGATGGACGCCTATCGATTCTAAATATCCTTTTACGGACCTAGCAAACTCAACGGACAAAACTCGATCATTTGTACCATGAGAAATAAATATCTTTTTAGTTAGAACCTTCTCTGAGATGTTTACTTGTGCTTTGTTTTCTTCCAACAATCGCCCACTCAGCGCAATGATTCCCTTGATTCTTTCAGGATACAATAGACCAATGGAATAAGACATGATGGCACCTTGACTAAATCCACCAATCCAAACATTCGATTCATCAAATTTGTAATTCAGCTTTAGAAAATCTAAAAATTGAAGCAGAAGCCTCCGACTTTCTTTTTCTTGTTCTAAATTAATTTTCGGTTGGCCAGTCGTGAATAACACTTCATACCACCCAAAACTATTTCTACCTAAAGTCAAAGGACCTCGAACAGATACTATAAGTAAGGATTCGGGAAGATAGTTCGTTAAGGAAAAAAGGTCTTCTTCGTTACTACCCACTCCATGTAACAAAAGTAACAATGGAGGGTTTTCACTAGGAGCCTTGGGCTCTCTTACTAAAAATTCTAAAGGTTTCTCCATAAGTTTCCTTATCCTTGTTATGACTTCGAATACAGTTTAACTGAAGTCATGGTCAATGCACCAGCGACTGGTTTATCGTTAAAAAAAGAAACCGAATCTGAACTCAGTTTCGCTCCCAAGATATATAACAATGGTAAATAATGTTCGGCAGTAGGAATGGCCCATTCAAATTCTTTCCCATGATTTCGAATTTGGATTAGTGATTCGTAATCTTCTTTATTGATCCAGTCTTTCACTTTTTGATTCACATTAAGTGCCCAATCAAACCCATACACTTCGTTCAAGCGATCCCAGGCCACCATACGCAAGTTATGTACAATATTTCCACTAGCAATAATAAGAATTCCTTGATTACGTAGCGGCGTTAATTCTTTTGCTAATTGAAAGTGTTGTTCGGAAGAACTTTTATAGTCCATACTCAACTGAACAATCGGAATGTCTGCCTTAGGATAAATATGTTTGATCACACTCCAAGCTCCATGATCCAAACCCCATTCGTAATCTAATTTTACATTTTGAGATTTCACCATTGACTGAATCAGTTTTGCTAATTCTGGACTACCTGGCGCCGGGTATTGTACATCAAACAAAGCCTTTGGAAAACCACCAAAATCATGTATGGTGGGAGGGTTTTCCATAGCAGTCACAAAGGTTCCATCCGTTACCCAGTGAGCCGATATACAAAGAATGGCCTTTGGTTTCGGAATCGTGTTTGCGAGGTACCGCAACCCATCCACAAATTCATTTTCTTCGATTGCATTCATTGGGCTTCCGTGGCCCAAAAAATACGAAGGCATAATCGTATCGGAAGATGGAAAGACACTCAAATTCTCTTTGGTTTCTGTCTGGTTCATACGGTTCCTTGGAGTTTCTGACTGACTCCAATCCCTCTATTTCAATAGTTTAATATCAAACTACTTATTGTCAACCTATTTCGGGATGCTCTTGGATTTTTATCAATTGGCTTTTAGACATTCTCGTCCTTCTTCCTATGTCCAAAATGCCTATTGAAGTATATTTTATCCAAATTGGATTTCGGTATCTGTCTTTGTTATTTTTTGCCATTACCACCGGAGCTATTTGGGAACGAAAAATACGTTAAAAAGAAATACAAAACAATGAGAAAGAAATAACTTTGCCACAAGGTATTTTTTATATCTTCTAAACTTTAGCGATCTTTGTTCAAATTCGGCAGTTTTTATGAAAATGAGCTTAATCAATTAGAACAACAAAAGGAAAAACGCCTTCTTCGGGTTATTGAAACGAAATATGGAAAACCAAAAGAAAATTGAATTCATACTCAACGAACTAATAGCGAATCATAAAACATCCGAAATTCCAAAGTATTTCTCGAAAGACTATGTTGTGCATACATCAAAAAAAGATTACAGTGGGCATAAGATCATCATAAAATGGAGTAAAGATTTACATAATTTTTTCTCAGATTTAAAAGTAGTGAAAATTCAATTCCTTGTTTATACGGATGAGTTCATTGTTTGGAAAAGAACTCTACGAGGAAAAATCAAACCTTCAAAAAACAAAAATCTAAAGCCAGGTAAATTAATCAAATGGGACGAAATGATAGTTTCTAAATTCAAAAACGGTTTAATCATTGAAGAGTGGAATAACTCAGAATTTCTTGGAGCTCTCATTTCCAAACCCAAATGAAAAAGATACTTTATTCGTTAGTCAAATTATCTTTTTCGTATTTCCTAATTTCTTCCGCTTACATTATCTCCACTGGACTTGTTGAAGAAAAAGAAATGAAATCCCATACAGCCTTAGTCCTCGGAAACAAAGTAGAGTTAAATGGATTACCATCAGATCGGTTGAAAGCTAGATTGGATCGAACCGTATATCTTTATCAATCAAATCTGATTCAGAAAATTATTGTATCTGGAGGAATGGGAAAAGAAGGTTTTGATGAAGCAAAAGTGATGAAAGACTATTTAATCAATCAAGGAATTGATTCTAATCATATCATAGAAGACAACCAAGGCTACACAACAGAAAAATCAGCAAATAACCTAAAGGCCATCTTAGGTTCGAATTTTGATGAATCGATACTCATCATTTCCCAATACTACCATCTACCAGGAGCGAAGTTTCTTTTGAAAAAAGCCGGGTTTCTCAACGTAAAAACATCTTATGCAAGGTATGTGGAAATCCGTGATTTGTATTCAATTTTTAGAGAAACGATAGCTTTGCCATTGGTGGTAATGGCTAGGTCGCAAAACCTTTGATTCACTACACTCAAACAGCTGCTATTTGTTTTTCCGATACTAAATTGTATTTTAATTTGATTAAATCAATTTTTTCTTCCATAGACTTCCATAAAGAATCTTTTTCCGGATGGAAAGTACAAAGCACACCTTGTCTCACCAAATCAATGATCTCATCGATAGAAAAATCCAAAAAGCGATAGAGTTTAAAAAATTCGTAAGTTAAATTTACGTTAAAGATATCAGGGTCATCTGTATTGATACACAACATAAGTCCCTGGTCATAATAATAACGAACCGGATGGTTTTGTTCCTTACGAACATATTTTCCAGTAAAAACATTGGAAGTCACACAAATCTCAATAGGAATTCTGTTTTCCTTCATATAACGAACCAGTTCAGGATCTTGGATGGCAGAAGTTCCGTGCCCAATTCTTTCCGCCTTACAAAGGTTTACCGCATCCCAAATCGCCCAAGGGCCATCGTCTTCGCCGGAGTGAGCCACACATCGCAAACCAGACTCACGTGCAACTTTAAACACTTCGGAATAATCTTTTGCAGGACCCATAAGTTCCGCCCCACCAAGACCAATTCCAATCACTTCTTTCTGTTTTAATCCCAAAACTCTCTTGAGATTGTTCATCGCATTCTCTGGACCAAAGGAACGAGAAACGTCAACTAGCAAGCGTATGGTGATTCCATCTTTAACTTCGATTTGACGAATACGATTTACCATCACTTCCACCATTTCATCAAAGTCTAATCCATTTTGAATGAACTTAGATGGAGCAAAAAAAGCTTCGCAATAGATAATGTTATTAGAACGCAAATATTCAGCCAAACTATCGATAAAATATCCCAAGTCAGATGCTTCTTTCACCGAACCTTGGACAAAAAAGAAAACCTGAATGAAACCATTTAGATCTTTGAAATTGTATTTATCTTCAAACTCTTTATCTGTGACCTCGATGCCGTTCTTTTTGTACAAAAACTTCAATGTCTCTTTGTTCACACAAGCTTCTAAGTGTAGGTGCACTTCGGTTTTTGGAATTTCACGAATGAAATTGATGACGTCCTGCTCATTAGGATGAGGAACCGACAAATCCCCTGCAAGTAATGATCTCCGTTCTTTGAGAACAGACGACTCTACTGACGGTTCCAACCCCTCTTTGGAAAGTAACCAAAGGGGCGGATGGAGGATCGGGAGTTCCATCAAAGAAACCCTTTCGTTTAACAGAGTATTGATTTGTTTATCAAATGTAAGTTGGATGGTTGGCGAGTACGGTCTGTCAGCTGGCAGGCGGCTCTTTAGGCGGTTGAGCTCTGCAATGTCTCGGTCAATGACAGCAATACGATTTAAAATCTCAGAAAAAGGAACTTCCATGTTCCAGGAAAGAATGCTGAATTTCCTGGGTATCTACAAGTAGATTTTTAAAGCCTAAGTGAAAATCCCTATTTAGGTTTGAAAAATCTCGTCGATAGGAAGTTTGGGGGCGGAAAAGACTGGAAATTTTTTCTGAATTATGTCGTATAAATGAATATGCTCACATCTCGCAAAACCTTCCTACCGTTTGCACTTCCTTCGATTTCTGAGGATGCTATTGAAGAAGTGGCCCAAGTTCTAAGGTCTGGATGGGTCACCTCAGGCCCCAAAGTCAAACAGTTCGAGATGGAGTTTAGCGACTTTGTGGGGAGTAAAGAAACCATTGCCGTCAATTCGGCGACCGCAGGTCTCCACCTAGCTTTAGAAGCGATCGGACTCACCTCCGAAGATGCCGCCATTACCAGTGCGGTCACATTCACAGCCACCACCGAAGTCATTTGTTATTTTGGGGCGGAACCCATTCTCACCGATGTAGATCCAATCCACAATTTGATGACCCCAACTACCTTACGGGAAACGATCGAATCTAAGTGCAAATGGAACGGTAAAGAACTCAAAAGTAAAAAATCTGGCAAACAAATCAAAGCCATCTTACCCGTACATTTGGCCGGTTATACCTGCGATATGGAAGGTCTTTTGGCAATTGCAAAAGAGTATAATTTATACGTAATCGAAGATGCAGCCCACGCTTTCCCCGCAGTCCATAAAGACAAAATGATCGGAACCTGGGGTGACTTCACTGTATTTAGTTTTTATGCTACTAAAGGAATTACCACAGGAGAAGGCGGAATGGTTACCACTTCTCATAAAGAGGCAGCAGAACGAATTCGCAAAATGCGACTTCATGGGATTAACCGTGATGCATTTAACAGGCCTGGTTGGTATTACGAAGTGGTAGATGCAGGTTTCAAATACAATATGACTGACATCGCTGCCGCATTAGGTGTTGTGCAATTAAAAGAATCTCATAGATTTTGGGAGCGCAGGACTGAGATTGCAAAACATTATAACCAAGAATTTAGTTCTTTAAAAGGAATCAAACTTCCGAAAGAAGACTCCAACGGACTTCATAGTTGGCACCTCTATCGTATTGAATTGGATCCAAAAATTGCCAAGGTAGGACGAGATAGTTTTGTTGAAGAATTAAAAGAAAAAAATATTGGCACAAGCTTACACTTCATTCCTATCTTCGAACATCCCTATTATAAGAAGACATTCCAATACAACAGAAAAGAATATCCGAACGCATGCCAAATGTATGATAGATCCATTTCTCTTCCTTTGTTTGCTGGTATGAGCGAGTCCGATGAAAAAGATGTAATTGATGCCGTAAAAGGTATTTTAGGTTAATCGATATTAGTTGATATTTTGTGCGGTTCGGTTTTGATAAAACTCCGAATCGTACAACTTAAGTAAATCCACCAAACCTAAAATAAATTCTGTATCCGTACCATCCGCCTTTCTGCGAATCCAAAATCCAACAACTTCCTTTACCACTTGAGCATCTATGGTTTCATCCCCTTTTCTATAAACAAAACGAGAAGACTCTTCTGGATCTTCATTATCCGTGAAGGCAGGATAAAGAAATAAAATAAATCGATCTAAGTAAAAGGGATCTAACCTGTCTTCTTCCACTAACAATAAATAACGGTCAGCCTCTTTTCGAAAAAATCTTGGATTTGAATCTAGTTTTTGGTAGACAATAAAAAATTCACGAGCCGTGCTTCGAATCAAACTTTCATAAATTGGTAAAGTTATCTTGTATAATGATGGATTTGTTTTTGCAGGAATGAGAAATTCTCGTAGTTTCAAAGGAAATTCTGGATTGTAATGTCCAAATTCAGTAGGAGAATTCAATTCTAGGTAGTATTTAGTGTGAGGGCCGGATTCGAAAATTTGGATCCCTAAATACTCGGAAAGTTTTTTAAAACTAAGAACTGTTTGGACTTTGCAATAAATTTTGTGATAGGAAATTTCTTTTTCACAATACAATCCCAATTTCGGAAATTGAATCCAAGTGGTGTCTACTAATTCCTGAAATTTACTTTCACGTTCGAACGTTTTGTCTACGAACAGGGAATCACTTCTTTGTCCGTAGTCAGAACAGGCAAATAAAAAGAAAACGGATATTTTACTTAATTTTGTAAGTAATTTCAGCAGGTAAGTTTTCCCATTCCGAGTTGGCATCCTTACGAAAGTATACCGGAGAATTTGAAGATTTGGAATTCAAACTTTGGAATAAAATCAAGTCAGACTCTTTTTTTTCAAAATATCGTTTGTCCGTATTACTTCCAAGACCTAAATCTGCTATAGGAATCCAACCATAACTCAAAAGAAAAATGGATAAGGAATCTTGCATCGACTTCGGCTTTCCTTTTTCAAACCGAATCATTCGAAATGGCTGCATAGGGACTCCAATTTCTTTCATTTTATCTTTAAAGTCATTTATACTAATGCTCGTTTGGCGTGCTTGATAGATGGCATCCAGATAATCCCTAGGTAAAAGTTTTTGTTCCTCACTAAGTTTTTCATAAAAAGCAGTTACATCCCCTGGATAGGTTGCTTCTTTATCCAAATACTCATCGGTTACATAATACTTAATGAATTGGTTTTTGGAAGAAAATTTATATTTAACAGTTTGTTCTCCAGGCAAATCTTCAATCGATAACTTTTTCATTTGGACTCGATTCCTTTGAATGAAAGTCGGCTGGTAGGTTGGATCGGAAAATTTAACAGATCGAATTCTTTGTTGTTCATTCGATGGTGGATGAAGGATCGCAATTTGTGCTTTTGACAAAGAAACAGAATCAAGTTTGAATTTTAATGTCACTTCTAAATTGTATTCCTCTTCGCCAGAAGCAATAAAACGTTCTGTTTCTACGAAGGGAATGTTTTTGATTTCTTTATTTTCCCTATCTACAACCCAAAGTTTTGATCCACTGAGCAAAACACCACGAATGGAACGAAGGTTTGTTTTAATCGATCCTGTAATTTTTCCTGTTTTAGTATCATAACGGTAGATACTATTATCTGCCGAGTCTGAAATCCATAAAGAATCTCTACCATAACAGATGTCACGTGGTCTAGTCCGATCCGTAAAAAATCCGCCAATCAAAAGTGAAGTGGATTGATCATAAATTTGAACTTTTCCAGAATCCAAATCTAACATGTAATAATAATTTCCGACACTGGCAATCCCTGCAACATTGGAAAGGGGGATCTGAATTTTGTCTGTAATCCCGCCGGAATTGGGATCTAGTTTCAAAATCTGTTTCGGTGC
This sequence comes from Leptospira vanthielii serovar Holland str. Waz Holland = ATCC 700522, assembly GCF_000332455.1. Lineage (GTDB taxonomy): Bacteria > Spirochaetota > Leptospiria > Leptospirales > Leptospiraceae > Leptospira_A > Leptospira_A vanthielii. Next base: position 110,920 of record NZ_AOGY02000038.1, on the reverse strand, counting down.
CACTACAAGAAGTTTGCCTTCACGAGCATCAAAACTAATGCCTCGAAGGTTTGCTAAACCTAAGTTAAAGATCTCTTGTTCTCCAATTTCATTGATTTTGATAATCGCACGACGATTGGTATCGATGTACCAAAAATTGATGCCATCCCAAGCAAGACCATAAGCTTTCTCTGTAAGTTTGTATTCCTTACTTTCCTGAGCCAATAGTCCAAAGGAAAAAAAAGTTAATAATAATAAAATACGAATCATGAATCCAACCCAAAGTTATGTGTTATCAGACGAAAAATATCTATAAGTAAAGAGGAATCTTCAAATTCTGAACCCAAGATAATCGGTTTCGGAACAAAAATGATTAGGAATGTTACTAACATCGCAGCTCCAAAGTAAAAACGAAATTTTCCAATTCCCGATGCTGAATCACGTATGAAAGGGTGTTCGATCTTCACAACATAGTAGATGATAAAACCCCAAAGTAACCAAGTAAAATGAATCAGAGCAAAAATTAAAAAAAATACAAACAAACGATGAATCCAATTGCGATATTTTTCACCAAACATAGAATAAATGACATGACCTCCATCCAACTGCCCAAAGGGAAGTAGGTTTACTGCTGTGATCAAAAGACCTACCCATCCTGCTTTGGCGAGTGGATGCGCTTGTATATCCATCGTTGAAAGATCAATGGGCCCAAGGATCCACTGGGTTGTAAAATATGTGAAAAGACTATCTCCAAAAAACAAAAAACCAGATCGATCAAAATCTGGCGGTATTTCAATCACTTTGGACAAACTAATACCAACTAACCAAGCAATGACGGAAAGGATTAAACTTGCGGTGGGTCCTCCAATTCCAATGTCGAATAAAACTTTTTTATCAGGAATTTGTTGTTTGATTTGGATTACAGCTCCCATGGTTCCAATCGGCCCCACAGGTAAAGGAATGAAATAAGGCAATGTAGCCTTAACACCATAATGTCTTGCGGGTAAATAATGCCCCATTTCATGTGCAAATAAAATGAATAACAAAGAAACCGAATAAGGCCAGTTCTCAAAAAACATAAGTTTATAATTCTCTAATGTTTGAGGCACTTGAGGATTGAGAAATATATCAGAATAAGTCAAAGTAAAAAAAGTAAGAATGAATAAAAGAATGTGTATTGTTTTTTTTGATTCCAAAGTCGGAACAACCTAGAAATTTATTTATACTCGAAAGAATATAGAAGTTAACTATAGAAGCAATTAGAAACCTGATTAGTATAAGAAATTTAGAAGGGTCTATGCGATCTGAACTTAATTCAGATCCAAGTCTAACCCGGTACCATTTGGTAAAACTGTGTCAATTCCTTACGAATTCGGAAAGTTGATTCGCTTTTGCAGTCCCACCTAATGAAAATTTTCTTCCTCAAATGGGGACTTGGGATTCCATTGAACAAGTGAATTCTTTGTACAGAACCTCAAGCCTTTACTCTTTTAAATCTTTCCCAACTCTTGGAAAAGTTGACTAGTCTAATCAGTAATTTTAAAACCAATTAATCAATGTTTGAAAATATAAAAATTATCAAAAAATTTGACCCGGCGGCAAAATCCTATTTGGAAATTGTTCTTTGTTACCCGGGACTACATGCCCTTTGGCTCCATAAATTTGCTCATTTACTCTATAAACTTCGATTGCCCATCATCCCGAGACTAATCAATTACATTAGTCGGTTTTTGACAGGAATTGACATTCATCCTGGAGCCAAAATTGCCCCAGGTGTCTTTATCGATCACGGCTCTGGAGTTGTGATTGGGGAAACCGCAATTGTAGGCAGCGGCTCTCTGATTTTTCAAGGTGTAACCCTTGGGGGAACAGGAAAAGAATCTGGAAAACGTCACCCTACGATTGGTAAAAATGTAGTGATCGGAGCTGGAGCCAAGGTTCTTGGAAACATAACTGTCGAAGACCATGTTCGAGTTGGTGCTGGATCCGTTGTTATGCGAAATGTTCCAGCGGGTTGTACCGTGGTAGGAATTCCAGGTAAGGTTGTGAAAGCCGGTGACACTGCATCTGATAGCGTAGAACAAATGTTAGAGCACAATCAAATGCCAGATCCAATTGCCAAAGTTTTTTCTGTTCTATTGGAAAAAGTGGAAACCCAACAACAACTCATTAACAAACTATACGAAAAACAACAACGGTTAGAAAAATCTTCTATAGATGCTCCGGAAGATGATCGATTCATTCAAGAATTTATTCATGGAGATGGAATTTAAAATTCTTTTAAAAGTTCTGTTTTTTTGCTGTTGTATTCTTCATCTGTAATGAGTTTGTTTTTTCTCATTTCCTCTAATGCTTTTAGTTTTTCTGGAACTGACTTCCATTGTTCTACTGGTGCGATGATTTCTTCCTCTTTGGGATACCGATAGAGAGGGGGATTGGGAATCAGTTCTGGAATCTGGTAAACAACTACATTTCCATAAATTGCATTTTTGACTGCAAACTTATCTTTATATAGACTCATCTGTTGTTTATCTCGTAGCCAAAGTTCTGGTCTGTAAATTGGTTTGATTAAGGAAGGATGAAAAATCACCCAGTCTTCAAACGAATACTGTGTTTGGAAACTGATATTGGTATTGATTTCATGAAATAATAAAACCAAACCATCTTCTGTACCTAAGATATAAAAACTTGTTTTTAAAATTTTGACATTTGGTGAGAGGATGTCATCTAACTTAAATATACACAAATAGACTTTAGGTTCTTTGTTTGTAACTATCTTCTCAGCAAACTTTTGTATTTCAGGAAGGTAACTTTCTGGAATCAGAACATCCCATTCTTCATAAGCCAGGACACCACGTTTGTATTGGATGGATTTTAATACTCTAGGCAACTCGGCTAAATTTTTTGAATTTATATTAAGTTTAGAAATTTCAGTCGGGAAAATTTTTCGCCACTCCTCTTCCTCCACTTCAAAAAATGCTAAAGAGGCAGAAGAATCAATGAGTTTGATTTTGCTTGAAAAACTGGAGCAACCAAAGATAAAAAAAATAAGAATCAAAACGAAGAATTTTTTTGAACTTGCCGTTAATGAATTTATGAATACACTGAAGACCGTGGTTCGGTTTTTAATTTTTTTATTAGCCTTTGTTTTTATCTCTGGTGAAAAATGGAATGCACAGTCCATGCCACAATTTCAGATGAAGGACCAATATGGGCAATCGTATTCTGACAGTTCTGTAAAAGGAAAACCAGTAGTACTCATGGGATGTTTTCTCCGCGATCTGGAAATCTGCCGCAAACAAGGTCGAAAACTCTATTGGAAAATGCAAAATCTGCTTTGGAAAGATAGTTCAAAAGTCCAATTTCTTCTTTATTTGGATTTTCAAGAAACCAACAAACTTGTAGAGGATTACCTAGAAGAATCCAAAACTAAACAATATGAAAGTATTCTTTTGGATCGCAAAGGATACCTCTCCGTTGGTCTAACCAAAGGCGAATCCTACTTACGAATATTTAATAAATCGGGAAAATTGATTTCTTCATCCCATCAGGAACAAATGGATGAAGATCTCATCCAAGAAATATATGGCATTCTTAAAAAAGAAATATAACTTACAAAATTATTTATTATGTACACTAATCTTCGTTAGTGTTTCTAATTGTTTTCAAAAAAATAAAAACTATTATCAGTTTTGGAAAGGGTATGACCACCTACAACGTTCCATCAAATCCACTTCAAAAAACGAAATATATTTTGCAGCCCTTGCAGGTAGTCTCAGCGAAGAGAACGAATCCCAATTTCAAAAAACTCCTGAAGGTTATCCCTTCCTTTCCCTCTCAGGTAGCATTGACAACCAACAGAATTGGAATCTGCATTGGAACGAACCAGAGCCACCTAAATATGATTATTTGGCAAAAGTTACCTTCGTTCCAAAACTTTGGGAAGAACGAGAAATTTATGCCGTTGAAAAGAAGACCATTCATAAATTAAACGGATACCAACCGCGCGATTTTTTCAAATGGTTCCATGATTTCGCATTGGCGATCAATGACCACAACGCTTATCAATCCTTAAAATCAACTTCTCAAAACTTACAGTTTCTTTGCAGTGCTATGTTATGCCATGTAACGGAAAATGCGGAATGGCATACATTAGAATTTACAATCAACGAGGAAACCAAAAGTAGATTTCCAGGCTTCTACCAACGCACAGGATCTCGCTTAGAGAAGACAAAGTTAAACATTGAGGTCTGGGATAAATCCAACCCAACGCATAAATTTAAGATCACAAACCAAGGTAAAACAATTCAATTTCATTTTCCCATTAATCCACCTGCGGATTATTTTCTTTTTCCAAAGGAGATTCGTTTTTTAGGTGATATTGAAATTCGATCTTTTGGTATCACCGTGAAAATCAACAACTTGGAGTATAAATTAAAAACTAGTTTTGAAAATCAAACAGATATTCTAAGCGGAAATTTTGTACGAATTGGAAAAAAGGAAATTAACGGAAGTTTTTTCTATATCATCCCACAAGGCTTTGTAAACTTTTTTATCCCAGGCAACATGGATGAGTACTTTAATGATTTTTTTACCCTACTCATCCAAGGAAGCCAAGGAAGAGGAGGCTCTCAAATTCACGCAACATTTAGAAAAACACCGCGAGGACAAATCAATACAATTACTACATACAACGAAACCAAACGAAAACGTTTTTCTTTGTTTGGTGGTGATGATTCTCAAAAAGCTAGCAATGATTTTGATTTTTTTGTCGCATGGGAAGAGGCTATGTTACAAGATTTAAAATAATCTAAAAGATATAGGTCGCAAATATTTTATAATATCTTGCTATTGAAGAGTTATATTTTATAGATTTCTCTGTGCAGATTAAAGATGATCAGGAATTGATAAAATTTCTTAGTAGGTCTTTTCCTTCTTCCGATCCAAACGATTCTGGATGGAACTGTACACCTTCGATTTTTAAAGTTTTATGCCTTAGTCCCATAATTTCCCCCTTCCCCTCACCAGAAGAAACTCGGGCTGTAATTTCCAAATCCTTTGGCAGCAAAGTTTCTTTTGCAACTAATGAATGATAACGCATAATTTCTATTCCTTGTGTGAGGCCTTGGAAAACACCTCTTCCATCATGTTCAATGGGAGAAAGTTTTCCATGCATTGCCACATTGGCACGAACCACTTCCCCACCAAAGACTGTTGCCATACCTTGCATGCCGAGGCAAATTCCAAGTATCGGAGTGGTTTTACCCAACTCTCTTAGAATGTCAGCACTCACTCCAAAGTAAGCCGGATCTGCGGGATGGCCCGGGCCTGGAGAAATAATAATTTTATCATAGTTAGCTGATTGAATCACTTCAAAAGATTTTTCGTCATTTCGAATCACATCTAGTTGGAAGGGTTCTTCCCTTTCTTCTAATATTTCGCCTACAATTTGGTAGAGATTGAATGTAAAAGAATCGTAATTATCGAGGATGAGTACTTTCATATTGGTGTAATTTTTCCTTCGGTTTTTATTTGTTTCTCAATTGGTTTGGGCATTTTTGTTTAAGATTTTTTATGTAAATCGAGAGCTTTGCGAACAGAGGCCATTTTATTAATGATCTCTTGGTATTCATCTTCCGGTTTGGAATCAAAAACAATTCCACCGGATGCCCGAACAAATCCTTTGTTCCCATTCACAAAAAAACTACGAATCGGAATCGCAAAAGTACAATCTCCATTCAAACCAAAACTTCCCACAGCACCACCATAAGGACCTCGTGGTGACTTTTCAATGCGTTCAATGATTTTCATCGATTCAATTTTTGGTGCACCAGAAAGTGTTCCCGCTGGAAATGAGGAAGCAAGTCCCGAAAACATATCTTCTTTAGAAGAAAGAATTCCTACCACTTCGCTCGAGATATGTTGCACGTGAGAAAATCTTTTTACATCAAATCGCCTTCGCACTTTGACCGTTCCAAACTTTGCTACGCGTCCTACATCGTTCCGGTGAAGGTCGATGAGCATATTATGTTCTGCAATTTCCTTAGGATCGGTGAGAAGTTTTCTTGCAAGGAGAGTATCTTCTTTTGCATCAACTCCACGTTTGGTGGTTCCTGCCAACGGAAAGGATTCCATTTCTCCTTGTCGCAATCGAAAGAGTAATTCTGGACTCGCACCTAAAATAGCACGAGATCCAAATTTTACATAATACATATGGGGAGAGGGATTGATCTCCCGTAATGTTTCATAAATTGCCAATGGATTTCCATCCACTTGGTAAATTTCTTCGAATCCAATTTGGCATTGGAAGGTGTTTCCTGCTTTCACTTCTTCTAAAGCTTCTTCCACCATTTGTTTATGAACTTCTTTGGATAAACCTGGTTGCAGGAGAGAAACTTTGGCTTCTGGTTTCTCTGATTTTTGATTTACTGCAAGTTTCAGAATTTGGTTCACTTCTTCGATACGGTTGGTTCCATTATCAAAATAAATCAACTCACCTGTAAATTTATCGTAAATGAGTCCATCCAAATACAAACCGAAAATCATCGCAGGAAAATCAGGGTGTGGTTCTAGTTTTAATTTTGGTTCAAAGAATTGCATACTTTGATAACCCAAATAACCAACAAATCCTCCCGCATAACTAATGCTTAGCGAATTGTAATCAGTCAGTTCCCTGAGAGCATAGTATGGGTTTTCAACAGAGTATTTTTTTCCATCAATTTCTAAAACACCAGTCTCTCCCACAAGAAGATGGGAAGGTTGGAAACCCATAACCGAATAACGAGAGTCGTATTGGTTGTCCCCTGCCGATTCTAGTAAAAAACAATTCTCATATTTTGTCTCAACCACCCGAAAGAGTTCCCAAAACTCGATTCCTTCCGGCAATAGTAATGAAGTATAATTGGGTTTTTTGGGGATCTTGATTTTCGGAAGTGTTTGGCTCATAAAAAACTCTGTATTAGGTACCAAGATTCATTTTTGAATCTTTTTATGAAATAAAAAAGGCAGGAGCCGGATTCCGGAACCTGCCTTTCGTGCTATTGTTTTGAATCCGTTCTTATTTTAAGTTTTGGTTCGCAAAGTCCCAGTTTACTAGATTCCAGAATGTTTCCACATATTTTGGTCTGGCATTACGGAAATCGATATAGTAAGCATGTTCCCAAACGTCGATTGTAAGCAAAGATTGGAGTCCATCTTTTAAAGGGCTACCGGCATTGCTTGTATTCACGATTTCTACTCCGTCACCTTTTTTTACGAGCCAGGTCCATCCAGATCCAAAGTTAGTAATTGCCGATTGCGAAAACTTTTCTTTGAAAACATCAAAAGAACCAAAAGACTTTGTGATAAGATCTGCAACAGCGCCTGTAGGAGCTCCGCCGCCTTTTGGGGAAAGGGAATGCCAGTAAAAAGTATGGTTCCAAATCTGAGCTGCGTTATTAAAAATTCCGCCGGAAGATTTTTGTACGATTTCCTCAAGACTAGCGTTTTCAAATTCAGTACCTTTGATTAGGTTGTTAAGGTTTGTAACGTAAGTTTGGTGGTGTTTTCCGTAGTGAAACTCGAGAGTTTCTGCAGAAATATGGGGCGCAAGGGCATCCTTTGCATAAGGAAGTTCTGGGAGTTTATGTTCCATGGTGGGTGTCTCCTGATGGATTCAAGTGTATTTGTATTTTGTATCTAGTATGGATCGCAAAAGCAAATCGTAAACTAAAAAAGTAGAATGGTTCTAAGCATTCCCTCTATCAATTTCGACTGACTGTAGAACGAACTGTCTTTAATAAATTTAAAATTTCTGAATGTAAAACTCCATTAGAAGCCACTAATTCAGGAAGTCCGGTATAATAATGGACTCCATTCAAGTCAGTCAATTTCCCACCGGCTTCCGCTAAAATTACAGAAATGGCAGAAACGTCCCAATGTTTGACTGTTTTTTCCCAAATGGCATCCATCACACCTTCGGCGATAAAACATGCATCCAAAACAAAGGAACCTGTCCTACGAAAGGAACGTGCATAGGTTAAAAAACCAGAAAGATCAGCCATAATTTCTTGGATCATATGGGCTCGTTTTGTCGGAAGGTTGGGAGAAAAAATGGCCCGGTTTAATTCTGAAATTGTGGAGGTATGAATTTGTTCCCCATTTTTATAAGCGCCCTCTCCCATCACTGCTGAGTAAACAGATTCTTGAGGAGGAACAATCACCACTCCACCGACAGGTGTTTCTCTATGTTCTAAACCAAAGGAAATAGCATATAAAGGAAGCCCACGAACAAAATTCATAGAGCCATCCACGGGATCTAAGATCCACTTAAAATCGCCACCATCAATGGTTGGTTTGTCTTCGCAAATGATACCATCTTTTGGAAATGATTTTTGCAAAAATCGAATCAGAATATCACCTAACTTACCATCAGCGGCATCAATTCGTTCCTTTTCGTGCGCATCAGTCTCTGATCGGATGGATGAAACTTCTCGTTGGATCTTTTTTGCTTCATGGATAATTCCCATAGCATTTGCTTTTACGTATTCGATCCGTTTGATGGTTTCATCTACGGGGAAATTAATGGTTGGTGAAGATATGCCCATATGACCTGCTACTTAATTATCGGATGATTTCGGAATGACTTTCCACAAAATATTCCCAGACTTCGACTGAGTTCTTTCTACTTCGAATAAAGAAAGGTATTCATGGTATTTCTTTAAAGTTTCATCCGGAATTCCCGCATCTGTTTCCGTTAGAATCGGATAAAAGTTTTTGAACTGTTGGATGGTTTTTGGCAAACTAGGGATTAAAAATCTTAGAGATAGAGACAAATAGTCTATTCCAATGGGACTGTAGATCCTTCCTAATTTCCAAACCTCAGCATTGATTCCTAATTCTTCACGAATTGTAGATTCAGTTTCCGAAAAGTCAATTTCATCAAAAATTTCGGAAAACTTACGAATGGGTTTGTGGTCATCATTTTCTGATTCTACACGAAACACCCCACCTTGAAATCTTTTTGCTTCAAAATCAATAATATCCTCTCCGTCTTCTTTCGTGGAATGGAGGTGAATGATTTTGGTTTGAAAGTACAACCTGTCCGTAAGGATAGATGGAGTCATATTTTGAGAACCAGGTTTTTTAATCTCTTCTGACTTTGCTCCACCCAAATACAACATATCCACCGAAAATACATATAAAAACCGAGAAGAACCAAATAACATGGGTCTTACAAAAAACAATTTTCCTGTCTCTCTTTTGGGCCGAGGTTCTGGTAATAAACAAGTTCCCTCAATAGCTTCAGGAATGTATTTTAGAATTGTATGTACAAAATCTTTAATATCACCAAACTCTGGTTGTGTGACAGAAGTTCCCGAAATTACAAATTTTTCTGGAAATTGAATATAAGGTGAATGCAGATTATCTACAAAAATTTCACCAAGTTTATTTTTTGCGGATGTTTCGCTTAGAATTCGATTGATTGATTTATAATCTTGTATTCTCATTTTCTATTTTCAAATAACAGATTTCTATTTTGGAATTCTTCTGATTTTATAACCAAAGGGTTTCAAAATGGAAAGTCCAGCCAACTTGTAACGATTCGAATGGTTCATCGTAATTTCATAATCATATTGTTTTCCTTCACGGTGGTGGCGTTCAATGCTCGCACCCAGAAAACTAAATCGAACACCTGCTTCTTTTAATATCTTTCGGTATAAAAGGATAAAACTTTCAGGAGTTAAAGAAGTTCCTACATAATAGACTTTCCCTTTACCATAAGTATTGACAGAGATGGCCGGTTTTCCCGAATAAAACTTTTTTGAATCCTTGCATCGTGCGATCACTTTGGCGGTTGTAGGCTCTAAAATTTCACAAAACTTAGACCCTTTGAGTGGTAAAATTCCCATCCGAATTCCCACTTTGTCTGTAGCCGGTGCCTCAAATTGAAATACTTCCACACCCGCCATCTCGGAAAAAACACCTGGAACCGGTTCTTCTACCATCCAATGGTCTTTGTCCTTAATTCCAGCTCGGTATCCGAGAACCAAAGTTCCCCCATTTGCCACATAGGCTTTTAGTTTATCCACAACGATTGGATCAAACATTGTATAAAGAGGAAGTGTGAGAACTCTGTACTGAGACCAATCATTCTCAGCACGAACTGGTAAGGAATGGGAATTTACATTTAGCACATTGGTTCCCGCAAACCAGGTAGCAAGTTCTATGTCATAACCCACTTGTGCGAAAGGAACAGGTGCAAATTTTAAACCATCACTCAAAGGTTGGTGTTTGTAATTACGAGAATTTTCGATATCATGTAGGATTGCCACCTCTGCCTTGTAAGGCGAACCTGCCACATCAAAGGCAAATTCTTTGATATCCTCGATGGTATCTTTTAGTTCAAAGTATTTGGCTGTTTTTCTTTTCCCATGATCCAAAATCCCATAACATAATTGTTCCTGACCAAAACGAGCTGTCCGATAACGAAAGAAATAAATTTGATTGGCACCATTCACAATGGCTTGTGTCAACCAAAGTCCAATTTGTCCAGGGGGAGGAAGATACCCTAAGGTATCATGGCCTTGTACTCCAGAGAACTGTTCCATCACAGTGTATGGTATGTTTTTTAATCCTCTTGAATACTGTTGGGTTGCTGTGACGAGTGGATGTGGGTATGGTTCTTGTTGGTTCCCCCAAACAGGATAATTGTCCCAAGACACATAGTCTAACTTAGAGAATAATTCCGACATATCCGTCACTGGTAAAAATGGTGAGGGATAAAGATTGGTAGTCAGTAGTTTGTTTTTACTATACTTTCGCAATATGTCCGCTTGGAAGTGAATATAGGATACAAGTTCATCCGACTGGAATCTATAGTAGTCTTGGATCATGGCAGGATTAAAATTACTAGCTACGTGGGCGGCGGGTAAGGGAATTTCACTCCAATCAGAATAAATAACTCCCCAAAATACATTCCCCCAACGTTTGTTAAGCGAATCTAATGTTTTGTATTTATTCTTTAGCCAAATTCGAAAATTTTTTAATGCCAAAGGGGAATAATCTACATCCGAACCTTCGTGCCCTGGTTCATTATCAATTTGCCAACCAACAACAGCAGGATGATTCCCAAAATGTTTTGCCATTGCAGTTACCATTCGTTCTGTTGCTTTTTTATAGGCAGGAGAAGAAAAACAAGCTTGGCGTCTTGTGCCAATTCCTCGAACAATTCCCTCTTTAGATACCTGAACAATTTCGGGAAATTTTTTGTACAACCAGGGCGGGAAGGTGGCTGTGGGAGTTCCTAAAATTGCAGTCATCCCGTGTTCTTGAATTTTTTTTAAAACTGCATCAAACAAAGAAAAGTCGAACTTACCTTCCTTCGGTTCCATGATTCCCCATGCGAATTCTGCAAGCCTTACCGAAGAAAGACCCATTTCTTTCATTATTTTTAGGTCTTCATCCCAGTCCTTAGGGTTCCATTGTTCGGGGTAATAACAGGCACCAAAGATCATATTTTTCCTTTTTGCGATTGCAGAATCTATCTTGTGACACAAACTGAATCAGAAAACACCCCTTTCAATCAAATAATGTCTGACAAAGTTATTTTAGGTATATCCAACTCCCATCACTATCGATTTACTCTAGTGAATCTCACAGAAACTGCGAAAGAAGCGATGTTTCTACATTCTCTTAACAAAGAAATGTCCGTATTCCTTTCCAAAACCATGATGGGTGCGTTGTTTCTCGCAGAGATGACAAAAAACCAACAAAAGGTTAGCATTCAATGGAAGGATGATTCCAATAAACAAGCATTAGCCTATAGTGATCGCTATGGAAAAATGAAATCTGTGGCCTATTCGGCAAACCTGGAAGAGGGTGATATCCGAAACGAATTTATATTAGGACAAGGAATTATGAAAGTGATTCGTTGGGACTTTGATTCTGATACATATCAGTCTTATACCAACCTCGTAGAAGATACTTTCGAAGTTAATTTTATAAAATACCTAACTGAGTCTGAACAAATCAAAGGTATTGTCGGGATGGAAGTTTCCCCTTTTGATTTTCCTGGAAATGATTTTTCTGCTAAGGGTTTGTTTTTTGAAGCCCTCCCCGATGCACCTGAAGATAGTTTTTTATTTTTAATTTCAAAAATCCAACCTTTGATTCAAAAAGAATCCTTTTGGGCTTTGGGTTTGGATGAAATGTTTCTATCTTTACAAACCGAAATTGGATCCGATTTAGAAATTTTAAGTAACGAAGCTCCTGAATTTTTATGCGATTGTTCTAGGCATAAGGTAGCTGACATCATTGCTTCCCTTGGCAAACAAGAAGCCGACTCTATCATTGATGAAATGGGAAAAATCGAAATCACGTGTGAGTTTTGTAGAACCGCTTATCAATTTAATTCCTTCGATGTGGAGAAGTTCTTTAACCAATGAAGGCAACTTTTCTCTCCCTGAGAGAATCGGAACTGAGTTCCCTATTTTTAAGTTTAGACCAGTTAGTAACCCAGTTTCTAAAGAAAGGTCAATTCCCGATTCTACTGCTTACTGGAGAAATGGGAGCTGGGAAAACTACTTTCATTCGGGAATGGTTTAGTCGATTTGAAACGGAAAGTTCAATTAACTCCCCTACCTTTTCTTTGTACAATATTTACGATTCGCCTAAGTTTCGTTTGTATCACTTTGATTTGTATCGAATCAAATTTCCAGAAGAACTTGATGAATTGGGGTTTGAAGAAATTTGGGGAAAAGACGGAGTTTCGGCAATCGAATGGTGGCAAATTGCAGAACCTTACTTACCAAAAACAAATCGAATTTTACTTTCCATCGAGTCTGATTCAATCGACTTTCGCTCTTATACTTTAGAATGGTCAGAAAACGAGATTCTATGAATATCCTATACTTCGACACTACGCAGGATTGGATCCAGGTTCTTGTTGGATCGTATCAGCCTGAGTCCTCCCTCCAAATTTTATCAAAACTAACTGAAACTACTCCAAAAGAATCATCTTACAAATTAGTAGAGATGATTCGGATTTCTCTCGAAGAGGCAAAAGTAAACAAACCCGAGCTCATAATTGTCACTACTGGACCTGGATCATTTACTGGGATTCGCATAACAGTAACTACAGCAAGAGACCTATCACAGTTATGGAAGATCCCGGTATTTGGAATAGATAGTTTGGAAGCTTATTTGGTAGGTTTACAAAGCCAAGGGTCTGAGGGGAAAACATCCCTGCTTTGTTTAGATGGTAAACAGGGGAAATATTACACTAAGTATTCTACCGGAATAGAACTTTCTGAATCCCTTGACCTTACTCCAGAATTGATCGAACTAAAGATTAAAAATACTGAATGGACACCTAACAATTGGTACTATACTGGAAATTTACCTAAGTTTTACCCAGAATCAGCGACAAAAATTGAAGCGACAAACTTGAATCTTTCGTCTATACTAGAGTATAGTTTGAAACAATACAACAAATCTGAACTAAATAAAAACGACTATTTATCTCTCCTGCCCAATTACATTCGCGGGACCTATGTAGATCACAAATGAATTTATGGATACCTATAAAATACAAAGAAAAATAATAGAATTTCTGGACCAACGGTCTGGAAAGGACATCACAAGACAAGAGATCAAAATAAAATTTACCGAATCAAGTGAATTCAAACGACCCGACCCAAAAACAAAGAAGGTAAAATCCTTTAAACGCAAAGAAAAAGTTCCTAGAAAAGAAATCGAATCCCTTATCGACCAACTCATCGACCTGCTCGAAGCAGAGGGATTATTAATACCTAATAAAAAGTATTTAACAGTTGCCAACCCTTTTCGCCTAACAGGAAGAATCTCCATCTCCAGAAGAGGTGATGGTTTTATAGCCCTACCTTCTAAAAATGATATCTTTGTTCCAGGGCCAATGACCAATTCTGCCATCACAGGTGACAAAGTTGAAGTCATTCCGCTAGGAGTGGGAAAGAAAAACAAACTCGAAGCAGAAGTTACCAATATTGTCAAACGTGGCCGAGTTCTCTATAGAATGCGAGTCAGAGAAAAAACAAACAAATTTGTTTTTGGAAACTTTTTGGATATGTTGGGAGATAACAAAGAAGGTGTTCTTCACGTTAAATCCATATTAAAAGATACTTTTGATTCTATTAATGTAAACGACATTCTCATCGTAAAATTCAAAGAAGGGGCTCCACCTCAAGAGAACATGTATGATGTGAGTTTTATCCGTTTTGAATCGGACACGAAAGAGGATAGTGACTTACAACGGATTCTAATGAAATACAACTATGATCCGGTTCATCCAGATTTTATACCTTTGGATTTTCCAGAAGAAGTTTCTGAAAAAACTGTTTCCGATTGGAATCAGCGAACCGACTTACGTGAGTTATATGCTGTAACCATCGATGGAATTACTGCTAAAGATTTCGATGATGCGATCAGTTTTGTCGATGAAGGAAATAGACTTAGAATTTGGATTCATATCGCGGATGTTTCCTACTATGTAGAAAAAGATTCTCCACTAGATAAAGAAGCCTATGAGAGAGCTACATCCGTTTATTTAGCAAATCGTGTAGTTCCCATGTTACCACCAATCCTTTCCGAAGACCTATGTAGTTTGGTAGCCAATACCAATCGGCTTGCCTTTACAGTAGAAATGGAAGCAAGTAAAACTGGTGACATCTACAATGCAAAATTTTATAAATCGGTAATCAAAGTCAAAACACGTTATACCTACGAAATGGCCGAGGAAGAAATCAAAGCCAAAGATCCAAATAATTGGATGTATCAGGTTTCTCAATTCACGGAAGCCTTACGTAAACGCAGGATGGCTGCAGGCCGAATCGATCTGAACTTAAGAGAGACAACCATCACTTGGAATGAACGAAAAGAACCCATTGGAATTGAAAATCGAGAACGTTTGACAAGTCATATTCTGATCGAAGAACTTATGTTATCTGCCAACTTGAAAGTGGATGAATTTTTGCGAAAAAGGAAAGCACCTTCACTCCATCGAATTCATGAACCAATGGACGAAGAGAAATTAGAAACATTAAATCATTTTCTGCAACTGAACGGTTACAACGTCCAAATCAAAGATACAAGTTATGCAGAAATTATGAAAGCTGTGAAAGAAATTGAAGACAACTCTGTTGGAAAAATTTTCAATTATCTACTTTTGAGAAGTTTTATGCAAGCCTACTACGGAGCAGATCCGCTTGGCCACTGGGGACTCGGGTTTAAAGACTATTGCCATTTCACTTCCCCAATCAGACGTTATCCGGATTTGATTGTTCATAGAGTTTTACAAGCTACACTTCTAGAAACAGAAAGAACCTATTCTGAAAATGAAATTGCTGTCATGGGATTACATTGTTCTGAAGAAGAACGAAGAGCCGCTGATGCGGAGCGTGATATTGTCAAAATCAAATCCTTCCGGTATTTGGAATCCACCGGGATCAAAGAATTCAAAGGTTTTATCGTGGGAATTCGACCTTCTCAAATTTTTGTAGAATTGGATATTTCCAATTTGGAAGGAGTTTTGGATAAAGCGGAATTTACCGATGAGTTTGAAGTTGTGATTAAAAATGATTTCTCCTTCTATTCAAAAAAATATTCAAAGATATTCTTTATTGGTGATCCGGTTTCGGTAAGTCTTGATCGAATTGATTTTGAAGACATCAAAGTTTATTTGAAATTAAAAGACTTCAAAAAAGACGAAACCACTCCCAAAAAGAAGTAAAATAATCTCCGAATCTATTTTAGAAAGATAGATTCGGAATCTCTTCTCGTCTCCATACTTTTCGAAAAAACTTTTTTTCATTCACTTGGATCGAAAGAATTTTATTGATGATCGCTTCTTCACTTACATGATACATTTTCATAAGCTCCCTATCGAATGATAGTTGAGAATGTGCGACCCATTTAATCAAAGAACGTTTGTTTCTTTCCGATTCAGGTAATAATTCATTCACTGTCGCAAAAAATTGTTCATGGCTCAAAAAAAGACCATTGGAGATTTCAGGCATGGGAGCAGCACCATGATCAGCAGTTACCACCATAACAAAGTTATCTCCAAAATGGTCTTTTAAAAACTGAAAGATGGTTTCAATTTCTTTGTCAGTAGCTTTTAGAACCTGTTCTGCTTCTTTTGATTCCCAACCATACAAATGACCCACCGCGTCGGTTGCTTTTAGAGTCACATAAGCAAGATCTGTGATTCCATCTTTATCTTTTTTAGTATTAAGAATGGTCTCTGAAACAGTATCTCGAAACAGTTCCCCATCCATTTTCACTTGAAATTCTGAGCCTTGAAAATGATGGATTTTTGCAATCAGATCAATTGGATCCTTTGCCTCAAAATGTGTTGAAATTTGTTTTTTGTTCTCTAAGTAAAACTTATATAAATTGTATTTCTGCGCAGAGTTTGGTGTAAGAAATGCATTCGTGTAAGTGGACCAAGATAGACTTTTAATATCCTGCCAATACACATGATCGGAGTCTGAAGAAAGCGAGTTCTTTTGTTGTAAAGCAGTATTAAATAGTTTTCCATGGCCAGCCATGCCAACTGATGCTCTAGCCGCATAACATTGACTAATAACCACAGGTTCGTTATTGTTGAAGAGATCCCATTCATCTGCAAAACTTGGAACTGCTAATTCACTAAGATCCCAATCTTTATTTGCGCCTTGGTATACTGGTCTATGAAGGACTTTTCCATCAGCATAAGAATAGATTTCGTTTGAGAATATTTTTGAATCTTTGGGAAAAGCTCCTGTTCCAATCGCCATGTGGCCAACGGCTGTATGGGATTCCAAATGGCCCACTTTTGCTTTTTTAAAATAGGCAGAATTGTTTTTTAAACCCTCTAAAAAAGGATAAGAACCTTTGTGAGCTTTGTAAAGTTGCCTGCCACCTTGATCCACGACAACTGTGACAATGATCTCTGGTTTTTCTTTTTGGTTCTGGAATATTTTATCTAAATAGGAAGTATTGAGTGTATTGGAAAATTTGAAATCGAGGAGTCTTCCGTAAATAGAAGGGATATGCTGTTGGTTAATGGGATCAGAATATTGGCCGTTTCGAATCCATTTAGGACCATAGATCCAAATGGGAATTTCTGTATCATAAAAATATTGTGTATAATGAGAGGTATAATTTACTTCTTTAGAAAAATTTTCTTCCTCTGCATCCAATTTCCATTGGGTTTTTAACTCTTCCCAAGACAAATCGTGATCCTCTAAAATATTTTTAATCTCTTCTTTAGAATAATGAGAAAGAGTGATTGCATCTCTTGCCTCTCTATCAAATATATTGAATGGATAGGGAGCTAAAATTAAATCTGTATCAGGTTGCATCGATAAAAAGGCAGCACGTTTATAATCCTCTTCCCAACCACAATTGATAAGAATGAACAAAAAACCAATGATCAATCCATACTTTTGTTTTATACTATTTTGGTTTTTCACTATTTCCTTCCTATCTTGCTACACCTTACCTGATGTTTACTTTTCGAGGCAAGTGCGAATTAAAGTGGTGGGTGATCTCATGTGTCACAACTCACAAATCTCTACTTATTATAGACCAAAAACAAAAGACTATGATTCTTCTGGTAGTTTCGAATTCGTTTCAAAATTATTACAAGATGCAGATTTAACTTTAGGAAATTTAGAAACAACGATCGCTACTGACCCGAATGAATTCACTGGTTATCCAAGGTTTGGTTCGCCTATCGGATTTTTAACAGGAATTCAAAATGCAGGATTTGATATTCTATCTACAGCGAACAACCATTCTGCTGACAAGGGATCTTTTGGAATTGATTTTACAATCGATTCCGTTTTCACCAAAGGAATGATTCCTATTGGAACTTTTAAAGGTAACGCTGATTACTTGGAACGAAAAGATTTTTTTCAGGAGATAAATGGAATTAAAATTGCCATTTACAACTACACTTATTCTACAAATGGAATTCCTGTTAAAAATGATAGGATTGTTCGTCTGTTACATGAAGTAACGATTCAGGAAGACGTGCGTTTTGCCAAAGAAAATGGAATCCATTTTGTTATACTTTGGTATCACTATGGAAAAGAATACGAAGAGAAACCAGATAATTCTCAAACAAAATGGGTAAACATCGGACTTGCGGCAGGTGCCGATATCATTATCGGCGGCCATCCCCATGTGGTCCAGAGAGTGGATCTATTCCAAGAAGAGAAGAATTTTGAAGATAGGTTGGTTGCCTATTCTCTCGGAAACTTTTTATCCGCACAAAATAGGGAAGCAACCGATGGAGGAATCATCCTTTCCTTTCAACTTGAGATAGACTCACAACAAAAGAAACGAATCAAAGATGTGACTACGGAACCTGTTTGGGTTTTTCCACACGGGTATAAAGTTATCCCGATTCAAAAATACAAACAAAATGAAATTTCCGTAAAAGTCCCCAAACATTCAGAAAAACGAATGTATGCTTATGAATCTCATCTTAAGAAAATCCCAGGTTTGCTTTTTTAGTTTGGATCACTCATACGTTGAGAATGGTATTTTAATTAATTCTATCATTTGTTAAGTATTAGAAATTTCAGAAGATACCAATTCATACCCTTTTCCTTCACGGATTAAATCGATAGAATCATCATTGATTTGTAAAATTGTCGATAGTTCTGTTTTCACAATTCCGCCATCGATAATTCCCTCAACTTGGTTTCCGTATATGGTTTCCAGATCATCTATATCGATAATAAATTCATCATCACAAAATGCTGATGTTGATGTTAATGGAGAATCGTGAATTTTTAAAAGTTCAGAAAGATAAATATGGTCTGGAATTCGAATTCCAATTTGCCGGTCTCTATGATGAGCGACTGATGGTTTGGGTAGGTTTTTATTTGCCTTTAAGACAAATGTAAAAGGTCCAGGAGTGACTCTTTTCATCAGCCTATACGCTGAGTTGGGCAGGTATTCAATAAAATTCGAAGCCATTGAGATATCTTTACACATTAAGGAAAGTGGTTTGTCTTTGGATAATTTTCGAATTGCGTATATCTTCTCTACACCCAACTTCGAATGGGCGTCCGCAATGATTGCGTACACTGTGTCCGTTGGAAAAATATAAACTGCTCCATCCTTCAATCGTTCGGAAATCTGTTTGAGTTTTCGGATTTCTGGATTTTCAGGATGAAGGTATAAAATCATAATTTAAATTGCTGCTACTGTGCAGTCAGCCCCCCGTCTAGAACAATGCATTGGCCAGTCATGTAGGAAGAAGAATCGGATGCCAAATAAATCGCTGCCCCGAGAATTTCTTCAGGTTTTCCGAGTCGTCCCATCGGAATTCCAGCAAGCACTTGTTTCATGATAAATTCTTTATCTTTAATCATATCTGTCATCTCAGTATCAATGAGTCCTGGACAAATTACATTCACTCGGTAACCATTATTGCACCATTCAATAGCTAAGGCTTTGGAAAGTGTAATCACAGCTCCTTTAGTCCCTGAATATACAGAAGCAAGTTTACTACCGACCATACCCAAAACTGAAGCCACATTGATAATGTTCCCACCTTCTTTTTTATGGTGTTTGTAGTATGCTTGGCAATTGCGGAAAACTCCGACATAGTTTGTTTGAACAATATTTTGTAATTCGTCTTCTTTGAATCCAGAAGCAGGAGTGTTGGTGGCAATCCCTGCATTATTAATGAGTGTATCGAGCCTTCCGTGTTTCGTTTTGATTTGACCAATGACTTCAAAGGCAGCTCCTTCATTACGAACATCGAGGACTACTCCATTGATCCCTTCTTTGGCCATCCATTCAATTGATTCTGGCCGAGAACCTGCCCCATAAACAATAGCACCGGCATCTCGAAATCCTAAAGCTAATGTTTTTCCAATGCCACGGCTCGCACCAGTGATTAAAATTGTTTTTCCTTTTACATCAAACAAACTCATTTTACCTCGTGATTGGAAGGATAACAATCGCTAGCTTGAGGTTTTGTGTCTTCCATAAGTTTTTTATAATCTAACGTATTATCGTCCCGAACTAAATCTCTTCTTATGTAATGGGTTCCTTTATCGTAATAATCCGCCACGGGATTACAATCTTGGATGTCTTCCGAATAACCTCGTTTACATCCAAAAACCAAAACGAATGCCCATAAAATTATAGCCAAAAGTCGAGGATTCATCATTATGAAATGAAACAATATCCCGTAAGGAATAGCAAGAATTTGTTTATACTCAAATCGACGTCTCCCAGACGGATCCAAATCCTTACAGATCTTGGATTCCAATTTCGAGTAGAACCAGCAAACATAGATGAGACCCAAAACCAGGGAGAACCCCCTTTAGTTTATTTAGAACGAATGGTTCACTCTAAATTGGGTAGTCAAGGGAATGAAAATAATCTATATCTAGCTGCTGACACCATCGTGGTTTTTCAGAATGAAATTTTACACAAACCAATGGATCTGGACGATTCCATTCGCATTCTAAAAACACTTTCCGGGAACAAACACTCTGTCTTTTCGGGAGCTTCTCTAAGAACAAATTCAGTTACTGATTTTTTTTATGAAGAGACCATCATCGAATTCAAAAATTGGACGGAAGAGGAAATTCGAGAGTATATTTTACGATGTAAGCCTTTTGATAAGGCAGGTTCTTACGGAATCCAGGATGAAAATGGGCCGGTGTTTTCGAGAGAAGGTTCGTATACGAATGTTATGGGATTCCCACTCCGAAGTTTTTTTTCACGTTCTTCGGTGTGGTTGCCATTCTGGGGAAGATCTTAGGCGTAGATGTTGACTAAATTTCCTGGTTTGTAGGATGCTTTTGCATCCGGGCTAGTTTGGATTTCCGCCGCTTTTTTTTCTGTTTCACCAGAAACATATTTAGGTTGGTAGGCACGAGACTGGATCGCTTCTACTTGTTCGACTGCCTGGGTATTGTATGTGGGGGACACATACATATACGGTTCGCCTAGTCCTGAAACTCTTGCCACATTACTTGAGATTTCCATAGTATGAATATCGCCCTGATCCTAACGAAAGATTAGACCGGTTTACAGAAAATGGAAACAAAAAAATCGCAAGCAAGGGAATTTACCTCTCTTTTCCAACTCTTCAAAACCCAAACTTCGAATTTACCCCAGTTTTTTGCCTACTCAGGGGAAGACTCCTATGAATTTGAACTTATCATTGATCATTACAAGGAGACCCTTTCTAAATCCGCAGGAACTTACGAAATCATTCTGATTGTTTCTGAATCGGGAGAACAGGCAAAACTTTTTGCAGAACTATTCACACCGGATATGTTTTATCCGCGCAAACTGATCATTGTCAAACAAGCAACAGCACTTTTTAAACCTATTCTTGATACGAAGTCCGCACAGGAATGGAAAGACTTTGCTTCTGGATTTCGCAAAAACATTACTTCTGTATCCGATGAAATATTTCTATTGGTGCATTACGATAGTAAAGACATTCCACAAAGTTTAATCCAACTTTTTCAAAGTACACTTAACTTTTATAAAACAAAATTTTTATACCCAAGTGATTATCCAAAAGTATTCAAAGAAGTTTGTGACCAGGAACAAGTAAATTTTGAATCCAATGCTGCCGATGAATTCATACATAGAATTCCTGCAAACGTGGGTGCTTATCTAAAGAGTGTTAAAAAATTAAAACAATACCTGCACCGTTCTAAGTTTACAATCGAAGATGTGAATGCAATTTTATTCAGCCAAAACGAACTCAATACCAACACCCTTGTTGAATCATTAATTCAAAAACGAAAGGTGGATTTTTTCAAAGAGTTCACAAAATTTAGTGATCAAAACTCAGAGATACTTAGTTTTTTAACAAGGCTTACTTACAAATTGGATGAAATTCGTAAAATCAAAGTCATTCGCTCAAGGCATAACGGTGAAGTTCCGATTCCACTTATGGATGAACTTTTAAAAACAGGAAGTTATTCAGATGCTAGAAAAAACTTTGTCAGACGACAATTGGTTTCTGATTCTGCATTGTTTACTGATAAAATATTAGACCAGTTTTATGACCAAGTAATTGAGATGAATATTAAATTCAAATCGGGACTTCGGGATGAAGAAGGTAAAAACTATTTTTTACAAAAAATAATGCACTTGTTTTCTTTACTTCAAGAAAGATCTTCCAATTGATATTCATGAAGTTTTCGATATAAATTTCTTTCTGAAATTCCGAGTAACTTAGCTGCTTTTTCACGATTTCCTTTTGTATAAATTAGATTCGCTTTGATGATTTCTTTTTCATACAAGTCTAAACTGATCCCTGGTTTTACTTCTAAATCCGATAATTGGTTCTCAAAAAAATGAGAAGGAATTTGTTTCCAGTGTAATTGTTTCCCAGAAGAAAATCCTACTAGTGCAAATATCATATCCTTGAGTTCAGATATATTTGAAGTGAAGGTTTTGTTTTTAAAAAATACATAGAACTCTTCTTCAACGCCTGTGATTTTTTTATTTAACCCTTCATTTGCTTCCGCTAAAAATTGAGAAACCAACTGCGGTAATTCAGAAATTCTTTTTTTGAGATTGGGAAGTTCAAAACGAAAGGATTTTAATTGGTCATAAAAATCAGCATATACATTCTTTTGATTTAGTATTTCGAGTTCATCAGATTGAATTTCCCAATACAAATATACCTTTGACTTCTCTTCATATTTTTCGGATTTCCACCACTGTTGTAATTGAAGAACTTCTTCTGGTTTTGCCTTCGTGATTTGATCGATATAAATTGTGACTATTTGTTTAGAAGATTTAATTTTCTCTAACTTATCTGAAAAAGAAAACGGATATTCAAAATCCAAGTTGATGATCGCATTTTCCGGAATGTTCCTTTGTTCTAAACTCCTACGAATCCAAAAACTTTTTCCCACTCCCTTTTCTCCAATAACTAACATTGGCAAATTGGAGTTGGATGTTTCGATCCATTGGTTGCGAATCTTTTGTATGTCTGATCCGCTACAAATCCATTCTGTATTGGATTTACTTCTTTTTGATGACACTCACTGTCCCTTGTAGGTAGCCATTAAATTCCCTGATTTTATTTGTATCTAAAAACTTTTTAGCCTGCGAAGGTTTCACCATCAATGTCTTAGGATAAGTTGTATTTACCTTTAGCAGATTTGTTTCTGCAGGAGCATTTTTTACTCCCCAAGTTGATAAAGGATCGAGAACAAAGGTAGTTTGTATCAAATACTCTTTTCCTTTGGTAACAGCTACATCATAAGGTAATTGAATCCAAATGGCCTCACCTTTTGATTCTAAAAGAACTGTTTGGAATCTATCTTTTTCCGATTGGTCCGTATTAGATTCTGTGCGAAGTAAGTATTCCAAATCCGTTTTGATTTCTTCTTTTTCCAAAACTCGTTTGTCTGCAATCTTTTCATAAGCTAGATACAAATTGTAAGGAGTAATTACATCCACTGCGGCCCGAACTAAAGAAGCATCGTATTTTTTTATTTGGTTTTGGTTCCAATTGAAAGGCAACTGTAACTCTTCCACAGACGAATACACATTAAACTGGTTTAAATACAAGTATTCATAACCTTCTGAAGTTCCAATCCTTTGGTATTCCGTGATTCCTACAACGCGACTATTACTAGCCTTACCAATCCGTTGCAACTCTCTAATGGTGCTAAGATCGGAATGGTTAGGAATTAAGATGACAGGTTCAATTTCCATATGACGCAAATCATTCAGAGCCATAATGATGGAACTAGATTTATCCTTAACATTAGAGGAAAGTAGTAAGAATAGTTTTCTCGATTCTTTTTTGCCGGATGTTACTTTTGATTTTAATCCTTGTAATGCGGAAACTACCGAATCGGTTTGATTGTTGCCTTGCCATCCTGTTTCTTCCATAAGTTTTTTAATTTCAGTATGTTCTTTTGTTGGCGGAATAGTTATGGTTTTATCTTTTTTTATAAGAGTAACACCTAAGTACAATCCATCCTGATCATAAAGCGAAGATAAACTCTTAAGAACATCTTTCTTGTAATAAGCATAGGATGAATGAATGTCTATAAAGAGAGAAATTTCATAATTAGGAGCTATTTTATTTTTCTTTTCGTAGAAACGCGGCGGTAAAAAACGAAAACTCTTATCATTATGTTTTTCATAAGCTAATACAAAATTGGAGATGAGTTTTGATTGAATCGTTTGTCTGGTTTGATTTTTACAATTGTAAATTACAGTTTTAACAAGAATGGGATTTCCAAAATCAATTTGGTCCTGAACCACAAAATGTGAATCCCACTCACTGCAATAAGAATACAAATCCTGATCTTTTACATCTGCTTCCTCATTCCATTCCGTTTCATTTAAATACGTTTCTACCAATTTTGGATCGGTAATTTCAGTAAAAAAATTTCGTTTTAAATAATGTCGCGAAAGCCGGGACAATTCAAATCCTGCCTCACGTCTGGATCCAAGAACCGGAGGAACTTCTCCCGAAATATAAGCAGGTAGGATAGAAATTTCTTTCCCCAGAATATATTCGGGGAAGAATGCAATGAAAATAAGGATCAACGCATAAGAGATTCGGAAGGGCCGGCGAGACATAAAATTAGAATCGGTCTATTGAGGGAAAATGTAAATCTTTATCCTACGCGCATCATTCGTTTTCTTTGAGAAAAGATTGACAAGGTGTTTTTATGGGGTCAAATTCTTCGGAAAAGGAGTAGATTCTTTATGAAGAAATCGCTTATCGTATGTGCCTCTCTAATCGCATTTGTTGTATCTTGCGGATCCAATGATGGAGGCAGAAGAGACGCTACGACCGTAGGTAAAAATGGTTGGATTTTTGAAGGTTGGGCTTGTGCGCCTGACGCCGCTGCTGCAAAACGTGGTGAAAGCCCTGCTGAGTATTGCAAAGGAAAAGAGAAAGAATACGATTATCTTTACATGAAATTTTCTGCACGTGCTTCTGACAAAGCAATCAAAGCTAACTCAGTTGCAATGAAACAATCCACTTGCCGTGAAGCAGCTCGTCTTCAAGTTGCTGGTGATGGTTTGAAAAAAATCTTGGGTGAATATTTAGAACAAGCATCCGGTGTATCTGATGGTCAATCCACAGGTTCCGTGATCGTTTCTGAATCTAAAGGTATCATCAAAGGTGTTGGAGTTTATGACTGCTGCTCACTTAACAATGAAACAGGAATTTGCGCAAATGTTGGCGAACCTGAAACTTGGGAAGAATGTCAGTGTGTTGGATACTTGCGTTATGCAGGTGGACAAAAAGCTCTTGAAGCAAAGGCAACTGCAGCTCAGTAATCTGACTGTTGTAACTTAAGGTTTCAAAAAAGCCTCCTCTTTGGAGGCTTTTTTTTGCCTTCAGAACAATTTACTTTTTTGTTTTAGGGTCAAAGTAATGTTTGTGGATGAATTCTTGAACAATTTTATGATCTGCAGCACCTAATGGTTGAAAGATTACTGAGGTGGTTTTACCTGCTGTTCGATGAACAGTTCCAATAATTTCTAACGGATTTTGGTGGAGGGAAAAATGAATTTTCACTTGATCCCCTTCATAAAAGATGGCAGTCGTTTGAAAAGCCAAACCTCCCGTTCCTAAATCAGAAAGATGTCCACTGACAGGTGTATTTTTTGCTTTTACAAGTTCCACAGTGCAAGGCACATCTAACTTGACTCTTGCATCTTTACGTTTCTGTTTCACTCCGCCATATTTACTATAACTATCTGAAAATATTGACTGTCTTGAATCTGCCATTTTAACTTCCTCTACACGAGATTCATAAACGTTTCACAGTTTATACTCTCGTTTTTCATTTCGCTTGTTTCCAAAAATCTGGAATCCATAGAAGCGGACTCCAATCTATCTATAAATTGATTTACATTTGAAATCTGTAATAACTCTCGTTTTGCCTCATCAGGAAAACCAGTGTTTTCTATATAACGTATAAAGTGTTTTCGAAAAAGGATCAAAGCATAATCATCACCGGAAGGATAAAAATTTAACATTAGATCTAGATGTTCTCGAATCACATTTTTTATCTCTAACCAAGTTTGGGTTTCTTTTGGTTCGTTAGAAAAGATCCAAGGATTGCCAATGGCTTTGCGACCAATAAGAACCAAATCCACTCCATACTTTTTTTTCTTATCTAAAGCTTCTGTAAAACTAACTACATCTCCGTTTCCAAAAATCGGGACGTTGGCTTTAGATTTGATTTCGCCAATGGCGTTCCAATCCGCAAGCCCAGTGTAGGCCATCGCTTTCGTTCGACCGTGAACGGAAATCGCAGAGACTCCCGATCCTTCTAATACTTTGACTGTTTCTAAATAATTTAAAGAATTAGAATCCCAACCCAGACGAATTTTTGCAGTTACAGGAATGTCTGTTTTTTTCCGTATCCCTTCGATCATGGAACCTGCCAAACGCACATTCCGTAAAAGTCCCGCACCGGAACCATGATGAGATACTTTTGCCACAGAACATCCCATATTGAGGTCTATCACGTCTGGTTTTTTGGAAGCAGCAATTTCAGAAGCATTCACAACAGTTTCTAAATCGGAACCAAAGATTTGAAAAAAGATGGGTCGTTCTATTTCTAAATAACGAAACATATCAAGAGATTTTGTATTTCCCAGTAATAACTGTTCTGTGGAAACAAATTCCGTATATGCAAAAGCAGAGCCAAAGCGTCTAGTAATTTGTCTATACGGACTGTCAGAAATACCAGCCATCGGAGAAAGAACAACATCACCTTTGATTGTTACATTCCCGATGGTTATCATACGATCTCTCTAACTATTCAGATTCAGTTTCTGAGTCCCGAACAACTGCAAAGTCTTTTACAAAGTCTTCGTCTTTGGTATTTACAACTTTGACACCCATTGCGGAACGCCCTACCATAGAAATAGTTTTCACTTCCACTCGAATTGCCATACCAGACTGAGTGATGACGAGTAGTTCATCGTCGTCTTTCACAGTAGCAATACCAACAGAGCGCCCGTTTTTTTCGCCAATCTTAAAGTAGGTCATCCCTTTGCCACCACGACCTTTGGTTGAGAATTCTTCGAAATCCGTACGTTTTCCAAATCCATTTTCAGAAATACAGAATAATGTAGTTTCAGGTTCTACTTTTGTAATCCCGGCAATCGCATCATCGTCTTCTAACTTCATTGCAGTGACACCGGAAGCAGTTCTACCTTGCGACCTAAGTTCATTCAAATTCATTCGAATCGCCAGACCGTTTTTACTTCCGATAAACACATCGTAGTTATTTGGATTGGCAATCACATCGATGAGTTCATCTCCATCGCGTAACCCTATGGCAATGATTCCCGATTTTTTTGTATTTGTGAATTCATCCAGTTGGATCTTTTTCACAAATCCTTCTCTTGTTACCATAAGGAGATAGGATTCATCAAAGTTTCTAAAAGTGAATAACGATGTAATGATTTCATCATCATTCAAATTGATCACTGCTTTGAGGGACTTTCCACGTGCTTCTTTGGATCCAATTGGCAGCTCGTAAACTTTCATTAGGAAAGCGCGACCTTTGTTCGAGAAGAGCATCAAGTTGTCATGAGTCATCGCACTACTTAGTTTTTTAACAAAGTCTTCTCGTTTGTTCGAGATTCCTTGAACTCCCTTTCCACCGCGTTTCTGACGTCGGAAGGTATCCATAGGTAGACGTTTGATAAACATATCTTCTGAAAGTTGGACCACCACTTCTTCATCAGCAATCAAATCTTCTGCGTTAAAGGTGGAAGATTCTAAAGACTCAAGACTGATTTCAGTAGAGCGGGTGTTTCCAAAAGACTGTGCCACTTTTCCAAGTTCATCACAGATGATGGATTTCACTCGTTCTGGTTTGGAAAGGATGTCTTCTAAGTCTGCAATGAGAAGTCTCACTTGTTCTAATTCTTCAATGATCTTTTGCACTTCGAGTGATGTGAGTCGTTGCAAACGCATTTCTAAAATGGCATCGGCTTGCAACTCAGAGAGAGCGAAAGTGGACATCAAAGAACCTTGCGCTTCTCTCGCATCTTTCGAAGCCCGAATGATTCGAATCACTTCATCGATATTATCGAGTGCAATCCGTAATCCTTCTAAGATATGAGCTCGTTTCTGAGCTTTATCTAAATCAAATTCAGTTCGTTTGATAACGACTTCATTTCTGTGATTGGCATAAGCTTTTAGAATTTCTTTCAGAGAAAAGATTTTAGGACGGTTGTCCAAAATCGCAAGCATGGTGATTCCATAACTCACTTGTAGTTGTGTGAGTTTAAAAAGTTGATTTAGAATCACTTGAGCATTCGCATCTTTTTTGATATGGATCTCAACACGAATTCCCTTTCGATCGGAAAGATCTAAAATTTCAGAAATCCCTTCAATGATCTTTTCATTCACCAAGTCCCCGATTTTTTCGAGTAGGTTCTTTTTGTTTACTTGGTAAGGAATTTCATTAATGACAATGATCTCGCGACCTTTGTTGTTTTCGATGATATCAACTTTGGAACGAATCCGAATGGAACCCTTACCTGTGGCGTAAGCTTGGTAAAGGCCTTCCCCACCGATAATGGTTCCACCAGTAGGGAAATCCGGGCCTGGAATGATTTTCATGAGTTCCGGAAGTGTTATATCAGGATTTTGAATGAGAGCAATTACGGCACTTACCGATTCTTTTAGGTTATGCGGTGGAATGTTGGTTGCCATACCCACAGCAATTCCAGTAGATCCATTCACCAAAATATTTGGAAAATTGGCAGGTAATACATCGGGTTGTTGTCTCGTATCATCAAAGTTTGGTGAAAAACTTACCGTATTTTTTTCGATATCTTTTAGAAGTTCTTCAGCAAGTTTTGTGAGCCTTGCTTCTGTATAACGATAAGCCGCCGCATTGTCACCGTCAACGGATCCAAAGTTACCTTGGCCATCAATCAGAGTTTCTCGCATCGAGAAAGTTTGGGCCATCCGCACCATGGTTTCATAAACAGGTGAGTCACCATGAGGGTGGTAGTTACCAATTACTTCCCCAACAATTTTCGCTGATTTTACATAAGGACGGTCTGATCTCCAAGCTCTTTCATTCATCGCATGGAGAACACGTCTGTGAACTGGTTTTAATCCATCTCTGACATCGGGAAGGGCGCGACCTACAATTACGCTCATCGCATAATCTAGGTAAGCTTCCTTCATTTGGTCTTCGATTTCCACCGGAATGACCCGTACGCCAGCTTTTAGTGCTCCGGCTACGTCTGGTCTACCGGAAAGATTCAATGCTAAGGTTTTGTTTGATTCGTTTTCTTGGCCGTTTTGTTCGGTCATTTTTCTTTCCTAATTCCGATTAAAGATCTAAATTTGCGACTTTGTATGAATTCGCTTCAATGAAACGACGGCGAGGAGATACTTCGTCTCCCATAAGGATATTGAATGTATCCTCTGCTTCTACAAAATCTTGTAACTTAATTTGTAACATAACACGTTCTTTTGGATCCATTGTGGTATCCCAAAGTTGTTCCGGGTTCATCTCCCCAAGTCCCTTGTAACGTTGGATGGTAACTTTATCATTTGGTCTAGCTTTTAGGATTTCATCCTTTTCCCGATCGGAATAAACATAAACTGCCTCACGTCCAAACTTTAAAAGATATAACGGAGGTTGTGCGACAAATAAAGATCCTGTTTCAATGATGGGTTTCATATAACGAAAGAAAAAAGTAAGCAACAAAGTTCTGATATGTGAACCATCCACATCCGCATCCGTCATGATAATGATTTTTTTATACCGAAGTTTATCGATATTAAACTCATCATCCCCAATTCCCGTTCCCATAACGGTGATTAGAGTTCTAATTTCTTCGTTTGATAAGATTTTATCCAAACGCGCTTTTTCTACGTTTAGAATTTTTCCTTTGAGTGGGAGAATTGCTTGGGTATTGCGATCACGACCTTGTTTGGCTGAACCACCCGCCGAGTCCCCCTCAACAAGATACAACTCACAATGTTCAGGATCTTTTTCGGAACAATCGGCAAGTTTTCCCGGTAGACCACCACCTTCCAAAACCGTTTTCCTTCTGGTAAGGTCTCGCGCCCTTCTTGCAGCTTCCCGCGCTTTGGATGCTAAAATACATTTTTCTAAAATCTTTTTAATGACAGCAGGATTTTCTTCAAAGAAACGATTGAGTCCTTCTCCCGTGATGGTTTGCATAAGACCCTTCACTTCTGCGTTTACTAATTTCTCTTTTGTTTGTGAGTTAAACTGGGGTTGTGGGATTTTAATCGAAATGACGGCACAAAGTCCTTCTTTTATGTCATCCCCTTGCAAACCATTGGGTTGTTTTTTAAAAAGAATTTGGTCTTTCTTTAGATGGTCATTCAGAGTTCTTGTGAGGGCAGTTCGGAAACCTTCTAAGTGGGTTCCACCTAAGTTGTTGTTAATCGCGTTGGTAAAACAAAAAATATTTTCACTATATGTATCACAGTATTGAAGAGCAATCTCTGCCCAAACATTTTCTTTTTCTCCCACAAAGTGTAAAACTTTATGAAGCGGATGTTTGGCTTCTGTGATATATTCCACAAAGGAAACAATCCCACCATCAAACTTAAACTCATGTTTGGCAACTTCTTCCTTTCTTTGGTCTTCAATACGAATAAGAAGGCCTTTATTCAAAAAAGCTATTTCTCGAAATCGTGCAGAAAGTGTATCATAAGAAAAATCAACAGTTGTAAAAATAGTATCATCAGCTTTAAAGCGAACAACTGTTCCACGGTGAGTTGTCTCTCCAATGACTTTTACATCCTCTACTGGAACACCGGCTTGGTATTTTTGGTAATGGAGTTTGCCCTCTTGGTGAACTTCCACTTCTAAATAAGTGGAAAGTGCGTTCACAACAGAAACCCCTACCCCATGGAGACCGCCGGAAACTTTATAAGCATCGTTTTCAAACTTACCACCGGCGTGTAAAATGGTAAGCACCACTTCAATTGTGGACTTACCTTTGTCGGGATGGATTCCCGTAGGAATCCCACGACCATTATCACGCACTTCTATGATATGATCAGGTAAGATGCGAACATCAATCTCAGTACAGTGGCCGGCCATCGCCTCATCCACTGAGTTATCCACCACTTCATAAACCATCTTATGCAGGCCTGACTCATCTTGGGTTCCGATATACATTCCGGGACGTTTCCGGACCGCTTCAAGACCCTCTAGGATCTTGATTTTCGAGGCTGAATAGGCGTTTGGATCGGTTTGGTTCGACATAGATTTATAAGATACCCTAAAGGAAGTATCCTAGAAAGACCTTCGAAGGGCAAGTGAAATCGGGGGGATTTGGGTGGCTTTAAGACCTAGGATTTTGGAATTCGTTTCCTGTTTTGAAGTGGATTTTCTCCAGTAAAACCGGGTTCGTAATTGAGTTCACTTTGGTCAGAAGTTCGGCCTTTTGGAACTCCAATTCTTGGGAAATCATGGAGTGACGACAAACAACTGTGAGTTTTTTCCCATCTATGGTTTTAGGGAAACTTTGTTTGCCAAAATACTCACCTACGATCTCATTCCATTGCAATCGGAGTTTTTTTAGGATCTGGTCACGAAAGACAGTTTCCCGATCCATACCCATTTTTTCCAAACTTTGGAAGAGCTCAGAGAGTTCTACTTTCTTCATAATCTAAGAAAACACCTTCACTTTGCCATTTTCTACTTGGTATATTTCTTTATCTACTGTTAGGTTGCCTACATATTCATTGATTCCTTCTAAATCAGTGGTGGTAAAAAATGCCTGTCCACATTCCGAAATCAAATTCACGAAGTATTCTCTCCGTTTGACATCCAATTCTCGAATGATGTCATCAATGAGAAGTACCGGTGCTTCTCCCGTTGTATCCCGGATCATCTGGAAACAAGCAGTTTTTAGAGCAATGACAGCACTCCGTTTTTGGCCCTGAGATCCAAACCCACTTAGGTCTCTATCATCAAAACCTATCGGGAGTGTGTCCCTATGATTGCCGCAGCTCGTGTAACCGATAGCTCTGTCTTTTCGTAAGTTATCGATTAACCTTT
The DNA here is from genome assembly GCF_000332455.1 of Leptospira vanthielii serovar Holland str. Waz Holland = ATCC 700522. GTDB lineage: Bacteria > Spirochaetota > Leptospiria > Leptospirales > Leptospiraceae > Leptospira_A > Leptospira_A vanthielii. Next base: position 78,872 of record NZ_AOGY02000038.1, on the reverse strand, counting down.
GTCTATGTTCTTCTTTGGAAGTTAGGTTTGGTTTATAAGTCAAAAAGAAGGGATCTTTTCCTGAACTTAACTGTTGTAAGTTTTTATGAAAGTATCCCGCAAGACTCTCAATAGTTTTAGTCCGAATCTCACGAATTTCCGCATCATGTTCAATGATGGGTTCATCCCAAATTCCAATTTCACGATCTGTGGAGTTTTCCTTTTTTAGCGCCGCATTCCTTTGTTTGATAAGTCTATCATATTCAATGAGTTGTTTTAGATAGTATCTGTTTGTGGAAGAGATAAAGGCATCTAGGAATCGCCTTCTTTCCACATTCCCATCCTCAATAATCAGAATGTCCGGTGGGCTCATCACGATCGAACGAAAGTATCCTACATAGTCGGAAATCTTTTTAAACTCTTCTCCATTGACTTTTAGTTTCTTTCGTTTGGAATAAGAATGTTCAATTCCATATTCAAAAAGGTATTCATTCCCTTCGGATTCAAATTCAGCTCGAATGAAAGTATCAGATGTATCCCAACGAAGGAGTTGGTTTTGATCGGACTCACGAAAACTTTTTAAATAAGATAAAAGGGAGATTGACTCTAGAAGGTTTGTCTTACCTTCTCCATTGTTGCCAATAAAAAAGATAAGACGTGATTGGAAAGTGAGTGTTGTTTCTTCGTGATTACGAAAGTTCTTTATGTAAATTTTCTTTAGAAACATTAAAGTTTCATTGGCATGATGACTGAAACAAAGTCACTATCCGATGGATCTTTGAATAGAACCGGTGCACTAGACGTAGTGAACTCTAAAATCACTTCAGGATCGTCCACAGCTTTTACCACATCACTCAAATAATCACCCTTAAAAGCAATGGTGATTGGTTCTCCATTGTAATCGATTGGCATGTTGTGATCAAACATCATAGTTCCTGGATTAGAAGAACTGATATTTACACTTCCTTTTGTAAAAGCCAAACGAATTTGTTTCGAAGGTTCTTCTGCGGAAATCAAAGCTTGTTTTAAGAAAGTTAAAAAGTCAGCTTTAACCACACGAACAGACTCGGAAGTTTGTTTGGGAATGACTTGTTCATAATCAGGAAAGTTTCCATCAATCAATTTAAAGAGAAGTTCAACGTTTCCAGAAGAAACATAAATTTGTTCTTCCACAAAACCAATCTTTGCTGTTTCTTTTCCTTCCATCATCTTTAGCATTTCACGAACTGCTTTGTGAGGAATGATCACTCCATTTTTAAATGGAAACTGTTTTGGAAACTTACGAACAATTTTAGAAAGACGACGTCCATCCGTTCCCACCACAATTAAGTCTGTGTTATCTGGTTTTAAGAAAAGACCATTGAATACAAAACGAGTTTCTTCAATCGCCATTGCATAAGAAGTTTTACGAAACATCTCGCGAATGGTTTGGCAAGGAAACTCAACCACACTTGACTCATCGACTTTAGGAATCGTTTTGATATCTTCCGAATCGATTCCATTGACTTTAAACTTAGTGTCCATCTTTCCTGAAGCATCAGTAATAGTTGTCTCTGAATTTTCTGATTGGTCAGTAGTTGTGAGTAAACTTGTATCAAAGTTTAAATTTTTAAAAATACTGGAGAGTTGTTTGGCGGGTAATGATGCCGTTCCTTTTTCTCCAATGGTGGATGGAACAGAAGTTTTGATCGCGATCTCTAAATCAGTCGCAGAAAGATAAACTTCATTGTCCCCAGTTTGGATTTTCAAATTGGAAAGAGCCGATTTGATCTCTCGAACCGAGATGACACCATCCACTGAGTTGATTGCTTTTAGGAAGTCTGTAGTATTGACAGTGAATTTCATTTTTCCTCTTCTTCTTTATTATATTATATATCTTTATATATATTATGTCGTTTCCGTTGGTTCTGTCAGTATGTCGATAAAGCCTGGAAACATCAATTTTTATTGAATTATGTCAGTTTTTTTCCTTTTTGCAAGTGTCAATATTTATGTCGCTTTGAACAGTTACCGACTCGCTTAAGGGACAATAAGGACTGACTATGTCCTATCGACAGTTTATCGACAGGTAGTCATCGGGTTAATCACAGGTTATTGGAAACTTATTTTGTGTTTGATGGAGTGGAAAATGTCTTCCCACTGAGAATCCGATTTCATTCGTTCTTTGAATTTATCAATTCCATGAATGACAGTGGAATGTGTGGTAGAAAAAATCCTGCCAATTTGTGCTTTAGGCACGTGAAGGACGTCATGCAGGAGGAGCATACATAAATGCCTTGGTGGGATAAAATCGGCCTTACGGCTCTTCCCTAGTAAATCCTTGCGGGCCACATTCGTTCTTTCACAGACCAAATCAATGACCATATCAGGACTGAACCCAATTCTCTTTTTATTCGTGAGAAATCGGGCTTCAGCAATTTCCTGAATTTTCTCTTCGGTGAGTAAAAAGTATTCATAGGCTTTTTTGTACAATACCAAATCGTTTACAATTCCAATAAGCGCTCGGGAGTCACCTTCCAAACGTTCGGCGAGCCAAAGAAGAAGTTTGTCACTAGCAGGAATGTTAAATTCGGAAAAGCTGGCGCGCAAAAGTTCAATGCGTAAGGCCAAGTCATGGGATTTGATATCTGCTTGGAGACCATGCACAAATCGAGATTTGAGTCTTTCGTGTAACGGAAGTTCGTAACTTGGTCTGTCCGATGCGATTACAATCTGGCGTTTTCTATCATAAAGGAAATTAAATAGTGCAAAAAACTCTTCTTGGGTTTTTTCTGCTCCACCATTTAAAAACTGAATGTCATCAAAGAGTAAAACATTATAAGACTGGTAACGTATTTTGAAAGACTCAAGAGACTCACGATTGTTCTGCCGGACTGTAAAAATAAATTCATTTAAAAAAGAGGTACTGTTCACATAGCGAACTGTTTTCCAAGGATCCTTCTTTTTGATCTCGTTTCCGATCGCATGAAGCAAATGAGTTTTTCCAACCCCAACTGGTCCAAAGATATACAGTGGATTGTATTTTCCCGGTTGTTCCGCTACACTTTTGGCAGCAGTAAAAGCGATCCTGTTGGAATCAGAAGTAATATAATTACTAAAAATAAATTCTGGATTTAGGTCTGAGTCAGATTCATCGAACTTTGATTGGATGACTTCTTTAAAAATTTGTGATGAGGCTTCGGATTCTGCAAGAATGGATACTTTGAAACGATCACCGACCACTTGGTAGAGGGCATCCTCTATAAAACTCACATATTTGGTTTCCACATGGCGTTTGATTCCTGTGGATGGTGCCATCAAGTGAACCACTTGGTTCTCCCATTTCTCGAATCGGAGTGGTGCAATGAAATTGGAAAAGTACTTGGGAGGTATCTGTTTCGATATTTCTTCTAAAATTTCTTCCCAACGTTTGTCCAAGTTTCCCGCCCTAAATGTGAAATCGGGTACTATACTTTTAGCAAGTAGGTAGAATTCAAATGAAAAATCGAGAAACGATCCAAACTAGAAAAAATAGTCGACTCTGATAAAAAAATTATGTCTCCAAAAATATTTTTCTAACGATTGCCGAATATTATTTGTTAGGTGGTTGTTGTTAAGTAGCTAGTCTTAAAAAAAGTTGTGATAAAAGAATGTACTCTAAGGCAGGGATTTCATAATGTAGCTTCATTTTGAAATCTAAGATGGCTTCGATTCGTCCTACATTGGCTTCAAAGTTTTTTTGTCTGTATTCATAGAGAAGTAAAAGACAAATCATTTCTAAAAAGTCAATTCCGGTAAGTCCTTCTTTGTTGGATCGAAATTCTCCCAACTGATCGCGCACCCAATTTTCCAATTTGAATAACAAAATGGAATCATGACAATGTTCTTTTACGTTCTCATGCCATTCCTCTAAAAATTCATCTGCGATTTCAAATGGATTGAGAGATCCACCATAATAAAGTTTAGATTCGGAAATTTCATTTCTTCGGATTTTTTTGATCTCATCTTGAGGGAGATAGTTAAAGGGAATACAAACTGATCGTGATACAATGGTTTGTTTTAAATTTCGTAAGTCATTAACAATGAGGATAAACTTTGTATGGGGAGGTGGCTCTTCTAAAGTTTTAAGAAGTGTGGTTTCTGCTTCATTGTTTATGCGGTTGGCTTCTGGAAATAAAACCACTCGGTAATCGGATGTATGAGGTTTGTAAGGAATCCGTGAAGACAAAAGCCAACGAATCGTGAAGTCTTCAGGATCTTTTTCTTTTCCAATCGCAATGTTCTTTCTTCTGGGAAATTGAATGAAGTCAGGATGGACTCCTTTCATAAATTGCCTACAGGAATCACAAACACCACAAGACGTCCCATCCAAACAAAGGAGTTGTCTTGCAAATCTTTCTGCCGCAATCCACTTCCCTACTCCATCGGGACCATGAAAGATAATTGAACCTGGAATTCTGGATCTATCTTTTACAAAAGATTTCAGGTAAGTCAGTGCAACATCTTGGCCTGACACTTGGTCGAAAGAAAACAAAGTATCAGACATTGTGACTAGTATACCGGAGTGAGCCAACTCATGTAGTTTGGTTGGTCGCCACGCACTGCTTCAAAGAATACCGATTGGATTTTTTTGGTGATTGGACCAATCGTTCCTTCGCCGATCATTCTTCGATCCACTTCTTTCACCCAAGCGACTTGTACACCTGTGCCCGAAAAAAATAATTCATCAGCAATGTAGAGTTCCGAACGAGCGATGTCCCTTTCGACTACTTGGTAACCCAAGTCTTTCGCAATTTGGATGATACTGCGACGAGTGATTCCTTCCAAAATAGAAGAAGGAATGGTGGGTGTATGGATCACTCCGTCACGAACGATAAACAAATTTTCCGCAGATCCTTCCGATACAAACCCCCGCGCATCTAAAAAGATCGCTTCATCCATTCCATTTTGTACGGCTTCTGATTTGGCTAGAGCTGAGTTTACATACCCACCACTGACTTTGGAAAGTGTAGGAATTTGGTTATCCGAAAATCTTTGCCAAGATGATACAATCGTCGTGAGACCATTTTGCGTATCTAGGTAATCGTCCAACTTCAAAGCATACACTGTGATGTCTGCTTTCACATCATGAAATCTGGGAGAAAGTTGTAAGGCAGAAGTATAAATGAAAGGCCTAAGATAAACATTTTGTTTCACTTCATTTTTACGGAGCAGTTCCAAAATGATCGATTGGATTTCTTCTGGTGTGATTTTGATTTGAAGCTGCATGATCTTTGTGGAGTTCACAAGACGTTTGCAATGTTCCGGCAATCGAAAGACATAGAGATTTTTTTTGGTTTCGTTGTAGTATCCACGGATCCCACCGAAAACTCCGGTTCCATATTGTAATGCATGGGTTTGGACACTGACTTTTGCGTCTTCGGAAGGAACGATCTTACCTTCAAAGTATGAATAAGGGAATGAATTCTGAGCCATTGAGATTCCTATCACTCCAATCTTCTGAAGTTTCAAAATTAGAAAATGAATTTTATCTTTTTTTCTCTCGAACCATAGGCCGATGGTTTTGATATCGTTCTAAAGAGTAGAACAAGAATTAGAACTCACACTCGTTTTTGATACGAACGAATACTTAAGAAGACATAATATGAATCCATCCTTTTATCCCAACCAATTTGATTGTATCGTTGTCGGTGCTGGACATGCCGGATCAGAAGCGGCTTACATTTCTGCCAAAGCCGGTCTCAAAACTCTCCTCATCACAATGAACCTAGATACCATCGGCCAGATGAGTTGTAATCCCGCCATTGGTGGAATTGCCAAAGGACATATGGTTCGTGAAGTTGATGCCCTTGGTGGTCTTATGGGCCGAGTCATTGACCAAACTGGAATTCAATTTAAGATGTTAAACACATCTAAAGGTCCTTCGGTTTGGGCTCCTCGTGCACAAGCAGAGAAAAAACAATACCAATTGATGATCAAACACCAGTTGGAAAAATTAAAAACTCTTTCGATCAGACAAGACACTGTGGAAGATTTGATTGTGGAAGGAAACCAAGTGACTGGTGTCATTACTGGGCGCGGGTTTACGTTTTATACCAAACATGTAATCTTAACTACAGGAACTTTTCTTTCTAGTGTGATTCATATTGGAACTTACCAAAAAGAATCCGGCCGTATTGGGGAGCCGACAACGAAAGGTCTATCTCATACACTTGCGAGATTTGAATTGCGACTTGGAAGATTAAAGACAGGAACCCCTGCTCGTGTTCACAAAAACTCAATCAACTTTGAGGGTCTTGATGTTCAAGAGGGAGATGAGAACCCGCGTCCCTTTTCTTTCTCCACTCCTAAGATTGATCGTAAACAAATTCCTTGTTATATCACTTATACAAACGATACCACTCATGAACTGATCAAACAAAACTTGGAGTTCTCTCCGATGTATTCTGGTCAGATCAAAAGTATTGGGCCAAGGTATTGTCCTTCCATTGAAGACAAAGTAGTTCGCTTTGCCGAACGGGATCGCCACCAAATTTTTATCGAACCCGAAGGTTATGAAACCAACGAGATGTATCTGAATGGTGTCTCCACAAGTTTGCCTGAAGAAGTGCAATGGAAGTTTCTTCGTAGCATCAAAGGATTAGAAGAAGTGGAACTGATGCGGCCGGGTTATGCTATCGAATATGATTTTGTAGATCCAACAGAATTAAATCCCACACTCGAAACAAAGAAGGTGAAGGGCCTCTATCATGCAGGTCAGATCAACGGCACTACAGGTTATGAAGAAGCGGCCGCACAAGGACTTGTTGCCGCATACAATGTGATTCGATCTGTCAAAAAAGAAGAACCCATTCATTTCAAACGAAGTGAATCTTACATCGGAGTTCTTGTAGATGATTTGGTTTATAAGGGAGTCGAAGATCCCTACCGAATGTTTACGAGCCGTGCAGAATACCGCCTACTCCTTCGCCAAGACAATGCCGACAGAAGACTTATGAAGTATGGATACGAGATGGGACTTGTAGAAGAGCCTCTCTATACAGATATGAAAGATCGTTACGCTCGGATTGAAAAAATCAAAACACAGATGTTTGTGACTTCCATGAAGCCTACAGAAGAACTCACAAAAGTTTTAGAAGAGAGGAAGATCGAAAATTATAAATTCGGTCACACAGTAGCTTCGTTTTTAAAACGTTCCGATATCAAAATCAAAGATATCGAACCAATTCTTTCTGAGTTACAATCCTTGAATGAAGATGAGAAAGCAGTTCTCGAAATGGAAGTTAAATACGAAGGGTATCTAAAACGCGAGTTGGAAACTATCGAATATCGTAATAAGTTTTTAAACTTTCAAATCCCTTCTGATTTTGATTACGCCAGCGTGAAAGGTTTGAAGACTGAGGCCGTGGTGAAGTTAGAAAAACATCGACCTTTGAATTTAGAAAATGCACTCCACATCTCTGGTGTGGATCCTTCCGATGTAGATCTTTTACTCTATCATCTCGTGGACAGACGATAGATATTGATTCGTGATAGAGAATCCATTCAGCATTCGAAAAAGAATTCTCCTCAAATAAAAAAACCAAGAAGGATATCCTTCCTGGTTTCTACTTCTCATTGTTCGTAGTAATATCTGAATTACTTTCGATACCTTCTGAATTTACATTTCCAATCAGTTCCTTGATTTACTGATTTGGATACGTTGCAAAATACTCTTAAACCTACGAAAGAAAATCTAAATATTAAGTGCTCAAATGAGTCTCTTTCGATGTTCAATTTCTGATTCAAACTGAATCGAGATTAAGATCACCAGGATCTATCCATTCAAACTTTCCAACTTTTGTTTTATCAGCTCTTTGTTCGAGCGATCAACTTGCACAAAATTAGTTTCAATTTCTTTTAATCGTAAACGAGCACATGGGTCTTTTCTAGGAGCCAGTTGTCGCCCTGTTTCACGTGAAACGAATGGGACTCCAAACTTCCATCTGCTTTGTATTTGAGTTTGTGCACACGTCGATTCTCACCTTGAAAGAATTCTCTTTCGACAAGATTTCCTTTCGCATCAAACTTGAAATGAATCTCACCGAGACCTTTTTTCTTATCATCAGTCAAGTATTGAATTTGGACATTGGGTCGTTTCGGATCGATTTGAAAACGAAAGGATTCATTGTCTTTGGTTTCTAAGTTTTTACCTTCAGCAGCAAAAACATTTCCCTCTCCATCACTTTCAATGGAATACACAATGAGTAGTCGTCCTTCACCATCTTTGACATTCATCTTTTTCAAAGCACGACCTTTGAATTGAAAGTCTTTACGTTCAACAAGGTGACCACCGTTGTCATAGACTTCCTCACTGGAAACGAGTCCATCGGTGTATCGAAAGGTTGTCTTGCCATCACCATTTCCCTCTTTATCAGAATAGGTTTCGCTGATCAATTTTCCATCAGTGTTATATTCATACTCTGCGACATAAACCACCTGTCCTTCTGCGTTGCGGACGATTTCCTTGTTAGGAACTTTTTTAATTTTTTTAAAAAGATAAGCATCTTTGTGGGACCACTTGCCGGGTGTGTAACCTAAAATAGGAAAGGAAAGGATGATTAAAAAACTGATGATTCGAATCATGGAAAAGAGTTCTCCTACAGGAGACATCGGCGAATTCATTTAAAACGATAACGAGATTATGTCAGAAAAAACAATCCAAGAAGAAATCCAAACCATCATCCCTGATCTATTTCCAGCACTCGAACCCGAGTTTGATTGGGAACTAGTGAAGAATTTTTATGAGTTTCTCAAACGAGACAATGAGAAAGGCGGATTCTTTTCTCGAAACGATTCAGAAAAAATCCTCGAGAGACATATTCTGGAATCGATGATCTATGTTTGGAAATTAAAAAGCACAGGATACGTTTCACGTGAAACAAATGTTGCCGATGTCGGAACTGGGCCCGGACTTCCCGGTTTTCTTTTTGCCCTCTTAAAAAAAGCTCCTCATGTATTTCTTGTCGATTCTCAGAAACGAAAACTGGCACTCCTAGAAACAGAGATAGAGAGTGGTAGTCTTTCCAAAGTAAAAAAGCGAGTCGAGTTTATCTACGCACGCACGGAAGAGATTAACTCCAATTTCGATGTGGTTACTTCACGAGCGATGGTTCCTTATCCATACATTGCGGAAGTAACAGCTCGGATGGTGAAACAAAAAGGAATCTTATGTCCCTTCCTTGCACAACCCTACCAAGATTTGGAGAAAGAAACAGAGGTTCTTACGAACAACGGTTTCTATATGAAAAAAGAAATTCCCATTCCCGAATTAGAGTTTGTGGGAAAGAGACATATCAAAATACTGCAAAAGAATTCCCTTCCTAAAAAGGGATATCCCCGCGACTGGAAAGAAATCGTAAAGGAGACTAAAAGCAAGAATGGGTAAAATCGTTTCGATCAGTAACCAAAAAGGTGGAGTTGGTAAAACGACCACGGCGATTAACTTGGCATCCAATCTTGTTGAATTGGGGAAAAAAGTTCTTCTCCTCGATATTGATCCGCAAGGAAACTCAGGCTCAGGTCTTGGGTTGGAAGTACAGTCTTTACATAAAACTACTTATGAAGTTTTGATTGGAGAACTCTCTGCAAGAGAAGCGGTTCAAAAAACTTTCGTAAACAATTTGGATATCATTCCTTCAAACATCAATCTCTCCGGTTTGGAAGTCGACTTTCTAGGAATGGAAAAAAAGGAATTCAAATTGAAAGATGCTTTGGCTTCGATCAAAGAATCCTATGATTATATTTTAATCGATTGCCCTCCTTCTCTTGGTGTTCTTACCATCAACGCACTTTGTGCTTCACAGTCAGTGATGATCACTTTGCAGACAGAATACTTTGCACTCGAAGGACTTTCGCAGTTGATGCGAATTATTTCTCTCGTGCAGTCACAATGGAATCCTTCTCTTGCACTTGAAGGTGTACTACTCACGATGTATGACAAACGAACCAACTTAGCAAACCAAGTAGCAGAAGATGTTCGCAACTACTTCAAAGAGAAAGTGTATGAAACTGTCATTCCAAGAAATGTAAAATTATCTGAAGCGCCGTCCTTTGGAAAACCAATCAACTATTATGATCCTGATGGTGTAGGTGCTAAGAGTTATAAAAGTTTAGCGGAAGAAATTGTAGGGAAGGCATAACGTTATGGCACTCGGCAAAGGTAAAGTTTTAGGAAGAGGACTTGGGAATTTAATTCCAGTCAATGAAAACAATGTAGAGATTTCAAAAGAGGAACTGAGTGGTCTTCGTGAAATCAAAGTCACAGAAATTTTACCAAACCCGCACCAACCAAGAAAACAATTTTCGGATGCCTCGATCCAAGAACTATCCAACACCATTGTAGAACATGGAGTGATCCAACCCATCGTAGTACAGAAGAACCCTTCTGGTTCTGGATTTCTTTTGGTGGCAGGTGAGAGGAGACTTCGGGCTTGCAAACTTGCCGGCTTTGCAAAGATACCAGCGATCGTACGGGACATTTCTGAAGCAGATATGATGGAGCTTGCTCTGATTGAAAACATCCAAAGGGAAAATCTAAATCCCATGGATGAAGCATTAGCTTACCAAGCCATCATCGACAAACGCGGGTTAAAGGTAACGGATCTTGCGACTCGGGTGGGGAAAAACCGAGCGACCATTTCCAATTTGATTCGGCTTTTGGCACTTCCGAAACCATTACAAGATTGGGTTAAGGAAGGAAAACTTTCGGAAGGCCAAGCTCGTCCCCTTCTCTCAATTCCCGATTCCAAAAAACAATTCGAAGTGGGACAAAAGGTTATCGCAGAAGGATGGAATGTTCGCGAGGTAGAAAACTACGTTTCCAATCTTTTGAACCCAGATAAAAAATCAAAGTCATCTTCAGTGGGTCCAGACAAACGCGATGCCAGTATTGTAAAGTTAGAATCCAAACTCAGAAACAAATACAGTTCCAAAGTAGAAGTGGCTCACAATGAAACGAACGGAAAAGGAAAGATCGTTTTCTCTTATGCGAACCTAAGTGACATGGAAAGAATTCTAGAGCAGCTCGGTGTGAAACTGTAGTTTCGCCAATCGTTCATACAATTCACTTTTTTTCATGAGTTCGTCATGTGTACCGACGGACTCAATCTCCCCTTCCTTAATCACTACAATCTGATCTGATTTCACAACTGTCGATAGTCTATGCGCAATCATGATGGTTGTTCTTTCCTTTACCAAAAAATCCAAAGCACGTTGGATCATTTGTTCTGATTCAGAATCGAGTGCCGATGTAGCTTCATCTAAAAGAAGAATTCTTGGATTGCGAAGTATGGCTCTTGCAATCGCGATCCTTTGTTTTTGTCCCCCGGAGAGTCTCGTTCCCAAATGACCTAGATTACTTTCATATCCATCGGGAAGTTGGTTTAGAAATTCTGTGACATAGGCATTCTCTGCTGCTTTCTTTATTTCTTCAAAACTTGCATTGGGCTTTCCATAGGCAATGTTCTCACGTAAGGTTCCGCTAAAGAGAATGGGTTGTTGGGGAACAAAACCAATGAGGGATCTCAAATCTTTTAGAGCCAGGTCTTTCAGATCAATTCCTTCAATCCGTATACTTCCTTTCGTTGGATCATAAAATCGTAGGATGAGTTCAAAAAGTGTACTCTTTCCTCCGCCAGAAGGACCAACAAGAGCCGTTGTTTTGTTTGCTGGAATTTCTAAATGGATTCCTTTCAGAGCCTGGTGGTCGGGACGGGATGGGTAAGAAAAGTATAAACTTTCTAAATTGATTTTCAGACCGTTCCGTTTGGAGGAACCATTGAGAGAATGGTTTTCTGCAATTGGTTGGATGATAGTAGAGATGGGTGTTGGCAATTGTGGATCTTTAATTTCTGATTCGGATAATAAGAGTTCCATCAATCGTTCTGTAGCGCCAGCTGCCCGTTGCAAGTCTCCTAACACTTCGGATACGGCTCCGACACTATTGGCAACCATTATCGCATAAAAAGAAAATGCGATCAGTTCCCCACCAGTGATCTTTCCTTCTAACACATCGGTTCCTCCTATCCAGAGCATTACGCTGATGCCGGTAAGGATAAAAAGAATCACAGCTGCAATGAGGAGTGCTCTTTGTTTGATACGGGCAACAGCAACATCAAATGCGCCTTCCACCGTCTGGGTAAACTTTAGGATGTCTTCTTCTTGGTGGTGGAAGGATTGCAGAATTTTAATATTAAGAAGGGATTCACTTACGTAAGTTCCAATACTTGCAATTTTGTCCTGTGTGCTACGGGAAAGATTACGCACTCTCTTTCCATAAAACAAAATCGGAAATACAATGAAGGGAACACTAAGGAGGACAATCATTGAAAGTTTGGCATTGGTGATAAAAAGAAAAATAATCCCACCCACAAACATCAAAATATTTCTGAGGGCAATCGATGCGGATGACCCAATCACTGTTTGGATGAGTGTGGTATCAGTTGTGATTCGGGACTGAATTTCTCCAGGGGAATTGGTTTCAAAAAAACTGGGATGGATGAAAATGATATGTTTAAATACATCCCTTCGAATGTCAGAAGCAACACGCTCTCCAATCCAAGAAACTGTGTAGTGACGAATATAGGTTCCGATCGCAAGAAGAATCCCAACTAAAATAATAAAGGCGAGAGAATAACCTAACTCTTGTTTGGATCTAGCCGAAAAACCGGCATCCACTAAATGGCGTAATCCCTGCCCTAATCCTAAAGTAACTCCTGCAGTAAAAAGGAGGGCAAAGGAAGAAAGTGCCATTTGGAATCTGTAGGGTTTTAAATAAGAAAAAGTTTTGGAGAGAACGCGGATGTTTTTCGACTTAGGCCGATCAGGTGTTTGCAAAGAATTATCCTTTTAGATCAATAAGTAGACCTCTGATTTCATCTAATTGTTTCAAAATTACAAAGGCACTGTTGTTCGGTGAAAACATAGTTTTTGCAAGTAAATCTAATTTTTCATCCACAACCTTGACATAACGAACATCCTTTTGGTCATTTCGTCCGCGTTGTGGGGCTTGCATCACTTTGTAATTTTTTTTGAGGATGAGCTCCGCAATTTGTTTGATATGTTTTTTATACGATTCGAGGTTTTTGTGGTTTGGATCTTTGATGAGTTCTTTTTCCAAATCAGGTAGGTCTTTCCAAAGTTCATTCAGCTCTCTTGTTTCTTCTTTTCCTGCGGGAACAATAGATTCTAAAATATCTAAAAAACTTTGTTTGGATTCATCCACTGGCCCAAGGGAGCCGGAGAGTTTTTCTTTGGACCCTTTTTTCGCCTGAGTGGATACCGACTTAGGGTTGTTGTTTTGGATGATCATAAACCCGCCTAATGACGAGTGGGGTTAATCGTGCATTTTCCGTGAAACACTACACCTTCTTCAACGATTAAACGAGGAGTAACAATATCTCCTTCTAATCGACAACTGGAAAGTAACGTGACTCGTTCTGTTGCATAGATGTTCCCTCGGATTTCTCCTCCGGCAACTACCACACGTGCTTTGATATCTGTATCGACGATTCCGGACTTTCCTATAAGTACCTTTCCGGTGGTTTCGAGCACCCCTCGAAATTTTCCATCGATACGAATGAGGCCTGGGAATTTGAATTCGCCTACGAACTCGGCGCCTTCCCCAATGATGCTATTAACTAAAAATTCTTCTTCTGTAGATGGATTGGACATTATTCTTGAATTTGGTTGAGAAATGAAAATGGATTCAACGCTTGGGTACCAACATGTACTTCATAATGAAGATGGTAAATCGGATTTTCTGGAGATTTTCCAACATAACCTAGGATGTCGCCCTTGGAGAGTTTTTCATTTTTCTTAACACGAATTCGATCGAGATTGGAGTAGATAGTTTTCCATCCAAACTTATGAGATAATTTTACGTAATAACCTGTGGCTGGCGAGTATCCTGTGTCGAATACAATTCCGGGAGCTGTGGCAATGACTTCCGCACCAGGAAAGGATCCAATGTCCAAACCTCGATTCACTTCTTCTTTACCTGTAACAGGAGAGATATAATTTCCAAAAGGAAACAAAACATATCCCTTCGTTGGCCAAATGGATGGGGTGTTTCGAATGATACTCTTTCTTTTTTTGATAAGTTTGATGATCTCTTCTGAAAGTTCGGAAGATAACTTTAAATTATGAATGTCTTCTTTGATGCGAAAGGATTCATCCGTAATGTCGGATTGAGGTGTTCCTTGTAATGCGAGAAATTGTCCTGCTTGTCCACCCATTCCTTTCGAAACTCGAGACGGATCACCACCTAATTTGATATAGAGGTTAGAAATTCTTTCATAATAGTATTGAATGGTTTCGTGAAGAGAATTTACCTCTTCCTTCATTTTGGAAGATTGTCTGATAAAATCTTTGTTGGTTAAATTGAGTTCTGTGAGTTGGTGGATGGATCCACTATGTGATAAAACGTTCACAGCACTGATCACAAGAAGAATGACCATAATCCCAATAAAGATAGAAATGGCTTTGTAGGAGATGACAAAGTTTATGGTTTTGCGGTCGGTATGAGGAATGACCATAATGGTCAGACGTTCACGGCCTTTTTTGTCAAGATCCTCATAACGTTGGGATAACTTAAGCTTCCATTCCTGGACTTTATACCGCAAACGGTAGAAAATTAAATGTAGTCTTTGTTTTACTTCCACGTTCTTTCGAGACCTTCGACTATTTAAACAAAAGTTAATGGACCCACTATATCTTTCGATTGAATTTTCATTTTCATCCAGTGGAAATTACAAATCTTGCTATTTATGGGATATTCAACCATCGACACACACTGCCACCTAGACATAATTCGGGAACAAGGCCAAGAGATTGAAGAAACTCTGGCGAAATCCCGAATTGCTGGAGTAGACCGAATGGTGCAAATTGGGATTGATTTACCTAGTTCTATCGAGGCTGTTCGTATTTCAGAAACTCATTCCTCTAAAGACTTAGAGATTTTTTATTCAATCGGTTGCCATCCTACGGAAACTCATGAATTTCCTAATGCCGATCAAATTTTAGATTTAGCAAAATCCCGAATGAATGACCCAAAATTTTCAGCCATTGGAGAGATTGGTGTCGATCTCTATCATGATGCGAGTACTCGATTGGCGCAAAATGAAGTCCTTAGAAAGTTTTTACAGTTTTCTTCCGATTATAAATTGCCTGTTGTGATTCATTCGCGCGATGCCTTTGCAGATACTTATGAAGCATTAAAAGAATACAAAACAAAAGCGTTTGGTGTGATTCATTGTTTTACTTATGATTATGAAGCAGCCAGACAGTTTGTTGATTTAGGTTACTATGTTTCCTTTTCTGGGATTGTTACATTTAAGTCTGCTACTGATATCCAAGAAGCAGCGCGTAAAATTCCATTGGAAACAATTCTCATTGAAACGGATGCACCATTTTTATCACCGATGCCACATAGAGGAAAACGAAATGATTCCTCACATCTTCCATTTGTATTAGAGAAGATGTTTTCCTTACGAACAGAAACCAATTCGGAAGTAGCAGATCGCATTTACCAAAATTCCATAAAATTTACAGAAAGAAAGGCCTATCACCATGCTTGATATCAACCGTATTGTCCAAAACCCAGAGGAACTACTTTCCACCTTACAAAAGCGAGGTGTTGCTTCCGCAGACATTGAAGCAAAAATTAAATCTGTTTCTGAAAAACAACGAAAGTTAAAATTAGAAGTGGAGGATCTTCGTGCAGAACGAAACCGAGTTTCCAAAGAAATTGGAATCCAAAAATCCCAAGGCAAAGACATCACCGAAATTTCTGCATCGATGAAGGGAGTTGGCGACCGAATCAAAGCCATCGAAGAAGAATTAACTAAAGAAGAAGAGTCATTACATGATCTTAATTTAGGACTTCCTAACTTACTGGATCCGTCTGTTCCGGAAGGAAAATCAGAAGCAGACAATGTCCTAGTTCGAGAGTGGGGAGAAGTTCCGAAACTGTCCTTCGAAGCAAAAACCCATTTTGATATTGGGGAAAAATTAGGTATTTTTGATTTTGAACGGGGAGTGAAACTTTCGGGAGCAAGGTT
Organism: Leptospira vanthielii serovar Holland str. Waz Holland = ATCC 700522; assembly: GCF_000332455.1. Taxonomy (GTDB): domain Bacteria; phylum Spirochaetota; class Leptospiria; order Leptospirales; family Leptospiraceae; genus Leptospira_A; species Leptospira_A vanthielii. The sequence goes on along the minus strand of NZ_AOGY02000038.1, from coordinate 62,814 downwards.
TTACACCTATCGCGGCCTTGGTGCCAAATTAGAAAGGGCTCTCATGAACCTAATGCTTGATACTCATACAACAGAGAATGGTTATGAAGAGATGTGGGTTCCGGTGCTTGTGAATGATGAATCCATGACAGCTACAGGTCAACTACCGAAATTTGCGGAGGATTTTTACAGACTGGAAAAAGACGGCCTCAATTTAATTCCTACTGCGGAAGTTCCTCTCACCAATTACTATCGTGATGAAATTATTTCTGAAAAAGAGTTACCAATCTCTGTATGCGCCCACACTCCTTGTTTTCGTCGTGAGGCCGGTTCTTATGGACGCGACACGAGAGGCCTTGTTCGTGTGCACCAATTCCAAAAAGTGGAGTTGGTAAAATTTGTAGAACCAGAGACTTCCCAAACTGAACACGAAAAGATGCTTCAAGATGCAGAGTCGATTTTGCAAAAACTGAAACTTCCTTATCGAATCATGCTTCTGTGCAGCAGAGATATGTCCAGTGCCTCTTCTAAAACCTACGATATTGAAGTCTGGATGCCGGGTCTTGGTCGATTTATGGAAATTTCCTCTGTTTCTAACTTCAAAGACTATCAAGCAAGACGGGGAAAAATTCGATACAAGTCAAAGGAAGGAAAAAACCTGCTCGTCCATACTCTGAATGGTTCCGGTCTTGCGATCGGTCGAACACTGGCTGCAGTGATCGAAAATTATCAATCAGCGGATGGAACCTTCCAAATTCCGGATGTATTAAAACCATACATTCGCTAAAAATTTAGGGCAGATGACCGAGGTGTCAAATGCCCTATTTGTTTTTATCAATCTTTACAACTATTAAAAACGTTTGTTATTCAGTTGGGGAATATACCTTATTCAGTTATTGGAAACAAATAGGTGGGATTTATGCGCAATGCGTAAAAGCGCAATTCCGCGGTGCTTATACGCTAAGCAGAAAATCTATAATAATCGGAAGTTATGCGAATCACGTTTATTCCCGAGGAGTAATTATTTTTAATCGTTATGCGTCTATTCGCAAAACTAAAGAGCATCTAAAGTCAAAAATTACCGGATATATATCGCATCGCGTTTATTGTGCATTGTATCTTAGTCTTTTGTTTTCCCTTCTTTCAATTCCTAAATCTGTTTATAGCCAAACGCCCGACCTGGAACCAAGTTTGGTCGTAGCACCAATCCAAGGTCCGATCAATACTGAGTTTCAGGAATTTGGTCCTACGATGACTCCTGATGCTAAGACTTTATATTTTTATTCCAAACGTTCGAGTCGTGGATACACAGAGATTTTTAAATCAGAACGCAAAAAAGACGGAACATGGGATTTTCCAGAAGAAGTTGATGTATTAAATTCTGCTTTCGATGACCAAAGCCCCTTTATCGCTAGAGATGGAAAAACACTATTGTTATCATCAAACAGAGACGGCTCCGTTGAAGTGATGTTACCCGATGGTAAGGTTGGCATTTCTAGAGATTTGTATGTTTCAAATTGGAATGGAAGGTCTTGGAGTAAACCAGTCGCTTTGCCTAGTCCAATCAATACAGAAGAAATTGAAGAAAATCCCCATTTACTGGGAGACACTTTACTCTTTACAAGATATCCATTCGGTAAACCAAATATGGCTAAAGTATACTTTAGTCAGTTTAAGGATAATTCCTGGTCTAATCCAAAACGTTTGCCATCACCCATTAATGATAATTATGCGACTATCGCAGCTGCATTTAATGATGATGGAAGTATTCTCTTTTTCTCATCCAATAGACCTGGTGGTTACGGTGGTTTTGATTTGTATATGGCAAAAATTGCTGGAGATACTTTTAAGGATATTGAGAATTTAGGGGCTCCTATCAATTCAACAGAAGACGAAGCCTATATCGTTTTCCAACAGGTTAAGAAAACTTTTTTATTCTGCCGAAGGGTAGAGGGTAGATCTTTTGATGTGTTTACGGCATCCGTTCCCAAACAAGAAAATCTAGTGCAAAAGAAACTAGAAGAGACTAAAAAAATCTCTTTGGATTCAGTTTACTTTGAACGTGCTTCCTCAGTTTTAAAACCAGAATCCTCTGCACCTTTAGATGCTATCGTTGACTACTTACATGAAAATTCTACCAAGAAAATGAAGATCATCGGTCATACTGATTTAACGGGAACTTTTGAAGATAATATGGTTCTGTCAAAGGAAAGAGCAGAGTCCGTAAAACAGTATTTAGTCTCAAAAGGGGTGGATTCTAATCGCCTATCTACCGATGGAAAGGGACCTACCCAACCGATGGTGCAAGGGACAGATGAGGCATCGTCTAAAAAAAATAGAAGAACAGAATTTGTACTGACCGATCCTTAATTTTTCCTTGCCGTTTCTCTTTCCAGAGAAAAGGTAGTGGGGATGTTGCCTCTTTTCAGGATCCATAATTTTGCGTTGGTTTCCTTTTTTATATTTTTTCTCCCACTTTCCCTTTCTGGAGAATCAAGCCAGGTTTTAGAGAAAATTAGAAAAACAAAAACTCTCACAGTTTCAGTAAATGAATTTTATGATCCCTTTTATATAGAGAATCCAAATCCTAATTTTCCTGGTTTGGATGTTGAGTTAGCTCAAGAATATGCAAAATTTCTAGATGTAGATTTAAAAATTATTCCCCTTCGTACTTTTGATCAACATGCAAGAATGTTAGAAAAAGGTGATACGCAAATTGCTATGGCTGGGATTTCTTCTTCCATCAATCGATTCAGAGATGTTTATTTCACAGACCCTTATCTGATTTCTACACCAGCAGCCTTGGTAAATCGAACAGCCCTTCCCCCAGAACCTGAAGGACAGATTGTAACTGTGCAGTTGTTTCGTAACCTAAATGACCTAACAAACATTACTGGAATTTCATATTCGGTTCTTGCTAATAGTTCTAATCACCTTTTCTTAAGAGAAGCTTTTCCTAAGGCACAAATTTTCTCCTACTTTACAAATGAAGCTGCATTAAATGAATTAAAAAAGAATAACGTAAATGCTTTCGTTGCTGATTCATTTTATATTCAAGCTCTCTTACAAAAAGATTCCTCCTTACGAGCGAACTATTTACCGATTTTGGGGGTTGTGCAGGAAGACCACATCAGTATGGCAACTGCCAAACGAGATGTTGAATTTCTTTATAACTTGAATTTCTTCATTAAAGAGCTGAAACGTACAGGCAAAATCCAAGTTTTGATTAATAAATATTTTAAGTCCAATCAGTGGGTTAAAAAAGAATAAAGTCGATGTCATTACGAAATTTTCTTTCTATCTCTTTGCTCTTTGTTTTAATTCCTTCAGGATTTTTATTTTCACAAGAAGAAGAATCACAAAGAACCTTTATGAACTTCAATGGTTCGTTTCGTGTTCGTGCTACAAACGTTGGTCGGGATGTATTATTAGAAAGAAAAACACCCGTTACTCCAATTAATAATTTAGAAAAAGAAAATGCGGAACGTCAACAAACGGAACAACAAACCATACAATCTGATTTAGAAAGAAGGCAACAAGGACTGCCGAGCCAAATCACTCGTAGGAAGGAAGACGTAAGTTATTACGATTCTCGATTTTTATACAATATGAGTTTTTCCGCCAATAAATATGTGGAAGGAGTTTGGGGAATGCAAGTTGGTGATATTCCCTTTGGTGGAAAAGGATTACGTGCTACTGGCCCCGATGGTTTTGATCCTGGTTTGGTCGGTCCAGGATCTGGGGGAGAACGAGGACGAACTGCTGCAGTAAATGTACAGACAAACTTTTTATATTTAAACTTTAGAATTCCTGAATCGGGGCTTTTTATTAAAGTGGGACAGCAGCTTTTTAGTTCTGCCCAAGGTCGTGTTTTATTTTCTACCGGAACAGGTGTTAGTATTTTAAAGAATTTCCAATTTTTGCGACTTTCTTTGGAAGGTGGAATTCTACGAGCACGCGACCAAAGTTTTATGGATGTTGATAAAAATGGATTTGCTGATAAAAATTATCAAAGTTCCAATATTTATTACAATCGATTGAAGTTTGAATACTTTCGAAATATTCGTAATGAAGTATACGCCTATTTTTTGGATGATAATGACAAGTCCGATAATGAAACAGCAAGACTCGCATGGTATGGGATGCATAATGAGTTTAATTTTCAGAAATTTTCATTTATTGTTCATGGAATTTTAAATACAGGTACTGTGAGAAAATTAAGACCAGTCAATGATACTAACGATCTAACAATTTATAATACTACGCAGAGGCATTTTATCAAAGGTGGTATGTATGACTTTCAATTTACTTACCGCTGGAGCGAATCGCTTAACTTCAATTTAATTGCTCTTGGGACCACAGGAAGACCCGGTTACGATGAGAAAGGAAACGAGGCAAATTTAAAAAGTAATGGATATCGTACTTTGGCTCCTGGGTTTTCGATATCTAACATAGCTACAGATTTTACAGGAGGTTATGTATTATTCAACGGTTCCAGTTTTTCTGGTTTGAATGAATATGGTTTGTATTCCAATATTATTGCCTTTGGTCCTTATCAATTTACCTTCGGTTATTACCAATTATGGGCAACAAAATCACCGGAGATTCGCATCAATAGAGAATTTAGTGAACGAAATGGATATAGAACTTCCACCTATATGGGTATGGAGTATAATTTCAACATTCGTTATAATGTTACCTCGGATTTTCAAATCATTTTTCGGTCTGGTTACTTTGTAGCGGGCGATGCGTTATTTGTTTTGTTAGATTCCAAATATGGCCGGGTTCTAAGAGAAGGTTTTATTGTATTTGAACATAGATTTTAGAGAACTTTTATTTTTTTTTAGCCGCTGAATAAAAACTTATAGAGTAAGTCTTGATTTGATAGCTTTGCCTAGAGTGTATTGATCGGAATACTCTAAGGTTCCTCCAATCGTAATACCATGGGCAATTCTTGTGATTTTAATTTCCATCGGTTTGATTACTGTAGAAAGGTAAGACGCAGTTGCATCCCCTTCCAGTGTTGGATTGGTTGCGATAAGAACTTCCTTCACACCCGTGTCTTCTAGTCGTTCTATCAATTGACGAATTCGTAACTGGTCAGGGCCAATTCCATCTAGTGGAGAGATAGCACCATTCAGTACATGGTATTTGCCAGCATATTCTTTTGTGTTTTCTATAAAGAAAATATCTTCTGGCTGTTCTACAACACAGAGAATTCCATTATCTCTTCTATCAGAGAGGCAAATGGAACAAACAGGATCTTCTGTAAGACCACCACATTCATCACAAAACCGAAGTTTGGCTTTGGCTTCCTCGATATTGGAGAGCCATGCGCGGAAAGTAGAAGGATCCATACGTAGAACATGAAATCCAATTCTCGTTGCACTTTTTTTACCAATGCCAGGAAGACTGGAAAAGGATTGGATCAGTTTTTGGAATTGTGGATCAGACAGGTGGAAATCCTCCATCCTTTTGGAGTTGGTTGAAAACACCTTCAAAGTCGCTTGGGTTAAAACCGAGGACATTTTTCATTTCATGTGCCATGGTTTCTTTGGCCTTTCTTTGCACTTCGTTTGTTGCAGAAAGAATCAAATCTTCTAACATTTTTTTGTCATCAGCATTGAACATAATCGGATTGATATTAAGATTTGTAAGGGTGCCATCAGCAGATGCGGTCACTTCGACCATACCGGCACCAGCCGAAGCTGAGACTCGAATTTGTGCGAGCCGTTTTGTGAGCTCTTCTTGTTTCTCTTTGATATTGCCGAGTTGCGAAAATGCTTCTCGCATTTGTTTCATTTGATCAAAAATTCCCATACGTACCTTTTGGACTTATAAATTCTTAAATTGGTTGGGGTCTACTTCCATACCGGAGAATTTTTCTTTCAAAAGTTTCTCCATATCTTCAGAAGCAGCTGGACTTGCCGTCGCTGGTTTGGTCGGAGGAGCCTGTTCTTGTTTTTGAGGATTCGGTTTGGCCTCGAGTTCGATATTCTGTTTTGGTTTATCGAGAACTGGTGGTGTAGGCTCTGTCTTTTGTGGACTGGATTCCACTACCGGCGAAGGTTGTTTCTTTGTAGGTTCCAAATTTTCGGGAATATGGGAAATATCACCTTGGACAAGTTTGGTGAGTTCTGAGATTTTTGCCAACAATCCCGATACACTTGGTTTTTCACGATCCAATATCAATTTACGAAATTGAATTTCTAAATAAACTTTCATCTCGTAAGAACTTCGTAGTTTCATTAGATTTAACTTTTCATGGATCGAAAAAATTCTTTCTGCGAGTAAAACTAAAATTTCACGATCTAAATCACGATAGTTTTGTTTTAGTTTTTGTAAATCTTCTTGTGGGATGTTGATGGATTCCCTATCTGCTAGATTGTCTTTAATAAGGAGAAGGGAATTTAAAAATTCAACAAAGTCCCAAACAAATTTACTGAGGTCAATTCCAGCTTGAAAAAGATTTTCAAGAGTTTCAAAGATTTGTGCACTTTGAGAAGAATCTAATAATTGGTTTAAAAAATCGGTAAAGGTATCAATTCCGTGATAACCAATCATTTTTCTAAGTTTGGCGCCAGTTAGATTTCCATCTGTAAAAATTACAGCTTGTTCCATAAAGGAAAGTGTATCTCGAACAGAGCCATCTCCCTTCTTTGCGATCCAAAACAAACCTTCGGAATCGTATTTGAGACCTTCTTTTTCACAAAGAGTTTCAATGTAGTTCTGTAATGCAGTGACAGGTACTTTTCGAAAGTGAAAATCTTGGCAACGAGAGAGAATGGTTTCAGGAATTTTATGATACTCAGTGGTTGCTAAAATAAAAACAACATGGGCCGGAGGTTCCTCCAATGTTTTGAGCAGTGCATTGAAGGCAGCCCCACTTAACATGTGTACCTCGTCCAAAATATAAACTCGGTACTTTCCACCCATTGCGTTGAATTTTACATTTTCTCGTAATTCACGGATATTATCAACACCGCTATTGGAGGCCGCATCAATTTCGAATACATCATTCGAATTACCTTTCGTGATTTCTAAACAAGAAGTACACTCATTACAAGGTTCTACCCCATCTGGCCTCTCACAATTCAAACGTTTGGCGAGGATTCTCGCAATGGTTGTTTTACCAACCCCACGTGGTCCAATGAAGATATAAGCGTGACCAATTTTTTTAGACTTAAACGCATTTTGTAAGGATCCCACGGCGAGATCCTGATAAATCACGTCGCGAAAAAATTGTGGTCTGTATTTTCTAAAGAGTACTTGGTGGTTTTCGCTCATTTAAGTCCGTATCAAAATCCCATTCATTGGAAATTTGATTCTACCGCTTTGATAATGTATATTTGTAAGCGTTCCGAGAGGTTGCAACTAAAAATGCCGAAACATTCTTTAGTGGCTTAGGGAAAGTAAAAGAAGGATAGAACCTGGCGGAGAGACCGGGATTCGAACCCGGGGTGCTTTTGGCACACATGCTTTCCAAGCATGCACAATAGACCACTCTGACATCTCTCCAATGGTTTCTACTGGCTTCCATAAAAAGAAACGGTCAAAAGAATTCTACCTTTTCTCTTTGAAAAAACTAAGAAATTCAAATTTTATGTGGGATCGTGGGATGAGAGTGCACTTGGGGAAGTGATTTAATAGATAAATGGATTCCGTAGTATAAGAAGAAATCCCCTCGCCTGGTTTTGCTGGAACAAAATAAACAACTTCTGGAATTTTCACTCGTAAGATGGCACCTGCACACAAGAGACATGGCTCTAATGCGGTAATTAAAATGGCATCAGTGAGATAACGTCCCTCTGTTTTGGAAAGTGCATCTTCAATTGCTAGGATTTCGCTATGTTTTGTAGGATTTAATGTCTGTTCTACGGAATTAAAAGAACTAGAAAGAAGGGTTCCTTCTTTGGTAACGATTTCAGAATAGGAGGGAATTTCGTTTGGATGGTTAGAAACTGCTTTGAAGTATCGCTCTAAAAACGAGTCGAATGCTTCCACGTGCGCCCAAGAGGATTTGAACCTCTAACCTTCTGATCCGTAGTCAGATACTCTATCCAGTTGAGCTATGGGCGCAATGAATGCTTGAAGCATTTTTACCCAGTCCAAAAGAACGGGTATCTCTATGGTTTTTTTCAAGCGGATGGAGTAAATCAAAAATCCAGCGATTCCTAGATAAAGTAGTATAGATAGGAGATGGATGGTGGCAGCGAAATAGAGGCCAACGAAGGGAAGAACTGAGACAACTTGGGCAAATAACAAGCCAAGTAAGAACAAACAAGTATTAACTGCCGAATACAAACAAACAGTTACAAATTCAGGAATGTTTCGTTTCCAAGAATATACCGGAACCCAAGAAAAATACAATGGCAATACAGCAAATATTTTAGCCGCTTCGTCGGTGACTAAATAGGCCTTTATCTTCTGTAATTTGTCTTTGATTTGGGTGGTATTCATCGTGATTATATCGGAGACGCAGGGATTCGAACCCTGGGTACGATTGCTCGTACGACGGTTTAGCAAACCGCTCCTTTCGGCCACTCAGGCACGTCTCCAGCGACTCGGAGAAGGTAGGATTCGAACCCACGGTGGGATTACCACGACGGTTTTCAAGACCGCTGCTTTAGACCACTCAGCCACTTCTCCAAGAGTACCTATCCGTTATGTTAAATGCGAGTGCAGTGTCAAATGAATATTCAATGAATGGTTCTAGAGAATGGAAAAGTTGCGCATAAAATTGGAAAAGTGGGTGAATGGTGGGTTTTGTTTGGCACATCATGAGGGACATGCCGTCTTCGTTGAAGGTGGATTGCCTGGCGAATTGGTAGACATAAGTCTCTATAAAACAGGAAACAAAGAATGGTTTGGATCTGTTTCCGAAGTCATTGAAGCCTCGGAAAAAAGGACTCCTTCCGATTGTTCTGTGTTTATGGAATGCGGCGGATGCAGTTACCGCCATATTTCTTACAATGATGAGGTAGAAATCAAAACCACACTTCTGGAAGGAATGTTTCCGAAATGGAAAGGAAAGATTCAAATTGTCAGAGGGCCAGAAAACGAGTACCGAAATAACGTTCAATGGCAATCGAATGGTAGAGAAATTGGATACTTCTCAAAAAATACCCACCGGATTGTAAAGGATTCTTATTCCGTCTGTAAAACCGTCGATAAACGTTTGTTATGGGATATGGTTCCCGCTGGACTCCAAAAATCAGTATCCAAAAACAAGTCCATACAGCTTCGTTTGTCCTCAAAATCGGTTGTGAATTATGAAAGGGACCAAACAGAAATCAGCATTTTTAATACCAAGTTAAGAGTTCCAGAACGGGGATTCTTTCAAATCAACCAATTTCTAATAGAACCTTGGCTTGAAAAAATTAAATCGCTATTACCGGATTCTGCTAATATTTTGGAACTTTTTTGCGGCTGTGGAACAATTGGAATTTCAATACGGGAAAAAATTGAGTCCTTGTATGGAATTGAATCGCACGAAAAAAGCATTCGTTATGCAAAAGACAATGCGAAGACGAACAATGCTTTGCAGTTTGAGTATGAAGTTAGCGATTTATATCAAAAACATCTTCCGAAGCATGTTTCCACATTCCCAATTTGGATTGTGAATCCACCAAGGGCAGGACTTTCTGAAGGCATTGTCGAATCAGCATCTATGTTTTCACCAAAACAAATAGTTTATTCCAGCTGCAATCCGAGTACACTGAAACGTGATATCACAAGATTAGAGGCAATAGGATATAGACTGAATTATATGGGTTTATTTGATTTTTTCCCAAGAACACAACACTATGAAGTATTGGTGAGTTTGAAGAAATAAAGGCACAACTCACAAATTCAAATCTGTGAGTTGGTTATTATCTACCTTTGTGTGACTTATTTTTCTTTTGTAGTAAACTTAAAAGGAAGGTAAGCCGGGCAAAATCCAATTGCAGATGTTGCAATCATAACAAGTCCGATAACAAAGAGAACCAATGCTGTTGTTCCTTCTACAACTCCACCCAAATACAATCCACCTAATACTAAACCAACGACGACTCGAATGATTCTGTCATAAAGACCCATATTTTGAAACATATTCAATCTCCTTAAAGAATGTTTGACGAAAGAAAATGAATGGATTATTATTTATTTTTTCGTAACCATTCTAAAATCAGCTTTGTCACTTCTTCTCTTTTTTCCCATTGAAGAAAATGACCAGCATGATCAAAACCAATTTTACGAAATCCCCGAGGAAAGTCCGTTTCATCCAAAAGATGTTCAAACAGATTTTTATGGAAACAACCATCATTCAATCCATATAGAATTTGTGTAGGAACAGTAATTTGTGAATCTAAAATTCCTAATATACTTTCTCTTCCAGATTCTGTGAATAAATCGTTTAAATTTCGATAATAAGCGAGGGCCGAAGATAGAATTCCCGGATTTTGAAAGTTCGCTTTAATTTCTGCTAAATGGTCTTGGTTTGGAGTGTACCCTGGTGACCAGTCCTTCCATAAAAAATCCACCAAAGCAAATCCGTTGGAACGAATCGTTAACTCCGCTAAAAATGGAATTTGGAACAAAATAACATACCAAGAGTGGATTGTTTGTTGGGGTGCCCACAAGAATGAATCTTGATAAGTTCTTAGTAGTGGAACTCCTAAGCTTGTGATGGATTTGATCCGATTGGGATAATACATTCCAGCTGCAAAGGCAATCACTGCACCCCAATTGTGTCCTACTAAATGCACTGAATCCCATCTGCGGTCTTCCATCCAGCCCAAAATATCATCCACAAGATCGACTACATGTAGTTTATGTGCATGGGAAATTGTGGAAGGTTCATACCCTCGCATAACAGGTGCAATGCAATGGAATCCACTTTTCCCAATTTGTTCCATAATAGGAGCAAAGGTTTTATGGTTATCCGGAAATCCATGTAGGAAAAGAACAGGGTCTCCTGATCCTGTTTCTAAAGTGGTAAATACGGTGGATGAATTTCTAATTTCCGAATGATGCATTGTTTACCAACTTTTCTTTTTTGTAGGTCGACCTGAAGAATTGTAACACAATTTCTCTCGTATCCAAGTCCTTACTTAAGTACCCATATTGTTTTTCGTTTTGGTAATAAAATCCATTGGGCCAAATATGACCACCGCCGGGAATTAAATACCCTTCTACCAGTTGGTCCGAATGGCAATCCGTGATTTTGGTATATTGAATATCGCGTTTCCAAAACTTATTTAAATGCCTTCTTTTAGATTTTGTTTCTTCTTTGCAGGAAAAACTGGAAGTCCAAAACTCTAATGATTCTAAATAGGAAAGAACATCTCCTGCAGCAATGCGTTGCGAATGATTGTTGGGATCAGAAGGAATGGAAACCGTGCCCCCTTGATAGGGGACTACATCATCAGAAGTTCCCATAATGAAACCAATTGATTTTTGTGGAGAGGGATTACAGATTTCTTTCAAACCTCTGGAAGTGACTGCGGCAATTGAATAACCGGAAGTAAATAAATCAGTAGCTTCGCATAACAATCGTTGCGTCATGAATCCGCCATTGGAGATACCAACAGCATGGATTCTGTTATAATCAACGGGTATTTGTGTATCTAAATGCCGAACCATATCCCGAAAAAATTCCACATCTTTTGTGTTTCGTTTATCAGTTAAGGAATGTGGAATTTTTCTACCGTCGTTCCAACGATTGGCATAACCATCAGGATAAACGGCGATAAAACCATATTCTTCAGCCTTTTCGGACATTCGTGTGAGGTAAATCATTCCTTCCCCAGTGCCGCCACCACCATGCAAAATAAAAACTACGGGTAATCTGTCTTCTTTGATTTGTTTGGGAATGTAGTAGCGAAAGGATCGCAAAATTCCATCAGAAGAAATGGATTCTAACTTATGTTCTTTTACAGGAACAATGGAAGGCAGCGATTTACAAAAAAAAGATAAGGAAACCATAAGCAGTGGTAGGTATAATTTATTTACCAAAAAAATCCAATTCATACAAACAAAGATTCATACCAAACAATGGTTTCTTTAACTTTAGGATCACCTTCCAGCGGGTAGTTAACGTGAAACTCTTTGTCAATAGTTGGATCGTAAGGACCCGACTTCCCTTCAAAACAAACAGCATTCTCTGAAAGACAAACTAAACTATGCCAAACGCCTGGTTGTAGATCAATTCCTCGTTTGGGACCACTAGCGGAAAGTTTATGAGTTTCTTTGATATCTCCATTATCATGGAAGATTAAAAATCCAATTTCGCCTTCGAGCACCACGAAGGTTTCCGGTTTTGGATCCAACAAATGTCTGTGAGGTGGAATGTATGTGTTTTTAGAAAGGACGTTGAGGAATCTTTGGTAGACTTCCGTTGGTTCGTGGAAGTTATGATTGGTACGTTTTCTTTCGGTGTTTTTAGCTTTTTTGACGAGTGATTCGATTAAGTCGGAATCAATAATTTGTATTTCCTGCAAGTTGACCTTCCAATTCCTGCTCGATGAAGGCTAACATATCCGGAACACAGGCCGTACAAGTATCAGCTGCTCCCATCTCGCGGGCAACTTCTAGTATAGGGCGATTGGATTCTTTGACAACATTTAAGATGGATTCAAAGAAAACTTCTGCACAGTGACACTTGATCATGGTTCTGAGAATCAGTCTCGTAGATGTGCGAAAAGCTGACAAGTATTTTTGAACCGGTAAGTGAGGATTTTTATGGTCTAGAATCGGAGCCTGTGTGAGTTTTTTGGTAATGAGAAACTGCCCATTGAGTTAGTTCATTAATAACCTTTTCCAAAGATTTTCCATGTTTTGTGATCGAGTATTCAACGCCTGGCGGGAAGGAATCGATGACCGTTCGATCGATTAACTGAATTTTTTCTAAATCTTTCAGTTCTTTCGATAGCATTCTATCCGTAATTCCAGGGATTTCCTCAGCAATTTTTTTAAATCGCTTATTTCCGAACGATAGAGACATAATAATCGGCAGCTTCCATTTTCCGCTTAAGATTTCTAGGGCCTCACGAAGTGGTAAAATTAAATTAGCACATTCACTATGGTCGGGTTTGAATTTTGGATCTTTTCCCTTCATTGTAGTTTCATTCGAAGATCTTGGATCCATAAGGTCACGTCAACCGAACGAAAAATCTCATTTTTCCAAATTTTCTGTTTGCTAAATCAGCCCAATAAATATCTAAACAATAGTTACTATATAATATATAGCTACATAGAAAGTTTTATAGGAGTTTCTCATGAATCTATTTCGAATCATCTATTGGGTATCAACAGCGATGATCTCTCTTTTGATGCTTTTCAGCGCATTCAGTTATTTTGTGAATCCAGAAATTGCAGTCGGATTTAAACATTTAGGTTTCCCTGATTATTTCAGAGTAGAATTAGGTGCTGCGAAATTGGTCGGATCGTTCGTCATTCTCATTCCACAAATTCCCCAACAATTCAAGGAATGGGCCTATGCTGGTTTTGGAATTACTTTTATTTCGGCGGCCATTGCTCATTCGCAAAGTGGAGATCCAGTATCGATGGTAATTGCTCCCCTAGTGGTATTCGGAATATTAATTGTGTCTTACGTTTTTTATCATAATACACGACAATCATCAGTATAAGAGTTCGGGCGAATCTAGATTCTTTCGGATCTAAATAGAAAGTTGTTTGTAAACATCAGCTAATGATTGAATTGCACTTTTCCAAAGGAAACGGTTTGCGTTGGTCAGGCCTTTCTTTTGGTATTCATTTTGCAATTTATCGTTTGAAAGTAAAAAAAGAATTTTGGATTTCAAACTTTCCTTAACGTGCGGATCAAAATATTCCGCAGACGTTTCTAAAATTTCAGGAAGAACACTTGCGTTTGAAGAAAGCACAACAGTACTTACACTTTGTGATTCCAATACGGGAAATCCAAATCCTTCATAGAGTGAAGGGTAAATGAAAAGTTTTGCACCTTGGTAAGCAAGCGGTAGTTCATCATAGGGTAGGTGTGGAAGAAAAAAAATTAAATTTGGGTATTTGCCTTTGAAGAATCTTAGTTCTGTCGGAATCTCTTTACTGATCCCACCAATCACAAGCGGAAGATTCAATTTTTTTTCTTTCCATAATTCTTCTATGGTTTCTAATAAAAAAGGAAAGTTTTTGTGAGTTTTGCCAATTCCAACTGTGAAAAGATAAGATTTTGGAAGAGATTTTTTTTTTAAAAAATCGTTTAACTTCTTTAATGGTTTTTTCAAAAAAATCTTTCTATCGATTCCGTTATACACCACAGAAATTCTATTTTCTGGATAGCCAAACGATTGAACTAAATCTTGTTTGGTGAATTCGGAAACTGTAATAATCTTCAGTGCAAACCATTTGATCCATCGAAACACAATTTGCATATACACACGTTTGATGATCGAACTGTGTGCAACTTTGAAGTGGTAAGGAATGAGATCATGGATAGTAACAATGCACTTGCGAATGTAAGGAAAAGGAATATTGAAATGAGGGATGTCCAATATGTCCATTTCTGCCATTTTTGGATGGCCTAAAAATTCTTTTGGTGAATAGATATTGTCTTTGTATTCAATGATTGATGCCTGTTTTGGGAGATCGTATTTTTTTAAAATTACAGGATCGCCAAAAATAAATAAATCAGCGGACTCGTTTGGGATGGGCCAAAATTTCAAAATATGTTGGATACGGATACCAATCCCCGAATTTTCGATCATCCGTGCATCGTAACCGATTTTAAGCCGCATTGTATCTAGATTATGTCCTTTAGAATTAATTTAAAAAAAAGGAAATGTGTCTTTTCCTTATCAGTCAAGTCTAGTCAAATTGATAGTGAATATTCTGCATTCATAATTTGAAAGGTAGAATTATAAGGAACATATCTGTAAAAAGGAATCGGATGGAAAACTTAATCGAAGAAATCCTAAAACAAATTGGTGAAGATCCCACAAGAGAGGGTCTGATGAAAACTCCCAGTCGAGTGAAAAAGGCTTATGACTTTTTGACGAGTGGGTATAAAGCCGATTTGAATCAAATTGTAAATGGAGCTATCTTCGAAGAAAATACCACTGGTATGGTTCTTGTAAGAGATATCGAAATGTATTCTCTTTGTGAACACCACTTACTTCCCTTTTATGGAAGGGCTCATGTAGCCTACATTCCCAATAAAAAGATCATTGGGATTAGTAAAATTCCAAGAATTGTGGATGTTTTTGCGCGCCGATTGCAAGTGCAAGAACGACTAACTGACCAAATTGCACAGGCAATTCAAGAAACATTAGAACCACTTGGCGTTGGCGTTGTCATCAAGGCAAAACACTTGTGTATGATGATGCGCGGGGTAGAAAAACAAAACTCAGAACTTTTTACTTCTAGTCTCCTCGGTCTATTCAAAACAGATCCTACTACCCGAAGTGAATTTTTGGATTTGATCCGAACCGGTTCGCACTAGGTTCAATTTTTAAATTCTATTTTTAAGATTCATGCTGGACTTTTTCAAAAAAAAGTTCAGTTTTCTTTCTCTAGAGGGAATCTATGCCGAAAGAAAGAATCGTGGCACCGTCCAAAGACTTCGCTAAGTTTGCGAACGTTAGTTTAAAAGAATACAAAACCAAATATAAAGAATCCATTGAAAAACCAGAAAAATTTTGGGCTGAACAAGCAAAACGGCTAACATGGTTTAAAAAATGGACCAAAGTTCTCAAACATGATTTTGCAAAAGCAAAAGTGGAATGGTTTGTGGGTGGAAAACTCAATGTTTCTTACAATTGTTTAGACAGGCACCTAGATTCCCCACGTAAGAACAAAGCGGCACTCATTTGGGAAGGAGACAACCCTGATGAATCTAAAGTTCTGACCTATCACGACCTCCACCGCGAGGTGAATCATTTTGCGAATGTATTAAAAAAGTTCCATGTGAAAAAAGGGGACCGTGTTCTCATTTATCTTCCTATGATTCCTGAACTTGCAATCGCGACACTGGCATGTACTCGCATCGGTGCCGTTCATTCCGTTGTGTTTGGTGGATTTTCTCCGGAAGCCCTCCTTGGTCGTATCGAGGATTGTAAACCGGCAATTGTGATTACTGCAGATGGTGGATACCGAGGTGGAAAACCCATCGAATTAAAAAAGAATGTCGATGCCGCTTTAGAAGACACCAAGTTTAAAGTAAAAGATGTAATTGTTGTTAAGCGAACGGGAGATGAAGGAAACTTAAATTGGAAAGAAGGTCGTGACCACTGGTACCACTACTTAATGAAAGAAGCGGATGTCAGAAAAGAATGCCCTCCGGTGCCGGTGGATTCGGAAGACCCACTTTTTATTCTTTATACTTCTGGTTCTACAGGGAAACCGAAAGGGGTTCTGCATACAACCGCAGGATATTTGCTCGGTGCCAATCTAACTTTTGCAACCATTTTTGATTACAAGGAAACGGATACCTACTGGTGTACGGCAGACATCGGTTGGATTACTGGGCATAGTTATATCCTTTATGGACCTTTGTCCAATGGAGCCACTTCTCTTATGTTTGAAGGAGTTCCCAGTTACCCCGATGCCGGTCGGTTTTGGGATGTGATTGATAAATACAAAGTCACTGTATTTTATACCGCACCAACAGCCATTCGTGCTCTCATGCGAGAAGGAATTGAACATATTAAAAAAAGGTCGTTAGCATCTTTACGACTTCTAGGTTCTGTGGGGGAACCTATCAATCCAGAGGCTTGGGAATGGTATCACACCAATATCGGAAAATCCAAATGCCCGATTGTAGATACTTGGTGGCAAACGGAAACTGGATCCATTATGATCTCAGGAGTTCCGGGTGCGATTCCCCAAAAACCTGGTTCGGCTAGTTGGCCTTTTTACGGAATTCAACCAGTTCTTGTGGATAATGAAGGTGTGGAAATCAAAGGGAAGGGAGAGATCTCTGGAAACCTTTGTATCGCCAAACCTTGGCCTTCCATGATGCGAGGTGTGTATGGCGACTCCAAACGATTCTTTGATACCTACTTTTCTCAATTTAAAGGTTACTATTTTACCGGGGACGGCGCGAATAAAGACAAAGATGGTTATTTTCGCATAACAGGAAGAGTGGACGATGTATTAAATGTTTCGGGCCACCGAATCGGATCGGCCGAAGTGGAAAGTGCACTGGTAGAACATAAATCCGTTGCGGAAGCAGCTGTTGTTGGATTTCCACATGATATAAAAGGCCAAGGGATTTATGCCTATGTCACAGTGAAACATGGTGTGACCACCAATGATGCCTTAAAAAAAGAACTCATCGCTATGGTAGAAAAGGTGATTGGTAAAATTGCGAGGCCAGAAGTGATCCACTGGGCACCGGGACTTCCCAAAACTCGGTCTGGGAAAATTATGCGACGTATTTTGCGAAAAATTGCCAATAACGAATTTGATACACTCGGAGACATCAGTACACTTGCCGATCCATCCGTCGTACAAACGTTAATTGATGATAAAAAGAAATACCATAGTTAAAGATCCTGCGAGAGTGCGGCAAAGGGGCCTATCACTCGCAGAAATTCTGATTCTTCAAATTCTATATCGCGGTCTTTTAACCTTTGGCGGTATAGGTTTGCCTTTGTCAGATCTCGGTTAGAAAACCAGTGGATACAAAAGAGTAAATACTCTCTATTTTTGCGGTAGGTATTTTGGTGGTTTTCTAATTCAACTGCTGTGAGTTTATTTTGGTTCTGAAAGTCTTTTACGAGTGAATCAATCGCGAGAGTATCTCTATCTTTTCCGAGATTCGCATAACTTTGACGGATGAGAAATAAAATCTCCCCTGCATCCGTGTTTGGATGAAATTTTAGTAAATTATAAAATCCGCGTCGAAACAAAGACAGGGCTTCGAGGTATCTTTGTTTTTCTTGGAGATACACTCCATACCGAGTGAAATATCTTGTTTCGTTCAAAAACACGGTGGTTGTCCATTGGTAGGCTTGTTCTAAAAGTTTGGATTGGCTTCCTCTTCTTGCCAAAATCAAAGTTTCATACATACCTTCTTCTCTGGGAAAATAAACAAGGTAACGTAAACTCAAATCATCGGCTTCTTTCCACTTTTTGTTTTTGATATTCTTTTGAAGGCTTGTTTGTAAGGCCTCTTTTTCGGAAACAAAGGTTTTGTCTGATTCTAGTTTTTGGAAATAGGATTCGTATTCTGATTCGAGTCCTAGTTGTCGGGCGAGGATGGCTGCTGTATACAATCTGTATTTTGCGTTTGGTTTTTGTTCTAAATAGAATTTAGTATAAAACAAAGCTTCTTTTTGTTTCCGTTCTTTTTCATAAAAATCAGCAACATACAAAATCAAATCGAGTTGGTCTTTTTTCTTTTTGAGTGACTCTTCATAATCATGGATCCCATCGAAGTTTTGTCCGAGTTTTATATGAGCTCTTGCCGCTAAGTTGTAGTAGCGATAATCAGGATCTGGATTTATTTCTTTGGCTTTAATGAGAAAATCAAAGGCCTTCGCCGGAGTTTCTTGGATAATTTTATCCTCGGCCATTCGTAGTAAATCTTCATAGCCGTACAAAGCCTTAACGGGGTTCAGAACCTCTGTTTCTGCTAAATTTGGCCTGGAAACCAGAAATAGACTTGTTACCAGAACACCAAATTGCCATATTCTCCTAGACCGAAGTATCATCTATGGATTCTCATCGGTCATCTTCTAAATAATCTTAGAAATTCAAATAAACAATCTCAAAGAGGATCTCATGAATGTAGAGTTAATCATCATCGTCATGGCGCTTGTTTCCATTGCCACGGCGATTTTCTACGCAGCTAGGGTGGTTCGCATCCAAGTCGGCGGAGACGGTAGCGACGCAAAAGAAACCGCAAAGTTAAAAGAAATCTCCGCGGCGATCGCAGAAGGGGCAATGGCCTTCCTTCTTAGAGAATACCGAGTCATTTTGCTATTTATCAGTTTCATGACTGTTCTCATCTATTTACTTTTGGACAATCCGAAGACTGAGTTCAACGAAGGGATTTACACTGCCGTTGCGTTTGTCTCGGGAGCCCTCATTTCTTGCCTTTCTGGTTTTATTGGAATGAAAATTGCCACAGCCGGTAACGTTCGTACGGCTCAAGCGGCAAAAACTTCCCTTTCTAAAGCATTCCGAGTGGCTTATGATTCTGGAGCTGTTATGGGTTTCGGACTCATTGGTTTGGCTGTTCTTGGTATGATCGGCCTTTTCCTTCTATTCACAGGGACAAACGTTGGTGTTGCTAAACACATCCTTATGGAATCACTTGCTGGCTTTGGTCTCGGTGGATCTTCTGTGGCACTTTTTGGTCGTGTGGGTGGTGGAATTTATACCAAAGCTGCAGACGTTGGTGCTGACCTCGTCGGTAAGGTAGAAAAAGGAATTCCAGAGGATGATCCTCGTAACCCAGCTACCATTGCTGATAACGTTGGAGACAACGTGGGTGATATTGCTGGTATGGGTGCTGACCTTTTTGGTTCTGCGGCTGAGGCTACTTGCGCGGCTCTTGTGATTGGTGCGACAGCATCGGCACTTGCTGACAACAACTCTGCTCTGCTTTATCCACTATTGATTTCTGCAATTGGAATCCCTGCTTCTCTTATCACTACTTTCTTTGCACGTGTGAAAGAAAATGGAAATGTTGAGAGAGTATTAAAATTCCAACTTTGGATCTCCACATTTATCGTAGCTGCTGCACTTTACTTTGTAACTGACATCTTTATGATTGATAGTTTCCAAATTGGAGACAAAACCATCACTAAGTGGAATGTTTATACATCAGTCGCATTAGGTTTGTTTGCTGGTATGTTTATTGGTTGGATTACTGAGATTTACACTTCTCATTCTTACAAACCAGTGCGTGAAGTAGCCGATGCTTGTGAAACAGGTGCTGCTACGAACATTATCTACGGACTTGCACTTGGTTACAAATCGACTGTGGTTCCTGTCATTTTACTTGTGATTGTGATTGTAGTTTCCAATATCCTTGCGGGTATGTATGGAATCGCGATCGCTGCCATTGGAATGATTTCCACCATTGCCATCGGACTTACAATTGATGCATACGGTCCCGTATCTGATAACGCAGGTGGAATTGCAGAGATGGCGGAACTTGGAAAAGATGTTCGTGATAGAACAGACACTCTTGATGCAGCGGGTAACACAACTGCGGCCGTAGGAAAAGGATTTGCGATTGGATCTGCGGCATTAACCTCGCTTGCACTTTTTGCAGCATTTATCACAAGAACACAAAATGCTTCTAAAGAAATGGGTGAAGGTGCTGTTGACCTAACTTCTATCGAACTTTTAGATCCACTTGTTTTTGGTGGTCTTCTTTTTGGAGCCATGCTTCCGTTTATCTTTTCTGCAATGACTATGAAGTCTGTAGGAAAAGCGGCTCTCGATATGGTAAAAGAAGTTCGTCGCCAATTCAAAGAAATCCCTGGTCTTATGGAAGGAACGGCAAAACCAGAGTATGCAAAATGTGTAGATATTTCTACATCGGCAGCTCTACGTGAAATGATCCCTCCGGGCCTTCTCGTTCTTTTAAGTCCCATCGTTGTGGGTTATTTGTTTGGTGTGAAGTCTCTTGCGGGACTCCTTGCAGGTGCTCTCGTTTCTGGTGTTGTACTTGCGATCTCATCTGCCAACTCTGGTGGAGCTTGGGACAACGCAAAAAAATACATCGAAAAAACAGCGGGTGGAAAAGGATCCGAAAAACACAAAGCAGCAGTTGTGGGTGATACTGTGGGTGATCCATTCAAAGACACCTCTGGACCTGCGATTAACATTTTGATTAAACTGATGGCGATCACCTCACTCGTGTTTGCTGAGTTTTTTGTCACAAAAGGCGGAATCGTTTTAAATTTCTTTAGATAGATTTTTGAAGCAAATTATATTTAAGATTGAGAAGACTTCAATCTAGAAGTTTCCTTAAGAAAGATTACAGATAAAAATCCTTAAATAGAAACAAGAAGAGCCGGCGGAAACGTCGGCTTTTTTATTTATAAGGTGGTGAAACTGAAACTTGTGTTTGTGCCAAGAGTCAGTCCAAAGATCGATTGGATGTTTTGACCTAGGGTGATGGTATATGTAGTTCCAGTGATCAGAGCACTCGCAGGTGTAAGTGTGATCGTTCGGTTTGAAGCTCCGCCTGTCAGACTTGGACAAGACGGGGAACAACTGATATTTGTATTGAGAGAAGTTGATTCGACCGCTTGCGTCATCACAATGGTGATGGTGGGGTTCAGTGATATACCCGTTGCCCCATTGGCAGGAATTGTAGATTCAATGGTAAAATTTTCTGATGTCTGTGTTACCAAAGGTAATACAAGGACACCCAGCAGAGAAGGTTTTGGTTCTGGGAGGCAGGCCAGCGAGGAAAAAACAAATAGAAATAAGATTCGAATTTTCTTCCAGCTGAGCATAGGTTCTAGTTTTAGTTTCGACTAATTTCCCTTGGTAACTGTGCATAGTTTTGCGTAAATCCCCAAGAAATTGTAACTTTCTAATTCAATAGACGTAATTTCTTTAATATTTCCATTTTTTTGGGAGACTTCCACAGAGGCATCTCCCAGAGCAAGGAGGCCGAGGTAGGACTTGGCACAGGCAATTCCTTCCTTGTTGGCAAAGAGGCCAGTTTCCATCATGCTGATCCTTTGGTCCTCAAAGAGTAAACCTTGCGTTCCGAATCCAGAACTTGCGCAAGAAGATGTGAAGATAAAACTTATAAAACAGACTAGTCTAAAATACGGAAATTCCATTAAGGTTTGTTTACTTGTTAAGCTCCTTATCCAAGGTTTGTGAGAGTTTGTTTTGTAAAATGATGATGTCGTCATAGAGTTTTTTTATTTGTTCTTCTTTCTTTCGAATTTTTTCAGTAAGTTCATCTAATGATTTGTTAGATGTATTGATTTTTTTGGAATGAAATTCCTTTAATTTGGATTCTATTTCCTCGTAGATAAGTCCACTCTTCAGTTTTTTTGCAAATTCATTTAATGAGTCAATATTCTGTTTCATCGTCCGGTGATGCGTAAACAAAGTTCTTGGAAAAAGAAATATTGTTTTTTATAATAATGGTCTAGGCTATGAATTTCTTTAGGTCGAGAATGGCGCGGGATGAATTCTAAACTTGCATTACCTATACTAACCAATCCGAAATAGTTTGTGGTGCATGCTTCAACAAAACTGTCGGTTACTAAAGGAACTTTTCCCGGAGAATGCCAGCCCTCTTGCCCTTTGTTTTGAAATAACGTTACCGAAGGATTTCCAATTTGTACACTGAGACAATGATAAAAGTGTAACACAAGCGGTAACATCCAAAGTATTCTCATACTTTATTGATTTGTATCAAAAAAGTAGAAGTAAGAAAAACGAATTCCACGATCCATAGCATTGTCTTCTTTCGGTAAAATGCCAAGTAGGAGAGAAAAACTAAATGTTCCAAAACTTTCTGTATTCATGGAGATACCGGGATAAAAATTAAAATATCTTAAATTTTTATCTGCGGCTCTGTCGATTGGTTCTCTATATTCAATTTCTGTAAATATACGAACGGAATCCGCAATAGCAAAAGAGGGAGCAATTCCCACTTGGTAGTACCTTTTGAATTCTTGCAAACTAGATTCTTTTCCATGTCGGTTGGTTTCCGTTTGGAACCGAAACTCAGACATGATTTGAAAGATACCGTATTTATAACCGAGTCCAAAGTTGGGTCTGATTAAATAATAATCTGGATTTTCTCTTTCTCTGAATTCAGCATTTCTTTTTTTATCGTAGAGTCGCAAACCGCCACCGATGAGAAATTGCGATGAACCATTTTCAAAGACTTTTCCGTATGTCTTAGTTCAGTGAAAAACAGAATTTTGAGATTCAAAATTAAGCTAAGCAACAAGCCTTATATTAGCCTTTACCGAGTATTCTTTTCTCTTCAATTTTGCTTCAAGTAGTTTTTCTTTTCTTTCTGCTAAAATCTTTTCCTTGCGACCATAAAACACATCCATAGGTGTTACGTAACCGATTGCAGAATGAAGTCTTACCGAATTGTATTCTTCAATCCATTTACCAACTTCTTCTCTAATTTGTTCGAGTGAATACATTGGTATTTCACGGATTAACTCAGTCTTAATGGTTCCATGAAATCTTTCTAGTTTCCCGTTGGACTGAGGATGATTTACAGAAGTCCGAACATTATGGATTGAAAATTCTTTCAAAATTTGTTTGAATTCCTTAGTCAAGAATTGAGATCCATTGTCAGTTATGAGACGAACCGCTAAAAACTTATCGCCTCCAAGCCATTTGTCGCATGCATCCCATAAAACTAACTGTGTATCAAGTGACTCCATTCGAGTACTGATTGACCATGCAAGGACTGCACGTGAAAATCCGTCTAACACTGATATCAAGTAAACAAAACTTCCTTTAAAATTGATATATGATATGTCCATATGCCAGTGTTCATGAATAGCTTTAGGTTGATCAAAACCTGTTTTCTTGGATTCTCCCAAGGGCTTTTGCCATCTGCGGTTTAAACCACAGTCCACCAATACGTGGCGTATACACTAGAAGGACGCCACGTATTACGTTTTCATCAATCATCATCCATGCCAAAAGAACATATCCTTTGAATGGATGATTTCGTTTGTAATCTTCAACTGCCTTTCGTTCCTCTGGTGTTATCCAATGCGATTTTGGAATTACTTTCTTTGGTGATTTGTTTTTACATTTTCTCCAAACAGTTAACTTGCCTGGATTTACATCTATTTTACTACACAGGTATTTGATGGGGAGACCTGACGCCTCTTTCAGCCGATCTAAGGTATTTACAATCTCATGCTTTAATGCAGTCGAAACATGTAATCCTGTCAGAGCTCCCCAGCTTCTTTTTTTAGGTCGATGATCTCCCCTGTGAGTTCGGCTATGATTCTGTTTTTCCTCTCCAGTTCCTTTTCATACTTTTCTATCAGTTTCTTGTTTTCATTGGATTCTTTTTGATTCGACCCAGCCAATGCTTCGCGTCCTGCTTCCAATACTATTTTTAACCAATTTTGCATCATGGTTGGATGAATCCGATATTCATCACAGGTGTCTACCAACTTTGATTTTAATAGGTGTTTTCGGATGATGCCTATCTTGTCATCCGCTTTGAACGTACGTCTTTCTCTTACTTGTTTTTCCATCTCTAATCTCCATTTTCGGCTTGGAGTATTAGCTTAATTTAGGTCAGCAAAATTGCGTTTTCATCTGAACTGGAATACGTATTTGATCCCAGCATTCCAACGATCCCAAGTAACTTCTTTTGCTGTATCAGTTTGTGAATAATCGTTGCGACCAATAGAGGATATTACTGAAAAAGAATCTGTAAATTTGTATTCACCTTCAATGTTAATGTTTTTGTTTATTTCTTTGACTCCATTGAAGTCCTTGTGCCAATAACCAACATTACCTTTGAGCTTTGTATACACGGCCACCGGTTCAATTTGTAATGGGTGTGCAAAACCACTATTGGCAGGTTGCGAATATAAGGATGAAGCCAACGAAATAATAAAAAGAGAAATGATTATTATATTTTTCATATTTAAAATCCTATATTAGTAATCGGATAGATTAATCTTGCAAATTTATCTGCAAGATAAGTATAACCTAAGTTATTTGCATGAATACAATCTAACATAAATTCTGCTCGCGAATTCGGTTTCCCACCTAACGTATTTCTTAAATCTGCATAGATGAGAGAAGGTTCTTCTCGAACTGTATCAAGAAGTAAGTTATTGAATGCATCTAATTGGTTAGAGGTAAATACCGCTGCATCAGGAACAACAAGTCCGATGCTATCAAACTTAGATTTGCATCCTTCATCTGAACCAGCAATGACAGGTGCCATATATGGATTGGGATAGTCGTATCCATGGATGATCCATTTTAAAGGTGGACCCCCAAATTTCGAAATTTTGTAGGCATTACCGGAAATGATCATCTGTTTGAGGTTTGCTTTGATGGTTGCAAATCGCTGCGCTTGAACCGTTTCCACTTTTCCGATATATTCGGAGAGGTTTGCTTGGATATCATTTCCACCTAAGGATAGAATGATTACCTTCATATCTGCCCCACCTTGGTCTATGACTTGAAACTGAAGACCTTGGTTGACTACCTGTTGTAAGGTTTTTCCACCAAGGGTTGCACCAACGAATTTATAATGAAACCGATTTTCCAATTGAGGTCTAAGTGTTTCTACTGCTGGAAATCCAAGAAGGAGATCTGTCCAACTATCGCCGATGATGCCAGTTTTAGCAGGTGTTTCACCGTTACAGACTGCGTATGTAGTACAAAGTAGATTGGCTCCAACATCATCAAAATAATCTTTTTTTGTATCACATTGGATGAGGAATACTAAGATTCCTAACAAAACTGTATATTTAATTTTCTTCATTGGGTTTAGTTTCCTTCCAGATATGGTCCATGATAAATGCGCATGATAAATCGCCGGTTAGATTTACTGAAGTTCTACACATATCTAAAAAGCGGTCAACTCCAAAAAGGATAGTGATTCCTTCAATGGGTATGTGAAATGTATATAAGATGGATGCAAGTATGACGAGTCCAACCCCCGGTGTTGCGGCCGTTCCAATCGAAGCCGCCGTTACCGTTCCAACTAACAAAAACAAGTCTAAAGATGAAAGATTTACTTGGTATACCTGACTTAGAAATACGGTCGCAATAGCTTGGTACAATGCGGTTCCGTCCATATTGATAGTAGCACCGAGGGGAAGAACAAAATCTGCCACTGTCTCTTTCAATTTTAATTTCTCTTTGGCAAGTTTTAAAGAATAGGGAAGGACAGAGCTAGAGCTAGAAGTGGAAAATCCAAGTAAGGGAATTTCACGAACCTGGTTCAAAAAACGAAGAGGATTCTTTCCTGTAAAAATCAGAATCAAAACAGAGTAGAAAACAAGGATACAAAAAAGTCCCAATATTACTGTCCCAATATATGAAACAAGTCCAAATAACAGTGAAAAGCCGATCTGGACCATGGCATAACTCATCAAACCTAAAACGGCCAAGGGAGCTAGTTTCATTGCAGTAGCCACAACCCATAAACAAAAACTTTCTAAGGAATGACAAAAAGCTTTTAACGCTGCACCTGATTCACGAGAAGTTAGAAAAAAAATCCCTAAGATCATACCAAAAAAAACTACTGATAACATCTGCTGTTTGGACCAAACAATGACTAGGTTTTTAGGAATGATATTTGCTATGGTTTCTGGAACCGATTCTAAATTTTGATTTAACTTAGCGTCGGAGTTGTTTGTGCTAATTTCTACTGATTGGGTTTGGATGTGATTTCCCGGTTTGATGATGAGTGCTAATGAAATTCCGATACTTACTGATATGATCGTAGTAAAAATAAAGTAGAGGAGAGTTTTGCTTCCTAGGTTCCAAAGATCTTTTAAATTTCGTAAACTAGAAACACCGAGAGCTATAGAGACTATAACTAAGGGGATCATAATCATCTGAAGTAAATTTAGAAAGATATCTCCGGGAAGTTTCATCCATAGTAAATATGGTTTTAAAGTGAGTGTTGATACAAGGCCTGTTTCTGGATTTAGCAGGATTCCAAGTATCAAACCTAACAATAAAGATACGAGAATTTGAATCCAGAATGCAATTTTTGGAAAGAACATTTCCAAAGTCTATCCTTTGGAAATTCTATGTAAATGAATTTAAATGCTGATATAAGTTTGGAATAGTCGTATTCTATGGAAAATGGTGGCACCGTTTTTGATTTTCCGAATTTCCACAGTGTATTCGTCTTTAGCGCGTTGGATTTCTTTCATCGTTTTGTGGAGGACTGCTTTTTTTTCAGGACGATTGTCCCATTTATAAGCGGCCTCTTGGCGCATCAATTTTTCTTCTAATTGACGAATGGTTTTCTGGTGAGAAAGTTCTACTTTATATTCTTCCTTTTGAAATATGGATAGAGTTTCTTTTCTTAGGATTTCTTTTTTAATTTCCGCTTCTGATTCAACAATCGGATAACAATGGATAAATGCTTCTTCTAGTTTCGAAAGAGGGATTTCCTTTTCAGGAATATATGTTTTTGCCTCTGTCCATTCCGTAGGTTTCTCTGTATATACTAGAGTTTTCCTTTTTTTTAGATCAAATTCTATAAAGAAAAGATCCTTTCGTTTGAGAGAGAAGTCGAATTCCACTTGGAAAACAAAAAGGATTTTCTGCCCTAAGTTCTCTGAGATAAGATACTTTTTTTTACGACCGACATCACTCTGTGTGAGTAGTTCCGTTACCTTTTCTACAAAAGGATGTCCAAATGCCAAAAATTCGAGAGAGTCATTGGTTAGAGCCAAGTCAGAATCGAAGGTAGCTTTTTTAACTTTGCCTTCTGTATTTTTATATTCGTAGGAACCTTTACTGATCGCTGTGAGGGAGCCGGGTAAATAGTTTTGAAAGAACTTCGAACCTTGAGCTACCACTTCTTCTAAGTGGCTATTGTTCCATTCCCTTTCTTCGAGTGTGTGGTCGTAGTAATCTTTTAAATTAAAATCTAATACTTTGGGAGTAACGAGTGCATTGAGTTTTTCAAATCCTTTCTGAGCGACTTGAATCCGTAGGTCAAATTCTGTTTCTAATTCTTCTTTGGTTTTAGTGCCAGTCACAAACTTCATAAGGCTAGAATTAAAATCCAATTCTTCTTCTATGGTTCCCAGTAAGTCGTCAGAAGCACCAATCGATTCTTCAAACAAACGAATTTTGTTTGTGAGTACTTCTAGAATTCTTTCAGCAACTGTATCTTTGGAAGCAAAGTTAAAGATATAAACATTATCTTTTTGTCCAAAACGGTGGATCCTTCCTATTCGTTGTTCAATCTTGAGAGGACTCCACGGTAAGTCATAGTTAAATAGTATATTCGCAAATTGTAAGTTACGGCCTTCCCCACCGGCTTCTGTACAAATTAAAATTTCGTAGTCTTCTTTGAATTTTTGGATGGCTACTTCTTTTTCATCCATACTGAGTGAACCGTGAAAGGGAGATACTTTGAAGTCTGGTTCTAATACAGATTGTAAATGGTCTTGTGTGGTTCTAAATTGGGTAAAGATAATGAATTTTTTATGGCCTTCTCTTTTTAAGCGATAGAGTGTTTCTTTTAGTTTTAAAGTTTTTTTATCTTCTTTGATTTGTTTTCCCAAATGAATGAGGCGGTTCAGAGTGAAGAGCTCTCGTTTGATCCTTTGGAAACTACTCATTTCTTCATCTTCTAATTCAGTGATGAATTCTTCGACACCTTCTGTTTCATCCAAATCCCAATCATCGAGAGTGGTTTCATGTTCTTTCATATAATGGAATTTGGATTCCAACATAAATTTACGTTTTTGTAAAGCAGAGAGAAGGGCAATTACAGATGAATCGAGTAACTTCTGGAACACCACCATCACAAAACCAATGGCACGGTTTTTGGTTCCCATAGCCATATTATATTCTCTTTTTACATATTCGGTAGTTTCGTCATAAAACGCACGTTCGATGGGAGAAAGATCAATTCGAACTGTTTTTGCAAACCGTTTGGTAAACCCACCCACTTCTACCTTTCGGCGACGAAGAAGAACCTTAGAAATTTTTTCCTTTAAATCGCCCTTTTGACCAACTACATAGTCGTTCACAAAAGTGTGGTACGGCCCAAGGATATTTGGATCTACTAAATGTAAGAGATAAAAGAGTTCTTCTAGTTTTCCACGAAAAGGTGTGGCTGTGAGAAGGAGTAAACATTCTGTTTTACGTGCAATTTTTTCGGCAAAAAGGTACCCACGAGTAATTTTAGAATAATCACGTCTGAGCCTGTGGGCTTCGTCAAAAACCACAATGTCCCATTTCGTTCCTAAAATTTCTTCTGCATATTTTGGGTTTTTGATAAAATCAATAGAAGTGATAATTTTATTAAAGTTTCGCCAATGGTCGGGGCCGTTTGTGATAAAGTTTTTTCTGCGAACGATGGCAAATTCTTCGTTGAATTTGTTTTTCATTTCTTGTTGCCATTGGACAAGAAGGGGAGAAGGCGCAACCACGAGCACTTTTTTAAGTCCACGGCGAAACATGAGTTCCTTAATGGCAAGACCGGCTTCAATCGTTTTTCCAAGGCCTACTTCATCAGCAAGGATAAACCTTGGTTTTAGACTATTGGCTACAATGAAGGTACACTCAATTTGGTGAGGTAGGAGTCGTGTTCTGGAATTGGAAAGAGAAGACAGTTTATTAAAATTATAAGTAAGTTTGAGTTGGCTTGCCGCAAGAGCCAAGTCCATGGCTTTGGGAAATTCTTCCCAGTCACGAAGTGAATCTGGATATTGGTTTAAAAATTGTAATTGTTTATTGGATTTATTAACTGTTCGAAAAATTTCTTTAGATTCAAAGAACAACTCCACTGAGGTGGCCATCTCTTTGGTGACTTTAGCTAGACCTAACTCTGGTTCATCGATGAGGAATCCATACTCATTTGTTTGCTTTGGTTCAACCGTTGTTTCAAAATCTAAACTTAATTGAATAGGGATGTCCATCAAACTCCTTTCTGATTTCCCCAAAGCACTTTGTGAATTTGAAGCGACAAACGGCACTTAGGTGGGTTGTCTACTTTGATCCATTCGACTAGTTCTTTGGCATCCACTTCACCGTGGACTGGCGAATACAATATATTTGTCTGTATTTTTTGTTCGCGAATGACTTCGATACTTCTCTCAAAGTCGATTCTATCTCGCACAACGAACTTGATTTCGTCAAGTGAATTATGTCTCTTTTCTAGAATCCGAAAATTTTCCTGATCCATCCGGTTTTCCATTCCCGAACCAGGTAATTTATAATCCATAGTGAAAATAAAAAAGGAATCTTCGGTGATCCTTTCGCTTCCATTGGTTTCTACACGTGATGCAGGGTAGGGCCTACCGAAATTCATTCGGTGTTCGTAGATTCGTTTGGCAAGGGCTACTGATAGATCCCTGTTTTTTCCTTCTAAGGGTTCCCCTCCCGTGAGTAGTACTTGGTATCCGTGGCGCGGATCCAATTTTTCTAAATCGTTCCAAACAGAATCCAAAGTTTTTTCTTCACCTTGGTTTGGTCCAAGTGCGTAAGCTGTGTCACACCATAATGCTCTTGTTTCCGTTTTGCCACAACGTAAGGAACAACCAGCAAATCGTATGAAGACAGTAGGGATTCCTTGTGAAATGCCTTCACCAGAAATGGAAGAATAAACTTCATGAATTTTTCCAAACATTGTATTGATTCTCTCTGTGCCAGATTACTTTAAATTGTTCTTGCGAAAACATTTATTCAGAATTTCATTTTATGGTCATGTTTGTAGATGCCAAATTGGAATTTCCTTTGATTCAAGAAAAAGAGGTACAAGAAAACCATCTCTTACTTCGATTTCGAACTCCTGCCAACCCAAAGATTGATGAACGAAAACCTTTGGTGATCGGTCTTGCCGTGGACAAAAGTTGGTCCATGAAGGGGGAAAAAATGGAATCGGTGATTGATGCCTCCTGTGCCCTAGTCAATTGGCTTACCAGACATGATGCTGTCACAATCATTGCGTATTCAGCTGATGTTCAAATCATCCAACCGGTGACTCACCTAACAGAAAAAGTCTCAGTGACCGATAAAATTAGGAACATTCAAGTAGCCACCTCTACCAATCTGAGTGGTGGATGGTTGTCTGCTCTGAAAAGTCTTAACCAATCCAAAATTCCGAACGCATACAAACGAGTTTTATTACTCACAGATGGAAATCCCACATCGGGAATTAAGGAAAAAGAAGCACTTGTCAAAATTGCCGCTGATCATTTAGCAATGGGAATCTCCACCACAACCATCGGCGTGGGAAACGATTTTAATGAAGAGATGCTAGTAGAAATTGCAAAAGCTGGCGGGGGAAATTTTCATTACATCGATAACCCGGAAAAAGCATCAGACATATTCTTTGAAGAATTTGGAGACATTGGTGCCTTGTATGCACAGGCAATTGATGTAGAATTACAAATGGCACCAGGTGTAAGGTTGAAACAGGTTTTATCCGAAACCTCACACCAAATCGCAGAGGAATTTGATGAGTTTTTGGGTGATTCCAAAACCATTTCTAGACAAAAAATCAATCTCCAGTTAGGTGATCTCAGAGCCGACGACATTCGTAATTTAGTATTGCGTTTGGCAATTGATGACCGCATAAACCAAGCGGATTCTCCTTTTTGCGAAGTGAATGTTTCCTATTATAATTTATTACAACAAAATGCCTTAGAATCAGTAAAAGAATCTTTTCGTTTTCCCAAAGGGAACAATAGGGGAAAACAAGATCCCGATGTTCTTGTGGAAATTTTGATTGCCAATGCAACTCTTGGAATCAAAGAAATTTCGGATTTCATTAGACGTGGTCATACAGAGGACGCCAAAGCCTTGTTATTTGGTCTGATTCAAGATATAAAAACCAACCTACATTTTGCTCCGAATGCACTGGGATCGGTTCTGGGTCGATTGCAGGTTTTGGAAACAAAAATTACAACCAAATCGGATGATTTAAACAAACATCTGTTTATGAACTCGCAAATGATGATGAAAGGTCCAGAAAAGTTAGATTTGAAGGACGTAATCGTTCATGATGAAATTTTTGAATACCGCACTATAGGTGATATTGATTTGTATAAATGCCCTGAAATCAAACTTTTAATCGAACAAAAAATGTCAGAAGGATACAGGTATATGATTTTTGATTTTGCCAATACTTCGCATATTGATTCGTCTGCGATTGGGATGGTGATTCAAATTGTGGGTTGGTTACGCCGTCGTGGGGGGGGAACTTGTGGTTGCTAACATTCATGATTCTGTAAAAAAGATTTTTGAAATCACACGGTTGTACAACCACATTCGTGTCGCTGAAAACGTTTCCTCTGCCAAAGAAGTGTTACAAAGGATTATTTATGCAAACGAAGGGGATACAAACAAATAGTTGGTTTATGCTAACCAACGTTCTGCTTCTTCGATGGCCTCTTTCAATTCACCAACAAGAGTCGGTGCAATGGCGATCCCTTTCTGAGTGGGTTTTAGTTCACCGTTGGGATCGGTGTACCAAACTCTAATATTAAAAAAAGTTTGGCCTTTGTATTCGGAAATCTCCACACGGATGACTTCCCCTCTACCTTTGTCAATGTCTCGAATGATTCCTGTTTTTGCCATGTTAGTACGTCTCTACAAAAAGTTGTTCTTTTTCCTCTAGATGTTTTTTGAAATCCTCATACGATAGATCTGTTCCGCAAGCAGACATGATTTCTTGTATGACTCCTTTTTCCATTCCCTTCGGACCGCCACAAATATAAAACTTACCGTTTTCATTGACAGCATTTTTAATTGCTTCGGCATTTTCTTTTGCACGGTGAGTGATGTACATCTTTCCGCCATCAAACGAGTTTTTTTCTTCTCGACTAATTGCCGTTAGGAAGTGAAAATTGGAATGAGATTTAGCCATTCCTTCAAAATAATCGCGCAGGACAATTTCATCGGAGTAAGGAGCTCCATAAACCAACCAAACATTTCCTTGGAAGGAGATGATTTTTTGGACGAGGAGTTCTTCCACCATTCCAAAATAAGGACTGATTCCTGTTCCTGTGGCAAAAAAGAAGATATCGCCAATAAAATCCGTTTGAGGCAGGAGGAATTTTTTACCGGCAGGCCCGGTCATGGTCACCGTGTCACCAGGTTTTAAATCACAAAGGTAATTGGAACAAACGCCCTTATGAACAAGATTTCCATTTTCATCGTACACATTGTCCCTTTTGACCACAAATTCGATATTGTCCTTGGTTTGGCCAAAACTGAACGATGGTGAGGCGATGGAATACAAACGAATGGTATACGACGGGTCAGCTGATCCTTTAGCTTGTTTTTCTGGATCAATACCCGGAGGAATGATCCCAGCGCTTTGGCCGATCATATAGGGATAGGTATTGTGGTCGATAGCGATGGTGATTCGGTGGACTGCGGAATCGCCTTCCTTACTTGGGCGTTTTCCCTTACCCAGTTCGGGAGTCAAACGGGTGTTCGCCACAACTTGGGCTAGGATGGGATTGGATTTTTTGAAGAGATTGATTTGAGGGGTAAGCAAAGTCGTCCTCGTAACAGGTGGTTTTTGGTCAAGTTTGACATTCCGATAGTTCGGGAAAAGGAGAAGTTGGAGTTTTCATTTTTCCTCTTCAGAATTATGTCTCTTCCTTGACTGTATTTT
This sequence comes from Leptospira vanthielii serovar Holland str. Waz Holland = ATCC 700522, assembly GCF_000332455.1. Taxonomy (GTDB): domain Bacteria; phylum Spirochaetota; class Leptospiria; order Leptospirales; family Leptospiraceae; genus Leptospira_A; species Leptospira_A vanthielii. Next base: position 29,549 of record NZ_AOGY02000038.1, on the reverse strand, counting down.
TCGATTTTTTAAACTTTAGTCATTCCGGCCCCCTCGCCGATCCTATAGACAACCGGGAAAACAAATTGCATGAGATCGACTGAAGCACAAGAAAAGAAACCATCCTCATTTCCAAATACCGTCCTTCATCAAAAATTGGAATCATTCACTAATACGATGCTCCAATCTATGCAAACCAAGGCAAAAGAAGAAAAAACCTGGGCAGTTCTTTCGATGTCGGGAGAAATTTTAGCACAGGGTCACCAACTTCCGCAAATCGATCGTAATTCTGATTCTTTATTTTCAATCTAAGTACGGAGGTTTCTATGTTCAACCGTAGATTCCGACTCTTTGTTAAAATTCAATTAACAATTGTTAGTTTATTATTTCTACTGACTTCTTTTCCCGTTTCTGCGGAACCTTACGGGATGGCAGGGTGTGGGCTTGGTTCCATGGTTTCCGTTTGGAAAAACGATATTGGACAGGTTCTTGCCGCAACAACCAATGGCAGTTTATCCTCGCAGACTTTTGGAATTACGTCGGGAACTTCGAATTGTACTAATGATGGAATTGTAAGAGCAGATCGAGCCCAAGAAGTGTTTATAACTTACAATGAAGAACCATTGGAATTGGAAACTGTAAGCGGAACAGGCGAAAGGATTCGAGCGATCGCTTCTTTGTTAGGTTGTCCTACTCATAGTAATGAACTGGGAAAATTGATGAAAGAAAAACATTTATTTATCTTTGATAAAACACAAGGTTTAGATTCAAATTCCAGATCCAAGGTCATTTTATCTCGATTGAAATCAAAAATCGCCGAAGATTCTGAATTAAAACAAGCCTGTTTGTACTAGTCGCGAATCACTCGAGATATTTCTGAGTTATACCGATGCGCCGCTTCCGTTTGGTTGAGATAACCAAAGGCGCCTAGTTCAAATATAAAAGCTGCTGTAATTCCATAACTACCATCGGGTACATCGTCACATCCTTTTTTACCAGCAGGGTGAATTTTCCAATCGCGTGGATTGAGAAACTGGAAGTTTTCGGGACAAACCACATGACCGTAACTTTTTCCATCAGCGTGCCTTGCTTCATGTAATAGAACAAGGATCCGATCCATTCGATTTAAACTAAAGAAGGCACGACCGAGTAATACATCCCCATCATGATACATAGCTATGTATTCGCCAGTGGAACCGTAAGAGTATTTTTTGATCCGTGATTGGATCCAACGTGAAAGTTTTTTACCAGAGAAACCAAACTTAAAAATAGATTCAAATTGGGTGAGACGATTGTAGGTCGATTTATCGATTCTGATTCGTTTTGGTTCCAAAGTTTCCAAATAAGAAAACGATTCTTTTAAAACTTTGGATTGTTTCGCATTTAACTTTGATTCATCGGAGTACAGAGCAACTCCAGATAACCAATAAAGAACGATTACAAAAAAAAATGTTTTCTGCGAATAAAGTTCAAAAAGTGGCTTGGAGTCCACCATAGTAAAACCTGGGACGAATAGGATTGTATGTAAGCTCGTATTGGTCTAGGACATTGTCTACTCCTAAAAACAAAGCCATCCTTCCATCGAAGAATTTTTTCTCCATCCTTACATTTAAGAGAGTAAATGGTTTTCCATACACAACTTTGTTGGTTTCTTCTGGAGTTTTTGTTTGTTGGTCGATGAGAGCTGTACTTGATCCCGCAGTAAATTCATTGGTTGTACTATAAAACGGCCGTTTGTCTAAACGTTTGGCACGAAGGGCAAATTCCCAACCACCAGGTGCATTCACAAAAAAGTTCATTGTTCCTTGGTGGAGGGCTCTTCCTTCTAAGGGTCTATCGGTTGTTAGGTCACGAGTGTCCGTTTGGTTGTATCCCAATTCCAAAGCAAAATACTTCAGAAATCGAACTCGGGAACCCGCTTCCACACCTCTTGTATAGGCTCTTTGTACGTTCTTTAATTGAAAATTGGCAAATTCGCTGGTTCTCGTTCCAAAACTATATTGGATAAGATCGGTGATATCATTCCGAAAGACACTTAAGGATAGAGTCCAAAATTTAAAGGGAGTGTATTCGAGGTCTGCATTGACAGTTGTTGATCTTTCTGGTCTTAGTTTGTCATTCCCATCCACAACGTACCCCACACCTGGGTTTTCAAAACGTAAGTACAATTCTCGAAAAGAGGGAGGTCGGAATCCCTTACCGTAACTGGCACGGAAAACAAGGTCACTTGTGATATCGACTTTGGTTGCAATTTTTGGTGTAGTCTGACCACCAAACTGAGAATCCACATCATGACGTACCCCTGGAACCAACCGCCAAACAAAACCTTGGCGCCAAATCACCCATTCATCTTGAATGAAGGCAGCTCGTCTGGTTCTATAGGCATTTCTTCTTTGTAAACGATCTGATTGTAATTCTTCTGAATAGGATTCGACACCAGCAGTCACCATGTGATCTTTATTGATTTCATGATCAACTTGAGCGACACCTTGGGATGAAAATTCATTTGTGAATTCTTTTACGTCGAGTTCATTGGAATTTCGTTGGTCCAACTTATAGTGATTTTCCCAACGAGAAAAATTTCCACGTAAAGATACCATATTGCGTTTTCCATAAGTATATTCCAATGCACCTAACCCGAGAAAGTCGTTTGTAAGGTTGGTTCTATCAAAAACTCCACCATTGGATCTAGAATCAATTCCTGCTTGGTTACGATTTAAATAATTGATTCCTGTTTTTACCTTAAATTGACCATCTGGATTGAAGGTCATATTCCCACCTACGTTTGCATCCTGGAATGCATTTCCTGTTGTGGCTGGAGTTTTGGGATCTAAATCATAAGCAGCTGATTGGTTGAACCCACCAAAAAAATTGGAGGCTACAAAATTATTTTTGAAACCAACATCGGCGATCATATTCTTTTCGCCTTGGCTTCCAAAATTGGTCTGCCTTCCGTTTCCATAAGAGGTTCGGAATTGGTAATGTTCTGGTTTTTCTGCTTGTTTGGTGATGATGTTGATTACACCACCAATGGCATCGGCTCCGTATAAAGAAGAGGAACTTCCTTTTACGATTTCAATTCGTTCAATGTTCTGAACTTTAAACCGAGTGAGATCAATGGTGTTATTCAAACGTCCGGCAACACGTTGTCCATCCACAAGAAACAATACATATTTGGAATCGAGCCCGAGCATCTGGACTTGAGATCCTCCAAAAAATGGAGTTACGTTAATTCCAAGTTGGGTATCTAACACCTCACCTAAGTTACGTGCTCCTGTTTGTTCAATTCTTTTGCGAGAAATCACTTCTGTAGCAACAGCTGAATCTTTGAGTCGTCGTTCTCTGCGAGAACCTGTGACTACAATACCATTTTTATTATCTAAATCTTTAAAACGGTCCACTTCTTCTGTTGGATTCTCTTCTTTATTTCCCTCTTGCGGCGTGGTTGTGATAGAGGTTGGAGTTTCTCCGTTTTGAGGATTAGGATTGGTTGTATTGGTATCTGTTTCTACAGGAGTTGTTGGAACAGTTGATGTTTTCTCAACAGTTTTTGTATTCTTTCCATTTTCACGTGGTTTTACTTGAGAATGAACTTCTCCTATAAACAATAAAAAAAGACACAGGATTGGCAAAAGGAACGGATTAAATAAATACATTAGGGAAGTTTTTTCCATCGGATGGTCGGATACCCTGAAGTTCCCGCATCACTATAATAATTTTCAATATGGACTGCATAAATAGATGAACCCGTTCCAGAACGAATCAGGTAGATATCTGACTTCGGTGTTAAATTTCCAATTGTATAGTTATACCATTCAGTCATTAGAGCGTTTCCGACATAAACGGCACCGGCTCCGCCGATTCCTTGTGTGGTAGAAGCGCTGTCTATGGTGAAAGAATTACATCCTTGGCTTGCGGCAGAAGTAGAACTAGCGACAGCAAAATCTGTTGTATTACTTTTGCAAGTTCCCCCCAAACCCGAACGATTGGTTTCCCCTGAATTGGTTGCCACCTTATATCGGTTAAATGCAATATCCCAGGTTAACTTATCTTTTTCAGATAAGGGAATTTGTTTATTTCCTTCAAAATAGAAATAAATATAAAAATCTAAATTACTGGCGTTGATGCGAGTGAGGTAACTCCCGTCCGCTTGTAAACGGGAGAAAACAATTTTGTCAAGTGCATTGGGATTTCCAGCATTGATTGCATTGACAATCAATTGGTTGACTAAAATTTCTTGATCCGTCAGGGCTTTTTCCTGACGGGCACAAAAAAAGAATCCGATTGCAATCAGGCAAATATAAATCCTTCGCATACGGTAGGAATATTATAGAGCTATTGAATAGCTAATCTCTGCGGCTTGTCCATTGCGAGGAATTGCATAAATTAAAATATAAACACCTGAAGTGTTACCACCGTTAGTAAGCGTGATAGTTCCTGTGCCATCTAATTTGTAGGCATCAGTAAAAGAAGGATCAGCTGTAAGAGCTGGACCATAAGTGATTCCCGTTTTGATTACTTTTGTAGAATCTAAGGGGCAAGATCCAGATCCATACACAATCACTTCTGACTTTCCAGTTAAAGTAAATGTTACAGCGCCTGTGCTTGCGTATTTTAATACTGCGGTTGGATGGCCCACAACAGGAACACTGCTTGTTTTAGAGATGGTACCAGATCCAACTCCAGAAGTTGTTGTCCAAGTATTGAGTGATTTACCGGCTGCGGCAACAGAACAATCACCAGCCATATTAAAAAGGGAGCCAACAGCTACTAAAGTAAGAAGGTCTTTGTCGTTATTTTCTTTTTTTTCGCACTGAAGGGAAAGTCCAGCCACCAAACTCAAAAGGATTAATAATTTTGTCTTATTTTGAAGGGATTTCATAGAACCTCGGTCATTTTTATCCAGGCTTAAGGACTGGTAATGAGAATCAAATTCATTTTATCGATTGGCCAATTTTTTTAAGTCTCTGACAGAATCATGACAGATTTCTGAGGAATCGGAAAGATTTGGTCATTTTATTTTCCAATTTCCTCATTGTATCTCGATTGAGCTTACAAACGTATCATGGAAAAAATCAATTGTAAGGAAAAGGATTTTTCGTCTACTATGCCTAGGTCATGTCTCTCAAACAAATCACTATCTATATTGAAGAGTTTGATCATGATTTTTATAACAGAATACTTCGCGACATAACGAATATTGAATCTTGTAATGTTCACAGTTTTCGTTCAATCTTGGACATTAAACCGGGCTCTATTAAAGAATCCGCAGTCTTTCTATTTTGGAATGATCCTAAAGTATTAGAAAAACAAAAATTTATTTTTGAACAGTTTCCTGAATCACCTTATATTTTGCTTTCGATTGCACCTTTAACACCGATCGAATTAGCAAGAGCTGCGCACCCTACCTATCTGCACCTTGCAGAAAAAACATATTCAGTTGGTATCCTAGATTTAGTACTAAACTTTTCTGAGCGATTGATTGAGGATATGAATCGTTCCATTGCTTATGATGAAATTAGAGAAAAGGTAATTGTCCTTCAAAATGTTTTCGAAGAATCATTGGATGTTTTGATGCAAATTGATCCTGGTACCAAACAGATCATAAACGCAAATAAACAAGCTGTTGTTGTATTAGAATACCCATTGGAAGAGATTGTGGCATAAAGAATTTTCATTCTTTATGCCACCTGTGGAAGTAGATGAAGATGAAGAGTTTCAGGGAAATCTAATCGAAAGTACAGCTTTAAAAACAAAGTCAGGGCATTTGATTCCAACGGAATCTTCCTTTCGATTGTTTCCAGTGAACGGTAAAATGGCAATTTGGGCCACCTTTCGTGATATTACCGAAAGGAAAAGATCTCAAGAACAAGTCAGAAATCAAAAAGCTTTTTATGAGTTTATTTTAGATAACCTAGACTCTGATATTGCTGTGTTAAATTCAAATTTTCAATACGAATATACCAACCCTGTCTTTTTATCAAATATGGACATTCGAAAGTGGTTATTTAAAAAAACAGATTTGGAATTAGCTGAGAGATTGGAACTTCCTGCTGAATTTCATGAAAAACGTAAAAAATATTTAGAAATTGCAGCCAAAGAGAATCAAATTGTAGAGTTTGAAGAACTCATACAAGACAGTAACGATAAAGTAACTTACCTTTTAAGAAAATACATCCCTATTGATGATACAGAAACCGATCAAAAAAGATTTATTAGTTTCGGGGTTGATATTACGGAAAGAAAATTATCAGAAGAAAGAATAACTTACTTAGCTTATTATGATGCCCTGACAGGACTTTCCAATCGTACATTATTTATTGATCATGCAAACCAAGCCTTAAAAAATCACAAATCAACAGAGACCTTACTTGCGTTCTATTTTTTTGATATAGATAACTTTAAGTTTATTAATGATAGTTTAGGCCACACCAAAGGAGATATTCTTTTGCAAATGGTTGGTGCAAGACTGAAACGTGTCATGACGGAAGTAGATACTGTGGCTCGATTTGGGGGAGATGAATTTGCGATTTTAAAAGTAGATATTCCTAATAAAAGTGCTGCTGCTGAATTTGCCCAAAAGATTTTAGATATTCTAAGCCAACCTTTTCATATCATGGGACGTGATTTGTTTACAACCATCAGTATGGGAATTGCCCTTTCGCCAAATGACGGTGTTTCTTCCTCTGAACTTTTAAAGAATGCAGATATGGCAATGTACAAAGCAAAGGAACTGGGTAGAAATAATTATAAATTCTATACTAACGAACTCATCCTTCGCTCTGAAAAACGATTGTACATTGAAAACTCTTTACGAAAGGCGATTCAAAACGAGGAGTTGGTACTTTTTTTCCAACCTAAAATTTCTACTCTTACTAATCAAGTTTGTGGAGCCGAAGCACTCATCCGCTGGAAACACCCGGAAAGAGGTTGGGTTCCACCTGTAGAATTTATTCCAGTCGCAGAAGATTCTGGGATTATCGAAAGGATTGGCGATTGGGTTTTGGAAGAAGCTTGCCGGCTTAAAAAACAGTGGAAATTACAAAAGTTTCCTGCTTTTCCGGTTAGTATCAATGTTAGCGGAAAGCAACTAGCGCGCGCTAATTGGTCGCATCGCGTTCAGTCTACTATCCTTCAATATAACATTGATCCCGAGGAAATTGAATTAGAATTAACCGAAAGTTCCATCATGGAAAATCCAGAAAAAAGTATCGAAGCGTTTGAATATTTATCTGGGCTTGGAATCAAAGTATCTATCGATGATTTTGGAACTGGTTATAGTTCATTAAGTTATCTTAAAAAAATCAATGCAGATGTTTTAAAAATCGATCGCTCCTTTGTGATTGATTTGGAATTGAATGAAGATGACAGAGCTATTTGTAAGGCCATTATCAATATGGCGCATTCATTAGGAATGGAAGTCATTGCAGAAGGTGTGGAGAACGTCGCTCAAAGGGATTTGTTGCACGATTTGGGATGTCATATGATCCAAGGATATCTTTACAGCAAACCACTTCCCGCAGAAGATTTTGTTGTCTTCGTTCAAAAATTTAACGAATCCGCAAAAACAAAATAGCCGAAATTTAAAGAGATGATACGGTTTTTCTCCTTATTAATCCTCATTTTATCTTTTGTACGTGTTGTACCTGCTGAGTCTCGCGAGGTCAAAAAAAAACCAACACACGCCATACCTTCCAATTATTTTGTGAAAAAAGAGGAAAAGAATTTTTCCTTACTGATGGAAGCCAGACGATTCGGGAGAGGCGAAGTTATTTTTCTTCGTTTAACTCCTAAAGATAAAAAATGGATCAACGAATCCTACAAAGTCAGTTGGTTGGGAAAAGATGTGATCCTGACTAAAAGGGAAAAAAGTATGGTGGCTTTTTTACCCATTTCTCCAGACACTCCAGCGGGTGCGATGACTTTGGAAATTGTATCAAAAATCTTTTTTGTCAAACGGGGACAAAAACAATACCAGATCATTTTAGAACCAACGAAATTCCAAGTAATCAAAAAAAACCAACAGATCAAAGTAGATGAGAAGTTTGTTACCAAAGAACTTCCGAAAGAAACGTTAGATTTTATCCAAGAATGTAAAACTGCAAAAGAGGTTGCCTTCTCAAAACAAAGTCGTTTACAGTTTGGTGGTAATTTCAAAAACCCTTTGGAAAAAATTTTTATCACTAGTAAATTCTATGTTAGGCGAGACTATAATAACAAACAGGGCCGCCCTCATGGTGGTGTAGACTTTCGGGGCAAATCAGGAACACCTGTGTTTGCGATCCAAGATGGAGTAGTAGTCCTTGCACGTAAAACCTACTACGAAGGAAATTTTACAATCGTAGATCACGGGAATAAGATATTTTCTTTTTATATGCACCAAGATGAAATCAAAGTCAAAGTTGGTGATACAGTGAAACAAGGACAAGAAATTGGAACTGTTGGTTCTACTGGAATGTCTACTGGACCTCACCTCCACTTAGGAGCAAAGGTAAACGATATCCTAGTGGATCCACTTTCCTTAATTGCTTTGCAATCGATTTCCGAATCGAATTGAAGATAGAAAATCACGAATGCCTTGTTCGTGAATTTCGCCTTTTTCCAGATTTTCTGTGATATGTAACAATAGTTTGTCGTGATTGGGTGTGTCCACAAGGAGGAAACCCGTTTTTGCGTAACGAGGTCTTAGTAGGTCGTAAAATGTCCAAAACTTGGATGTGAGAACAAACGGTTCTAATTCCTTTTGTTGGATTTCTTGGATGTCTTCAATATCGCCTTTACTGACTTGTATTTTCAAAAATTCAGAAAACTCTGAGATGGCTTGGTTTTCTTGAAAACCTATGTAGTCAGGAAAATAGAAGATACGAACAAATGGATACCGTTCCGCATCATGGTCACTGAAAGCAAGGAGTCCCGCAATTTGCCCTGCACCCGTTTTGTTTTCCATCGTTAAGTCTTCCGGCTTAAAAAAGTAAAATCCGTCGGGGAGAGTAAATCCCAATTGGAGTTCTTCATTCCAATATTGGTTGTTGTCAGTGACCGTCCAACCATTCAGATCCTTTTCTTCAATTTGGTATTTGTTTTTGAAAAGTAAGTAAGCCGACAATACTTCTGCACCCTGTAAGGCTTTAAAGGCAATCAGCGCATTACTCGCAATTAGGCAGGCGGCCACCAGAAGACGAGCATACTCCGCAAGATGCAAAACACGAATGAGAAAAGCAATGGCGATAAATAAAAATAAAAATACAGTTCCGGCCTCAAATACCAAAACTTCTGCAAGCCATAGAGCAAAGATAAAAATAACTACGACACCCAACTCAATGATGGGATGAAAAGTATCGATCCAATAACGTTGGATGACATACAAACTAGCATAAGTGATGAATAAGCCAACAACGAGAGAAACAATACAGAGGGCAAAAATGTAGTGCCAAGGCAAATGGGATTCATGATAAATAAAAAAGGGAATGGCAATGAGTGAATATAGAATGAGAAGGTTTCTTGAGGTTTTGGGTGCTAAGAACTTGGTAAAGAAACCACTTGCATGATTTTGGATTTTGGTTAGTATTTGTTTCATGTCGGCGATCACAGACTTCTTTCAAAAAATCCAAAACCAAATTCTAGAAATCCAAACTACCATCAACCAGATCAAAACCAGTTGGGAGAATTTTCAAAAGTTTTGGGATTTGTTTTTTACATTAGTCCCTTGGGAAGTTCTCCTCTTATTCATCTTTTCTGTCATCCTCCTTTCCGTTTTCAATTCAGTTTCTCCCAAAACTCCGAAGGCCAATCTCACGATTGCAGTTCTGTTACTCGCATCCCTTTGGATCTATTTTTGGGGACTATTTTCAAAAGAGGTTACTTATGCCAAGGTCATCATAGCGTCCTTATACATTTTGGTTCCTTTACATGCGATAGGTTTGTTTCAGCTAGTTTTCCTATGGGGGAAAAAAAGGTATTGGAACAAAAGGCGGATCGAACCAAAAAATTGGGAGTCTGCCCTCCACCAACTTTCGTTGGATTACCACCAATTGGTAGGTAAGGCCCATTTGTATCATGGAGAAATTCAAGAAAATCGGGACAGTTTGCACCAAGAAATGGAACAATTGGAACTATCACTAAAAGGAATTAAATCTCTTCTTTTGCAAAAGGAGCAATCGATAGTTAAACCATCTGAGTAAAGATAATGTCCAATTTTCTAATGAAAAAAAATTTTAGCGTTAGTGAGAGCCTGTAAAACCTAGAGCTAAAAGAAAGATAAAAAATAAACAGATTCCGTTGATTCCATTCATTAGTAGAGATAAGATAGATATTACATAGAAGGAAACGTTTTGTTTTCTTCTAACAACCATTCTATATAGGACCCATCCAATTCGAATTAGGGAAACAAATTCTAAAAAAACAATTCCATAAATTAGAGATAGTTCCACTTTGTAAGAGAAATAAAAAATTAAACTCACTATTGAAAGTAACCAAAGCAAAAAATCAGGGAATAGGATTTTCATTTGCTTTTTTATCGCATAACGGTCGATCTACTTCCACCAATCAGTTTAGGATAAAAGCCGAGAGCCCCTTGGACATCATGATCATGTGCGGGGATCACTTGTAACTCTGGATTTACTTTTATAAGTTCGTGAACTCGGGAGATTTCTTCTCCGAGAGTGGTCGTGTCATAATCCACTATCCAACGGGCACCTCTGGGTTTGTGTTTTTTATTAAGAAAACCTTCTTTTCTCCAAACTATATCTCCTGTAAAAAAGAAAGTTTCTCGATTTTCGGTATGTAAAAACAAACCCACTGAACCTTCGCTATGCCCCTTCATAGGAACAAAAACGGCCGTCCCGTCTCCAAACCAATCCAAACTCTTCGGATAAGAGGCATAAGGTATATTGTGAAATTGTAAATGGTTCCAATTCACAGAATCCCCATCAAATTGTGAGGAAATATAACCTAATTCGATTTTCGGATTGTTTAATTCACCAGGTAAAGAATGGATTTTTGCCGATGGAAAGTCTTTTAGTCCACTTGCATGGTCCCAATGGAGGTGCGAGAAAAAAACATCTTGGATTGAATCAGTTTTTATACCATTGGATTCTAACTGTCCGCTTGCGGTTTGTATCAACTGGTAGTCCATGAGTAACTTTAAATACAAAGGAAAAATCTGGAATTGTTCTTTGATTTTGGTTCCAAGACCAGTATCGAATAAAAAATTTCCTTTGGGATGTTGGACGTAAAAACCTGAGTGAGCCACAGTGACTACCTTAAGAACGGACCCTCCCTCAATCACAAAGGCTTCTAAAGTTTTTGCCTCTCCTGTTTTCAGAATCGAAAAAACCAACTTTGATTTTTCTTTTGGTTTTGGAATGAGAAAGTGAGTTTCTTTTTCGACCGAGCGTGTAGCTGCGATATTTTCATTGGGGTATCCAAGAAAATAGAGAAAGAAGAGAAAAAGCGAAACAATGGTTAGGCTCGTGGCAATCAAAGTTTTTGAGGAGAGTTTCATATTCGATAGGTATCCTTAATAAAAAATTAATTTTGTTTGAAGAGTGATTCGGCAGTTTTTGCGGCCACACGAAGTGGTTCTGGAGACTTTTGAAGTTTGGAAAGTAATAAGGCTCCTTCCCATAAAGAAAGTAAGGAAAGAGAAAGACTTTTGGCGATGCGAGGAGTGTATCCCTTATCAAGAAGATAGGATTCAAAAGTTTTTAGCCAAAGCGAATAGACCTCGCTACATGTTAGTGAAACTATCGGGACAGAACCTGCTGTTTCCATAGCGGTTGTCGCAATCGGACATCCTTTTTTGTATTCACTCGAAACAATCCTTTCTTCCAAAGCATGAAACACCTGTTTAATGGCTTGGGTGGGAGAATCGGTTCCTGCGAGTACGGATAAAAAAAACAAATTCAGCTGATTTCCAGAATGGAGGAGGGCAAGGCTCGTGAGTTCGTCTTTCCCACCTGGAAAGTGAAAGTAGAGAGAACCTTTTGGAGTGTTGGTTTCTTTCCCGAGCTCACTCAGTCCACTTGCCCCATACCCACCCGTTTCTAAAAGTTCGGCCATAACTTCAATCATCCGTTGTTTTGTGGATCCACCTTTTTTGCCCATAGGTCATTCCTTATAAAAATAATAGACCGGTCAACATAAAAAATTCAGATGACTAGGTTTTCCGAAGATTGAAACCATTTCGCTCCGATGGGTTCGATTTGTTTTGGAGGCAAAATTTCCCAAAGAATAAATCTCATTGTTTTTTTGAATAGCGGCCGATAAACTAAGTAGTACGGATTTCGGGACGAAGTATGATCAATAAGAAGCCATCGCTTACAGGAAGACAAAAGGCCGCCATCTTTTTGGTTGCTGTTGGAAACGATGTGGCATCCGAAATTTTCAAACACCTCCGTGAAGACGAGATCGAACAAATCACGTTCGAAATTGCTCGTTTAGATAAAATCACTCCAGAAGACAAAGAAAAAGTACTCGTTGAGTTCAATGAACTCATGATGGCGCAGGAATTTATCACCAATGGTGGTATCGATTTTGCACGTGGTCTTCTCGAAAAAGCTCTCGGAAACCAAAAAGCCATCGATATCATCAACCGTTTGACATCGTCCTTACAAGTAAGGCCGTTTGACTTCATTCGTAGAACAGACCCGGCCCACCTCCTCAACTTTATCCAGGGGGAACATCCGCAGACCATAGCCCTTATTTTATCCTATTTGGATCCGCAAAAAGCATCCAACATTCTCTCTAACTTACCGCACCAAATCCAAGCGGAAGTGGCCAAACGGATTGCGACCATGGACCGGGTATCACCGGACGTACTTCGAGAGGTAGAACGAGTGTTAGAACGTAAACTCTCCACTCTTGCATCTGAGGATTATACTTTCGCTAGGGGTATCGATTCTGTGGTAGAAATTTTGAACTTGGTAGACCGGGGAACTGAGAAAACCATCATTGAAGCCCTGGAAGAAGAAGATCCGGAACTTGCCGAAGAGATCAAAAAACGGATGTTTGTATTCGAAGATATCGTATTACTTGATGACCGCGCGATTCAAAAGGTAATGCGTGAGGTAGATAACACCGATTTGGCGAAAGCATTAAAGTCGGTAGATTCCGAAGTGCAAGATAAAATCTTTAAAAACATGTCCAAACGTGCCGCAAACCTACTCCGAGAGGATATGGACTTTATGGGTCCTGTTCGTTTGAAAGATGTGGAAGATGCACAGCAAAAGATTGTAAACATCATTCGTAAACTGGAAGAAGCGGGCGAGATCGTTGTGGCTCGTGCGGGAGAAGACGAACTTGTGGTTTAAGTCGCAAGTTTTGCTTTGATTACTGTAGGAAACCGATTCTGTTAGTAAATTCGAATCTTCCTAATTCTCTTTACTTCGGTTGCTGAACTTTCCCCACTTAGGCGGAAATTCGATGAGTGCATCCTTCGGAGAAATTTCACCACGTTCTAATCTTTGGTTGAGAGTGATGAGTTTGTGCAGGTTTCCCATCGAAAATGAAAATTCGGTGATATCAAAATCATCCAAACGTACTTTGGCATTCCTGCAGAACAATTTGAGTTCCGATAGAATCAAAGTAACCCTTGCATTGGCATAACGAGCTACGATTTCTTCAAATTCCTCTTCATTGAAAAATTCCTTTTCTAAGTCATAATCGAATTCTTGTCGGATGAGATCGATGAGAGAGAGTCCTAGTTCTTTAGCGACCAAAACGACATAATCGAACTTAGATCGGATCCAATCTTCGGATTCCAAGAGTTCTACGGCAGAACGAGGAATATTCAATTTTTCTGATAATTCGATTCTAGTAAGTTTTCGTCTCTCTCGGTAGTTTCTGAACTGGTTTACTTTTTCCATGTTTTAAAAAAAATTCTAAATTTCCGTTAATAACGGTCTGAAAAGGCTCCAAAAACGTTTTGAACGTTCTGAAGGAATAAGATTCGCATGGATAGGGTTGACGTTCTCTTCGAAAGAACTGTTAGGCTCAAATTACGCTAAATTTCCTTTCTGGAGTCCGCCACCGAGGTTAGCCTAGGTGGTGTGCTCGTTTTTTCCAGCCTTTTCTTATTTCTTCCCCTCGAATTCTTTATTTTTCCCATGTTTTGCAAGGAAAGAGCCGTGGATCGGCTGTATTTCTCCTATTTTATAAGCACAGAGACTGTTTTCTTTTTAGAATAAAATTAGAAAAAATTCTTTCTTATCATTATCAATGTTTACGATGGAATCTCTTAGAAAGGAAACCTTTGATGAACAAAACCCAACCTTTTAGAATTAGTTTACTCTTAGTTTGTCTTGCACTATATTCTGCCAACTGTGCCTCTGTGGAATCACCTAATCGTTTGCGTAAAGAAATCGATTTACAAGGCCACCGCGGGGCAAGGGGACTCAAACCAGAAAACACTTGGCCAGCTTTTGAAGAAGCAATTAAGTATAAGATGGTAACCTTGGAGCTTGATACTGTTCTTACCAAGGACAAACGAGTGGTCATCCACCATGATTCCGATACCAATCCTGTCATTTGTCAAAACGCAGATGGTAAAGAGATTAAAAAAACATCTCTTTATGAACTGACATTAGCTGAGTTACAATCCTATGATTGTGGATCTAAAAAAAATCCAAACTTTCCCAAACAAATTCCAGTTCCTGGAACCAAACTTCTTTCTTTGGAAGAGTTTTTTGAAAGGGTATTGGCTACTGAAAAAAAATCAAAGGAGATTTATGAATTCAACATTGAGACAAAATTTCCAGATGACGGATCGGCTCCCGATAGTTTGGTAAAAGAACATACAGAAAAACTAATTCAAATCATTGAAAAGTATAAAGTCATAGACCGATCCACCATTCAATCCTTTGACCTTCGTACTTTATCGGTTTCTAAATCAAAAAATCCTAAAATCAAAACTAGTGCTTTGTTTGTTCCCACTTACTTTCAAGGTTTTTTAATGACGATTGGCCTCGGAAATGGTTATCGTGAAACTATTCTATCAGCAGCAAAAGACAAAAAAGCCGATATCATTTCCCCATACTTTTTGTATGTCACACCTAAGTTTGTGAACGAGTCACATAACAATTCTATGTTGGTCATTCCATGGACAGTCAATACGGACAAAGAAATGAAACGACTCGTTTCCTGTGGTGTGGACGGAATCATCTCTGATTATCCCGATTTGTTAGATTCAGTGGTTCGTAAAAAACCTTAGATTCCCCAAACCACCGTACAAAGCGAAGAATAGAGTGAGAGGTAGTTCGTTGCCTCTTTTTCGATTCGATAGATATCTACAATTCCACCGGCATTGGCTGCCGTTCCAATGCTGGCATTACCAGAAGTAAAAAGAAATCCATACCGCTTTATACAGGCTTTTCCTTTTTTTAAAGGTAGTTTTGGCAAATTTCGCTCGGATAAACCCAAGGAATAGGAGGCATAAAAAAGTCCTGTAGGGCCCAATCCCTGTGGTTGTCCCAAATTCACACAACCGGTTGTAAAGATACCAAGAAGAACTATAAACCCAAAAGTCAGTGAATGCCGAGAAATCAGTATCGTTTTCATTCGTTTCCTGAGATCTCTACACATAGGTTCGCATAAATGCCGAGGATGGAAAAGGTTGTCCAATTGGTTTCGGTTACATTTTGAATTTTGGATCTAGACTTTAGAAATTCAAAAGAGGCATCGCCATAGGATATAAGTCCGAGTACAGAGTGTACGCAAGAAGTAACTCTTCGTTTAGAAGGTTCACCTGTCCCAAAAATTCCGATTTTTGCTCTTGTATACAAAAACCCCCTGGGTCCGAAACCCGGAGAAGCACAGTTGCCAAAGAACAAACTAGAAATCAAAACTAGTAAGATAGAAAAATTAAAAACTCGATTCAAAGAATTTCCTTAGTTGTTAATCAGTTTTTTATGTTTGTTTTTTATTTGGATGCATTTTTTTTCTGAATCAATTTGTTTCAAAAGAGTTTTTTTGATCGGTGCGGTAAGCCTTGGATGGTTGCCTGTAAACTTCTTTAGAATGAGCAGTGTCTCATCAGTACAAAAATCGGGTGCCAAACTTTTAGCAAAAGCATCCAAATAATTTTCATCTTCTCCCCGATTGAACTGGTCAAGTGCATCAAAATATGTATTTAAAAAACTCAGTTGGATTTCTTTTTGGTTTTCGGGAAAAAGGGAATAGGAAACTACTCTGAGAGTTGAAGAAGAGAATTGACTCGACTTAGGATTGAGAAGAATTTGAATCCATTTTTCTTTTACAGAACGATTGGGTTCTGCCCCTTCGGCCGCCAAACTAGAGTTTACTCCACGACTAGAAGGATCTACTTTTTTCTCTCGTTCGATGATGGATTGGATTTGGATTCTATCTGTTTCTAGGGAACTGAGTTTTACAATGAGACTCCATCGTAGGTCTTGGTCGATTTTTAATCCACCAACGATGAGTTTATTCTCTAAAAAATCGTATAAACGTTTTTTACTTTTCGTTGTATAGGTAGAGTCAATGAGCGAAACAAAGAGGTAACGTTGTTCATCACTTCCCGGTTTTGCCTGGTTTAGTTCTTCCCATAAAAAACTTTGTAAAGCATCAAAGTCACGAACCCTTTTTTCTTCGGGAAACCAAAAGCGACTGGTTACATAAGTAAAGCCGTTGTCTGAGGCCAAACGAGATAAAATCCAACGTTTGATTTTGATATCCGATTCTTTTGGATACAGACGGATAGCCGTGTCTTTGAATTCATCAAATGTGATATTGGCGAGTAACACTTGTCCAAAATAATCAGTCCACAAAATGAGTTTTCGCATGGGGTCTGTATCATATTCTAAAACATATTCCAAATTTTCCTTGTTAGGTTCTGTCCATTTCCAGATTGCAAAGTCATGGTCTTCGGCATTGATAAAACTATAATCAGGACAAGATTTTACAGGAAAAATGGCACTAGTCGAGCGACCAGAATAAATCACGGGAACTTCTGTAAAGGAAAGTTGTTTGTTTGGTTTATCAAAAAAATAAAGTCCGAGGATGGTTTTGTGATCTCTGAGTTTGTTTTCTAAACCAGGTGCTGATTGGACAATTTTCCAATAGAACTGGTTATCGGCACAAAGGGTTGTGAGTTCTACTTGGTTTGTTCCTTTGGTTTCCAACCAATCTTTGGACCATTTTTTCATGGGAAACCCACTTGCAAATTCCAGTTCCTTTAAAAAGTCTGTGAGTGTAGAATTCGAATAGGAATACTTACGAAGGTAATTTTGCACTCCACGCTGAAAGGTATCTTCACCGATAAAGTAAACCAATTGTTTGAGGACAGAAGCCCCTTTTCCATAAGTGATTCCATCAAATTGGGTGAAGGCTTCTTCTGTATCGGATACTTTTGCTTCTACGGGGTGGTTAGTGATAAAACTATCTTCTTCATAGGCCCATTGTTTCATTTTTTCAAAAAAACTAATCCAAGTTTCTTTGAATTCGGAATTTTTTGCTTGGGCTAAACTTGCCATATAGGTCGCAAAACTTTCATTAAGCCATAATCCATTCCACCATCGCATGGTGACTAAGTTTCCAAACCACATATGTGCCATTTCATGTAAAACCACATCAGATAGGTTTTCTCTTTGTGATCTGGTCATGGGAGCCCGAGACACAAAACGTTCAGAAAAAGTAACAGCTGCTACATTTTCCATCGCACCAAAATTAAATTCGGGTACAATGACTTGGTCGTATTTTAGGAAGGGATAAGGAATTCCAAAGTAAGAATTAAAAAAAGCAAATCCTTCTTTGGTAAAGGTAAACCAGTCTTTGGGATCTACATATTTGCTAAGTGACTTTCGAACAAAAAGTCGCAAAGGGATGGATTCAAATTGATCTTCCCAAACTTGGTAAGGTCCTGCGTGCAGTGAAAAAACATAGGTTGCGATTTTTGCTGATTCTGGAAATGAATGAGTTACCTCTTCTGAGTTTGTGCCTTTGGTTTGCGATTGGGGAAGAGTGGTAGAAATTACTTTCCAATTTTTTGGAACGGTCGCATTCAGTTGGAAGGTCGCTTTTAAATCAGGTTGGTCGAAACAAGGGAACATTTTGTTCGCATGGAAGGCTTCAAATTGGGAATAAAGATACACTTCTTTATCGTCTGGATCAGTGAACTTATGAAGCCCATTCCCCGTTTTCGCATAAGGGGTTTCAAACAAAACTGTGAGAGTGTTATTTCCTATCATAACGTTATTTGCCGGAAGTTGGATATGGCCGTTTTGGAAAGGAAGGTTTGTTAAATCTTCTTCATTCAGAATGATCGATTTGATTTTTCCTTCATAATAATCCAAACGTAGGTCTTTTAGTTTTTTTCCCAAAAATCGGATTTTGACTTTTCCTTCGAAGGAATCTTTCGGAGTTAAATGGACATCCAGTTCATAATGAATGTCTTCTAAAATTTCAAACCGACTTTCGGCCTCGGATTGTGTTAGGTGGTAAACTGGTTTTTTGAGACGGCAATCCAAAACC
Organism: Leptospira vanthielii serovar Holland str. Waz Holland = ATCC 700522; assembly: GCF_000332455.1. Classification (GTDB taxonomy): domain Bacteria; phylum Spirochaetota; class Leptospiria; order Leptospirales; family Leptospiraceae; genus Leptospira_A; species Leptospira_A vanthielii. Next base: position 11,087 of record NZ_AOGY02000038.1, on the reverse strand, counting down.
AAAACAATTGAAAGTAAGGATAGAATTTGTAAGATTTGTTTCATAGAAGCTCCGTCTCGTTATGGTTGAAAGTTACGATATAAAATGGCCCAGTCGATGGACTTTCGATTTTTCCATTCTGGTTCGCTATAGTATTTGCCACCAATGGAATTTAGGATCATTTCCATATAATCTTCGCCTGGATCAAAGTCTTTTGCATTTAAGAAAATGGAACCGCCCCATTTTTTTTTGGCTTGGGTATGGCTAAAGACACCGATTAAGTCTTCCACTTTTTCATTTGAGAGAGGGATCTTGTATTTGGATGTGAGCTCAATCACAAGGTCTTTTACAGTTTGGATTTGTTCTGGTTGTTTTAAAAGTTCTTCTGTATCTTTGGCCACAATTTCGATTTGGATACAATTGTCGTTTGTACCTGTGGCAGCAGCAGCTCTGTCTTCGAGAACGTCCACTAGTTGATAAGCCTTTCCGTTATTGTCCACCATGATAGATGCAGTTAGGTTTCTTGCTTCCAGTGTCCGGAGGGATTTAAAATATTCAGAAATGGCAGTGTAATGTAAAACAACACAACTAGGTTTGATTTTTCCACGGAATAAATATTTGACTCTGTATTCTTCAGGGGGGAAACCCCTCTCATCTTTTTCAATTCGTGATATGTTGATCTTTTCTGCTTTTGTGATCCCTCGGCCATTGGTGGGTTTGAAGGTTTCTTTTAAAATTTCTTTGTTTTCTTTTTTTAAGACCCAACCAGTAACAAAACGATCCTTCCAATCATCTTCTTTGTAGAATTTTCCATCAATTTCTGAAAGGATTTGTTTGAGGGCAAGTTCACTCCCGCAAGGAGAAAAATCCACAAAGCCACCAAACCTTCGTTTGGTTTGATTGTGAGTAAAAACTCCACGTTTAGAAATAACATCGTAGTTGGATTTGGGGATATCAAGTTCTTCGGTCAAATAAGAAATAATTTGGTTCAAGACACTGCGTTGTTTGCGATTGTTATAGAGAGTTTCTTGGGTGCCTTCGTATACTATATGAATGGATTCTAAATCAATTCCAGGGGCGGCCGACCATTCATGATTCAAAAAATTAGGATCTCCAAAAATAGTACCTTCCGAGTCCACGTAGACATGAAACATAAATTGATTGTCCACAGAAAGTTTCAGGAAATTAGGGAACGTTCGTTTTCCTGAATTATGAAGGATGATGGCAGAAATAGATTTTGGATCCCTATGTTTGGAAAGTGAGTTCCATTTTACATTCTTAACCGACTCTAGTTCGCTATAGGATACTAAACCTTCGATGCGAATGGATGGATAGTCTGGCGCCTTTCGAAAAATACCAATACATCCAGTGGAAATAAGGAAAATGAGTGATAATTTTACAAGATTCTGACACAATGGGTTCAAAATCATAACAAGGAAAAGAGACTTGGAGCCGTATACACCCTTTACTCTGTCGCGAAATCGTTTCTTAAAGTTTTCTCTCAAATGTTTTGCCCTAACTGCAGTTTCAATTCAAGGAGTGAATTGTGGTCCTGGACTTACCACTCCCACACTCAGGGGAATTTCACCAGAACAATACCACAGTTTTCGTAGCTTGCAAGAAGTCTTCCTCCAAGACAACCCCATTCCGAATTTTGATCTAGGGCTTGCTTTGGACAATTATGTATATGGTCACCCCTATCCCATTGAAACAGAAAGCATTATACAACTGTTAGCTAGCGTTCCTTCCTCAATTTTAGCGGCCATGGCCCTTGATTTTTCTTTTACTCCGATTGTAAAACTTCCCATGGAAAAAAGGATCAAACGATTGTTAGAGTGGAAACATTCTTCTCTCGGTCTCAAACGTGGTGTTTACGCCATTCTTAGGCAAATTTCATTTTTCCTTTTAAGTTCCGACAAAGAGTACCAAAAATTTGTCGGTTATATCCAATAAGGCGGGCTATATGGGAATTCCTATTTTTAACCAAAAAATTATCACTCCAAAAAAACATTCAGACATTATCAAAGAAAACAAAATCCAAAACGGAAAATGGGAACTGAGTGCCGATGTTGTTGTCATTGGCTCTGGCGCTGGTGGAGCCGTCGCAGCGAGCGAACTCGCACGTAACGGTTGGAAGGTGGTCCTCATTGAAGAGGGAAGTTACTTCACCCCTGCACAATTCAATTCTGATGAATTTATCTCGCAAGCAAGACTCTATCGAGATGCAGGGTTTATTGTTACGGAAGAACAAACATTATCGATTTTGCAAGGGAAATCCATCGGTGGTTCCACTACTGTCAACTGGCAAACATCTTTATATCCTCCAGACTATGTAACAACGGAATGGAGTGAACGATTTGGATGGCAAGGATATTCAAGAGAAGAAATGGATTCATTTGTTTCCGAAGTACACCAAAGATTAGGTGTTCATGAAGTCCCTGACAATTTAGTTAATGCCAACAATAATGTCCTTCGTGTGGGGGGTAAAAAAATCGGCCTCACACCACAAGTGCTTCGAAACAACAACCGAGGTTGTATTGGGCTTGGTCGGTGTGGACTTGGTTGTCCTATCAATGCCAAACAATCGGCGTTTTTAACTTGGATTCCCGATGCGATTGAAGCCGGTGCGATTGTTGTTTCCAATATGCGGGCCGCAAAAATTAAAGAAGGAAAAATCAAAACTGTCATAGCCGAGTTTACACCTGATGCTTATGAAACTGCTCCTTCAGAAGTAATTGAAATTATGGAAATCAAAGCGCCGGTTGTGATTGTGAGTGCCGGTGCCATCGAAGGACCTGCTCTTTTACAAAGGAGTGGGATTGGAAATGGATGGGTAGGTAGAAATTTAAAAGTCCATCCAACATCCACTATCTTTGGTAAGTTTGAATCTGAAATCAAAATGTTTCAAGGCCCACCACAATCCATTGTAATCAAAGATGGTCATAACCAAAATGGGACTGGTTACGGTTTCTGGTTGGAAGCGGCTCCTTACAGACCTACTCTTGCTTCTTCTCTTGTTCCTTTTTACGGCAAACAACAGTTTGATGTCATGAAGGACTACACTAAATACAATGCAGGGATTGTTCTTGTCCGCGATGGTGCTGATGGGGAAGCTAATGCGAGTGTTAAGTATAGTTTAGGAAGACGAAAGGTGTATTTTGAACTAACACCCACAGACGGCCTCAATATGCTGAAAGGATTAAAGGCTCTTGCGGAAGTGACAGTGGCAGCAGGTGCGAAGGAACTCATTTTTCCTTTTACAAGGTTTACAGAGCCTTATAAAGTCACAGGAAACGACAACTTTGATTGGATTTTGAAAGAAAGTACGAGACCGGGTGACCTAACTGTTGGTTCTGCGCATCCGCATGGGTCTATTCAGTCTGCAAACGATCCAGAAAAGGGCGCTGTTGATTTAAATTTGGAAATTTATGGTCATAAAAACATATTTGTCATGGATGCCTCAGTTTATCCTACAGGACTTTCGGTGAACCCACAAATAACGACAATGAGTATCGTTCTCAGAGCATCGAGAAATTTGGCCGCACAAAAAGAAGAAAGAACGAAGATCTAACTTTTTTCCAAAAATCCCTTTCATTCCCATGGGTTCTAACTAGTTTGGAATCCGTGCGGAAATATCTTTCCTTAGTTTTTATCTTTGTAATCCTTCACACTACAGTCTTTGCGATTGACAGTGACGCAATGAAGGAAGGCAAAAAAGCTTTCTCAAAAAAAGCTTACGGCGAAGCGATTAAAAAATTTACAAAACATGCCGACTCACACCCGCAAGACGGTGAAGCCTATATGTATTTGGGATATATTTACGAATATAAAAAAGATTATCCTAAATCCATTCAAAACTTCAGAAGAGCTGCCGATTTGGATTTGGACAAAGACCAAAGAAAAACAGTCCTTTTAAAACTCGCACTTTTTTTTAATTACCACCAAGATTGGAATTTGTCTGCAACTTATGCGGCGCGTTATCTAAAATATGATTCTAAAAATGAAGAAGTACAAAAGATATACAACCGTGCTGTGGGAAATAAAGGGAATCCTTCTTATACTCAAAACTATACTCATACAGTCAGAGTAGAATCTAAACCTACAGAACCAAAACAATCGGATTCAAAAAAAGATACTTCGAAAAAAGCAGAAGAAGTTTCCGATAACTCAGAAGGTACAAAACCAAGCGAGTATTATGAACAAGTTTTAGTAGGCCAACCAAATTTGGAAGATGTACGTTGGGATTATGTTTTAGCATTGTTTGAAGAAAAAAAATATGATCTAGCGGAAAACAATCTTAAAACTCTGATCGAAAAAAATCCATCTCGTTCGAGATATCACTACAAACTAGGGATTGTAAAACTAAGGCAAGATGATCCTAAATCAGCAATTGAGTCCTTTGAACGAGCTAAAAAAAATCCATTTTCCAAAGACACTAATGTTTTTTTATACTATGTATACCTGAATGAAGGTATCGCCTTTCAGAAGTTAGCTGAATTAGATAAAGCAGAAACTTCCTTCCAACTGGCATACAAACAATTACAAAAAGACCCTCCACTTTTGGCTTTAGCAAGATTGTATGAACAAAAATCTGATTGGGAGAATTGTATTTCTTCTGCGGACAAAGCCCTTTCTCTCAATCCAGAACAAATAGAATCTCATATATTTCGTTTTGTCTGTATGTTTGAGGCCGGAAAAAGAACTAAAAAATTCGAAACGAGTTTTGCTAAATATTCTGAATTTATTGATTCAAAATATCCTGACTTAACCCAAACCCCAGAAAAATACCAAGTGGGTTTTATTAAACTCGCTAGGCGTTATACGGAAACCAATGCTTTCGACAAAGCTGAAACCTATTTTTCTGTTTTGGAAAAAGTTCCGGCAAATTTAGAATCTAGAGAGTTTTTATTCTATCGTGGTCGGAATTATTTTTATTCAGGAAAGGTAGACGCGGCCATTTCTATCTTACAAAAAATTTCCGGTTCTTCTTCAGGATACTACCTGCTTGCTAGATGTTATTCTAAAAAAGGAGATCTTTCCAAAACCAAAGAACAATTTAAATTAGCTGCGGATTTAAAACCTGAGTATTGGACTTCTGAATCTTTGGAGAAAGATTTTAAAGATGTTTGGAAAGATCTTAGTTTTCGAGAATTTATTAAAACAAAAGCAGGCACAATTAGTGCCCAGGCTCAACCATAAACTAAAACCTCGGGCAGGGATCACTGTTCCAAGGACAGTTACTGTCTAATCTTCTTTTGAATCCTTTCCAGAACTTGGACTTTTAAACAAATCGGCTCTTAGTTTTTTAAAAGTATCCACGGAAATTTGGCCAGGAGCTTTTGCTTCACCTAATGTCATATAGGTGAAAGAAGAGTGAAATTTATCACCGAAAACTCGAGAGATGATTCCAAGTTCTCCCATACAAATTCCGATCATTGTATTGGATTTTGATAAAAGTTTAATATCATTTAAAAAATCTGCTGTTTCTTCAATATCTTCCGGTGTGATGGCAAACTTAAAGATTGGGTTTTTCTTTTTTACAGGTTTTGCTTTATTAATATAATTCATCATTTCATTCGCGAGGATGGATTTTTTAAACGAATGGTAGGAATAAATAATCCGATAGTTAAGAGTATCATAATTGCGAAAGATCGTATCTTCGCGATTCAATTCGATATCTAGGTAATTGGCATTATCATTAAAATCTTTTAGAATCCCTTCCACATCTTCATGAAAGAGTTTAACATAAGAGCGAACGCTACTATCTTCTGCCCTGCGGTAAGTAAAAAGCACGGGAAGACCTAAAGCTTTTAGCTTTTTCTTCATTTCTTTTTGGATGTAGTTTCTAGAAAAAAGATCCAATCGGACTTCGATCACATCGACTTCTTTTACATCTTTTTTTTGTAAGTGACGAAGATCATCTTCACCTACGGAAGCTATGATTTTGTAAGATTCTGGCATTATTTCTTATAGTCCTCTTTGTAATAAATCGTGAAGGGAAATCATTCCTACAAATAAACCCGTTTCATCCACAACGGGAGCAACGGAAATAGGACGTTCTCGACCTTCCATTTTAATTAAAACATCATAAGCTTTTTCTTCTGGTCGGAAACTGCTTGGATTTGCATTCATCATATCTTTTGCAGTCACAGTAGGTAACAGTGTTTTTTTACTTAGATATTTTCTGATATCGTAATCAGTGATAAGACCAATGAGTTTAGAATGGGAATCCACAACACCTGTGGCTCCAATCCCTTTTTCCGTAATTTCTTTGAGAATGGTTTCAAGATTAGCATCCACAGGAATCGATGCGTTTCTTTTTCCTTTTCGCATAACATCTGATAGGTACAAAGAAAGACGTTTTCCAAGTCGGCCTGCGGGATGATATAAAGCAAAGTCATTCGCCTGAAAATTTTTTAATTCCATCAGTGCCACAGCAATCGCATCCCCGAGAACAAGGGCAATAGTTGTGCTTGATGTGGGTGCCAAATCCAAAGGACAGGCTTCTTTTAATACGGGAGTGATGATGACAATATCAGAAAGGGATGCTAACTTGGATTTGGCGTTTGCAGTGATTCCTACAATTTTTGCTCCAATTTTTCTGAGTGTGGGCAATATGTAATTGAGTTCTTCGGACTCTCCACTTTTACCGATAGCAAGGACTACATCATCTGGTCCTACAATTCCTGAATCTCCATGAGAGGCATCCGTTGGATGTAAAAAATAGGCAGAGGTTCCTGTCGAAGAAAGTGTATGGGAAATTTTTTTGGCAATGTCTCCGGACTTACCAACACCAGTGACAATTACTTTCCCCGATGAATTTAAAATTAAATCGATACAGTCTTTAACAGATGGATCTAGCTGGTCACGAAAATGAACCAGAGATGAAATTTCATCATCGAGCGCTTGTTTTACGATAGATAGTGTATCTTTTTCTTTCATACGAGTAATTCCTCCCAGGCTAAATCATCCACTTTGATTTCATGAGTAATCGCAGTGTCAATTCCTGGAAACCTTAGGACCACTAAGGTTTTATTTTTAACTTTTAAAATTTCCAATGTTTTGCCACTAAACGCTCCACTAACAATACGCACCAATTTCCCTTTTTCCAAAACCGATTCCGGCCTTACCTTTAGTGAGTCTGCATATTTCTGAAGGCCTTCTTCTAATAGATCTAATTCCTCTTGTGACACCGTTGCCGGTTGGCCCTTATGAAATACAAAATGATGGGAACCAGGTAATTGGAGGACTTTATTTTTATCTCTCCAGAAGACAATTTTTACAAAAATATAAGAAGGGAGTGTGGGTGTATGGATCCACTTAAACCTGTCGGTCCATTTTTTTCTTTCTTTGCGAATGGGAACATAGTTTTCTAGAGTATACTTCGTGAGTAACTGGCTTAGCTTTTTTTCTGCCCTGGGTTTGGTATACACAATGTACCAAGCACTTTCTTCTATTGGGGGGTTAGTCTCGGACATCTAAACGGAACCTAATGGGTAGAACAAATTCTTTACCTTTGGAATATTGGAACTGCCAATCGGCTAGCTGCCGACGCACCTGTAAATCAAAGACCGCATACCTACACTCGGTGACCACTGCAATTTTTTCTAGAGTACCATCTTCTTTAAGGTAGAGTTTATAAATGCAAACATCTTCTAATTTCTGTTCCAAAGCGAGTGCGGGGTAACTCAAACGGTTTTGGAATTCGGAGATCTCGTCTTCCAAAGTTTTTGTCCCTTCCTCTTGTGAGGGATTTCTAGAGTCAGACTCAAGGGATTTTCCAAATCCAGAAGAAAATTGCAAATGTATGGTCGATGCAGTCCCACCTTTTTTCCATTTTAAAAATGGCGAATCTATGTCCCTTTGCTGGCTATAGGCAATTAGAGCGAATAGTAACACAAGGTGAAATCCAAAAGTTATGATCAGCGCCTTATATTTCTGACCTTCAAAGAGAATGTGCATCCCAAGATCATGAAAAACTTTATTGGAGAGAATGCAATCTCCATTTTCATTGTCCGTATATGCCTTCAAGTTGGGGAAAAATTTTTCGAGTATCTACGTTTGGTGAGTCCCACGGAACTTCCGTTGGGGTTGTTGTGGATGGGGTTCCAGCGGGCCTTCCCTTTCCAGAAGAAGAAATCCAAAAAGATTTAACGCGCCGTAGACCCGGCCAAAATGATCTCACCACTCCACGTGATGAAAAGGATCGTATGGTTGTGGAATCGGGAGTGTTTGAAGGAAAAACTACCGGTAGCCCCATTCTTATGAAGGTGAACAACCAAAACACAATTGGTAGTGACTACGATGAAATGGCACATGTCTTTCGTCCTTCGCATGCAGACTATACATATTCAGAAAAATACGGACACCGTGCCCATGTAGGTGGTGGTAGGTCTTCGGTTCGTGAAACCATAGGACGAGTGGCTGCAGCGGGTCTTGCTCGGGTCATCTTAGAACGCGAGTTAGGTATCTACACAGTCGGTTGGGTAGATGCCATTGGCCCCATTGATTCCAATATTAGTGAATTGGAATATCCTATTTCAAGGGATATTGTGGATAAGTTTCCGACAAGATGTCCTAAACAATCGACCAACGACGAAATGGAAACTCTTATTCGCAAACTTCGGGATGAGGGAGATTCTGTGGGTGGGGTGGTAAAAATTGCCGTTCGGAATCTACCTCCAGGTCTGGGTGATCCCGTATATGACAAGTTAGATGCGGATTTAGCAAAAGCGATCCTTTCTATTTCTGCTTGTAAGGGATTTGAAGTGGGTTCAGGGTTTAGTGGTACTCGCCAAACAGGTAGCATACACAACGATGAGTTTTATATTGAAGAAGGAACGGGAAAAGTAAAAACTAGAACTAACAATTCTGGTGGAATCCAAGGTGGAATTTCAAATGGAATGGATTTGATTCTTCGGGCAGCTTTCAAACCAACTTCGACCATCAAAAAAGAACAAAAAACCATTAACGATAAAAACGAAGAAACCATCCTCAAAGCAAAAGGACGTCATGATCCTTGTGTGTTACCAAGAGCCGTTCCCATTGTGGAAGCTGTGGTAAATCTTGTGCTCGTAGATGCTTACCTTTACCAAAGAGCATTGCAGCCGAAATGGTTTATGAAATATGCAAATTTAGATTCTATACCAGAACAATAAAGGAATCATAATACAGATGAGCCGACCAAAAGTTTATAAAGTCCTCCTCCTCGAAGATGATGAAAGTAGTGCTAAACTATTATTACATACTTTGGAAAGATATAACTTTGACGTCACTCATGTCGTGGATGGAATGTCTGGGCTTACTAAAATTCGAAACAATAGTTTTGATTTAGTGATTAGCGATGTGAATATGCCTTATTTGGATGGGATTAGCTTCTTAGAGAAAGGAAAGGATATGTTAAAGATGACACCTGTCATCATGTTATTCCAGTTCAGATGAAAACGCAATTTTGCTGACCTAAATTAAGCTAATACTCCAAGCCGAAAATGGAGATTAGAGATGGAAAAACAAGTAAGAGAAAGACGTACGTTCAAAGCGGATGACAAGATAGGCATCATCCGAAAACACCTATTAAAATCAAAGTTGGTAGCACCTGTGATGAATATCGGATTCATCCAACCATGATGCAAAATTGGTTAAAAATAGTATTGGAAGCAGGACGCGAAGCATTGGCTGGGTCGAATCAAAAAGAATCCAATGAAAACAAGAAACTGATAGAAAAGTATGAAAAGGAACTGGAGAGGAAAAACAGAATCATAGCCGAACTCACAGGGGAGATCATCGACCTAAAAAAAGAAGCTGGGGAGCTCTGACAGGATTACATGTTTCGACTGCATTAAAGCATGAGATTGTAAATACCTTAGATCGGCTGAAAGAGGCGTCAGGTCTCCCCATCAAATACCTGTGTAGTAAAATAGATGTAAATCCAGGCAAGTTAACTGTTTGGAGAAAATGTAAAAACAAATCACCAAAGAAAGTAATTCCAAAATCGCATTGGATAACACCAGAGGAACGAAAGGCAGTTGAAGATTACAAACGAAATCATCCATTCAAAGGATATGTTCTTTTGGCATGGATGATGATTGATGAAAACATAGCATATATGTCTCCTTCTAGTGTATATCGCATTCTGGTGGACTGTGGTTTAAACCGCAGATGGCAAAAGCCCTTGGGAGAATCCAAGAAAACAGGTTTTGATCAACCTAAAGCTATTCATGAACACTGGCATATGGACATATCATATATCAATTTTAAAGGAAGTTTTGTTTACTTGATATCAGTGTTATACGTGGCGTCACGTGCAGTCCTTGCATGGTCAATCAGTACCCGAATGGAGTCACTTGATACACAGTTAGTTTTATGGGACGCATGCGACAAATGGCTTGGAGGCGATAAGTCAGTAGCGGTTCGTCTTATAACTGACAATGGATCTCAATTCTTGACTAAGGAATTCAAACAAATTTTGAAAGAATTTTCTATCCATAATGTTCGGACTTCTGTAAATCATCCTCAGTCCAACGGGAAACTAGAAAGATTTCATGGAACCATTAAGACTGAGTTAATCCGTGAAATACCAATGTATTCACTCGAACAAATTAGAGAAGAAGTTGGTAAATGGATTGAAGAATACAATTCGCTAAGACTTCATTCTGCAATCGGTTACGTAACACCTATGGATGTGTTTTATGGTCGCAAGGAAAAGATTTTAGCAGAAAGAAAAGAAAAACTACTTGAAGCAAAATTGAAGAGAAAAGAATACTCGGTAAAGGCTAATATAAGGCTTGTTGCTTAGCTTAATTTTGAATCTCAAAATTCTGTTTTTCACTGAACTAAGACACAAATATATCATGATAAATTGAAAAGCAATGTGATATTTCATTCAGAAATTCTCGTCTTAAGTTTTTATCTCTTTCGATTAGTTCTCTTATAGCGCTGAATTTTAGTTCACGAAAGGCTATTTGATAGGCTATAAAACCTGCAAATAGAATACCACCTATGATTAGACATTCTTTTACTATCTCTAGAAAATATTTAATATCAAAGCTGCAGTCCATAGATAATAATTCAATAAGTTCAATCATTTATTAATTTCCTTCATTTCGGCT
>NZ_AOGY02000039.1 GCF_000332455.1 Leptospira vanthielii serovar Holland str. Waz Holland = ATCC 700522 | reverse complement strand
ACGCCACGTATTAGAATTCCTGAATTTTTTTCGAACCTAGGAATTTGAAGGTAAAATCTGGCTAAATGGGAAGGATGGGGCGTACCTATGGCAATATGGTGGATCATTTTTTTGTTTTCAAATCCCTTTCTAAAAAAGAAGCTATCATGAAATCTATGTATCGGAGTTTTTCATGAAAAAATCCCTCATTTTGGCGCTCGCTCTCGGGCTTTTCTTGGCTAATTGTAAATCTAAAGTGTATACCCAAGAAGAGTGTGAGTCTGCTCTCGCTAGCACGTTCACTCAAATCGAAGATTACGTGGCGTAAAAAGAATCCAGCGGCAGCACCAGTTCTCGCAGGATTACAACAAGGTAAACAAAAAATGATCGATCAGTGTATGGAAGGAAAATTTGATCCTAACTGTTTGAAAAATGCACCAGGTTTAGCTGGCATTATGGGGTTGTGTAAAAAAAATAATTCTACAGATCCTACCGGGGATGTACATTCCCGGTTTTTGTTTCACTCTCTAAACTTTCAAAACCCCCAGGTTCTGCATAACAGCCGTGAGTCCGATAAGGACCATCTTCAAAAAACCGAATTTCCTGCGCATATCGTTTCCCTTCTCTTAAACATTGTTTGCAGATAAAAGGCCGAATGGCCCAGTCTTCGCATTCTTCTGGCCGAAAACTTGGGAACACTCGCAAAAAAGGTTTGGATAGTTCCTCTGCAGGCTCTGCCCAAAGGACAAAACCAAAAAACACAAAGGTTCCCAAAGTCAAAGTTAGTTTCATTCAATAAAACTATCGGGATTTTTTGCTTTTTTCAAGATGGACTTGTGAGAGAAAAATTAAGTACAGAATGGAAAGGGGTCGTACTTGTTCTTGTGGGAGCACTTTTATTCAGTGCAAAAGCTGTTGTAGTCAAATTGACTTACCGATACGAAATTTCAGCCATTGGATCGCTTTTTTTTCGGATGTTGTTTGCATTTCCTTTTTTGGCTTGGATTGCTTGGAGAGCAGAAAAGGAAGAAGGGAAAACCTTACTTACCAAAAAAGATGTAATCCATGTCCTCCTTATGGGGGTTGTTGGATATTATTTGGCTAGCCTCTTTGATTTTCTCGGGCTTCAGTACATTAGCGCTGGGCTTGAACGTATTATTCTTTTTATTTATCCCACTCTTGTCGTAATTTTATCCTTCCTATTCTTAAAAAAGAAAATCCATACCAGAGAAGTGTTTTCTCTTTTTCTGACATATACTGGTGTTTTTTTAGCTTATGGACAAGACGTCCAACTGGGTTCAGCGAAAGAAGTAAGTTTAGGGGCATTTTTTATTTTACTTTCTGCTCTTACTTACGCCATTTATTTGATGGGAAGTGGATCCATTATTCCAAAGTTAGGTGCAAAAAAGTATACTGCTTGGGCTTTGATCATTTCTTCTTTTGCCGTATTTATCCATTTTGCAATATTTGGAACTTATAAAGAACTCATCCAACCATTCTCTTTTTATGCCCTTGCCTTTATTATGGGGACTGTGAATACAGTGATCCCTGCCATTTTTGTTTCCGAAGGGATCAAACGTGTTGGTAGCAAAACAGCCGCTATAGTCGGTTCTGTTGGACCAATGTCGACTCTTTTTTTGGCTTATTGGCTACTAGACGAGCCGATAACAATACTACATAGCATTGGTACTTTATTCGTACTCACTGGAGTTTTTTGGATTAGTACGGCAAAAAAAGCAAAAGAAGTGTCTGTTTAGGAAAGAATTTTTCTTTCCAATTGTTGATAATTGGTAGAGAATCAAAGGTCTATATGAATTTAAGAAACCTGCTGTTTATACTCGTATTTGTCACAACAGTGTCGCAGAGCGAACTGCATGCTCAATTTACTTGTGAAGGATCAGCCTGTAGTTTTTTACCCCCAACACTTACGGAAGCTGGGAACAGCTCCCTTAAAAAATTTGAAACGGGATACTTAAACGAAGTACTCAAAACCAATTTAGAAGCTGGCTTTCTTGCCAACGTTGGTGCAAGTAATATCGGAACCGGTATGGTTCGTCGTATTCAATTCGGTGTCAGTGCTTCTGCTGCTGGGTATAAAAAAGACGATATCCAAATCCAAGACAATTATATTAAATTTCCTAAACTTCCTAATGTGGGCGGTGCGGTGATTCCTTCTTTCCATTTGGATTTTAATCCAGGATGGTTATTTGGCACTTCCGAAGGCGGATACATCCGTCGGATAGGAATTTTCCTTCATGGTATGAACGTAGCTGTTTCAGAAGATCAAATCCAATCAGCTTCCAATAATAAAAATTACGAAGGCCGTGTCGCCGTACGGTCGTATGGTGGTATGATCCGTTACCAGTTGCTTGAAAAAGAAGGTTTTTTAATGAACCTGATCACGTGGAATGGAATCAATGTGGGTGTAGGACATCATGTTATGGAACAGAATATGAGTCTTAGTTATTTGGAAGGTAAGGCAGCTCAAATCGAATTCCAAGGTGTCAAAGGGAAATGGGGTGGAGATACGAACTTCCAATTTAATACCAAGGTCCAAACCACGAATGTAGACCTTCGTACAGGGCTTGGTCTTTTTTGGATCGCCAATGTCATTGTGGGTGGGGGATATAGTTGGAATTCAGGTAGTAACTCGGCAAACTTAAGTCGAAGAGGACCTTTCTTAATCAATACGAACGAATCCCAACCTTTGGAATTGCCTAGGGAATACCAATCCGTTGTGGACAAAGAACTTCTGGCACAAAATCCCAATGCCACTCTTGGGTTTAGAGCCAGTAGCGAATCTAACTCCAAACGCGGAATTGGATACGGGATTGTTGGATTAGAATTTGATTTGTATCTTTTAAAGGTGATTGCGGAAGGTTTGTATGGAGGAAAGGATCTGTACTCTGCCAATTTAGGTATCAAACTCTCCTTTTAGGAAAACTTCGGGGAAATCCATAAAACCTTGCCATAAGGATCACCGAAATTACCCTTCGTCCTAGGTCTAAGTTTTAATGAAGTTATACAAACGCTACGTAAGGGCATTCACTCTTGCATCCCAAGTTTTCTCTTTAGGAATTGTCGTTCCCATTGGAATTGCTTTAATTCTTTTCTATGTTGATTTAAGCCCAACTCAAATAAAAACTTTCATTGGTGCAACAATTGCGGCTGCCCTTGTGAGTTTGCTTCTTCCTGCACTCATCTTTCCTAAAAAACTAAAGGCCATTAAGAAGGGACTGATCGAACTTGAGTCTCAAACTGAGAAAGATCCCAAAACCTATGTGGCAGTTTGGGACCTGATTGCAAAAATGCCTGTGCTTGGAGCGACAGTTGGTGCTTCCCAGTGGGCACTCGCCATTCCTATCGTTTTAACTCCCGTATTGTATTTACCGGAGACGAGTAAATCCGATGGATTTTATATTATCTGTGTTTTGTTACTCACATCGTTTCTCAATATCATCATCTCCTTTGTTTTTTTGGAAAAAGCTTCGCACATTATCTTAGATGATGATATTTCCCAATCCGATTTAAATGAACGCATCACTCCGTATTATCGAAATTTAAAAAATACTGTGCCTATCATGTTTTCTTTTATGGTGATGGTACTTTCGATTTTCCTTCTGATTTATTCGTTCAATGTGAACGCCAAAGCTTTGGAAAAAGCGTTTTCCAACCAATTGTATAATTTTAACCAAAGTAATGAAGCGGGGATCAATGTTTACTTCGGAGCGGTGGAGAATTCTCTAAAGGAAGTTGCTACTCTACCTGCCGTAAAACAAGCATTAGAAACAAAAAATTATAAACTTGCAGTTCCAGCATTGGAAAAATCATTCAATGATACTCAACTCCTTTTGGAAAATGCCTTCATTGCCAATTTTGAAGAAGGGACACCGATTGTAGCATCGGGACTTCCAGGTGGTACAAGTACTGGATTCAAATTAGAATCCAATCCAGAAGTTTTAGAAAATATCAAAGCGTCGAAAGAAGGGAAACCTCACGTTGGGATTGCCGTCAAATCTCCTATCAGTGGTCAAATCGTGATCATGGTCACGAGCCCTGTGAAAAATGCAAATGGGACTGTGGTGGGTTTTGTAGGAATGCCATTCCTCGTGGGAAAGGCGATGGAATCCTTCTTAAAAAATGTCAAAATTGGGTCCACAGGGTATTCCTTTTTACTTGATCGTGAAGCGACAATGGTTTACCACCCCAATCCCAAATACCTAATGAATAGTTTTAAAGGGTCTGAATTTGAACGCCTCGCAATGAATGCGGGAGAAACAGATTCCTTTCGGAATCCTTGGGAAGGATCCACTTTTTTACTTCGTAGAAAGGTAAGTTCTAAATATGGAATCCAATTTTTTTCCACGATTGATCTCAAAGAAATCGAGGTAGAAAGTTTATCTTCCCTTAGAGGATTGACCGTCATTAGTTTGATTGGTTCTATTGTGATTGCGCTTGCCATTTACATTCTGTTTTCCTCAAGATTTCGACCAATGAAAACCATTGGTAAAGTACTTCAAAATGTAGAAGTGGGTGATTTACGAACCAAGGTGAAATTAGAATCTTCCGATGAATTTGCTCGCCTTTCCCGAGGTTTAAATTCCACACTCAAACAAATCATTGAAGTGGTTGGGTCAAACCAAGCTTTTTCGGAAGATTTAGCTTCATCCGCCGAACAGATGTCAGCATCACTGAATTTATTGTCTTCCAATGCACAAACACAAGCGGCATCTGCCGAAGAAATTTCTGCATCCATCGAAGAGATCTCCGCTGCCGTACAAAACGTAGATGCCCAAGCCGAAGACCAATTCCGCAAAGTGGATTTTTTAAAAGTAAAAATGGCAGAACTTTCCAGTTTGATTGAAGCGACTGGAAAACAAGTTGGGAAAGCTTCACAAGATGTGACTCAAATTTCAGAAGAAGCAAAACTTGGCCAATCATCACTGGACTCGATGCGTAACTCCATTTCCAAAATTAGTAATAGTTCGGAAGAAATTGGAAGTGTGATTGAGATCATCAATAATATATCCGAACAAATCAACTTACTTGCGTTAAATGCTGCAATCGAAGCGGCTCGTGCTGGCGTCTATGGGCGAGGGTTTGCTGTGGTTGCCGATGAAATTGGCAAACTTGCCGAAAAAACGGCGATCTCCATCGGTGACATCGGAGAACTCATCCAAGCAAATGAAAAAGAAATTGAAAGTGGTCGAGAGACAATTGAAACCACAATTTCTCTCATCCAAAGGATCATCCAAGGTGTGAGCTCCTTCAATCTCATGACGGACACCATTGATAAAAGCACCAAAGAACAGCTCATCATCAACCAAAAGGTGGGAGAAGAAGTCGACAAGGTAAACCAGATCAGTCAGGCCATCCGACTCTCTATGGAAGAGCAGAAAAATGCGATCGGGGAAGTAGCGCAGGCTATCTTTAGCATCAACGATTTGACCCAAGGGACGGCAGCCGGGCTCGAAGAAATGACTGCTACCTCCAATGGGATCGCCAATTTAGCGGAAACCCTCAAAAGGAAGATCAATTTCTTCAAAATCTCTTAGATTTTTGCATATTTTGCTTGCCCGAATCTACATATCAAGATTTCTTGATATGTAGATATCTTGGATATGGCAGTAGAAACCCTTTCCCAATCTAGGCCCTCTGGCCACTTGCTTTCCGCAACCAAAGCCATATCCGATGAAACACGGATTCGGATCCTTCATATCCTCAGTTTTGGTGCTTTTTCTGTAAACGAAGTCGTAGAAATTTTGGGGATGGGACAGTCTCGGATCTCTCGTCATTTGAAGATACTCACTGAGGCCGGACTCATTGGCTCTCGCCGGGAAGGAAGCCTTGTTTATAGTTTTCTTCCTGAGGAAGAAGATACAGAACTGAAATTTCCACTCGAACTCACCAAATTATTGTTATCTTACAAAGAAGACCTTCCCTCAAGGGAAAGGGACCAAAGAATGGTCCACCAAATCCTAGAAACTCGGGAACGAAAATCAAAATCCTTTTTTGATGGGGTCGCTGAAAGTTGGGAAAAATTACAAGAAGAGACATTACATCCCAAACTTTACCGTTCTTGGATTTTGCAGGAGCTTCCTCTTTGCGAAAATATTTTGGATTTGGGTTGTGGGCCTGGTGGGCTTATCCCTTTTCTTTTGAACAAAGCCAAACATGTTACAGGAGTGGACAACTCCTCTAAAATGATTGAAAGTGCTTTCACCAATTATGGAAAAAATCCCAGCGTAAGTCTCATTCAAACTCCTATGGAACATTTACCTTTGGCAACTCACTCCTGTGATGCGGTTGTTGCTTCTATGGTAATGCATCATATTTCACATCCACCGACTGTACTTGAAGAAGTGGCACGGGTTCTAAAACCAGGTGGAGTTTTGTGTATTGTTGATCTAGGAAAACACAACGCGGAGTATATGCGTGATAATTTTGCGGACCTTTGGCTTGGATTTGAACCAGAATTATTTGAATCCTGGTTGTCCAATGCAGGTTTCCGCGTGGACTCTATGAATGAGATCCAAACAGAATCTAGTTTTAAAATTTTAACTATCAAAGCAACAAAAGAAGAAGGAGGACAATATGTCCACAGCAACTGAAACAAAAACAGAAAGATTGCCATTTAAAGTGAAGGATATCTCTCTTGCAGAATGGGGAAGAGAAGAGATCATTTTGGCAGAAAAAGAAATGCCGGGCCTTATGGCTCTTCGTAAAGAATTCGGAACTTCTAAGCCACTCAAAGGTGCTAGAATTTGTGGATCTCTTCACATGACAATTCAAACAGCGGTTCTAATTGAAACCTTGGCTGCATTAGGTGCTGACATTCGTTGGTCCTCTTGTAACATTTTTTCGACACAAGACCACGCAGCAGCAGCCATTGCAAAAGTAGGAATTCCTGTGTTTGCATGGAAAGGCGAAACAGAAGAAGAATACTGGTGGTGTATTGAACAAACACTATTTTTTGACGGTGGTAAAGGACCAAACATGATCCTTGATGACGGTCATGATCTAACTCATTACATCCATGAAAAATACCCACAACTTCTCGCAGACATCAAAGGTGTTTCGGAAGAAACAACTACAGGTGTAATCGCACTTCATAAAAAATTGAAAGCGGGAACACTTAAAATCCCTGCAATCAACGTAAACGATTCAGTAACAAAATCTAAGTTTGATAACCTTTATGGTTGCCGTGAATCACTTGCTGACGGTATCAAACGTGCCACAGACGTGATGCTCGCAGGTAAAGTAGCACTTGTTTGCGGATACGGTGATGTTGGAAAGGGTTCTGCTGCATCACTTCGTAACTTTGGTGCACGAGTGATTGTGACTGAAATTGATCCAATTTGTGCTCTTCAAGCAGTGATGGAAGGATACCAAGTTCTTCGTGTAGAAGATGTGATTGAAAACGCAGATATCATTGTAACGGCAACGGGAAATGATGACATCATCACTCTCGAAAACATGAAAGCAATGAAAGACGGTGCCATTCTTTGTAACATTGGTCACTTTGATACAGAAATCCAAATGTCTCGTTTGAATTCTGAAAAAGGTGTGATCAAAAAAGAAATCAAACCACAAGTTGATAAATACACTTTCCCTAACGGTAGATCCATTATCGTTCTGGCAGAAGGACGTTTAGTAAACCTTGGTTGTGCTACTGGCCATCCATCGTTTGTAATGTCTAGTTCTTTCACTAACCAAGTTTTGGCACAGATCGAACTCTACACTACAAAATATGAGTTGGGTGTACATCGTCTTCCAAAACACTTGGATGAAAAAGTGGCAGCACTTCATTTAGAACAGTTAGGAGTTCGTTTAACAAAACTAACTCAAAAACAAGCTGATTATATCAGTGTTCCACTCGAAGGTCCTTACAAACCTGACCACTACCGATACTAAAAAAATCGCCCTTTTTGGTAGAAACCAGAAGGGGCAATGGAGTTTCTCATGGCTTATGTTGTAACTGAAATTTGCGTTGATTGTAAATACACAAGTTGTGCAGCAGTTTGTCCGGTGGAAGCTTTTCATGAAGCTCCGGACACTTTGTACATTGATCCGGACACTTGTATTGATTGTAATGCTTGTCAATACGAATGCCCAATTGATGCGATTTTCCCGGACTATGATGTCCCGGAAAAACACAAACCTTCAATCGAAGTAAACGCAAAAGAAGCAAACAAATTCCCGGTAATTGTAACGACTAAACCACCCCTCAAAGGTGCGAAGTGTTCCGACCCGAGTAAATAAAGAATTAGGGGTGTGTGGCTTAGACCCTGCACCCTTTTACTATATACTAATATAATTATATGAAATTTGAATATACCAATCCTTCCTCCAAATCCCTTTTAAAATTAATCAATGAGAGAATTCTCGTTTTAGATGGTGCTATGGGCACCATGATCCAAAGACATTCTTTGGAAGAAGAAGATTTTCGAGGAGATCGTTTTAGGGATTGGCCTTGTTCCATAAAAGGAAATAACGATGTTTTGGCGATCACTCGCCCTGATATCATAGAATCGGTTCACCTGGAATACCTAGAAGCTGGTGCCGACATCATTGAAACCAATACATTTAGTTCGAACATTGTTTCCCAGGCGGACTACCAAATGGAGTCAGCGGTTCGGGACCTAAACCTTGCTGCCGTAACTTGCGCTAAAAATGCAGTCGCCAAATACAAAGCAAAAACTGGGAAAGAAGATGTATTCATTGCAGGTTCCATTGGACCGACAGTAAAAACCGCTTCTCTTTCCCCGGATGTGAATAATCCTGCCTTTCGTGCTGTCACCTTTGATGAGTTAGTGGATTGTTTCTATGAACAAGTTTCTGCCCTCCTAGACGGTGGGGTGGATTTACTTTTACCAGAAACCAATATCGATACTTTAAATCTTAAGGCTTGTATTTTTGCGATCGAGAAAGTATTTGAGGAACGTAAAATTCGTATCCCCGTTGTGCTTTCGGTGACGATTACCGATGCCTCTGGTAGAACTCTCTCCGGTCAAACGGGAGAAGCATTTTATATATCGATCAAACATGCGAAAGCCTTGGCTGTTGGAATCAACTGTGCGCTCGGTGCTGGTGAGATGCGTCCTTATATCGAAGAACTTTCTCGTGTAGCCGATGGATATGTGTCTTGTTATCCGAATGCCGGTCTTCCCAATGCTTTTGGTGGGTATGACCAAACACCAGAAGAGTTTGGTGGTTGGATGAAAAACTTTGCGGAAGCAGGTTTTTTAAACATAGTCGGTGGATGTTGTGGGACAACACCAGATCACATCCGAGCTGCCAAAGAAGCAGTCTCTAACATTGCTCCCCGACCTTTAAGAGAACAACCGAAACTCAGTACGTTTGCGGGTCTTGAACCATTAAAACTCACGAAAGACCAAGGGTTTATCAATATTGGGGAAAGAAATAACGTCACTGGATCTCCGAAATTCAAAAAACTTATTTTAGATGGAAATTTCGAAGAGGCGGTCCAAGTGGCTCTCCAACAAGTACAAGCTGGTGCGAACATCATCGATATTAACTTTGATGAGGCTCTCCTGGATGGAGAAGCTTCCATGACGAAGTTTTTAAACTTAATTGCCGGCGAACCAGACATTGCTCGAGTTCCTTTTATGGTGGATTCTTCCAAATGGTCTGTGTTACTTGCAGGATTAAAATGCATCCAAGGTAAACCCATTGTCAACTCAATCTCTTTGAAAGAGGGAGAGGAAGTTTTTCTTAGTCATGCTCGCACGATCCAAAGATTTGGGGCTGCGGCCATAGTGATGGCATTCGACGAACAAGGGCAGGCGGCAACGAAAGATGACAAAGTCCGTATTTGTAAACGTGCGTATGACCTTCTTGTGGAAAAATTGGATTTTGATCCTACCGATATTATTTTTGATCCAAATATCCTTACTGTCGCGACTGGAATCGAAGAACATAATAACTATGCGATGGATTTTATTGAAGCCACTCGTGAGATCAAACAAATCTGTCCTGGCGCGAAAGTTTCTGGTGGTTTAAGTAATATTTCCTTCTCGTTTCGTGGGAATAACCCAGTCAGAGAAGCGATGCACTCCGTATTTTTATACCATGCCATCCAAGCCGGAATGGATATGGCGATTGTAAATGCGGGTATGTTAGAAGTTTATGAACAAATCCCCAAAGATTTACTCGAACTGATTGAAGATGTGATTCTCAACCGTCGCCCCGATGCTACAGAACGTTTGATTGATGCAGCAGCTACCTTCCATGGTGAGGCTAAAGTCCAAAAGAAAGATGATGCCTGGAGAAGCGGTTCTGTGGAAGAACGCCTCACTCATGCTCTTGTGAAAGGGATTGATGAATTTGTAACCCAAGATACAGAAGAAGCTCGCACTAGTTTTGCAAGACCCCTCGAAGTGATTGAAGGGCCTCTTATGAATGGGATGAAAGTAGTAGGGGAACTTTTTGGTGCAGGGAAGATGTTTCTACCACAAGTAGTAAAAAGTGCACGGGTAATGAAAAAAGCTGTGGCCTACTTACTTCCTTACATGGAAGAAGAAAAACGAAACCAAAAAGACGAAAGTAAACAAGCTAAATTCCTCATTGCAACTGTGAAGGGTGATGTTCACGATATCGGGAAAAATATTGTGGGTGTTGTTCTTGCATGTAACAACTATGAGGTGATTGACCTGGGTGTGATGGTTCCTTGTGAAAAGATTTTAGAAACTGCCAAAAAAGAAAATGTAGCAGCGATTGGTCTTTCGGGACTGATTACGCCATCTCTTGATGAAATGGTTTATGTTGCCAAAGAAATGGAACGCCAAGGTTTCCAAGTTCCACTTCTGATTGGCGGGGCAACAACTTCGCCTGCTCATACAGCAGTGAGAATTGCCGAACAGTATTCAAAGCCAGTCCTTCATGTGATGGACGCATCTCGTGTTGTGAATGTGATGAACAGTGCTCTTAACCCGCAAACATCGGCGGATTATGCAAAAACTGTTGTTGAAGAACAAACTAGAATTCGGGAAGAATTTTATTCTAGAGAAAATGAACGAAACATTTTACCGATCCAAGATGCCATCAAAAATAAATTCCATGCCAAATGGGATGACTATACCCCACCTAAACCAAGTTTTACGGGTGTAAAAAAAATTGATGACGTGAATTTGAAGGATTTACTCCCCTTTATCGATTGGTCCCCATTCTTTTTGGCATGGGAGTTAAAAGGACGTTACCCTCAAATTCTAAAGGATCCAGTGATTGGAAAAGAAGCCACTTCTTTGTTTAATGATGCACAAATCATTCTAAAAGAAATGTTGGAAAATCCTTCCCTCAAACCAAGGGCTGTTGTGGGAATGTTTCCGGCAGTTTCTCATGGGGAAGTGGTCGAAATTTTTGAAGACGATACAAAAGCCAAATCTTTGGGTTTATATCCGATGTTACGCCAACAAACCGTCAAAATGACAAATCAACCAAACTATAGTTTGGCGGATTTCATAACTCCTAAAGAAAAAAATAAAAATGACTACATTGGGTTTTTTGCGGTCACTGCAGGGCATGGAATTGAAGAGTTGGCAAAAACCTATGAGGCCAAACAAGACGATTACAATTCGATTTTAGTGAAGGCTCTTGCAGACCGATTTGCCGAGGCTTTTGCAGAGTATATGCACCATAGAATGCGCGAAGAGTGGGGATTTGGAAAAGACGAAAATTTAACTACCGAAGATCTCATTCGTGAAAAGTATCGCGGCATTCGTCCGGCCCCAGGGTATCCTGCTTGTCCTGATCATACAGAGAAAAAGAAAATTTGGAAACTTTTGGATGTCGAAAAAAATGCAGGCATCCAACTCACCGAATCCTGTGCGATGTGGCCGGCAAGTAGTGTGAGTGGGTATTATTTTGCTCATCCTGAATCTCGGTATTTTGCCATTGGTAAAATTAACGAAGACCAGGTGGTGAATTATTCGAAAGACAAATCCATGGAAAAATCGGAAGTGGAACGTTGGTTGTCACCAATTCTCAACTATGATCCGTCTCGTAAGTCTAAGACTTAAGAGGAAGAAGTTACCAAGTAACTTCCGGGGGGATCAAATGAGTTTGATCGAAAAGAACCACAATCATGGATGGAAGTCTGTCGCCAAAACAACGCTTGGTGGTGGATTTCCCTTCCATTCCAAACTTGCGTCGTGGTTACAGGAATATACAAATATACCGAAAGAAGCTGAATTGGAAATTTTAGAAGTGAGTTGTGGTGAGGCCAGTTGTCCCACAGAGGAAACGATGATTGTTTGGAAAGAGCATGAATTTCGTATCTCTCGAAAAAAAGAACAAATATCTAAGATGGATGTGGATTTATCTTGGAAACGGTTTGTAGAAAAGAGTCACTAGGCCCGCACAAGGGATCGAAAGCGGAAATCCTTTTGCGAAGCGAAAGATTGTAGCGGAGAGCCCGGTCGGTGATTTAATCCGATTTTCGCATTGGATCAAATTCGATGTGCCATAAAAAATAAAGATAGAACCATGGTAGATTCAATGATGTTTTTTAAAAATAATCCCCGGTATATATTTCTTGTGGATGGTTTTGGTGCCATTCTTTCGGCTGCACTTCTCGCTTTGGTTCTACCCCTTTTTCTCAACCTACTCGGGATGCCTTTAGAAACTCTTTATATTTTATCAATTTTACCAGTAGTTTATTCCATATATTCGTTGTTATGTTATTTTTCGGATCCATTCCAGTGGAAGTTTTATTTGCGTGTGATTGCGATTGCAAACTTTTTATACTGTTTGGTGACAATGGTTTATCTGATTTTGAATTTGGAACAAACAACCATCTTTGGTGAATTGTATTTTGTTTTAGAAATGATAGTTGTTGCCGGTTTGGCAACATTCGAATTAAAAATATCTAATTAGCGTTAGACGACGGAGCTACCGGCATATAATACTTAAGACCTAAATTCCCTTGGATTTCTGGTGCCCAAAGTTCATCCAAAGTACGACCAGCTTCCCTGGCATTCAAAGGAACTCTTACCATCCCTTCAAAGGTTAAATTGCTATTAGAAATACTGATCCCTGGTGTCACGTAGACTTGTCTTCCCACAAAGTTGGTCCTAGAAGGTTCTTGTACACGTATAGAGGAATTGAGGCGGCTATTGATTTCGTTATCAAAACGGTGGAGTTCTGAGAGTTGTAAAAAGAGTTCCCAACGAGAGTTTTTAATAAAGGAAAACAAATTACGGTTGAGCCGGTATTTGATTCGGACTCTTGACTCTGCCACGTCCACATAACCAGAAGCACCTTGGTTCATTGACATTCCCATGCTGAGACCCAAATCAAAAGTAAAACCACTTCGGTAATACACATAAGTGACATTGGGTTGGTAAGAAAGTAGGGCGGAGTTCATTCGTTCGGGCCGGACATCGAAATTCCCTTCCGGATTTCGGTAGGGGTTCGTTGTTGAAAAAGGAATTACGGGTGAAAAAATTTGGATTCCTGCCATGGGATCATCGGATTTAGGAAGTTTGCCATCAAATCCGAGTTCCAACTCCTTTGGGAAACGAAAGGGAATTAATATCGCCAAATTTCCGTTATGTGAGCCGCCGACTTGGAATAAAGAGGCTCTCGGATCTGAGAATGAATAACTAGAAAAGAAGGGTAGGCCTTGTGCAAAAATAGTAAGGCTCGTCATAAAGGCGAGAATGGTTGGTAGTACTATCTTTTTAAGCATCTAAAAGCATTTCTGCCTGCTTTTCCTTAGTTTGGCAATGAAATTTGCTTTCTTCTCGCTCTTTTTTTGTTATAAGTTTAACCGATGAATGAAAACGATACCAAGGTTGAACAATTTGGTCCTTGTACCATCCCAAACCCAGCAGGGTATGACTATTGGACGGAAGATAACTCCGTCGTACTTTTCCAAACTATATTTTCAGGCCATGCCGATGCCAAAAAGACCGTAGAAACCAGTCCCGTATTCTTTGAACAAGCTGGTCCCAAAGAGAAGATCTACTTTCGTCCGGAAGAAGTCACTGCGGGCATTGTGACTTGCGGGGGACTTTGTCCAGGAATCAACGATGTGATCCGTGCCCTTGTGATGGAATTACATTACCGTTACAAAGTACCTCGCATTTTGGGATTTCCTTTTGGATATGAAGGTCTTGTCAAAAAATTTGGACATAGACCGGTGGAGCTCACACCCGACAAAGTGGCTCATATTATGAACTTCGGTGGATCCATTTTAGGATCATCTCGAGGGAACCAAAATATTGGAGATATGGTCGATACACTCTGCCTTTATGGAGTAAAGATGTTATTTTGTATCGGTGGTGATGGGACTCTTCGCGGAGCTCAGGCCATCCAAGAGGAAGTTCGCAAACGGAAGGAAGACATCTCTATTGTGGGAATTCCCAAAACCATTGATAATGATATCAATTATGTTCAAAAGACATTTGGTTTCTCGACTGCGTTTAGTAAGGCAGTAGAAGCTGTGAACTGTGCTCATGAAGAAGCCAAAGGTGCCCCCAATGGAATCGGACTTGTAAAACTTATGGGACGTCACTCAGGTTTTATCGCCGTCAATTCGGCACTTGCCTCTAAAAATGTAAATTTTGTACTTATCCCCGAACTTGATTTTGATTTAGAAGGAGAAGGTGCCTTTCTTAACGTTTTGAAAGAACGAGTACAAAAAAGAGGTCATGCCGTCATCATTGTGGCAGAAGGTGCCGGTCAAAAGTACTTTGAAGACAAAGGGGAAAAAGACCAATCGGGTAACAAGAAGTTGGCGGATATTGGGATTTTTATTAAGGATAAAATTACAGAGTACTTCAAAAAAGAAAATGTGACTCTCAACTTAAAATATATAGACCCAAGTTATATCATTCGCTCCGTTCCTGCCAATGCAGAAGACTCTGTGTTCTGTGGATTCCTTGCTCAAAACGCAGTGCATGCTGCCTTTGCGGGTAGAACGGGTTGTGTGGTGGGAATTTGGAACAATGTGTTTACAGTGATGCCCATCTCACTTGCCATTGCCGAAAGAAAGGTGTTAAGACCCGAGAGAAGTACTTTATGGCGAGCCCTACTTGCGTCTACTGGTCAACCCAATGTGATGAAGGCGAAATAAGATTGCTTACGATAAAATGTTATTTGGTTTCAGAGAAAGGGGAAAGTCTAGGGTAACCTAATTAAATAGATGATAAAAATTATCTATGATTTTCGATTAGTGTTGTCCTTGTCAGGAATTCTTCTGTTTCTTTGAAATCAAAGTATCTATTTTTAATGAGCATTACTTTAAAGTGATCAGGTAGAAAACTTCCCCATTTTGAGAAATCCAGAATACTAGGATTAGATTGCAACAGTGAAAAAATATGTTTGTCAATATTTAGAATTGGCGTAACTAAAGAATTCCATTTGGACTGTATTACTTCTTTGGAGGCTTTAATCTCAAAAGAGCAATTATTGTATTCTAATTGATTTTTAAATCCAGCAATATCTAAAAGAAATTGTATAGTTCTATTAATTTTTGTACCTGTAAATGTATAGAGGGTTAAAGAATTATTTGCAATGAGCAATGGTTTTTCTGCTTTGAGATTTTGAATTTTAAAAGAAGCAAAAAAGTTCCTCAAATTTTTAATTTCGTCCAAGCTTTGCTGATCAAGAAAAGTATACTCTACATCCGAATAGAGAATTTCAAACATCTTTTCTCGTATTCGATTATGAGTTAACACTTCACTGCCAAAGAACATTGGTTTTTTGCCATCATTAGCTGGTCTAACTTCTATTTTTTTAGCTGAATGATCAATAAATATGATCTTCCAAATTTTTGCGGCAAGCAAGATATTTTCATCTTCCTGCACTTGCGGTGAGAATGGAATTTCACCAATTGAGTTCCCAACACTAAGTACTTTAAAGTTTTCTTCGACTTTGAAAACACTATAAAAGTCACGACTGTTTACAATTTTTTCTCCTTCAATACCGATGATAACCTCGTGCCGTAACTTTTCTAAAAAATTGATCTTGATAAGATGGTGCAAAATTTCTTCAATTTCCATTTGTTCAATTTGCTTGAAAGCGAAGTTGCCTTTCAATTGGTTCGTAAGCTCCGAAATATTTATACCTGACTTTCCTTTTGCAATAGATAGAGCTTGATGCAGCAAAATATCATAGGGTTTTTCGTTAATTTGAGGAGGTTCAATAAAATTTTCTTTGTACAATGCCCAACAAGCTAAAGACTGAAGTAAACTCCAATCGTTAGTCGCATATAAAAACAAATTACTGCTTTGCCCATCTTTACGTCCACTTCTTCCTACTCTTTGAATTAAAGAAGCAATGCTTTGAGTGGCGTCAACTTGAACTACTTCATCTATTGTCCCAATATCAATCCCTAACTCTAATGTTGAAGTACATGATATACAAAAGTTTTGATGGTCACTTTCTTTTGCAAAAAATTCGACATATTCTCTGACTTCTTTGTCGACTGATGAATGATGAGAAAAATAATTTCCATGCCCTTTTACTGTATTAGATATTTTCTTTAATTTTACAGCGATTTCTTCTACCCGCCCTCTACTATTTGGAAAAATTAGAACTTTTTTATCTTTTGTCTCAATATATAAATCTTTCAAAAGCTCTAATGGTAACTCTTCAGTTTTATTTTTGAAATAGCGAAATAGCACATTAATATCTTTGGGAGTTCTGTCCAATAGAACCTTTGTGTTTGATTCATCTCCTGTAAATCGCTTAGCTTCTAAATAGTCACCTATCGTTGCTGATAACCCAATTATACGGAAAGAATGTAAATTTTCAGTCTGGAGCCGCGATAAAATTGACTTGAGTTGTATACCTCTGTCAGTCCCAAGGAATGAATGGATCTCATCTACAACTACATATTTTATGTTTGAAAAGAGATGCTTAATATTGTGCGGTTTATTTGTAAACATAGCTTCCAATGATTCAGGAGTTATAAGCACGATTCCGGTTGGCCGATCAAGTAACCTATCTTTTTGCGTTTTATTAGCTTCGCCGTGCCATTTTGTAACAGTAACATCAAGATATTTACAAAGTTGTTCGATGCGATAGAATTGGTCGTTTATTAGTGCAATTAATGGTGATACATACAATACTTGGACACCTGGTTCTGCAAAATCAACCCTAGATAGAATCGGCAAGAAAGCTGCTTCGGTTTTACCTGAAGCGGTTCTAGAAGCTAGAATATAATTTTCATTCGAAGATAGTAGCTTTTCGATTGCAGCATTTTGAATTGGACGTAACTGTTCCCACCTTTGATCATATACATATCTTCGTATAGGCTCTGACAGTAATTCAAAGGACATTTAAAGTTCTTCAATCTGATTTAAAGAATGTTCATCTGGTCTTTCGTCTTCTACTTTAATGTCTGCAAATAATTTACTTTTATCAACTGATGGATTTTGTCGAAGAATGTTTAGGATATTTAGAAAATCTCTAATAACTTCTCTTGGAGTCAAAAACTCAGAAGCGCCTGGTTTATTGAATAATTCTTCCATGAATTGGCGAATTTCTTCATCACTTATTTGTACCCCTGTTTTGTAATTGTATTCAAAGATTGCTTTCAGTTTGTTTAATAAAACAAAGATTTCATTATGATCAAGTGGATATAAACGTATTACCGGTTGGGCAAAATCTCTCGCATCTACTGTTTCAAATTTATTCGGTGAAAGCCTTGTTTTTAGGGCATTATAGCTAAAGAAACCCCTTCGCTCATTTTCTAAGACTTCTCTCGTCCCAGCGAAATTGATGAATAAATTTGTAATTTTCCCCTGAAAACAGTCGTTATAGATCGAAAGAATTTTCTCATAATTCTTTTCACGCATAATAGAAGTGGAAATTTTGTAAAGGTTTATCACTTCGTCAAGATTTATCATAAACCCACTGTAGCCCATATTTACGAACAATTTGCAAAAATTTTTAAGCATATCGTAAAAATTTTGATCATTGATGATTTCTCTTACACCTAAGTCTTGTTTTGCCTCAGTTTTCGTTTTGTATTCTCCTTTCAGCCATTTTAATGCACCCCGTTTTAAGTGGTCTTCATCCTTAATATACCCTTCGTAGTATTTCAAAATTACAGTTCCAAAATCAAAACCAGAGACATCGGTTATTTCGTTTATGGTTTTCATTATATTGGATTGAATAAGTTTTAAATATTTTTCATCTCGTATTTCTACTAATGGAATATTTTCCTTTTCTGAAGTTTGTAAGATAACTTGTTCAATCCATTTTTCTAATAGAGTAGGTAAGGCTCCGCCTTCAGGTTTTGTTTGTATAGAAATATTATCTATAATAGTTGAATACAAAGAGACTGCTTTCCCATCATTTGAATACAATCGGTTATCAGGTGTAAAATCTGCATTTGCTACTACGAATCTTTGTTTTAGCGCAATAGTATTTAATAAGTGAAGCATGAACGATTTCCCTGAGCCAAAATCACCTATCCAGAATTTAACAATACTATGCCCATTTTTTACATCGTTTAGTGCTGACACAGCGGCTTCAATCTCTTCCGAACGACCCACCGTGATATGTTGAACACCTATTTTGGGAACGACACCACCCACTAATGAATTTATGATTGATGTAGCTTCTTTTGGTTTAATATTTTCTATCATATTGCCTTAATTTTTTTAAAATAATCTTGGTTTATTGTATAAAATTCTTCTGTTAGTTCAATTAATACGTCATCAATGAGTTCATAACAAATATCATTTAAGCTTTCAATTAGATTATTTGACAATAAGTTCTTCGATTTCGCATACGCTTCTACTGAACTAATACTTAGTGTAAAGTTATTCCTGGCAAATAGCTCTAAGATTTCTTGTTGGTTTTGGCTGAATTTCAGGTCTTGAGTAGAAGCAAACATGCGCATATCTGAATATTCTTCATGAATTTCGTGGATTTCTTTTCTTACTTCCCTTGACTCAGTTGCGTGTGTGTCAACATTTGTTTCATCTTGTAAGTATACGTTTAAAAGCTCAACAGTTCCTGAATGTCGTTCTCGCACTTCATTAATCAAGATAGTATTCAGTTTAACTTCTTTTCGCTTGATTTCGAAAATCTTTGCAACATTTTCTAGTGCTTTGTCAATGTTCCTGTCGCTTACTAGGTCATTTGCTATGTTATTGAAATCCTGCAACTGTTCTTTGGTCCTGAAAAAACTTTTTAGGATAGATTTAGGGATTTGTTTATTTTCAAACTTTTGGGATAATAAATCCTGATTTAAATAATGAAGGTATAGATTGAGCGCAGTTTTCCTGTCATGTTTTGAAATGAACTTTGCTGCTTCAAAAAATATGTTTTTTGCTGCGGGATTCTTTTTATTTTGTATCCCCACTAATATGACTAAATTTCCAAATTTTTCTGCATCCCCTGTAAAAGTAGATATTAATTCTTTTAGTTTGATTCTCCAGCGTGTAGTATTCTGTGCATTAAGTTCAATTTCTGTCGCTTCGTCTGGCACTTCAATGTTTGCAATTAGCGAAGGTAACAGCATTTTCACTTTTGAAATTATTTTTGTTTCTATTTCGCTTTGCAATTCTTCGTTCTCATAGAATATTTCGACATTGCGCTTTCGTTTATGCGCATAATATTCTCTTACTGTGTTTTCGCAATGTTTGAAAATTAGATTGTATAGTTCGATATTTCTAATTTCATAATTGAACTTATAGTTTGGACTTCCTGCTTTATATTTGAATTCTTTCCGTAATATTATGTCAGTAACTTGTGAAAACCGTTCTTCAGTATTTGTGCCTTCTAGATTGTAAATTTTTTGAAGTCCATCAAAAAGATGTATGTATAACTTTATTATTGCAATTAAGCAAAATTCAATGCGGCAAAAGGTGCTATATGGAAACCAAAGTTTGTTAAGCAAGGTGACTTGCTCTTTACTTAGTTTCAATTGTTTTTTGTACTTCGTGCCTACTTTCCAATAGTAGAAATCATTGATTTGATAATTTGAAAAATTTTCAGTTCTCTTGTTTTTGTCCAAATTATTAATAAGTGATGCAGTAAGGTGTGCGTTTACATCCAGGTTATTATCGGCATTAATCTTTCGGTATTGGTCTGTAATATCAATGACTGAATTGTCTGAGATTCTACTATTTGACGGGTTCATAGTCTCTTCTGGGTAATGGGTTTGGCGATCTTGCTTTTTGCGATTTGAAGAGAAGAATATTTTGTTCACAAATTCTCTGCTTTTGTCGTCTATCGAATATAGAATTATGGCTGTTATAAGCAGTAGAACAATAAGTATCATTTATTGATATAATATCTATCCAGTTGCTTTTTCGCGAACAAGTCAAATACCTCCGATTAATACTTAGAAGTAAAAACTGGGTGGGTTCAAACAGTTTTAATATTTTGTCTTATTTATTAAAGAAACGCATGTCAAAAGCTTTTCTCGGCCTAGTTTAACTCCATGATCAGATAAAGAATCTTACTCTAACTTAAAGTTATTGTAAAGAAAAATTCAATAAAAGTTTGCGTTTGTTGCCAAAATTTGCAAAGGAAGAGAGGTTAATTTAATTGGGTATCTTTTCAGCTAATTTTCGTTCGGTTAAAACTGTTAACAGGTGAAGGAATCATCTGTTAACATAATTTTCCCGATCAGCTGTTTTCCACTTTTTTTTGGAACTTGAGGATATTGTCCCTGATCTCTTCTTCTTTTTGGTGGAGTTCTTTTAAAAACTCAGTATCCAAAATCATTTCTGGTTTTTTGATGAATTTGCTTTCATCATAGTTATCAATTTCGTGTAACAGATCTTCAATGTTGGATTCTACTTTGACAAGACTTTGGATGGATTCCACGACCTTTTTGTTTACAAATAGAATTTCTTTGAAACGTAAGATGTAGTGTTGGAATCTGTTCTCGCGGATCATGGATTGGCGTTGCATTTCACGCACCACTTCTCGTTCTTTGAGAACTTCTTTTTTTTCTACCAAGATTTGGTTTTTAAAAATACGAATTAGATTTTCTGTTTCTAATTTATAATTTTCAAAACTACTGTTGTGGTTGTTTTGTAAGTCGTCTAGTTGTTTGCGAAAATCTTTTTCTCGTAAACGATCTTGTTCTTTGCGTAATTTGTCAGATGTTTGTAGCGCGTTTTTGACACGTGTTTCTATAACAGCATCTAACATGGCTTTGTGCAGTTTGTCCAATCGTAAGGTCACTGCCATTGCATATAGAATGCGTTTCATAAAAACTCCTTATTATTAATTTAGACGAATAATAAAGAGAGAAAGGTCATCATGGGGTTCTGCTTCGCCCACAAATTCACTTACTTTTTGTAAAATTGCTTGTCTGACTACTTCTGGTGGATCATTGATATGAGATAGAATCACAGACTCTAACCTTTCTTCCGAAAATAGTTCTTCTTTCAAATTCATGGCTTCTGTCACACCATCTGTGTATAAAACCAATAAGTCCCCAGGGAGGTAACTCACCGTATGTTCGGAAAATTCACAATTTCCAATTCCCATCGGTTGGCCTTTTCCAGAAAGGTGTTGGATTTTATGATGTTTTTTACGATAGATAATTTGCATATTATGACCTGCGGAAGAATAGGTTAATTCTTTTTTGGTCATATTGATCCGTACAAGCATAGCGGTGACAAACATAAGGAAACCTGATTTGTCTTGTAAGATTTTATTTGCATTGAAGAGAGCTTCGCTAGTAGAAGTGGTTTTCGAAACTTCTTGTTGTAGAACTGTTTTCGAAAATTCCATAAAAAGTGCCGCAGGAGTTCCTTTTCCAGAAACATCGGCAATGATCACAGAAACTTCATCTTTTCCATGAACTACCATATCATAGAAGTCTCCACCAATTTCCCGTGATGCTTGGTAGTAGGTATCAAACTCTAATAGTGAGTATTGTTTTGGAATGATGGGAAGTGAGTGTTTTTGAATCATAGCTGCCACTTGCATGTCGCGGTCTATGTTTTTTAAACGTTCACTTTGTATCTTAACTTGTAAGGCAGTATAAGCTTCCCCAACTTGGTTGGTCAGGGTTCGTAAAATGCGAATGTCCATTTCATCAAACCGAGTGCGAGATGTTTTGTCCGATACAACAAGGGAACCAAGCCATTCCTTGTTTTTTAGAATGGGGAAAATGATGAGACTGTGTTGGAAAAGCCCCTTGTGAGTGAGTTGGATTCCTTGGGGTGAGTTTGCTGAAATGATTTTGAATCCTTTGAACATCCAATCGGCTTTATCAGCATAGAGTAAAACTTCTACATCTTCATCATGGATTTGGTCTGAAAAACCTTTGGATTTGGATCTGGGAAGGCCCTTCTTTTCAATTTTTTCGAAGTTGAGACAAACCCGATCCACTTGTAAAACTTCGGATATGGTTTTGACCGCAAGGTCCATAAATTCGTCAGAACTTTGGATGTTAGCAAGAGCTTGGGAAATTTGAAATAGGCAATTGAGTTCGTTGGCACGTAAGTTCAAGTTGTCTATCAGAAGCCTGTTCTTTACAGCAATGGCTGCTAAATTAGATAGATACCTTAAAATTTTGATATCGGTATGATTGAAATCACGGTTATCCAAAGAGTTTACGGCTTCGAGTACACCTTGTACTTCACCTTGGACAATCATCGGAACACAAAGTAGGTTCCTTGTGACATACCCCACTTTTTGGTCAATGGCTTTGAATATCCTCGGATCGTTGGCCGCATCGTTGACAATTTCTGGTTTGAGAGTTTCTAAAACCATCCCGGCAATCCCTTTTCCCCTAGGAACTGTTAGGTGGGCAAGGGATTCTTCTTTTAGGCCACTAGTTGTGTTAAACACTAACTGATCATTTTCTTTGTCATATAACAGAAGGGAGGATCCTTCTGTTTGAAGGACATCGCGGGTGATACCCATGATTTCGCTGAGTAGTGTTTCCAAATCTTCGTGAGAATTGATTCGGCTTGTAATGTCTGAAATCAGACTTAATGTCAGTAGTTTAGTAGGCATCCGAATCTATCCTTGTTCGATCAAACTTCCAATCCCTTGGTTCGTCAATATTTCAATTAAGACGGAATGGGCAACTCTTCCGTCAATGATGTGGGCTCGTTTGACTCCAGAGTCAATCGCTCCCAAACAACACTCTACTTTAGGTATCATGCCACCAGAGATCTGTCCAGTTTTTATATATCCGTGAATGTCAGCTTTTTTTAGACCCGTTACTAATTGGCCGTCAATCAGGATACCTGGTGTGTCTGTGAGTAAAATGAGTTTGTCTGCATGGAGTGCTTGTGCAATCGCACCAGCCATTGTATCGGCATTGATATTGAGTGTTTGGCCTTCTTTAGACATAGCAACAGGAGAGATGATGGGAATAAAACCTTCACGTTGTAAGGTGAGCAAAATATTGGGATCCACTTCTGCAATTTCTCCCACAAGGCCCAAATCGATTTTTTGAACTTTACCGTCTTCCCCTTCGACTTCCATCAGATACTTTTCTGCAATCGCAAGCCCCCCATCTTTACCCGATAGACCAACCGGTTTTCCGCCTTTCTCTTGGATAAGAGAAACAATCTGTTTATTTACTTTTCCAGTAAGAACCATCTCCACCACTTCCATTGTGGGTTCATCTGTGACCCTATGGCCACGAATGAACTGCGTGTTTAGGTTGAGCGACTTGATAAGAGCGTTGATTTCGGGCCCACCACCGTGAACCACAACAGGATTGATCCCTAGGTATTTGAGGAGTACAATATCTTCAGCAAAAGATGCTTTTAATTCTTCTTCCACCATGGCAGCCCCGCCATACTTGATGACAATGGTTTTCCCCGAATAATTGATCAAATAGGGAAGAGCTTCCAAGATATGATTGATTTTTTCAGAATGGTGGTTCATAAAAGACCTCATTTATGATAATGAAATTTAAAGCCGCCGCAGTGCAAGTCACAAGTACAGCAAGAGTCTCAAATAACCTAACTAAGTGTAGGCAACTTGTGGAAGAGGCGGCAAGTGCCGGTGCCAAAGTCATAGGCCTACCCGAAAATTTTTCTTTTATGGGTTCGGAAGCAGAGAAAAAAAATCTCCTTGGCCAAATCGAAGAGGAGACCACTGCCTTTCTGAAAGAGACGGCAAAAGACTTAAGGATCTATCTTTTGGGTGGAGGGTTTCCCACTAAGGCCCCTACGGGGAAAGTATTCAACACTGCCGTTATTGTAAACCCCAGTGGCGAAGAAGTATTTCGTTATCACAAAGCCCATCTTTTTAATGCGGTGGTAGGGGATGGATTCAACTATAGCGAATCCAATTCCACAGAAAGTGGGGGAAAGGTTCCTGAGGTCATCCAAACAGAATATGGAAAGATCTCTTCAGCAATTTGTTATGACATTCGATTTCCGGAATTGTTTCGCGCTCTTTCTGAGAAGGGGGTGGAGTTATGTTTTTTGCCGGCAGCCTTTACTGTTCCCACGGGAGAAGCACATTGGCATGTGTTACTACGTGCTCGTGCGATTGAAAATTTTATGTATGTTTTAGCACCGGGCCAAACAGGAACTCATGACCCTCATGGGAATCGTAAAACCTTTGGTCATTCTCTTATCATTTCTCCTTGGGGAGAAATTTTGGATGAAATCGACAATGAAGAAGGATTTGTCATCGCAGATATCGATTTACAAAAGTTAAGCGATATTCGAAACCAACTTCCAAGCCTAAACCATCGTTTGTTCTAAGGTTTATCCCATTGGGTTCAGATTTTCTGAAGTCCCAATAGAAATTAGTTTAAAAAAACGATTTTTTGGTCGTAGAAGTTTTTTTCATCAGGATAAAGTCTTTCATTACTTTTTCTGCTGCTTTTTGTTTTTCCATGTGTACAAAGTGTCCACATTCAGAAAATAACACTGCCTTCACATGAGGAGTTGTTCTTTCTAATTCCATTACATCCTTTCCTGGAATGATAGGATCTTCTTCTCCACGCATGATGAGGGTCGGAACCCTATTCCCAAACACAATGGGCCTGATGTCGGTGCGATCTAACATCTCAAGGATCATAAGGATTTGCCTCGGGTTCAAACATTCAAATTGTGGGTTGTATTCTTTTAGGAACTGTTTGATGTCTTCTCTTGCATGAAATGCAGTGGAATCGTAAACACCATAGGAAAATCCAATTTGTAAGGCTTTGGGGAGGGACTTCCCAATTTTAAATCCAAAGTCAAAAAAACTACCTAAGTTGGCACGAAGTCCCACCACACCGATTTTTAAAATCCCAGGAACGGGACCGTGGACGTAAGGGGCAATGGAGATCACTTGTTTGATCCTTTGGGGGAATAGGGAAGCAATGGCAAGGACCGCCATCCCACCAGTGGAATGGCCAACGAGTGTGATGTCCTTTTCTCCCGCAGAAGCCCAAATCCCTTGCGCTTGTGTTTCTAAAAAATCTTGAAGGGTGAGTCCTTTTTTTTGATCAAAGATTTCTGCCGGATAATGACCTACTAAGTCGAGTTCAATCACATCTCCTAGTTCACGAAAAAAAGGAATGTTAAGACCCCAATACCCTGCCGCAGAACACCAACCACCGATGAGAACAATGGTCTCTTTGGATTTTGGATTTAACGATTTATGTTTAACGTAAGTGAGTCTGTGATTTTTCCAGTTATAAATTTGTCTCTCTGACATAAAATTCCTCTAATCTTCAATGATGCGGGGGAAAGACCCCAAAATTTTTGTTACCACTTCATAATTGATGGTACCCGTCCATGCCGCATGGTCATCCGCTGAGATGATTTCATTTCCTGACTTCCCGATAATGACTACATCATCACCAATAGATGCATCTGGGATATGTGTGATATCAATCATTGTCATATTCATACAAATCCGACCCAAAATTTTTGCACGTTCGCCGCGAACTAACATATACCCATGGTTGGAAAGTTTCCGGTCCAATCCCTCATAGTATCCGACGGGAACAACTGCCAATTTCGTATCGTGAGTGGTTTTATATGTGGACCCGTAACCAATAAAACTTCCTTGGTTTAGGTTTTGGATGTGTTGGATTTGTGTTTTCCATGTAAGTGCTGGTTTTAACATCCCCACATCTTTTTTCATAAGAGAGAGAGAAAGTTTAGTTTCTAAACTCGGCCAAAGTCCATAAAGAGAAATGCCCACACGAACCAAATCCATCCTTGCCTCCGAAAATAACATCGCAGAGGCAGAAGAAGCACAGTGACAAACTAGGTCGATAAACCCGTGTTTGGCGAATGTGTCGATGGTATCTTGGAACCTACTAAGTTGTAACATCGAATAACTATGTTCTGTAAAATCTTCCGTACTTGCAAAGTGGGTGGCAATCCCAGAGAGAGGGAGTTTTTTTTCAAAAATTTCTTTGGCAAGAACTTCGGCATTATTTGTTGGGATTCCAAGCCGAGACATTCCCGTATCCACTTTCAAATGGATTTTGGGAGTGGGGGAAAGTTTGCTTAAAATTTCGATTTCTTCCACGCGAGAAACCATGACCCAAAAGTTTCCATCAGCGAGAGATTCCTTTCTTTCTTTTAGGTTGGGAATGCTCCCCATAATGAGAACCGTTGCTTTAGAAAAAACCTTACGAATGGATAGGGCCTCTTCTAAAGAATTGACA
This sequence comes from Leptospira vanthielii serovar Holland str. Waz Holland = ATCC 700522, assembly GCF_000332455.1. Lineage (GTDB taxonomy): Bacteria > Spirochaetota > Leptospiria > Leptospirales > Leptospiraceae > Leptospira_A > Leptospira_A vanthielii. Next base: position 108,791 of record NZ_AOGY02000039.1, on the reverse strand, counting down.
CCCAAATAATCCGCACCGGCATCAAGAGCGATGGAGGCGGTAGCAAGAAGTCCGTGCCCATAGGCATTGGATTTGATAATGGCTGTAAACTTGGTTTTGGGTCCAATCAGCTTGCGAAAAAGGGCGATATTGTGACTAAACGCCGACCGAGAGAGGTAAATCCGTGAAGAGAGCACGGTTCCATTTTTTTTTACTTTTCTCTTCTGTCGCTTCAGATATTTCTATTTTTGCATGTCTCTTAATCACTCCGAACTTCCTTCGTTTCCACCCTTTGCAAACTGGAAAGGGATCTCCCAGTACTTTCCTGTCCAGTCTGATTCCGTTTGGTTGAACTATTGCGGAACTACACCCGTCTCCACCTATGCCATTGAGATGATGAACCTCTACTTTCAGGAATATGCCAGGTACGGAATTTTTGCTCCCAGTTTTGCCGAACCTGTGATCAAAGCCGCCATCCGAGGATATATCGCAGAAATATTGGTTTGCGACCCTTCTGAGATTGGGATTGTACATAACACGAGTGAGGGGATCAATCTTTATTCGCACAGCATCCAGATTCCTAAAGGAAAACGGATTTTAGTTTTGGAAAACGAATACCCAAGTAATGTGTATCCTTGGGAACATTGGAAAGAAAAAGGGGTGGGACTTGAATTTATTCCTGTAGGAAAAACTCCCGAAGACTTTCTTCTCAATCTAAAACGGGAATTAGAAAAAGGGGATGTGTTTATCCTTAGCCTATCGCCTGTTCATTGGTGTACGGGTGTAGTTTTTGATATGGAAGCCGTTTCTAAACTTTGTGAAACCCATCACACCAAACTTGTGATTGATGGAAGCCAAGCCGTAGGGCATATTGCACTCGATTTTGGAAAGATTAAAGTGGCATTTTGTGCCTTTGCCGCCTGGAAGTGGTTACTTGGTCCCTTAGGGCTTGGGGTTGTGTATTTATCTAAAGAAGAATCCAAAGGGTTTCAACTTATTTTTAAAGGCCAATCCAGTGTGGTCAACGATTCTAGTTATTTTCCTTATCGAAATGAATGGAAACCTGCCGCCGACCAATTTGAACAAAGTACAATCAACTTCAATGATTGGATTTATTTTTATGCATCACTCAAAATGTTGTCTACTCTCGGATTTTCACGAGTGAGAGAACGAATTTATGAAATCGCAGATCTTTTTAAACAAACACTCCATGACCTTGGATTTACTTTGGAATCGGATGCTTTTCCCACCGTCACAACAGGAATCCTTGCCATCACGGGCCATAAAGATCCTTCCAAATTCCAGCCAGAACGCATCCAATCTTTTTTAAAACAAAAAGGAATCACCACGGCTGTTCGTTTGGGTCGGTTACGGATGGCACCCCACATTGCCATCGAAGAAGAACATGTGGCCCGAGTGAAAGACGCCTTAAACGAATACTTGAATCAAAGTTAGGTGAAAAGTAAATCCATCAAATATGTTTATCAAAATTTCTAAACAGATAGTGAATGCGTTTCCTCTGGTTCTAATACTTATCGCAATCATTGGATTTTTATATCCAGAAAAGATCATTTGGTTCAAAGGCCCTTGGATTACCTATAGTCTTGGTGCCATTATGCTTGGGATGGGACTTACACTGGAGGCAGAAGATTTCCTTCGGATCTTGAAACAACCAAAACCCATTCTTATTGGAACGGTTTTGCAATACACCATTATGCCAATGTTAGGTTACTCGCTTGGGTATTTGTTCCAACTGCCGGAAGCTTATGCCGTGGGACTCATCCTTGTTTCTTGTTGCCCTGGTGGTACGGCATCCAATGTCATTGCCTTTTTATCCAAAGCAGATGTTCCTCTAAGTGTCACTTTAACTTCTGTCTCTACGATCCTTGGAATCCTTATGACACCTTTTCTTGTGGGCCTTCTCATTGGAAGTCGATTGGAGATTGACCGTTTGGGTCTTGTGATCACTACCTTTCAGGTGATTTTAGTCCCTGTGGCTCTGGGTTTATTTTTAAAGTCGCTATTCCCCAAACTTACAAAAGAGATACAAGATTTCTTTCCTGTTCTCTCGGTTTTACTCATTGCGATGATTGTGGCTTCGATTATTGCCAGTGGAAAGGAAACCATCCTAAAGTCGGACTTTCGCATCTTTTTTGCAGTGATTCTTTTGCACCTGGGAGGGTTTGGACTAGGGGGGATCTTCAGCCTGTATCTTACCAAAAACCCAAAAACGGCAAAAACCATTTCGATTGAGGTAGGGATGCAAAATTCCGGGCTCGGAGCGGTTCTCGCGAGGACTCATTTTCTGGATCCGAGCACCGCCATTCCTAGTGCTTTATCGAGTTTGACACATTCGCTCTTAGGAAGTTTATTTGCGACCTATTTCAGAAAGGAACCGAAAAAACCCGCTATTGTCGATTGACTATATATGGGGTCGGTACGTCATGGCATAAATTATGAGAGAAATCATAAAACTAACCTGTGTCCCATGTGCGATACCTGGGCGGTCAAATTACTTCCAGACTAAAAATAAGAAGACTAAGTCGGAAAAACTTGTGACGAAAAAATATTGCAAATTTTGCAAATCACATACTGATCACAAGGAATCCAAAGTCTAAGGGATAAGATGCCTAAACCAGCTGCAAAATCTTCAGAAAAGGGAGTCGACAAAAAGTTTATCGAAGAGGTGCGTGAGCTCCTCCAAGAGAAAAAAGAGTCGCTTCTCATCAAACTCAATCAATGGGAAGACACCAGTTCTCTTTCTGGATTGAAGGAGATGGGGGATATTGCGGATATCGCATCCGAACTCAATTCAGAAGCTTTGTCTTCTGTTTTGACTGAAAACGAAATTGAAACTCTACGTGAGATCGAACTTGCGTTAGAAAAGATTGAAAACGGAACCTATGGGATCTGCGAAGGAACTAAGAAAAAAATTCCAATCGCAAGGCTCAAGGCGCTTCCGTGGACAAGATTTACTGTAGAATTTGCAGAACAAATGGCGAAGAGCCGAAATCGTGCTGGTTACCGCATGGATTCTTTGTCTGCCTATCCTGCGACCGGAATGGATGTGGATTCTCTAGATTAAGAGAATCCTTTATTCTTTTTCTCTAACCCACCCCGAATTCTCCCGATTCTTTTAAATTTACAATTGATTCACTACGCCACGCTCTAAACTCTTTCTATCGTGAGTTTTTTAGGCCGCCTACGTTCGTTACCTATTTCAGATATCCTTTTCTTTTTCTTTTGTACTTTCTCTGTTTGGAACCTCCATCGGTATGTGGAGCCAGTACCGGCTCAATCCTTCTATCCATCCTTTTTTCTGCAATTTGCCTTTGGATTTTTTCCGCAAATCTATCAGAGGAAGTGGGGAAGGATATTCACAGCCCTTGGGGTTTTTACTTTCCTTCGGCTTCCCTATTTGTCTGGACAGCCTATGGTGGGTTCTTACCAGCTCGTAGGATTGTTTTTTGGCGCCATCCTTGGGATTTGGAGCCGGGAGGTCATCCTAGTCCTTCTAGGCAGGAATGAAACCTCTCTTCCCAAACAATCGGAACAAATTCTAACCGATTGGATGATCCGTAACCCCACGGGAAAATCCATCCAACCCATTTGGTATTCTACATATTTTGGTTTTGTTCTTTTTCTTTTTATTTTGACCGTGCTTTGTTTTTTCCAATACCAAGGACTTGGGTTGGTTACAGGACTTGGGATCCAAGAGTATTTGTATTTTCCCTCTCTTTCTTCCAGAGAAGCTATGGGTCTTTCTTGTAAGATCCTTGTTCCTACTTCCTTCGTAATTCTATATTTATTTTCCGAAGAAAGGTCTATGCCTACACCGTCTAAGGATAGTTTGTCGGAGCAGATTCGGTTCGGAATTTTTTTAGGACTTGGAATCAATTTACTGGTAATGACGATCCAATCCCTTTGGAGTTTGGATTTTTTTTCCGAAGGGACTTTAGAAAGTGTAAGGGCGGGTCGTAGTACGGGCCTTCTACAAGACTCAGGTTCTGCTTCTTGGATTTTACCCGTTCTTTCGTTATTATGGATTACTAAACTCATAACCAACTGGCGTAAATCCAAAGAAAGATTCAGTTTGGTTCTTGCAATTTTTTCTTTTCTTTTTGTGACTTGGCTTGGACTCAAACAAGGAAAAGCCTTTTGGGTGGTGTGGACCATTTCCAATGCCATTGGTATCATTCATATAACAACTGATTTGTGGATCATATCGATCACGAAAAAAAGAATCACAAGGGTTGTATTGTATTTACTCATTCCAGTCCTTGGGTTTCTCACTTTATATGGACTAAGTTTTTTACAAAAGGATTGGGGACTGGTTGAGTTATCCAGAAGAACCATGACCGCATTTCCCGTTTGGAAATCAGACCCATATTTAGCACTCAAACGAATGGATTTAGTTCGAGCAGAACTACTGACCATCTGTATGGAAGGAATCAAAAACAATCTTTGGCTAGGAAATGGAATTGGATCTTTTCCACTTGCTATGCTTGATCCTTTTCGTATTGGATCCAAAACATCTAGCGAACTGATTGACTTTCCACCTAACTCCTATCTTTGGTTGGTACATGACTTAGGGATTTTTGGTGCGGTTGTCTTTTTGTTTTATATCGGAGTGTTTTTGTGGGAGAGGGGGCTTTGGAAACAGGCATCATTACTCCTCATTCCACTTTTTTTTGGAGTTCAGTTTCAAAACTCGGATGGGGCTTTTCTTTGTTTTTATCTAATCCTTCTCGGAGAAAAGGGGACTGGATACTCACAGTCTTTTGATAAATTCAGGAAGACAATTTGGTTTTCCCCCTTACTCCTGATCCTTTCTGTGGGTTTACCTTTGAACTATGCACTCTTTTATTCGCAAAGGTTTTGGGATTTTGGAATTGGATCGGAGTATCGCAAAACCCAATTAAAAGAATACCAAACGGCAGTTACTCTTCCCCCAAGACCACCTAACTATGAATATGAATTTCACGGGAAAGTTTGGGAATGGAAACTTTCGGAATTTGGTTCTGCGAGGTCAGGTCGAATCTTTTTAGAAACCACAAATAAAAGCCCAGTGGTAGAATTACTATTTTTGAATTCTGATCGAACGACCATAAAACAAGAGTTATTTTCTGAAGTCGGGCAAGGTTATGTTTGGTCTGGAGAATGTCCAAAGGGGGCAACCTATATTCGACTGAAGTCTAGATCCAAATTAGAATTTCGATTGCCCAGGTCTGGGTTTGATGGAAACAACCGAATCCAGTTTTAAAGTTTTATACCAATCTTCGAATGTATAAATCCTTTGTAATTTTGGCGACGGTTTTACCGTCTTCGCCCAAAACTTCTGTTTCATAGGTTCGAATGGTTTTTTTCTCTTTTTTTAAGAGTTCTTTTAAATCTTCAAATTCACTATTTGGAATATGGAAGGTGGCAGTGACTGTACCTTCTCCGGGTTTGACAAAATCAATTTTTGCCCCTTTGTCCCAAACCATATAATCTTTTCCCAAATTCATCATCAGTAAAAACATAAAAAAAGGATCACACATAGAATAAAGGGATCCTCCAAAATGTGTCCCCACATAATTCGTGTTTGATAATATAAGTGGCATAGTCACTACCATCGTGTTTGGATCCACAAGTTTTGGCAGGATGTTGGCACCTTCATAGGGTTTGAACATACGAAAGGCTTGTTCGAATCCATAAGTTTGTTCTAAAAAGTGCCATAAGGGGTTAACTTTGTACTCAAGAAGAATATCTCTGTGTCTCATAAACACAAGAATTGAAAGTATAGAATGACCGGTCTACTATTTCTTGTGATTGAAAAGAGAGAAATCAAAAAAATCAAAATTCAGAGATACCTAAAATTTCATCCGTCTGGCTAGAAATTTCCCGTAATTGTCCTTTCATCTTAAAAGTGAGTTGTAAGATCCCTTGTTGCTCTTCACGAATTTCCTCACATTCCTTGTGGATTGATTCTGACAGACCTTTAATGTCTTCTAAATTTGTATGTATGGTTACAATTTCACCATACACTTCACCTGATGTATCCCTTACTCTTTCTGCAACATCATCCAGTGTTTTTGCTTTCGAAAGGATGGCCCCACCTCTTGATTTCAATTCTTGAATGGATTGAATCACTTCAGCAATGGTGCCGTGGACAATATGAATTTCATCCGCTATGAATTGAAAGGCGCTTCCAGATTCAATTCCCAATTTTTCCGCTTTCCCGTAATCATTCACGTTTTCTTTGAGTATCTTTGTGATTTGTCTAGCGTTGTTTGCAGTCATTGTAGATAATTTCCCAATTTCATCCGCTATGACAGTGAATCCCTTTCCTTCTGAACCAGAGTGAGTTGCTTCGATAGCAGCATTGATTGCGAGAAGGTTTGTTTCTTTTGAAACTCCATTGATTAAATCAATAAGTTTCAAAATGTTTCCTGAAGATTCACTAAACTTTTTAATGGTTTTATTTGTATCACCTACCTTAATTCGTCCGTCCTGACTTAAAAAAACTAAATTCTCCATAGTATCATTTCTACTTTGAATCTCTGCGATGACAATATTCACAATATCAAACATAATATCGATTTCTTCTGAAGTTTTCCCCACTGCCTCCATAAGTTTTACTTCTTCTGTTGCCAGTTGTGATACAATTTGATAAACGCGGTCAATGTCCAAACCCGCAATATGAATTTTTCCATTTAGATCTGCGATATGTTCACTGATTTCGTCCATTCGTTTGTTGAGGGAAGAACAGTGTTGTAATAAGGAATCTGAATATTCATGGATATCAATCCCTAATTCAGAGAGGAAAAGAACGGGATCAGCCGTTTGGGATTTTGACTCTATCCATAGTTTTAGGATTCTGCGTTTTTTATTGAGTAAAAAAAGGTAAAGGATTGTTAAGATTGCTGCTCCGAGAGCAATCAAGATAGGAAATGGAGTAGGGATTCTACCAATGAAGGATTGCAGAATGATAGTGATAGTCAATACAACTAGGATTGTTACTAAAAAGTTTTCTAAACGAATGAGTTGAGGATAAACCTCGTATTTTTCATTGAGTACTTCATACTTATTTCTATTATTTCCCATTGTGTTATCAAAAATCGCTTTTATATATATTTTTTTAGAGAAAAAACATTAATTCTCCATCTAAACTATTAGACTATGGAATATATAAAAAAAGAACTAGAAGAAAACTCTGAACTGGTCAAACTTTTGCGCAAGCAAGTGCGTGGTGTAGAAGATGTAACTGGTTTCGTTAAAGTGACAACGAACTTAATCGCACAAATAGAAACTTTGTATGCAGAAAAGGAACTATTGTTTGAAAAAACAAATACAAAATCTATGGAAGAAGTAATTTTTCTCCTTCAGGGAATGGAAGAACAATTAAACTCCCTATATTCAGAACATGAGACGTAAAAAAAAACAATTCGAATTGGAACGAAGCTTATGGACAAAGTAATAGACGCAAAATTTTCTAATAAATTGGGAACGTTAACACAGGCAGAGGCGGATGCAGCTGCCTTCGGAATCGTGAAGGTGGATGGAAATGGAAAAATCCTATTGTATAACAAATATGAATCAGAACTTTCAAATTTACCTAACGATACAGTGATTGGTAAAAATTTCTTCACTGAGGTTGCCATTTGTGCAAACAACAGAATTTTTTATGGAAAATTTAAAGAGGGTATGGTCACAAAAAACTTAGATACGGCTTTTAATTACGTATTCACATATAGAATGAAACCTACCAATGTTCTGATCCATTTGTATTATGATAAAACATCTGATACCAATTGGATATTTGTGAAATTGAGGTAGTGGAGTGTCATTTGAGTAAGTAAAGTTTTTCTCGAATATATTCTTCTATCCCAGAAAGACTTGCGAAGTAACTGGTTTGTTTGTCTTCCTCTGGAATTTTGTGTTCTATTTTCTTTTCTAATTTCAAAATCAAATCTATATATTGAATGGATTCCATCCCATAATCATATACTAAATGTTTATTTGGTTCTGGTTGTATCCCAAGGATAGATTCTAAAATTTCTAAAACACTTACATGATGAGAATGATTTGGTTTAGGCGTTTTTATATCTGACTTTTGATTTTGAATTGTTTGGTATTCATCATTACAAAGTTTGGTGATAGTGGGATAGTCTGGTTTTCCATTTGGTAATGTTGGCATGGTAACATTGGTTAAAATCACCCTTGGTACATGGCTATCTGGCAATTCCCGTCTCAAAATCTGTAAAATTTCCGATGCAGGTAAAGTTCCCGTAGAAAAAAGGCCGATGGATTGTCCAAATCCATCAAAGATGGGAACACATACAAATTCTCCTTTTAAGGAGAGTCCAAGGATTTCTGATTCAATCCGATCCAGAGAAACTCTTTTTCCATTATGTTTGATGATTCTGTCTTTTCTGCCAAAAAGATACCATCCAAACTCAGACCAATTCCCTAAATCTCCCGTAGAATAATAAGAATTAGGTGGTAATGTTTCTTTGGCCCAACCTTTTTCTCCCAATAGGAAGGACTGATGGGAAAGAAAAGGACTTTGGATTTGGAGTTCCGTTTCTTCTAATCCTTCTTCGGACCGAAATTTTGTTTCTAATCCTGGAAGAATTTGGAACCTGTTTTGTCTGAGTGGATCTCTATATCCAATCCCTCCAGTTTCTGTAGACCCATAGATTTCGAGAACAGAAATCCCCCCTCGGTCTCGCAGAACACGCGATAAAGGAACTGGAAATTTCATCCCTGAAACCACGGCAGATTCAGGAAGTGGTCTACTTTGTGTTAACGCCGATTGTAACTTAGGAGCCGAGGTGATCCAGAGTTTTCCATTGTCTGAAGATGAGTTGTACTCGATAGGAACACCCAATCGTTTGGGTAATAAAAATCCCCAGAGTAATCCATAAAGATGACAGAGGGGGACTTGCAGATGGACTTTTTCGGACTTTGTATAAAGTGATCGGATTTCAGGATTACTGACCCAATAGGAAATTTCCTGTTCTATCTCGTTCCATTCTTTCCATACTATTTTGGGAAGGCCGGTGGATCCAGAAGTGACAAGACAAAATGACTTGGGTGAAGTCATTGAGGGGAGAGGGAACGTAGTTAAATGTTTTTCGAGTTTGGTTCCTTTCCAAAGTGGATCCACGAGGATAGGATTTTGAGATTCTAAATCGGATTCAAAACTCCCTGAAAGAAAGTAATCGTTGTTTGCAAATCGGAGAATAGAGGCCATAAAACAAAAAATCCTCCCCCCAAAGAATGAAGGAAGGATTTCTTGTAAAGGTAGGTTTATATTTAAGCTGCTTGTTGTTTTTCCAAACGTTTTTTCATAAGGAACCCGAGGGCAGCTCCCACAACGATCAAACTTGCTGAAACTTCAAAAGCGTTTTTGCGAACAGCTTTAAGAAGGTAGGCAGAAAAACCATTGTCAGCGTAAAAATCACTCACTCGAACTACATAGGACGGACGGTTCGGCGCTGGAATTTGGTCTACATGTAAATACCAGTCCTTATGAGCCACACCATTCGAGTGCATCCAAGAATTAAAGAAGATGTAACCAGAAGTGGAAGGTTTACGAATGTCATCACCTTCTGTTGGGTGGTTAAAAACTCCTGGAACAATGATGGCCCAAGGGAAACCATTTTTGTCGATAAAGGAATCCTTTCCCTTACTGTCTTTATAGTAACCTGGACGATAAATTTGTCTGAACACACCATCAGTCTTTTGGTTGATGGCAAGGAAGTAGTTCAAATGTCCACCAACTAGGTTTTTGGTTTCATTCAAATCCACTGGCTCTTCAAATGTAATCGTAACTTGTGCAGTTACACCGCGAACAAAGTCATTGATCGTAAAATTAGATCCTGCTTTAGGAGCATTTTTGCTTCCGAAAAGTGTTTTGTCAGAACTTGGAAGGATTAACACTCCTCGTTTGAGTTGCGCTGCATTTAAAGTCCCGCCAGTGCAGTCCCCAACAACATTTGCAGTGTATTTCGATGCAGCAGCACAACCATTCCATGGATTTCCATTTCCGTCTACATAACTTACTTGTACTGTAGCATTTGTGGGAACATCCAAAGAAAGTCTGAGTTCATGATTATATCCTGCACCTTTGGCAACATGCGTATAAGTTCCACGAATCACCTTCACTTTGTTTGTTGGAGTTTTGTCCATCTCTGTGCTGAATATTGTCGAGTGGTCGTTTAAGTCTGCATCGCCTGCAGATGGATACATATCTTCGAAAGCAATCGTGTATCGACCAGAACGTGCTGTAGTTGCAAGACTTGGATCCTCTGGGAATTCATCATAAGCATTCGCAATCCCATCACAATCAGAATCAACTGCTTGCACACAACCGTTCACAGGTTGGAAATTGGTTGTGTCTACATTGACAACGGGAGCCACAACGACAGTTCCTTCCGATCCAGAACCAGTAGAGGGTTGTTGCACTGGAGCTGATCCTGTAATCTCTACCACTTCACCTGTAGTCGGATTCACACCGATGATACTCACTTCTACTGCGGTAACAGTTGGTGGAACACTAATCGGAATGGTAACGGATCCATTGGAATCGGTAGTTCCTGTTCCCACTACATTCGGTTCTCCTGTAGTTGTCGTTTCCGTAACGGTCACTGGTGCGTTGGCCACAGGTCCTGATTCGTTTTCTACAACGACAGTTACAGGAACAGTAATGTTTGTTTCAAAGTTAAAGTTGCCATCATTGGTTTGGTCTACCACTACAACTGTGGTTTCGTTATTGACTGTTGTCGGTGCTGGCGTTGAAGCAACCGGTGCTGTGGGTGCTGTCACTTCGGTTCCCGGTGTGGTAGATGTTTGGTCTCCACTTGAACCGCCAGTGGTTTCTGTTGGGGTCGTAATTTGGGTTGGATCTGTTGTTTCTAATCCAACAACTGTAAAAGTACCGTCACCGGTATTTGCGGCTGCCGCTTTGGTCTCCGTAGAAGAACCGTCACCGAGCCCCAAAAAAGGGAGAAGTAATAATCCCTTCTTTTTATTGGAACAGTCCAAAATTAAAAGCGGAATTGATAAAAGCACTAACCATCGTTTCATATTGAGATTTCCTACCTGCATAGGGAATTAAACGACAAAAAAGTAAAAAAATCAACGTTCATTTTACGGAATTTAGGGAAATCCATTGGATTCCTTGGGGGAAGTACGAAGAGAGCTGAAAAAAAGAATCAAAACTTAAACAAATCAGACATAAATCTGATTTGTTTCCCGCTAACTTTAGTTTGTTGCTACGTGAGCCACGGCATTCCCAAAAACAAAGTTTTGAAACCGAACCTCTCGATATCCCAACTCTTTTAAGATATTTGCCAATGTTTCTTGGTCAGGATAAACCTTAGAAGAATGAGGGAGATAATCAAACATCTCATTTTCCTTTCCATAGAGTAAATACCCGAATATAGGAACAATTTTGAAAAAATAAAAGTCAGCAAAGAATTTAAGAAATTTTGGCCGCACACGTCCTACATCCAAATTGACAAAAACCCCACCTTTCTTTAACACTCGTTTGATTTCTAATAGGCACTTTTTTAAGTCAGAAACATTACGAAGACCAAATCCCATAGTCACAATATCAAAACTACCATCCGAAAATTGGCTGAGATCCATCGCATCCCCGATGAGAAGTTGGACTCTCGGGTTTTTTGGGATTTTGTGGATGGCAAAGGACAACATCTTTTCGGAAAAATCTAGGCCTACAATTCGTTCCAGTTGCGGTTCCTTCCAGAGCCGAAAGGTTATGTCCCCCGTTCCACAACAAAGATCTAGAGCAGATTTGGCTTCTGGGACAGATTTTTTGGCCTCTCTCACCACCCAATCTTTCCAGACCCGATGCAGGAAAAAACTATTCCAATCGTTGAATCTGTCATAAGCTTTGGCGATTCCATCAAAATTGGTTCTTACATATTCGGGTTTCTTTTCTTGGGATGGCAGTTGGTATTGGTTCATAGAGGTCGATACATCCATGAATTGGACATTTTCAATTCCCGCAATTTTGATTTTTATTCTTCTTTTTTGTTTTTCGCTTACCTCGTTTTATTTTTTCTTTCGAATGATCTTGGGCCTAAGGAAATTGGAAAATCGGAATTTCCGTTCAGAGGTATTTCCCAAAGAACCAACGGAAGCAGAGTTGGAATTGTTTTTTTCCCCATTGGAAAGAACCATACGTTGGTTACCAACCATAGCTTCCCTTTCGATGCTTCTTGGACTTTTAGGTACTGTCATTGGAATTAACTCTGCTTTTGGTGCCATGGAAGCACAAGGGAAGGTCAGCTTAGAGGTACTCGCTGGTGGAATTAAAGATGCGTTGAATACGACAATTGTTGGCCTTCTGGTAGCAATTCCTTCTTTGTATTTTCACCGATTTGCTGAAAACAAAATTCGATACATTTCGGAACTTATGGTAAAGGATTTTTCTTAAACCCCATGAAACTCCGTAAATCAAATTCGGATTCATCAATTGATATCAGTAGTCTCATCGATGTATTGTTTATATTATTAATTTTTTTGATGTTAGCCGTTAGGTTTACAGAAACAACATCAACTTTGCAATTAGACCTACCCAAAACAAAAACGGATTCTATTGGGGAAGAATCTCCCAAGTTCAAAATTCAAATCAATCATTTAGGTTTAGTTTTTTTTGATGGGAAAGAAACATCCAAAGATTCACTAACACTCGCCATTCCAATGAATGAGGGTGGGAAATCTTCCATCGTTTTGGAGGTAGATAAGAGAGCCGTGTTTGAATCTTTTGTTTTTGTAACGGACTTATTAAAGTCGAAAGGATATCAAAAAGTAAACATCGTCACTCTAAAGGATTAGAGGACTGGACCAAATCGATTAGAAATTTATACTTTTTGTTTTTTACTTTTTGTTCTAAGATGTTTTTTCCTTTATCTTCTGTTTTGATTGTATTTAGGACACCGATGAGTTGACCAAAGTTTTGAATTCGAATCAATTGCAAAATTTCTCGTTTGAGTTCTGGGGCCGATGTGTTTAAAAAAGTTTGTACAAATTCCTCTTCAGATTCTTCCAGTTTTGTTGTCCCTCCAAGTTCCTTTGTATGTATGGGACCAATTTTTGATTTTTGAACCAACTCGCCTGGAATGATTTCTAATCTAGTTAAGGGAATTTCAAACCAGAACTCGGATCCTTCTCCAATGGTACTTTTTACATAGATCGAACCTCCTAAAAATTCAACTAACTGATGACAGATGGAAAGTCCGAGGCCAGTCCCTTCTTTGTAGGAACTGCCTTGTTCTGTTTGTTGGAATGCTTCAAAAATTGAATGCAACTGGTCATTCGGAATTCCAATTCCTGAATCTTTTACAATGAATTTTACTGTATCGAAAGAATGTTCCGGGGTACGTTGGATTTGAATTTCTAAACTGACAGAACCTTGGTTTGTAAATTTTAAAGCATTTCCAAGTAAATTAACAAGTATTTGGCGTATTTTTTGTAAATCTGCTTCGTAGTAACAGGATTCAATCACAGTTGGATTTAGAAGTTCGAAACTAATTGATTTTTCAGAAAACCGATAGGAAAACATGGAGAATAAAGTATCCCAAAGTTGAACGAGCGAAAATCGTTCTTTGGATTCTGTCATTTTCCCTGCTTCAATTTTCGATAGATCCAAAATATCATTAATCATTCCGAGTAAATGGACTCCATTTTCATAAAGAGAATTCACATAACCTTTTAAGTGGTTCGGAAGGTTTGGATCCTTTTCTAAAATTTGAGAAAACCCAATCACCGCATGAAGAGGGGTTCTTAGTTCATGTGTGATTTTTGAAAAGAAAACGGATTTAGAACGATTCGCTTTGATGGCGGCTTCCACGGCTTTTTGTAATCGTGTGTTTTGTAGTTGGATTTTTTGCGAATATTCGTTTAATTTATCTTCTGCTAGTTTGCGGTCGGTGATATCAAATACGGTCGATTTACTAATCACAAAATTTCCTTTTTTGTCGTAGGTGGCTGTTGAGTTTAGGCTTACAAAAAAAGTAGATTTATCTTTCCTGATAAATTCCAATTCTACACCAGTTAGGTCTTCATTTTCAGCGTTGAGTTGGTCAGGAAACATCATAAGACAAAAACCTTTGGTCCCGAGTTTGATGATCTTCTGATCTCGGATTAGAAACATATTGTGGTGCCCTGCCATTGAGTAGGAGAGTAGGTTTTCCTCCGCTTTATAGCGGATATAAATGGCACTAATAAAATGCGTACTAATCAGTGGTGTAAGAGTACTGTGGATCCAATATAAACTTTCACTTGGTGATAAAAAAGATTTATCCATGGTTTTGAAAGTAATGATAGCCATAAGAGAGACCATAGCTGCTGCAATTCCGTGTCCAGTCACGTCCCCAAATAAAATATCTAAATCTCCAGAAGGTAACAGATCGTAGGTGATAAGATCTCCTCCGACCAAGTCCATTGGTTTGTAGGAAGTGTAAATTTGATAAAGTGGAGAAGGTGGGAATTGGAATGTTACTAAATTTTCTTGGTTTGCCTTTGCTAGTTCCAAATCTTTTTGAATGGCTTGCAAAAGATCGATTCTTTCTTTTTCGAGAGTTTTGATTTTGATATGGGTTCGAATTCTTGCTAAAATTTCTGTTTCTTGGAAAGGTTTTGTAATGTAATCTACAGCCCCTGTTTCCAATCCTTTGACAATGTCACTGGTTTCATTCAGTGCCGATAAAAAAAGAATTGGGGTGTTTTTGGAACGATCCATAGTAAGTAATCGTTTGGCGACATCAAGTCCACTGATCCCAGGCAACAAAATGTCGAGTAGGATTAAGTCAAAATCGAGTGCTTCTGCTAGTTCTAAGGCATATTCGCCGTCATAGGCCACTGCGACTTCATATCCTTGGTTTAGCAAAATATGAGTGATAATTTCAATATTGGTTTCGTTATCGTCGACAACCAAAATCTTTGCAGCTTGTTTTGTGTGCACAATTCATGAAGGATTCGGTGCAAAAAACATTTGGCAAGAGATTTTTAATTTAGTTTGATTCTATAAGATAGAGAAATGAAAAAGATCATCCACATCGACATGGACGCGTTTTATGCATCAGTGGAACAAAGAGACTTCCCCGAGATGCGAGGGAAACCTGTTGTGGTTGGCGGATCTCCGCATTCTAGAGGAGTGGTTTGTGCTGCCAGTTATGAGGCGAGAAAATTTGGAGTTCGTTCTGCCATTCCTTGTTTTCAGGCTTATAAACTTTGTCCAGATGCGATCTTTACACCACCAAGGTTTGAAGTGTATAAAACAGTTTCTAAAGAAATTAGGTCCATCTTTTTGGAATACACCGATTTAGTGGAACCTTTATCCTTAGATGAAGCTTACTTAGATGTCACAATTAATAAATTAGAAATCCCTCTTGCCAGTACAATCGCAAGAGAAATTAGGAAAAAGATATTTGAGCGCACAGGTCTCACTTGTTCTGCGGGAGTGGCTCAAAATAAATTTTTAGCAAAAATGGCTTCTGAAAAAAATAAACCTAACGGATTATATGTGGTTCTCCCCGGGGAAGAAGAAAATTTTTTGGATGATTTACCATTATACAGCTTTCACGGGATTGGGAAAAAAACTTATGAAAGACTCTCTCTTTTGGGATTTACTAAGGGATCGGAACTAAGGAAAGCAGAGGAAACATTTTTAATTCAGGAATTTGGAAAGATGGGAGCTGTTTTTTATCGAATGGCAAGGGGAGTTGATGATAGGGATGTAATCCCTTTTCGTGATCCCAAATCCATCGGTGTGGAAACTACTTTTACCCATGATTCGGAAGACTTTTCGTATTTGATTCTCACTTTGGAGACCTTATCAAATGAATTAGAATTAAGGATGAGCCGTAAAAACAAACAAGGCAAAACGCTCACTTTGAAAACCAAATTCGAAGATTTCACTGTGAAACAAAAATCTATTTCTTCCGAATCTGTTTTCTACTTGGCAGACAACCTTTTCCAACAATCCTCGAATTTGTTGGCAACTGTCTGGAAGGAAAACACCGATCCAGTCAAAAAAATTCGACTTTTAGGAATTTCTGTTACCAACTTTATTTCAGATGCAATCAATCAGGACCAGCCTTCACTCTTCGGTTAAACTATGTTAGACAACGACAACGATTTAGAATCTCTCGGACCTTTACAAGTACTTCGAGTCCAAGGCGACCCGGATGCACCTACGGTAGTATTATTTCACGGTTATGGTGCTAGTGCATTTGATCTATATCCCATCCATGAAGTTTTAGTTACAGATCAAAAATTTAACTGGGTGTTTCCTCATGGCCACCTAAGTATCCCTCTTATGCCAGGGTATTCAGGTCGTGCATGGTTCCCGATTGATATGGCAGCGTTGGAAGAAGCCATTCGGAAAAATGATTTCAGAAATTTTGCCGACAAAGATCCCGAAGGAATGGATGTCGCTCGCCAAGCAGCATACTTAATGTTAGACGCCATTGGCGTTCCATGGAACCAGCTAATATTAGGTGGGTTTTCGCAAGGTGCGATGCTTGCCACAGACCTAACTCTTAGAAAAGAGGAAATCTCCAAGGGCCTTATGATCCTTTCAGGGGCACTGGTCAATGAATCACTTTGGAAAGAGTTAGCACCTAAAAAATCCAATCTACGGTTTTTCCAATCTCATGGTGAATTTGATCCTATCCTTGGTTATGCGAACGCAAAAAAACTGGAGAAGTTACTTCGGAACTCAGGCCTTCTTGGTGAATTCATCGCTTTTAACGGAGGCCATGAAATTCCGGCACCTGTCATCCAAGGGGTCAGTCGTTATTTGAATAGTTTGTCTTAAAAATTCTCGTTGGCAAACCAATTTGGATCAGTCTAAGTCAGTGGATGGTCATTATGAAACAGTTTCTCATTACCTTTCTTTGTTTTGGTTTATGGCAAGGGGTCTCTGCCCAAGGGTTTGATCACAAACATTTGGTTTGGGACTCACTTCTGAAAAAATATGTAAAGAATGGCCTTGTTTCTTATAAGGGAATCCAATCGGAAGAGGGTAACTTTCGCCAATATCTAGAATCTCTTTCCAAAGTTTCTGAGGTCCAGTACCAGGGATTCACAGAAAAAGAAAAACAAAGTTTTCTCATCAACGCCTACAATGCTTTTACCATTAAATTGATTTTGGATCACTATCCGGTGGAAAGTATCACTGAAATCGGCTCACCTTTTTCGAAAATCAACTTAGCTCGCGGGATTCCTTGGAAAAAGGAATTCTTTTCCCTGCTTGGAAAACCAAGGCATCTAGATTGGATTGAACATGAAAAGTTACGAAAGGACTTTAATGAACCAAGAATCCATTTTGCTATTGTTTGTGCATCCATCGGTTGTCCTCATATAGTTTCGGAAGCCTACACACCGAATGTTTTAGAGAAACAACTCCAAGCAGCCAAAATTGGTTTCTTAAAAAATCAGAAAAAAAATTCTTACGATAAAACAACGAACACTTTATACTTAAGTAAAATTTTTAATTGGTTCCAAACGGATTTCACAAAAAAAACAACCCTCATCCAATTTGTACAAGAAGGATTTGGAGACCCAATCAAACCGGATGCCAAAATTGTTTATAATGAATATAGTTGGGATTTAAACGAATTGAAATAGAATACAGGGGAACGGAAGGTAAGGTGGTTTTAAGGTGCCAATTCCAATTCGTAAGTAATCTTTGCTGTTTTTTCCAGTGTTTTGGCAACAGAACAATATTTTTCTAAACTGAGGTCAATCGCTCGTTTCACCTGTTCTTCTTTAAAGTCACCTTGTACTTTAAATTTCATATGAATGTTTTTAAAGAGATTGGCTTCTTCGACTTTTTCGCGATCCGCATCCACTTCCACAGAGTAATCTTTCACTTCGATTCTGTGTTTGTTTAGAATCATGAGAACATCAATACTACTGCAACCGGCAAGTCCCATAATCAAAAGTTCCATAGGCCTTGGTCCGGAATTTTTACCACCGATTTCAGGGGATGCGTCGATATGAATGGAGTTTCCGGATTCGTTCCGAGCTTCCAAAACGTAAGGGGATTCAATTCGATTCAGTTTGATGTTCATAAATTTTTAAATACAAAAGTACGAAGCGGGCCAAAGACCCGCTTTTAAATACTACTTATTTGGTTGTGGAGTGTAACGTAAATAAGGTTTGATGGTGCGAAATCCTTTTGGAAATTTTTTCTTTGCATCTTCATCAGAAACGGATGGAACGATGATTGTATCTTCTCCGTCTTTCCAGTTGGCAGGAGTTGCTACGCTAAACTGAGAAGTAAGTTGTAAAGAGTCAATCACACGTAAAAGTTCGTCAAAGTTTCTTCCCGTGGAGGCAGGGTAGGTGAGAGTTAATTTCACTTTTTTATCTGGCCCTACAACAAATACCGAACGAACTGTAGTTGTTTCACTAGCATTGGGGTGAATCATATCATAAAGATTTGATACTTTACGATCGGCATCGGCAATGATAGGATAGGTGACTATGGTTCCTTGTGTTTCGTTGATATCAGAGATCCAACCTTTGTGGCTGTCCACTGGGTCAACAGAAAGTGCGATCACTTTCACATTGCGTTTTTCGAACTCTGGTTTGATTTTTGCTACATATCCAAGTTCCGTTGTACAAACTGGTGTGTAGTCTTTCGGGTGAGAAAACAAAATCCCCCAACCTTGTCCTAAATATTCATGAAAGTCAATTTTGCCTTCAGAGGTTTCCGCTTGGAAATTGGGTGCTTCATCGCCTAAACGTAGTGCCATGATTTGTCTCCTATAAGATCAGTTGTTCCCAATTTAGAATCCTTGTCTAAAAATGCAAGATTTTGTTATACTTTATTGGATGAAATTTCCATTTTATTGAAATAATTCGCAGATTTCTTACTTTTTTGTCCTGGTAAAAGCTCCATCCCAATCCGGCTCCGGCGGAGTCTCGAGGTAGTACTGGCAACGTTCCCAAAGGAGTTTGCAGGCTTCGTCGCCGTTTGTAGTGAGGAGGGTGTAGAACTTTTTCCCCGCTTCCTCGAACTTACGGTTCAAATAAGAGAAAAGGGCATTTTCGTAGGCTTCGACAAATTTATGATCCGCTTCCGTTTCATCCCCTTTTTTGGCACGAACTTCAAAAAGGGTGACTGGTTTGGTTTTACCTTTCACGCGAACAATATCTAATTTCCGAGTGAAAAAATCCGCTTTGACTTCATCATGAACAAACTCAGAAACCAAAATACAAACACCGTAATCTTTTCCTGCTGCCTCAAGCCTGGCCGCAAGATTCACTGTATCTCCCATCATCGTATAAGAGGCTAGGGCGTCCGTTCCCATAAACCCAACCTTCGCATAACCCATGTTTAGTCCAATTCGGAACTTCATCGTATGGGCTTCTGGAATGTATTTATTGTTTGTTATCCATTCTTTTTTCAGAACTTCTAGTTTGTCCCGCATTTCGACACTGGCAGAAACTGCTTTGAGGCAATGGTTTTCTACATCGAGTGGTGCATTAAAAATTCCAACGATGGCATCCCCAATGTATTTATCCAAAACTCCATCGTGGTGTTTAAGAATGATGGTCATTGCCGATAAGTATTCGTTCAGTAGGTTTGCGAGTTCCTTTGAATTAAGTTTTTCAGAAATAGCACTAAAACCTGCAATATCAGAAAAGAAAGCAGTGATGATTTTTTCACTCCCTTGTTTTAGTTTTTCTAAATCTTTGAGAGCTTCGCCTACCACAACGGGATCTACCATACTTCCGAGAACACCTCGCATTTTTTCCCGTTCTTCTAATCCAGACACCATCTGGTTCAGTGCCACAGTTAGATTTCCAAATTCGTCATTTCCCCCATCATCAAAATGGACATGAAGATTTCCCTGGCCTACATCTTCTGCACTACTAATGATTTTTCTGATTTTTTGAACCACCACACCGGAGATAAATATAGCAAATAGGATCGCCACCAAACAGATCGTAATGGCTGTGAATACAATTTGGTTTCTGTTGTCTTTGATGGCTCGGATCCCATCGGTTCTATCCACAAGGGTTCGAATGAGTCCTGAAAAATTATCACGTAATACCAAGTTTGGAACATTTTCTGATTCCAAAAGATGGGTTCCATCCAACTTCCACATAATTTCTTCTGATTCACTTCGGGAGTGGCCAAAACTTCCATCAGGGAAAAGTTTTTTTAACTCTTTTGTGGGAGTTTCTTGTTCAGCAGTAACAATCCATTTTCGAATGGCCTTCCAGCGGTTCCTTTGGGTTTCTCTGGATTCCGGATCTTGGTAATACCGTTCGTATTCGGTGGGATCGGTTTTGAATTTCATTAAAATCCAATCTTCCAAGGCCACATCACGTAAACTTCTTAAGGATTCAATTTTTTCCCAATTTTCCTCTGGAATGGGGTAGTTTGTGGTCACCGCATCAAAAATCTGATCTCTCGCCTCAATGAGTTCCTTATAGGATTTATAAAAACTAGTAAAAAGTTTGTCCTTTGCTGGCGGAATCGGTGGTTTTGCATTTTTTAAATACTGGATGCGTTCTCTTAATTTGGGAATGAGTTCCGAAAGTTCGTTTGTGATTCGGTAGTCCTCTTTGATGACTTCCCGGTAGTCACCTAATTTTGATTGTACGCTCACCAAGTGGAAAGCTCGCTTAGTGGAGTTTTGGTGCCGAAAAAGTGGGGAATGTAATGCCTGAATTTCTCTGTCTTCCCATTCATAGACATATTGTTTTGCATCTTCGTCTAACGCAGAAATTACATCTGACAAACGTTGGAAAGACTCCACCAAACTTTCTTCCATTTGGTCAAACTGATCGATTTTTGCCAGTGGAGAGGTATTGTCTATGATTTGTGTATCAAAAGAAGCAAGTGAAGTTTCTCCTGGAATCATTGCTGAAAGAGGGAAGGTTTGGATTCGAAAGAGTTGGGTGTCTAGACCTAGTTCTTCGAGTTTGCGTTTTTTGGAATCAGCATAGAACTTTGCGATGAAGAGGTCTAGTTGTGATTTATGATTTCGTATTTCTTTTTTTAGATTTTTAAGATTGGTTTCCCAATTTAGTTTGGCTTCTGGGTCTTCCGGAGGTGTTTGTTTTTGGGTCTCTAAATACTTTTCTTCGTTGCGAACATAAGAAGAAGCAAGACCTTCCAAAGTGTTCCATTCCCTTTCACTAATATTTCTACCGGCTGCTTCCTTTAGTTGGTGGCGGATCTCTCGTTCCAAAACATCCACATCATCTTTGGTTAGATACACGGAAAAAAATGTATCTACCTTCTTGACTACCTTGGATGTTCCTAAAGATCCAAACAGATTGGTTTGAAATCCAAACACAGAAACCGTCTTTTTTTTGGTGACTACTTTGGCAGTGCGGTATTTTTTTAATTCTTCTCTTTGTCTTTCTATCCTTGATTTGAATTCTTCAATTCGGATTAAGTTTTGCGATATATTCTCAATCTCCATTACCAAACTAGCGATAAAATTTTTGGAGACGGCGGCTTGTTTTTCATAACTTTCCGAAAGGATGGCTGTTTGTTGGCGAACGGTAATGATGGAAAGTAAAAGAATTGTTAAGGCAATTAGGGTGCCTGTAAACCAAGCAAGTTTAGCTCTAATTCCTTCGGAAAGGATTTTCCAGACGGAGATGAACCCGGATTGGATCATTTTAAAGAATTCCATAGGCATAGATGAAACATGAGACTCTCAGTTTCCAAGGCAAGATATTTTGTATTTCATGTATTACTTTGTTAGGCGAAAAATGGGAAGAACCCAGTGTAAGTTTGTTCTTTCAATTTTGCTTGCTATTTTTCAATTCGTTCGTATTGTTTTTTTAACAAATGTCCATCAATCGATTTGATTTACTCGCCATCGGGGGCGGTCCTGCCGCACAAAAAGCTGCTATCCAAGCAAGCAAAATGGGAAAAAAAGCAGCCATCATAGAAAAAGACCCTTACCTGGGTGGTGGTTGTGTCCACTATGGAACCATCCCTTCGAAATCCTTACAAGAAACGAGTCGGTTCTATCGGAACTTAAAGTTGTCCAAACTTCACGGATTACAATCCCCACAAACAGCAACACTAACATTACAAGAACTTATGTTTCGTGCCTCTACTGTCATTGAAAAGGAAGAGGATGTCACCCGCGAACAAATGATCCAAAACCGTGTCACCACACTTACCGGTTGGGGGCAAATTGTGGACGCCAACCATGTAGAGGTCACAGACTCTGCGGGAAGAAAAAAAGTCTACGAAACTGAAAACATATTAATTGCAACCGGGAGTAGTCCTCGTAGGCCCACAAACGAAAACATCCCCTTTGAAGATGGATTGATTTACGATAGTGATGGACTCTTTGCGATGAAAAAGATGCCTACATCCTTGGCTGTGGTAGGTGCCGGAATCATTGGATCGGAATACGCAACGATCTTTGCACATATCGGAGTGCAAGTTCATCTATTCGATTCACAAAGTCGGATTCTTGGTTTTTTAGATGAGGATATTTCGAATGAAATGACTGGCATCATGCAACAATCAGGGATTTCGATCCACGTAGATTCTTCCATCACAAAATATCACAAACTACCGAACGACGAAGGGTTTGAACTCACAACTAACAGAGGTGAAGTGATTCGGGTCAATCAGGTGTTAATCTCTCGTGGGCGTTTAGGAAATGTAGACAATTTAGGTTTGGAATCTGTGGGTATAACACCCAATGACAGAAAACAAATTTTAGTAAACGAACACTATCAAACAAATATTTCGAATATTTACGCCTGTGGGGATGTCATCGGATTTCCTAGTTTGGCCTCTGTTTCCATGTACCAAGGAGCTTATGTCGCAAAACATATGTTTGGTCATTCATCTGCCCCTGTAGACGCCGAAGAGTTTCCTATCGGAATCTATACCTTACCAGAAATTGCAACCATTGGACCGACAGAAGAAGCATTAAAATCCCGTGGAGTCAATTATGGAGTGGGGATGGCTCGTTTTGATACCATCACCCGCGCCCAAATCAGTGGAGACCAAGTCGGACTTCTAAAAATTCTCTTTGATAAACAATCTCGGCGAGTTCTTGGAGTTCATATCATTTCGGACAAAGCAACGGAGCTCATTGCTCTTGGTCAATGTGTGGTCAATCTCAAGGCTCCCATTGAGTATTTCACCGAGCACATATTCAACTACCCGACCATGATCGGGGCCTATAAGAATGCTGCTAATGACGCCCTTTTACGTGAAAAATAATCTGGATTCCTTGAGAATCTGACCTGTCCCGGTTGTTTACTTTTACAGAGAGGAACGGGATTTTACTTGTCAGAGACTCGGTTTTACCAACACATACAAGATTGTGTCAGACAAAGCTGTCTCTATGAGTCAAATTTATGAAAGAAGCCATAAGCGTATTTATGACTTCCTTTACAAGTACACTCAAAACGCGGATACGGCAATGGATTTGATGCAAGACAGCTTTTTAAGTTTCCATAAGCACTACGGCGAAGCCGGTCTCTCAGAAGAGAAGTCTGTGATGGTTTTGTACACCATTGCCCGCAATTTATCTATCAATTATGCTAAAAAGTTTTCTACAACAAGAGAGATTGTCTCTGATGAGATCGAGTTTCATAGTCACAATCCAAAACTTGAAACCAGGGCAGAATACCAAGATTTAGAAGATAGGCTCTATTCCTTTTTAGGGGAGTTGTCGGAAGAAGAACGTTCTGCTTTGTTACTCAAGAATGTGGAAGGATTTCAGCTCGTGCAGATCGCTGAGGTTTTGGGAGTTTCGGTTTCTACCGCTTCTCGTCTGGTCATTCGGGCCACAGAGAAGGTGTTAGCCATTGCTAAGAGAGAAAATCTGGTACCGGATTAGTATAATGAACGAATTTGATAAGCAACATACAATCGCTAAATGGGAAGAACTCCTACGTAAACCCGCAAAGGTTACAGAGTCCAGAGAATTCCCTTCTTGGGAGGTTGTATCTAAACGAAACATCCAGTTCGAATACAATCCAAACCAAGTTTCTGGATCCAATGTTGTTTCTTTTTTCCGTAAACCTATGGGCCTTGCCCTTGTTGGTGGATCGGCTCTGTCGCTTGCTGCGGCTTTATTTTTTGTTTTTTTCTTAAACCCATCCCAGACAAAAAACTCCGAACTTACAATGGCTTCTTCGGCGAATAAAACGGCACAGACGGTTTCTCCATTGAAGGTTTTAGTTTCTTCTGTGAAAGGAAAGGTTTCAGTCCTACCGCAAGGGAGTTCTAACCCTGTCCCTCTGGTGAAAAAATACCAAGTGGCATCGGGGGATGTGATTATTACAGAGGGGTCTTCTCAAATCGATTTGGATTTTGAAACTGGTTCTTGGATGCGAATTACTCCTAATTCAGAAGTGGTTATGGACGTGATTGAAAAAACTAATGAGGCTCAATCACAAAAGTTCTCTGTAAAAAAAGGGAAGTTGTTTGCATCTGTCTCCAAACTTTCTAAGGACAGTCAGTTTGTTGTCCAGGCAGGTGAGCATCTTACGCAGGTTAGAGGGACTGTTTTCAGTGTTCAATTTGATGGAAAATCCGAAATGGTGGCAGTACATGAAGGTTCCGTTGCTGTTGATGATCTTATTTTAACTTCGAAACAACAAACGATTGTAAAACTAGGAGAACCAGTACCAGTAGCCGCTTCCCCTGTAAATCCTAAAGAAGATAAGGAACTCAAAGCATTCCAAACTCAAACCATTCTGGCGCGTGAGACTATGCTATATGAAGAACATGCTAGATTAGAACTTGTTCGATTGGAAGATGGAACGGAATACCGAGGAGTGATCCTTGGACAGTCGGAAACACATCTTCACTTCCAGGGATTGGAAGGTCTTATCGAAATCCCAATCCAGAAGATTCTAGAAACAGAAAAAATCCGTTAATCCCTATAAGTTTTTGACAATTTTGTCTTTTTCTGAGAGGCTCATCTCCAACACCCTAGGGGAATACCTTAAAGGAAGCCATGCCGCAAAATCACAAAAAAACCTTTCGTTTCCACTATCTCATCGATAAGGAATTCCAGTTAAAGTTTTTAGCTCATTATTCTCTTTTGTTTATATCTGGGGTTCTTGTAACTTTGGGTTTTTTATACTGGTTGAACCAAGCTAAGTATGATGGTGGTGCAGTATTTCGTCTTCGCCAAGATGCACAAACCGTGTATTGGAAAGTAGAAAATGAAGATGCGGCTCCGAATGAAGCGAAGGACAAATTTGTTCCGAGAGAAATCTACCTCCCAAACTATGACCACCAATTGAATATGTATACCATCCAATTTGATGCGGTGGTTACACTTTCCATCTTGTATTTACTTTTGATCACAGTATTTTCAGTCTTTAAATCTCATAAGATGGCGGGCCCTGTTTTTAGCATCAAACGCTCTTTGCAAAGGATGGCTTCGGGGGAACCCATTGAAACGATCCGAATTCGGAAAGGAGATGAGTTCCAAGAACTTGTGGAAGTGCTGAATGAAGTGATTCAAAAACGAGTGAGCGGGTATGAGGAGGTCAGATAGGTAACAAAAGAGACAACTCACATGGGTAACACCTACATTGTGTATCGGAGGACAATCCGATGCCTTGGAAGGAAACCAAAGTGATAGAAGAAAGAATCAAGTTCATAGCAGCTGTTAAAAGTGGTCAGTGGTGTTTTGCCGATCTTTGCCGAGACTTTAATATATCGAGAAAGACTGGCTATAAATATCTAAAGAATTATGAGTCGGAAGGTATCGACGGACTCAAAGATAAATCTAGAAAAAGAATCACTCAGTCCAATGAAACTCCTGAGAAAATCGTTCACCTAATTGTATCTTTACGTGAAGACCATCCATCTTGGGGTCCCAAAAAACTCCGTCCCATACTCAAAGCAAAGTTTCATCGCATGAAACAGATTCCAAGTGAAACTACAATTGGAAACATTCTTCGCAAAAAAGGCCTAGTCAAACCTAAGAAAAAAAGACCAAGAGTTCCACAGTCTCTATTCCTTTTTCCAATGTAGTCGCTCCCAATGATGTATGGTGTGTTGATTTTAAAGGCCATTTTACAGTAGGAAATGGCAATCGCTGCGATCCACTAACAATTACAGATGCATATAGTCGCTACCTTCTAGCATGTGAAACGTCACTGTATAATAAAACGAATGCAGAGCAAACAAAAGCGGTATTTGAAAGGGTTTTTAAAGAATATGGACTACCACAGGCAATCAAATCAGATAATGGATCACCTTTTGCAAGTAAGGCCATTGGCGGCTTAACTAGTCTTTCTATATGGTGGTTGAAATTAGGGATCCGACCGGAACGCATTGAACCAGGGAAACCATCTCAGAACGGTCGTCATGAGAGAATGCACAGAACACTCAAAGAAGAAACTGCATTACCCCAAGATCTAGTTTGGATGCACAACAGACCGCCTTTGATTCATTCCGTGAAGAATTTAATAAGGTAAGACCACATGAAGCTTTGGGTTTTCTGACACCTGCAAAAGTTTATAAATCTTCGAAAAGGACATTCCCAAAAAAGATTCTAGAGGTAGCTTATCCCACACATATTGTTACCGATAAAGTCCATGAAAGTGGTTTTGCGCAGTACGGGCCCCATCGAGTGTTCTTTGGGAATCCTTTCATTGGAGAGGTAGTTGGCTTTGAAGAGATATCTGATCGGCATTGTCGTCTTTACTTTGCGGATGCAATTCTTGGAATTTTGGATTTGTATACGAGTAAAGTGTTGAAATACCAGAGGCTATTGTATAGAATTGACTAGTAAAAGTGTAACCCATGTGAGTGATCTAAAGTGTTACCGATGTGCCTTTTCATACAGAGCGATAGTTCGAGAAAGTAGACATAACAAAACTATGTCGCATGGCCCCAAAATAGCCCCCGCCCTGAATTGGGTGGTGGCGGTGGGCTCGTGGGCTTTCCCGAAACCACGCCTAACATAAAACCACCGATCCCGCAACCGCGATCCCCAAATCTCAAACTTTTTATCGCAATTTGTTCATGTTTTGGATTTTGGTTCACCTGAGCTTATGATGCTCACTTCGAATACTTTTACTTTTGAAGCATTATTTTGATTTGGGATACTATCTATTATGAAGCAATATGCAACGCGACTTGCATCTTGATTTTTCTACTCGAAAGTGTAATTCGAGAATCAACTAAAATCTATTCCAAATATTCCAGAGTAAAAAAAGATTCCAAGCTATTTTCTTTTTTCCCAAACTTGTTCTGCAGCTCGTCTCATTTCTTCAACACGTTGTCTTTCTAAGAATGGATTCTTTATATCAGAATTTACTTCCCGTCTCCATTTCGGCAATGTATGAACGATACCTTTTTTCCGTCTTACTTTTACCTTCTCAATAGGATTTCGAATTGGGGCTGCTAGTTTAACGAATTCATTTTGCCAAGTGTTGATTTTGTTCTTTAGCTCGAATACATTTAGTATTTCAAATGCTTTCTTAAGTGAAGATTTGATGCCTTTTGAAATATCTTTTCTTTCTAATAATCTTCGAAAAGGGGACATCGGCTCATCATGCTTTCGAATGGATTTGGATCCTATCCTGTGTTTTTCTTTAAGAATCATAACGGGAAGAAAGAAGTTATTATAGATATTTAGATCCATGTAAAGGCATCTAACAATATCTGCATGTTCTTGTTTATCAAGTCTAAGATAACCTGTATTTCTTCTTACCACACTATAGTTTTTTTGTTCGATATGTGGGTTATCATTCTTTTTATAGGGTCTTCCTCGAGTGAATTCGATTCCGTTTTTTCTTGTAAATGAAAGAATTGTTTCATTTATAAATTCAGCGCCATTGTCGGAGTGAATGCCAAGCAAAGGAAAAGGTAAAGAATTTCGCAACTTGATCAGTGCCTTAAGCATTTGGAATTTTGTTTTGTCTTTTACCAAGATGCAAACTGTCCAACCTGTGCAGACATCCGTTGCCGAAAGTGTTGAATAAAAACCTCCGAAAGTATTGCCTCCGTTATGGGCGACTAAATCGATCTGAACAAAACCCGGAAGTGAATTTTTCCATTCGCCGAATGTTTTGATAGGAATTCTATCGATAAGGTATTTGGGTTGCTTGGTCGTAGAAGTTCCTTTCCGTCCGAGTTTCTTTCGTGCAGGTTTTAGAAGTCGATCTACAGTTGCTGAACTAATCGAAAGAAGGCTTTTTTTGTATTACTATCAATTCTGAAGACTTTGAACTGTTCTAGCTTTGCCAATGTATCAGGGATAGCTTTGACCAGGCGTTTTGCGCAGATTCGATCCAGAATTTCCCAAATCTTTTCCAGGTAAAATTTTACATTATCATCATAGACCGTTTTCCGTTTCTTTCTAGACCAAAGTTTGACAACATTGTCTTTCTTCTTTCGAAGTACTGTGCGTGCATAGGACCGATTGTATCCAGTGGCTTCGACAAACTGATCAAGAATCAGACTTTTTTCTTTTTTTGAAGCCCAAAGGTACTTCTCTTTGAACACTTGAACCATCATAGAACGTACCTTCAACGAATGCTTCATGGACATCACCTGTACACGAGTAAACGTTTCCTTTAATAGGATTTGGAGTAGATTTTAGATGATGCAATGACTTGTGTTTCGAGTAGATTATTACGTGATGCAACTTGTTACTTCCCATAATTGATCTTATGTCGCATTAGTGGCTCCAGTTTTTTGTATGGAAAGGCACATCGGTAACACATTAGATCACTCACATGGGTTACACTTTTACTGTTCCACACAAACCAGTTTCCAACTGTTGTTGGCACATCCGGCATTACCCACTGCTAGAAAAGTTCCTATGGTTTTATTAAGGTGATTCCCATTGGAAACATTGGCTATCAAGTCCTGAAATTTTAGCATTCAGAACGGCATAAGAATTAGAGACAAACATCTTACAATGGTCTCTGTTTGCACAGCTTGAGCTTGTATTTGCATTTAAAGCGACTAACATTGTCCCCATTAACATAGCATTGTTCTCTTTGCTCTTGGAGCAAGAAACTCCAGAAACCATGACGCTTAAAAAAAAGACGCGAAATGAAACCCAAAAACGGATTTTCTAAGTAAACTTTTCATTTTCATAACGTAAAAAAATTGAGACAAATTGTAAATACGCAAGATAATTTCAGGGAAAACCCAAGGAATCTTTAGAACATTCCTTCTTTGTATACAGAGATTTCCGCTACAATCGATAGATTTGGAAACTACAAAACTTAAAATTGATAACGATGCCAAAATGATCCTTATTTTGGCCCGCAGATCTTTTTCTTAATGTCTTCACGAAGAAAAGAATGGGAGGAGGATTGATAGTAAAATCAGGAACGCACTGTTTTAGACAGCACGGAGTTCAAATTGAAAATCAGTTTTTTCGTTTGGATTGGGGTGAATGGTTGTGTTTTTTTACTGAACTTGTGAGTTAACAAAACTAAGGCTTCGTATTGTACTTTTGAATCATTCCATTCCTTTCTATGTATTTAATTTTCTTAGAAGCTTTTGTTTTTTTCTCCAAGGTGGCAAGCCCTGGATCGTTTTTCAATACAAGAAGATAAGTTCTATCATGAATGATAAGAGAATCTAATTTGATGATACCAAATTCGTGAAATAAAGAGCGTAATTCTTCGATGGCCACACCCTCTTCTGCAGAAAAGATATATTCTCCTTCCTTGAACATAGGGCTTTGTTCTTGTAAAGGTCTCATATTCAATTTTTGCTTTGTTTCACCAAACAAGGTGCAGCCTGTGGTTAAGGCTGCGACCAAGATACTAAATCGAATGGTTTTATTGTAAAACAGCGGTGACACCCGTCACTTGTTTGAGGTGTTTGAGAGAGGCATTGGCATTGATGGCCTTCCCGTATTGAGTAGTTCCAGTTAATGCTGTCTCAGTGACTCCACCTTCAATCAGTTTTGTGATAACATCCGAATAAGTAAAACTTGGATTGTAGGAACGAATGAGTGCGGCAACACCTGCTGCATTCGGAGTAGCCATAGAAGTTCCATTCAAGTTAGTATAGGCCGTAGTTGAAGGAGCCCAAGCCGTTAGAAACACATCCCCGACTAACCCACCTTGGTAAGCACCAGAAGTATCAGTTACCAATCGGTACCCTACCGTACAATTGGTTCCAGCCCCTCCGATGCAATTTGTGAGGATTTTAGTATCAGCAGAATTACTGACAAAAGCAGTTCCGCCATTCCTACAAAGCTGCGATTGGTATTGATTTGGAAAGGCAATATTCCCGTCAAACATAGTGAGAGTTGTACCAGCTACCGGATTGCTCGCAGTGGCAGAATACTTAGCTTGGATATAATCATAACATGTAGTGGAATTTTGTCTTTCTCCAACACTAACTATAAAGTGGGAAAGAGACACATTGGTAGCCCCCGCTGGAATTGTAAAATTTTTATAAACAATACTTTCTGTATTTAACGCCATTGTCGTCATCGTATTTACAGAACTATCGAACAAAACATTTGCTAAAGTACAATCAGCCGATACAAGCATCTTGTAATTTGACAGAGTACAAGTGGAGGATGCCCAAGCAGTTCCTACTGTGGAATAAGTCCAATCTGAGTAACTGGTAGAATTTTCATTGTAGGATACTTCGGTTCCATAACCACTATAGATATTGGTTCCTGGGGCACCGAAGTCTGCTGCACGACTAGTGAGTGTTCCATTCGAATCATAATTTGAAAAATTTGCTAATGCATGCTTTTGGTCGAGTGCAGATATACAAATAACATTTGCATTAGTATTTTCACAAGGGTAAGCGGCTCCGTCAGTATTTAGATTTTTCCCATCGTTTCCTGCTGCAACCACTACCAAAACATCATTGGTGCGAGCAAATTCAATCGCTGAATCGATGGCAGAGCTAAAACTAGACCCACCTAAACTCATATTGATGACCTTGGCACCGTTACGAACGGCAAAATAAATTCCGTTGGCGATATTATCGTTTGTTCCTCCACCAAGTCCTAAAACGCGGACTGCCATAATCTTTGCAGACTGGCACACTCCTGATATTCCAATGTTGTTGTTCCCGACAGCTCCGATTGTCATTGCGACATGAGTTCCATGTCCTTCTTCATCACGAGGGTTATTATCACCACTTGCAAAATCGTAACCGTGATTAGGACAACCACCTCCAATTGCTACTCCGTTCTGGTTTACACATCCACCAGAACCATCCCACATATTGCCTACCAAATCCTGGTGTGTGTAAGTAACGCCTGTATCAAGTACAGCGACAATGGTATTATTGCAACTAGTAGTAACATCCCAAGCACCGAGGACATTCATATCTTTCCCTGAAGTTCCCGGATTACTAGAGTTAGCTGTATAACTAGGAGAAGCTACCGTCTGGCCAATATTACTAAGTCCCCAAAGTCTTGCAAACTCAGGATCATTTGGTGCAGATGCTTGTTTGTAATATAAATACCTAGGTTCTACAGATTCAACATTAGGATCTTTTTTAATCCTAGCTAAACCTTCTTCCATTGTTTCAGAACCAAATAACCTTGCTGTGGCAAAATGTCCTTTTAAGTTGAGAACACCTGTGTTAGAGGCCGCCAACTTAGAAGTTTGGTGTACCAACTCTGAGTCTGGAACTTGTTTTTTAAAAGTAATGACTACTTCTCCTGGGAGGTAGGGAAGTTTCTGTCCAGCTTTAGACTTAGCTCGAAGTGCATCCAAATCTAGTTTGGTTTGATCTAAGTTAAAAACGGGTTCGGAAATTAGAATGTTTGTCGCAACTAACATTGTTGCTACGATCAAAAGTTTCGAAATTGATTTTTTATTAAAATTCATGTGATTAATTCCTTTCCTATGTGCTCGGAACATTTACTGCAGAAGTTTGGGCGGAAGGACTCCCTCCGATGGTGTTGTATTTTCCGTAAGAATAAACTTTGAAATACCAATCCCCGAATGTTGGTACAGAGATTACTTTGGAAACAGGTGTCGTACCACCTGAATTGGGAACATCCGCACAAAAGATAGTTGTTCCATTGTGAACGGCTGTAAATCCAGAAGTCTTGCTATAACAAACTTTATAACCACCATCCGTATCATTGACAGCTTTTTCATTCGTTCCTGTCCAACTAACCAATACATCTGCACCTGTTTTTCCCGTTCCGGAAACGTTTAAGTCAGCACTAGATGCAGTCCCATTAGTTCCATTCGTTGTAGCAACTCTTACAACTGCTGCTCTGGCACCCGTTGTCGACGGTGCAAACTGAATGGTAAATGTTCCAGAAGCACCAGCAGCGAGAGTAGTACCACCACTAAAAGCGCTGATTGTGAAATCCCCTGTATGGCCACTTGGTTTGGAAAGAGTAATGCCAGTCATAGTTGCTGTTCCAGTATTGCTGATCGTTACTGTTTTTGTACTAGAAGTTAAAGTGGGCCAAACCACACCAAAGGTGGGAATGGATCCTCCCGAAGTAAAACTACTCGAATTATGTGAAATCGCAATCGTTGGTACAGGTTTTGGTGTAGCAGTGCCTGTAACGGTGAATAAAAAACTCAAACTACTATTATAAGCAACTGCTATATTCGATGATTTGGCTTCTGCGGTTCCTGTCGGTGAAAACTGTATTGTGAAAGTAGCTGTGTCATTTGCTGCAATGGAAGTTGGAAATCCAGCCAGGTTTAAAACAAATTGGCCAATCGGGGAAGCGGTAACAGCAGGTGGACCATCTAGGTTTGCAGTAGCACTCCCAGTATTTCGCACAGTAAATGTCACTGCATTACCAGAAGAGTCGATTTCTACTGACCCCATTCCATAACTGCCATTCGCTGCAATTTGTGTAGCACCCACAGAGACCGCCAAACGAGGAGCTGCCGCTCCACCCGTTCCCGTTAAATTCAACTGAAACGAACCTACAGCCGCATCACTCGACTGAATTTTGATCGTGGCTGTTTTTGCACCTTCTGTTGTGGGTTTAAAAGTCAAGGTAAAAGTAACCGATGCCCCTGCCGGCAAATTGGAGGAAGTTGGTTGTGTTACGGTAAACAAAGAGGCATCTGTTCCAGATAATGCCACAATGTTTGGTGAACCAGGAAGTGTGATCGCAGCAGTCCCTGTATTTTTGATTGTCACAGTTCCTGTTTTGCCATCGGCAGTATTGATTGGTTCAGCACCTAAATCAAGGGTGGATCCACTTTCTCGGCTAACTCCATTGTATTGAATTTCTAATTTGGGAGCCGGAACGTCGCCACCTCCTCCGCCAAGTCCTAAAAGAGCAAATGCCGCCCCGCCGCCGCCCCCACCACCGCCTGGACAACCAATTGTAAGATAGATTCTAAAGTTTAACGCAACACTTCCTTTATTTTTTCCGCGGGAGTTTTCCAGCCAAGCGTTTTTCTTGGACGCTCATTTAAAAGCTTTTGGACTCTTTTCAGTTCTTTTCTTGATATATCATTAAAGTCAGTTTTTTTAGGAAAGAAATCTCTTATTAGCATATTCGTATTTTCACAAGTCCCCCTTTCCCAAGGACTTCCCGGATGACAAAAATATACTTTCATTTGAGTATCTTTTGTAAATAGCTTATGGTTACTCATTTCTTTACCTTGATCATAAGTTATCGAAAGTCTAAGCTCTGTTGGCATTTTTTTTAGTTCCTTGGCAAAACTTTTTCTGACGGTCTCAGCATCTGTGCTTGTTAAAGGAACCAGTATAACATTTCTAGTAGTTCTCTCTACAATTGTACCAATTGCACTTTTGTGATTCTTTCCAATTATCAAATCACCTTCCCAATGTCCTGGAATTGATCTTTTTTCAACTGATTTTGGTCGTTCTTCAATGCTTATCATGTCTGGTATTTTACCTCTATTATCAGTATTTTTCGACTTTTTGTAGGGTTTCATCTTTCGGCGTAGATAGCTTTGCAATTCCTTATAGTTCGCCTCTCGGTAAAAGATAGATATAAGTATAAATAGTTTGATGGGAAACTGGTTCTGTAATTCCGCTTGGCAGATTTTCTTTTAAAGACATCTCTATTTGCTCTGGTGACCATTTAAGTTCTAATTTAGATTTTATAAATTTTCGTAAATTTGGATGTTTTTGCAACTTTATTTTACCAGAATTTCTGGAACTTTCATTCTTCTGTGAAATGATTTGAGCATTTGATACTGAATAATTAATGAAAGAATTTCTTGAATAACCTTTAGATAATTCTCTGGAAATGCTTGAAGGACTTCGATTCAGTATCTTAGCTATACTTCTAATACTTTCCTCTTTAAATCGCATCTCAGCAATTACTTCCCTTTCTTTCAAATTAATTCTTGTATAATGATTCATTTATTAACACCTTATTCATTAGATTATCGGTGTTGCGTTAAAAATTTGATTCTACCTAAATAAAGAGAGGAAGGCTAAGAATATTAGAAAATTCAGTTTTTGATTCATGGATAAACAACGCATATTTTTTTACCTATAATTTTCTAAGATGAATTTCTTTCAATCGTACCTTCTCTGTATTACGTAGGTAAAACCGCTGAAAATGTTTTGTTAGGGGTTTTAGAACGTTAATTCTGGTTTGTTCGATTTTTTTTATGTTTCTTAGAACCAAATAGGTGATAGGCTTACCTCTCTTCAAATTTAAATTCTATCCCTCATCCTCATAGAGAGGGTTTACTACACCATTTTTAGGGATTTCCTTACGATGACAAATGTCATCTTCTCACTCCAAATGCCTGTAAGACGAGAGAGAAGGGATGGTTTTGTCCAGAATTTCACTATGATCGAGGTCGTATTCCCAGTATTTGGTGAGGTAACTTTGCCAATCCTAAGGAACTATTTTCTGAAATACAAACTCCCCCTCCTTGTAATTCATCTGGGAATTTTGTCTTAGGTGTTAGAGGCCAAAAGAAAGATTATTTCAACTGAGCGAGTGGAAGCGGGTATATATGTAACGATCGTTTTGTGCTTTCCGGCGGGATCTTTTCTTTGATCAGACCAAAAAAACATACAATGTGGATTAAAATGAAAAAATAGAAGTAAAACTCAAACGGTAACTTTTGTGAAACTTCCTGATTGCATTTTCTTTAGAACCATGTTAAAGTTAAGTATGGTATACTACTTAATTCTCACAACCATTCCCGTAGCCATTGTTTCGGCTTTTTTTATCCATTGGTTTACACTACAGGAAGAACCAAACCCGCTGAAACGTTTAGAACATTCGCGTGGAATTTATTTGGGATTTTCCTTTCAAATTCTGCTTTTTGCTTGGTTATTATTCCAATTGGGCCATACAAGATTCTCTTATCCTTTGTATGCCATTGGATTTTCTTTTTTAGGGGATTGGTTTAATTTACAATTCCCTATTGCCAAAAAACAAATGAAAGATCCAGTCCTTGGGGGAATTTTTAGTTTTGCCATTGCACAAGTTTTCTTTTTGTTATCCTTTTGGAAGTTAACGAATTGGAACGAGTTGTATATCGGTGTTTTACCTTATGCGATCACGGGAGCTTTGTTAGTTCTTCCTGCCCTAATCTTTTTTTTCCGAGTGTATAACCCACAAAGGTCCAAATGGGTAATGGCTTCGGCCTTTGTATATGGACTCATTCTCTGCTTTTTTGTTTCTTTATGTTTCAACGCCTATCTCGCTTTTGGTGGAGTTTGGATTTATTTAGCCATTGGAGCCGGATTTTTTCTACTCTCTGATGCCGTGATGGGAGAAACTACGATCAATGGAACAAGGCACCCCAAATGGGAATTTCAAGTTCCTTGGGTCACTTACCTAATCGCACAAAGTTTTTTACTCGTAGGTTTCTTTTTAGTGTCTCATACAAGGAATTTGGTTTAGTTTAATCCTAAGAATTTCTATCGACTAGTATCGGTGAATCATTGTTTGGTGAGACAAGTTTAGACTGCTCCCAGGCAATGATCATTCGTTTTCGATTGGGATCCCACCGATACCCACCAAACAGGCCTGAGGTTTGGATCACACGATGGCAAGGAATGAGGTAAGCAATGGGATTTTTTCCTATGGCAGTCCCCACTGCTCTTTGTGCCGATGTTTGTCCAATGGATTCGGCAATATCTCCATAAGTACAAAGTTTCCCTAGTGGGATTTTTAATAATGACTTCCATACTTTCATTTGGAATTCCGTTCCATAAACATACAAAGGAATCGGTGTTTTTGGAATTACAAATCTTTGGAAGTAATCTTTTAACTTTTCGTGTTCTAAAGATTCTCCTTCCTTCCATACAGCATTCGGAAATTCATTTTTAATTTCTAAAATTTCTTTCTCAGAAGAATCTACAAACTGCAGCGACTGGATTCCACGCTCAGAAGATACAAGTAAAATCTTTCCAAAAGGAGAGGGAAATACTTCGTATTGCAGAATAAGCCCCTCTCCTCCCCGTTTGTATTCTCCTGGGGTCATCGCTTCTAACTTCACAAAAAGATCATGCAATCGCCCTGTACCAGACAACCCTAAAGAGTATGTTGTATCCAAAAGAGTTGATTCTTTTAACAATCGTTTGGCGTGAGTGATTGTGACAAACTGTAAAAATTCTTTGGGGGAAACTCCTGCCCAGGTCCGAAATACCTTTTGGAAATGGAAGGGACTGAGAGAAACCCGTTCTGCCAACTGGTCCAAATTGGGTTGGTCTTCAAAATGCTCCAATACATATTCGATAGAGTCTTTTATGATTTCGTAGTGTTTGTGATTTGCATCCACAGGGAGATCCTACTGGATTTTATGTTTACTGAAAACCCGATTCTTGCGATTTCTAGAAAATTAAATACAAATTGTTTGATTTTTTTTCCTAAACCCCCACCCTCTTCTATAAGAAGAAAAAGTGTCACATCCTTTGGATCCATTCCCAATACTTACCGCCTTACAATCCATAGTCGATTCCATCCAAACCAGTCCAGTTACCATTTTGGATTCACCCCCAGGAACGGGAAAAACAACGGCCCTCCCAACAGAACTCTTAAAAAAGGGCGTTTCTTTTGGGAAAAAAATCTGTATTTTAGAACCGAGACGAATTGCGGCCAAAAACGCTGCCAAACGAATTAGCCAAACTCTACTTGAAGAAGTGGGAGAAACAGTAGGATACCGAGTCCGGTTCGATACCAAAGTAGGCAAAAACACTCAAATTGAATTTGTTACCGATGGAATTTTAACAAAAATTTTACTCGCTGATCCTGAACTTAAAGATTATGGTCTGATTGTCTTTGATGAATTTCACGAAAGACGAATGGATTCAGATTTGTGTTTTGCTTTGGCACGGAGAACCCAAGAAGTTTTTCGCAATGATCTGAAACTACTCATCATGTCCGCAACCCTAGAGGGACAAAATTTTGAATCCATTGGAATTCATTCCAAACCCATCCGAGTCAGTGCAGAAACACATCCCTTGGAAATTTTCCACATGGGAGATTCCAATAAAAATACAAACCAAAGATTACTCGACCTTATCCCTAAGGCCGTTGAACAAACAGAAGGTGATATCCTTGTTTTTTTATCTGGGAAAAAAGAAATCCGCGACTTAAGAAATGGATTAGAATCCATCCCGCAAATCAAATCGAATGCAGTGGTTATGGGTTTATTTGGGGATATGGATTTGGCAGACCAAGAAAGAATTTTTTTACCTTCCCCACAAGGCAAAAAGAAAATCATTCTTTCGACTAACATTGCAGAATCTTCTGTTACCATCCCTGGAGTCCGTGTTGTTTTTGATTCAGGTTACCAAAAACAAGCTCTCTTCGATTCTGAGTCCGGAGTTTCACATTTAATCAAAACACGAATCAGTTTGAGTAGCGCCAAACAACGTGCCGGGCGGGCTGCACGGGAAGGAAAAGGTTTGGTGTACCGCCTTTGGTCAAAGGAAGAAGAAACATCATTTTTGGATCGAACAAAACCAGAAATTCTCGAAGGGGATATTGATCGATTGGTTTTGGAAGTGAAGTCTTGGGGAGAAGAAATCCAACAATTACCATTTTTAGACCCACCAAATAAAGGTTCGGTGATACGAAGCATCCAACGTTTGCAACTGCTCGGATGTTTGGACGACAAAACGAATCTTACCAATCTCGGGAAAGAGTGTCTGCGGTATCCCCTCCCCATCCGATTGGGAAAAATTTTATCCATCCTACCGAAAGATAAAGAAAATCTTATCGCCGACATTGTTTCGTTAGTGGGGAAAGAAAATTCTGGAACAGAAGCAAAAACCTTCCCCGAAGAAATTTTTCCCTCACAATTTTCTTATGAGTTGCGTGCCGTTTATGAGCAAATTTTGCGTATTTACAGGGAAAAAACGGATTTTTCGACGATTCTTGCAGGGAAAGATCGTCTCTTTTATCTAACATCTGGTTTCCCGGATCGGATTGCAAAAGCAAAGATTCTCAATGGGAAAGATTTTAAACTTTCGAACGGGAAATTAGGAATTCTCAATACAACTTCCATCCAAATTCCAGAATTTATAATCGTATTCGATACCTTTTCCTTCGGCCAAGATCTTTATATTACCCATTTCCTTCCCATTGATGAAGGATTCATTGAGAAATATTTTTCGCAGATCATTACAAAAAAGGTTGTTTCCGAAAAAAGAACCAACCAACGCGGGGAATCATTTCTTATTGTTAAAGAAGAATTGAGTTTAGGAGATTTGATTTTAGATTCCAAAGAAACTAAATCACCCAACCCGACTGTACTCAGTTTGGCGCTCGAGGAATACTTAGCCAAATCTCCTTGGGAAGAAGAATGGAAAAAGGATTCAGATCTAAAAAGTTTTTACAACCGAGTGAAGTTTTTAGAACGTCATGGAGTTTTAGATACAAATACAGATCTGAATCATTTGAAACAAAATTCGAAAGAATGGTTATTTCCTTTTATCAATCTAGATTCTGGAAAACTATCGTTAGACAAACTCCCCTTTTTCGAAGCATTCAAAGCTTATGTAGGTTATGAGAAAATGAATCTAATTGATTCCCAGGCACCCGTATCCATCCAAGTTCCTTCTGGTTCACGGATTCACTTAACTTATGATGGCGTAGAACCCGAGTTACATGTCAAATTACAAGAGTTATTTGGTCTAAAATTTCTACCAAAACTAGCCAATGGGAAGGCGAGTATTCTAATCCACCTACTTTCTCCCGCACGAAGGCCTGTGCAAATTACAAAGGATTTAGAAAGTTTTTGGAACCATGGATATCATGAGGTAAAAAAAGAATTAAAGGGAAGATATCCGAGGCATCCTTGGCCCGATAAACCCTGGGAAGCAGTCCCTACAAAACATTTGAATTACACCAAACGTTCGTAAGTGGAGACCCATCCTTTTTTATTCACAAAAAATTTAATCTTACAATTGGGACAGAGGTAATCGCCCGCAAGTTTCCATCGAAGGAGAGTTTGGCATTCGGGGCAATGGACAGTTTTTTCTTCTGATTGCGGAGTGAGTTCGTTTGCGGGAGTTTCACTTACAATTTGCGATTCTAAAAAATGAATACAATCCGATTCCGCCTGATAAAAAGAAAGAAGTTGCGAATTTTCCTCGGATACGGAAATTCTAAGGCCAAACCCTGCCACTTTTGAGCCTGTTTCTTGACAACGCTCAGAAATCTTTCTGATAAACTCCCAGCCGACTTCCGTAACTTCTTCGACTTCTGAAAAATCAAGGCAAAAAAGAGAGGGGGAATGAGTTTCCTCCTTCAGTTTTAAATAGAGTTCGGAGCCAATTTCCGCAGAAAATGTTCCCGCTAAGCGGAAAAGAAGTGATTTCAAACAGGTTTTTCCTCTTTTCTATTCTTCGGAAGAGATTCTGTATTTACAAGGAATTTTGTTCCAAATACCCTTATTTATCAGATATGAAATCGATTCCGAGACGATATTGGGTTTTTCCTGTAGACATACTCTTTATGTTCTTGTCGTATTTTCTCGCACACCTTGTGCGATTTGAGAATATACGATTTTTAGATAGTTACCCAGACTTTTGGGTCTGTGCCACTATTGTAGTTTTATCACGGAGTTTGGTTTTTTTATTTTCTGGGATTTACAGATCCCTCTGGTCGTATGCTTCCTTACACGATCTGTTATCAATCATCAAAGCAACCGTCCTTTCGTCTCTTGTCTCAACTCTTGCCCTTCTTTTTTATAATCGTTTTTACCAACTCTCTCGGATGGTGCCAATTTTAGATACTCTCATCTTACTTGGTTTTTTATGTTTACGCAGTTTGAGTTGGAGGATGTTAAGAGAACAAATTTTTAGTTCCGAAAAATCCAAACGGGGAACTCCCGTAATCCTTGTAGGTGCAGGAAAACTTGGGAGTTCTTTCCTAACAGAAATTAGGCGAAACGTTGATTTAGACTACCAACCGATAGGTTTTTTGGACGACAATCTATCTAAAAAAGGTGGATACATCCAAGGTGTACCCATCCTTGGATCAACAGATGACATTGGTAAAATTTTAGTTCAATATGGTGTCAAAAAAGTGATCATGACCGTCCCCCAACCTGATGGACGTGTGGTGAGTAAACTCAAAAAAGAATGTGAAGGAGCTGGGGTGGATTTTAAAATCCTTCCTACTTTTGGCGAGTATCTGTCTGCAAAACCAAATATCACACAACTTCGTGAAGTACAAGTAGAAGACCTTTTGGGCAGGCCTACTGTTGACTTAGAAATTGAATCCATTCGGTCTTATTTAGAGAAACGAGTGATCCTTGTTACAGGAGCTGGTGGTTCTATTGGTTCAGAAATCTGTCGACAAGTGGCACTTTTTAAACCAAGTGTTCTTGTCATACTCGATGCCGCAGAAACCCCGTTATACGAAATTGATTATGAACTCAGAAAAAGTTTTGCAGATCTGAACATTGACATTCGTCCTGTGATTGCTGATGTAAAAAACCTATCCCGAATTTCTGCAATTTTTGAAGAACATCGCCCCTCTGTTGTTTTCCATTCCGCTGCTTACAAACATGTTCCTATGATGGAGATCAATCCTTCAGAGGCTGTTTTAAACAACGTGATGGGAACAAAGAATGTAGCAGACGTTTGCCGGCTCATTGGGGTGGATCGTTTTGTATTAATATCCACTGACAAAGCAGTGAATCCCGTAAATGTAATGGGAGCATCAAAACGTGCCGCAGAAATTTACTTACAACATATTTCGCAAAACTCTAGGACAAAGTTCATTACTGTTCGATTTGGGAATGTGTTAGGTTCCAATGGAAGTGTGATCCCACGTTTCCGTGAACAAATCAAACGAGGGGGACCTGTGACTGTGACTCATCCTGACGTCATTCGGTATTTTATGACCATCCCCGAGGCCACACAACTAGTGTTACAAGCTGGAAGTATGGGCGAACACGGTGAAATTTTTCTTTTGGATATGGGAGAGCCGGTCAAAATCCTTTCTCTTGCAGAGGAGATGATTCGTCTTTCTGGATACACTCCGCACAAAGACATAACCATTGAGTTTTCGGGTCTTCGTCCCGGAGAAAAGTTATACGAAGAACTTCTCTTAAACCAAGAAGGGATTAAAAAAACGCATCATCCGAAAATTCGAATTGCGGCTCCTTTGGAAAACTACAATCTACTCCTCTTCCAGAATAAATTGAACCGGCTGTTCTCTCTTGCCAAGGCCAATAAAAATAGAGAAATCTTCGGGGCTTTCAAAGATATTATCCCAGAGTATAAAATCCACGACGAGTATATCGAGTGGGAAACATCACATGGTAAAAGGAATTTATGAGCGAAAAACTCACGCAGGAAGAAATCACAACATTACGTGAGTTTAAAAGAGATTTATTTAATCTTTATTGGGAACGATTTGGTGTATTCTATATTCACGTAATGCCACATCCAAAACTAGAAATTGGGAAACGTGGGTTACTCAATGCAGAAAAAGAATCTGGCATTGTACTCGTGTTTGGTGACAAAGCAGTCAAAGTATTGGATAGTAAACCTGATTATTTATTTGCAGAACTTCAGTTTGGTTCCGCGTGGGAACCTACTATGATCCCTTGGGATGCCGTATTTCGTATTTACGATAAGTTTCAAAACTCGGCGACTCAACTTCGTTTTCTACAAGTAGAAGTGGCTCCCAATGCAGAAGAAGTGAGTTCCAAACCCAAGGTGACTAAACCGGAAATAACAGGAGATGGAAACGTGATTCGAGTTGATTTTGGAGGGAAACGAAACGAATGAATTTTTTTACCATCACTCGAGGAGATCTCGATGGTTTTTTTGGCCTCATGGTAGAC
Source organism: Leptospira vanthielii serovar Holland str. Waz Holland = ATCC 700522 (assembly GCF_000332455.1). Lineage (GTDB taxonomy): Bacteria > Spirochaetota > Leptospiria > Leptospirales > Leptospiraceae > Leptospira_A > Leptospira_A vanthielii. The sequence goes on along the minus strand of NZ_AOGY02000039.1, from coordinate 66,584 downwards.
AACCTCATCCAACTTTTGGTTCTTTCTGCTCTTTGTATAGGGGTTTGCGGTTTCCCACTCCTCTTCGTTACTTCCGTTGTTTTACCTGGGGCAGCCGTGTCCTTACTTGTAGGGAATGTATTTTATGCATGGCAAGCTTGGAAACTAGGGCAAAAAACTCATCGAACAGATGTTACAGCTATTCCTTATGGAATCAATACGGTTTCTCTTTTTGCCTTTGTATTTTTTGTTATGTTCCCCACCTACCAAGCCACAGGTGACTATGTAGCGGCATGGAAAGCAGGACTTCTCGTATCTTTTGTGTCCGGATGTATTGAGGTAATCGGTTCTTTTGTTGCCGCAAAAATCCGCAAATACACACCCAGAGCTGCTTTACTTTCTGCTTTAGCAGGAATTGCCATCACCTTTATTTCTATGGATTTTTTACTTCGCACTTTTGAAAGACCAATCATCGCTTTTATTCCGCTAGGTGTCATTCTATTGCAGTATTTTGGGAAGGTTCGTTTTCCTTTTGGAATTCCTGGTGGGTTACTTTCTGTTATTTTTGGAATATTATTATCTTATTTGTCTTCCTTTTGGGGAGATCCCATTTACAAACCAGGAGCCATCGAAAGTGGGTTAGAAACATTGGGGATTTATTTTCCAAAACTTTCCCTAAGTCCCCTCCTCGATACATTAACCTACGCCAATATAAAAGCCTACTTTTCGGTAATCCTTCCCATGGGAATTTTTAACGTGATTGGTTCTCTCCAAAACATTGAATCGGCAGAAGCATCGGGCGATAGTTTTGATACCAAAACTTCCTTACTTGTTAATGGCCTTGGCACTCTCGCAGGTACTGTTTTTGGTTCACCCTTTCCAACGACAATCTACATCGGACATCCAGGTTGGAAGGCACTCGGAGCTAAACATAGTTATTCGGTGCTTTCGGGAATTTTTATGACTCTCGTGAGTTTATTTGGACTTATGGGCCTTATCCAAGCTTTAATTCCAGTGGAAGCGGGAATGGCAATCGTTCTTTGGATTGGAATTGTGATTACAAGCCAAGCCTTCCAAGCCATCCCCAAACACCATTCTCCTGCGGTTGTGGTCGGACTTTTGCCTGCTTTTGCAGGTTGGGCAGTCCTTATCATCCAAAATGTTTTTATTTTCTTAGATGGGAAATTACAATCCACTTTGCAAGAGTTAGGTGTAAAGCAGATCGTCCATTTTTCCTTATCAGACATCCCACCTCATTTAAGTTTTCTTCCTTATGCTCTGAGTGGAGTGCTCGCTTTGTCTCAAGGGTTTCTTATCACTTCGATGGTTTGGTCGGCGATGGTAGTTTTTATTTTAGAAAGAGAATGGAATAAAGCTGCCCTTTGGGCATTTATTGCAGCGGTCCTTTCTGCGATTGGTTGGATTCATGCTTACGAATTACAAGGAAATGCAATACTCAATCGGTTCACGGAACTTGCCAGTTGGGATTTCCCTATTGCTTATTTTTCCCTGACAGCCTTGTTTCTATTGATACAGTTTCTCAATAGTTCAAAAGAAAATCCCGACAAATTAGGACATTAATTTTGCTTGTAATCCTCGCTCTAACAAGTACATTTCTAGTCTAATGAATAGGTTCCACTAAGAACCTTAAGGAGAATAATTTCCTATGACTTGGATCAAACGAATCGGTTTTTTCCTGTTAACCAATATTTTGATTATGACTACCATCTCTATCGTGACCACATTACTTGGTTCGATGGGATTTAGTATCCGTGCCTATGGTTTGGATTTAACGCAACTCATTGTATTCTGTTTAATGTGGGGTATGGCGGGATCTTTCATTTCCCTATTACTTTCTAAGATGATGGCGAAGTGGACGATGGGTGTCAAAGTCATCGATCCGAAACAAGCTTCAGCTCCAGAAATGGATGTCTATCGCCGCGTACAATCACTCGCACAAAGAGCGCACCTTCCTATGCCGGAAGTAGGCATTTACGAATCTCCCGAAGTGAACGCATTTGCAACCGGACCAAGTAAGTCTAGTGCGCTTGTGGCTGTATCTACGGGACTGCTCAACCGTATGAATGCACAAGAATTGGAAGGAGTACTCGCTCACGAATTGTCACACGTTGCCAATGGCGACATGGTCACACTCACGCTCATTCAAGGTGTTGTGAACTCTTTTGCCATGTTCTTCTCTCGTATCATTGCCTACATCGCATCGAATGCGGTAAAAGAAGAAATGGCACATATCGTAAGAATTGTTGTCACAATTGCTCTAGACATTGCATTCTCGATTCTTGGATCGATTGCTGTGGCTTACTTCTCACGCAAACGTGAGTTTCGTGCTGATGCCGGTGGTGCCAAACTTGCGGGTAGAGAGTCTATGATTTCTGCATTGGAATCACTTCGACAAATGGTAGAGATGCCAGAAGATCCGAGAGGAGAGGCCTTGGCTTCTCTTAAAATATCTTCCAACAAAGGGGGATTTCTTTCCCTATTTGCGACTCACCCTGCATTAGAAGAAAGGATTCTTGCGCTCAAACAAATGAGATAGGATTTCCAACTACTAAAGATTGGGAAAAAAAGGTCGGCGTTGTGCCGGCCTTTTTTTATTGCAAAGGCCTAGTCTTCTTTGGTTTCATCCTAATATGTCCATTGTTAAATCTAAGATTCGTACCATTCCCGATTACCCAAAACCAGGGATTCTCTTTCGCGATATTACTTCCCTTCTCATTGATCCAGAAGGATTCCAACTGACAATTGGAATGTTTGTAGAACGATACCAAAATGCTAAATTGAATAAAATTGCTGCCATCGACGCCAGAGGATTCATTCCCGGTGCAGCTCTCGCTTTCCAATTGGGTGTAGGCTTTGTTCCCATCCGCAAAAAAGGAAAACTACCAGGGGAAACCATTTCTGAATCTTATGCATTGGAGTACGGTGTGGATCACGTGGAAATCCATACAGATGCCATAAGTCCCGGCGAAAGAGTTTTGATTATGGACGATTTGATTGCGACTGGCGGAACTTTGGAAGCATCAATTAAGTTGGTGCAAAGCCTAAAAGGTGTAGTTCACGAATGTTCCACAATCATCAACTTACCAGATTTAGGTGGAGCAAAACGAATCAAAGATACTTATGGAATTGATGTATTTTCTATTTGCGAATTTGAAGGACATTAAAATAAAAGTATAGTTTTTACCGAAAAACAAAGAGTTTTGGTTAGGTTACGGATTTCCAGTCATTACTCTTTGTTTTGTCCACGCGTATACTCACCTCGTTTCCGAGAAAATTCCACCGAACCACAAATAATTTTTTCAAAATATGAATCCCACGCCCACTTGTAACTAATTTCCGATCCGATTCAATCGGACTTGGAACGAGCCTTGGATTAAAACCTTTTCCACTATCAATTACATAAACATCAATGTATTTACGAGATTCAAACACGTGTACGGTGATGATGTCGTCTTCCCTTTTGCCTCCATGTTCTAAGGCATTGTCCAAAGTTTCATCCACAAGAATCTGAAACCAAAAACTATCCATAATTTTACGCCAGTTTCTTGAATCATAAAGACTCCAAAGTTTTTCTTTGATGAGTCGTGAGTGAGATCTTGTTGCAAGAACTTGGTCTTCAAAAATCTTAGTGGACCTCTCGAAGATAACTGAAAATGGATGAGTTAAATAATTTTCTGTGAAGGAATAGTGGAATAAAAACACAATAAAACAAGAGAGAAATAGTAGATTCAAAAAGAGAAAAAAGTGTAGGAAATATTTGGTTGTTAAGGGTATTACATTTGGGAAAAAACAAAGAGATCCAAAAAATATACAAGTAACAAAGGAAGTGAAATAAATATATTCCATAAATTTCTGGATGGCAGGAAAGTTATATCTAAGTTTTGCTATGATGAGGTATGCAAAAGCTAAAAAAGCTAACACGTAATAAGTGTTATAGTAGTATTTCAATAGAATTAAACTAGTATTTGGATATACTTCGTTCAGTAGTCCCAAATCCACAAATAACAACATAATCCCCATTCCTAAAACAAAGGAACAAATGACAACGAGCCTTGGAAAATTTCGAAAGAAGGTTGGGAATTGTAATCCAAAGTATAGGAGAATAAAAGATAAAAAAACTAAATAGGTAGCTATAGTGTGGGGTTGGCTTAGGATTTTATTTTCTAAGAACAAACTGTTGGAAAGTATTGTCAAATCTCCGATACAGAAAAAAGCCGCAAGGATAGAAAAACTTGTTTTCATTCTTGTACGCGGATTCTTTCTAAATGAAACAATGCCGGCAATCAATGAAAAAAAGGCGGTAACTCCGAATATGATGGATTCAAACAAACTCATGCAAAAACAAAAAAAAATTCTCTCCTCCCCATCTCACTTTGCGAGTACTATTTTATTTTTTACGAGTTTATTCCTAAGCCCTCTTCACCCCGAAGATTTCCGACAATCCATTGACGAAATTAAGAAATCTGTAGTCCAAATCCGTGTGTTTTCGCAAGCAAAAGACCCCTTCTCTCCCTGGATCTCTTCTGGAATTTCCGCCTCTACAGGTTCGGGATTTTTGATCTCAAAAAACCGTATCCTCACCAATGCCCATGTTGTGTCCAACGCCAAGTTCATGGAGACACAAAGGAACAACCAAACCGAATGGTATGAATTGAAGGTTTTGTTTATTGCGCATGATTGTGATTTGGCGCTTTTAGAAGTTTCAGATCCAGATTTTTATAATGATAGCAACTATTTAGAACTCGGGAATTTGCCGGAACTTGCGAGCCCAGTTGATATTGTTGGGTATCCCATTGGCGGGAGTAAAATCTCTGTTAGCCGAGGAATTGTTTCCCGAATTGAACAGTCAACCTATGCCCATTCGCAAATTGATAGTCATTTAGTAGTTCAAGTCGATGCCGCCATCAATCCAGGAAACTCTGGAGGGCCCGCACTCCAAAATGGGAAGGTGGTTGGTGTTGCTTTCCAAGCTTCTACAAAAGGGGAAAATATTGGTTACATCATTCCCACAGCGGTGATTCAACATTTTCTAAAGGATATTGAAGATGGAATTTATCATGGTTACGTCGAGTTAGGTATTCAAACACAACCCTCTTTTTCTGAATCCCACAGGCAATTTTATGGAATTCCCAATCAGGAAGAAGGGGTCTTTGTCACGAAGGTATTGAAAGCAGGTTCCGCTGATGGTTATCTGAAACCAGGGGATTATTTAACAGCCATTGATGGACGTAACATTGGTAGGAATGGAAATCTACTCGAATCCAATTCCATAGACTTTTTGGAAGTTGTGGACAATAAATTTGCAGGAGAAGAGATCCGGTTTGATCTCATCCGAGATAAGAAAAAAATAAACGTAAAATTTCCTGCTAAAAAAATGCCTCAAATGGAAAACCAAAGAGCAAGGTATGGAATCAATTACGACTATCTTGTGTTTGGTGGTTTGGTGTTTCAAACCGTTAACCGAGATTTACTCGAAGCCTGGAGTAAAAACGGGCAAACACAAGGTGGGAGTTTACTCGTTTATCGGTTCTATGACGCTACAACTCTTTCCGATGCCAATTCCGAAGATGTAGTTTTGTATCGTAAATTACCCCACCCTATCAACTCCAATTCTGATTTTTATTTGAATATGGTAGTAGAATCTTTGAATGGAATAAAGGTAAAAAATTTAAGCCACTTAAAAGAACTCATACAATCCTCCAAAGAAAAGACCATACAAATCCAATTTTATGGAATCCAATTGCCTATGGTTTTGGACCGAGAAGAGTCAGAACGTGCTGACCTTGAAATCAAAAAAACCTACCATCTAACAGGAAATTAATATTATGTTGTTTTTGAATCATAAAAATAGATCCACCTTTGTTCTTCTTTTATTTCTAACAGGACCTCTATTTGGAAAATCCAATCCCGTAGCAATGACGGATGCCTCCATCCTCCAAGTAAAGGTAACCGTTCAGTATCCTCACTTCATCCAACCTTGGAGATTTAAAACACCTGAGATTCGCCAATCGACAGGGATTTATATTGGAGATAATAGAATTTTAATACCAGCCCAAGCTGTTTATTTTTACACAAGTATTGAAATCAAAAAACCAGATGCCCTCAAGGTATACACTGCAGAATTAGAACGATTAGACCCAGACTTAGGACTCGCTATTTTAAAATTCAATGATCCTAGTGCTTCTAAAGATTTAAAAACAGTCTCTTTTCCGAACGACGTTTTTTTACCCGGTACAGGTCTTGTTATGGAAAGCAAAGACCAAAGGAATTTAGAAGAAAAAAAAATCAGAATGATTCGTTTGGATATGGATTCCTATTCTAGCGGTTATATGGAACTCCCCTATATTGAAATTCAATCCGAAGAAAAATTAGATGGAGTCGGAGAATTGATTGTGGATGCCACTGCAAGAATCCCCCAAGGCATTTTATATCAATTCAAAGAAAACAATTCAGGGAGAGTCATTCCTTCTTTTTCTATCAAACACTTTATAGAAGGAAAAAATTTCCCATTTAAAGGATTCCGTTTCAAACCATTGATAGACACTGCTACAAGAAACCACTATGGACTAAGAAAAGATGATTTAGGAGTACTCGTGGCTGAGATTTATCCGGGTTCTTCTGCCGATGGAGTTTTACAATTAGAGGACGTACTACTCGAAGTTTCCAATTTCAAAATAGATCCAAAAGGTTACTTCGATCACCCTAAATTTGGGAAACTTAATGTTTCGTATTTGTTTCATAATACCAATGATGCAGATTCTCATTTCGGAAAAAAAATCAAACTGAAAGTTTTTCGAAATAAAAAACCTGTGACTCTTGAACTAGACTTAAAACCATTACCGGAGTCTGCCATCCGCATCCCTCATGGAAATTCCAGATTTCAAACTCCCAAGTATTTAATGTTAGCGGGAATGATTTTCCAAGAACTATCTGAACAGTATTTAACGGAACATGGAAACCAGTGGCGGAATCGAGTTAGTAAAGAACTTCTTTATCTAAACGACTTTTATCGTATCAAACGGAATCCTAATGAAGGGAAAGTGGTTTTTTTATCACAGGTTTTACCACTCTCGGGAAATAAAGCTTATCATACAGCCCACCAAATGATTTTAAAAACAATGAATGGAGCACAAATTCAATCTTTAGACCAATTACAAAATCTGGTCAAAGAGTCTGATTCAGCATACATTCGTTTTGTGACAACGGACGGATTCGAAATGATTTTCAAAAAAGAAGAGATCCAAAAATTAAATACAGAAGCAAAACAAAGTTTCCAAATTCAAAAGGATTCTAATTTTTAGAATCCAATTAATCCCACTTGGTAACTCAATTGTTTAGAAATGAGTAGAACCTTTACAAGAAACAGAACGAGAATAAAGAGTGTAAACAATATATACTCTTGTTTTCGAATGTTTTTGTCTTCGTTTAGTAATAACAATAGAACTGGAATGGATAAAGTAAACATTCGGGATACGTTTTCATAAACAGACCAAAAATGGTAATACCCCGCAGTTCCTACCATAAACATAATCAGTAAAAAAGAGATTCGAAATTCCCAACCTTTCTTCATTTTGCCAGTGAATGGCAAAAACAATCCAAGAAAAAATAAAATGACAAGTGGGAATCTTGAGAATAAACGAGCCAAGTCTTTCCAATTCGTACCACTACCGAGTAACCTCCAAATGGACTCCATATAAGAAATAAGGCCCTCGAATGGTAAAATAAAGTCTGTTAGTCGACCAGGTCTCCAATTAGGGAAACGATATGCCAAATACAGATGCCAACAAACAGGGATAATAAGGACTGAACCAACAACGATGATTCGTTTCCAATCCTTACGGAAAAGTGCTGCAAGGCCTAAGGGAAATAACAAAAACAAAGCAGGTTCTTTAGTTAAGATGGCTAAACTGGAAAGGATTATAAAAGGAAAGTAGTTTTTCTTTACGTAGTAATAATAGGCTATGATGAGAATCGAAACCATCACAGTATCGCTTACAAGTACAAAATAACTTCCCAAAGCAAAAGGACTTAAGAGATATAAAATGACGTAGGGTTTTGTTTCTTCATTTAGTAAATTACGCAAATAGAAATAGGAAAGAAGAGTTAGGCCAATATTCCAGAAATACATTCCAAATATGGCAGCTGTTTTTCCCAAAAAACCAAATAATGCAATTAACAGAGGATAACCGATTCTTGGAGCTCGGTAAGATTCATCAAATCCTTTTGGCCAATTGAGATTAAATTCAGAAAGGGGTCTCGAAAAGTAATAAAAAATTTGGCCATCATAACCTGCACCCAAATCTCCTGCCTCTCCTTTGAACAAAATGGCTTTTTCAGGTGTTTCTGTTTGGTTTTGTATAGCGAATTCATAACCAAAATTCACCATAGAACTGGGATTCCATTCATACTTTTTCCAATACCCTAAAGTAGAAACACCCCAAATCAGAAAAAAAGATAAAACGGTAAGCCACTGTTTTGAATTAAAGAATAAAAAAATTGGAAGTAAACGTTTTTGTATCATCATTGTAACTCCAGGATTACGGATTTGATTTTGAAATTATCGTCTCTAAAGATGCAGAGAAAATAGAATTATAATAATAAGCACCTTCGTAAGTTAGATGATGAGGATCAAAAAAGTATCGAACATCGCTTACAGCTTCCGTATGATCGATAAAAGTTTGGCCTCGTGCCTCCAAGTGAGATTTTAAGTGTGAGACCCAATCCTTTCTCCATTGTGATTTTTTATAAAAATCAAATTCAATAGGATTCTCAGGACTTAAAACTAAAACAAAAGGGATTTTATGTTGGTAAAAATAGTCAGAGATAGTAAGGATACGATTGAATTCTAACCAAGGTTCGAAGGTGATGGAATTCACATTTTTTTTGGCTTCTCGAACAAAATGCAATCTCCAAAGTTCATTTCTTGTTCCTGCATCTCTGATCATTCGTTCAAAGTAATCTGCCTTAAAATCCGGAACAGTCATTGTCACCAAACGAGTGTCATCCCAATAACTACCGCGAGAGTAAGACCTGTTTTCCAAAGTTGTATTTCTACAGAAAAAATGAGACAAACGAATACCAACAGACTCATCCTTACCATAACGAATCAGATTTACTTCTTTTGCCGAAGCTAATTCGGACAATACTTGGATTTGGACCACCGACCAGTCCATTGAATTCTGACCCAAAGAACTCCAATCCAAATCGTTCCAACCTGAATGCAAAAATGTTCTTTCTGATTCTTGAATTAGTTTTTGATTTGAGAAAGAATTTAAATTTGTAAAAAAACGAAACCTTAATTTTGTGTTTGGTTTCTGGAAAAAAATAGATTCCTTGGATTTTTTTTCAGTACAGACAATAGTTGCCGTTTCCTTTGTCCATCCCTTAGACCAAATCCCTTCTTTTGGTATCTCTCCTTGGTAAAGGTGGTATTTTCTCCCACTTCGAAAATGGTTATCTATATAAACTTCGATAGGATCCCAAAAAAAAACTCGAAACCGACTCACATAAAATAATGATTTAGTTGCGAGTTTGGAAATTGTTTTTCTAGGTAACTCGGTCCAATGGTCTTCTAAATATGCTCTTGGATAGATCGTTTTTGCAGGATACCGTTCCCCAAATTCTTTTACCCATTTGTCTTCGTTGAATTGGAATTTCCCAAAATTAGGTTTTTGGTATTCCCATTGCAAATCAGCAAAGTTATGTATATAAACAACTAAGTTTGGATGCGCATTCAAAAGATTTTCTTTATAATAATAAAGATCTGTTGGTGCCATGGCAACATGGGAAAAAAATGAATACTTTGTTTTAGAATCTTTTTTGTGATTGAGTTCGTCTGGTAAAACCGAATACAAAGCAACGGAACTTCCAGTTATAATGCTTCTATGTTTGTCTTTTGAAGATTGTAATTCTTTTGTCTTATGAATAAAGTTATACCAAGGAGAGGAATCCCATTCCGTTTCATTCGGAAACATAAAAAATAGTTCAAAAAAAAGAAGCCGATCTAAAACAAAAATTCCACCTAATAAACTACAGGTGACAACAAAAACCTTCCATTTCAAGCTGAAACGGGATTTGTTTATGGGTATTGTGGGATCAGTTTCCATTTTCGTAACAAAAGTTTTTTGGCAAATTGAATGGCCAGTTTCAACACCTTACGATTGAAGCTACTATTCGAAAAAATATAACGTATGGGTAACTCTTTAATGGAGCCCTCGCCCTTTGCTACAATCGAAAGGGCTTCCATGTGAAAATCAAAGGCAACTGATTCCAAAGGATAGGCTGCAATTTTTTGAAACATAGGTTTCGAATACCGTCTGTACCCACTGGTGCAGTCTCGTAAATTTGCCCCAAAAAGATTGAACACTCCTTTTGAGAGACAATAGTTCATCACCTTGGCGGCAAACCAGGAAATGAACTTACGATAGATCGGGACATTCACTGTAGATGTTCTGGAACCAATAACCAAGTCACAATTTGGAAAAGATTGAAATTCTTTTAGATAACCTGCGTCATGTGACAAACCTGCATCCATTGTGATGACCCAGTCATATCCTTTCTCCACAGCATACTTCATTCCATCTTGGATTCCTTTTGGAATATGAGTGTTTTTTTCATGCCGAATGATATGAAGTCGTTCCCCAAATTCTTTTTGTAGATTGGCCAGTATGGTCGGTGTGGCATCTTTACTGGCATCATCTGTTACAGAAACATCTGCATACACAATGGCCCCTCGAACCACTTCTTCAATGGTTGAGGCTTCATTATAAGCAGGAATGACGACCAGTGTTTTGTTTGACATTCTACTTCCCTGCGATATTGAATACGTCTTTGTTCGCTTCAATCCATTTGAGAAGTCGGGTTACACCCTCTTTCGGTAGGATTTTTGGATTGAATCCGAATTTTTTTGCTTCTTTGATATCACAGATAAAATAACGCATGTCACCCGGTCTTTCTACTTCAAAAAGAATTTCTTGTTTTTTGCCAAGAATTTCACCAATCAGATGGATACATTCTAAAAGAGAAATTTTATGAGGACTCGCACCACCAATGTTGTACACACCAGGGATTGGATTCTTAAAAAATTCTAAATAGGATTTGGCACCATCTTCAGCGTGTAAGATGTCTCTTGTCTGTTTTCCAGTGCCAAATATACGGAGAGGGAGACCAAACACAGAACGAATAGCAAAGTTTGCCACCCAACCATGATCTTCACCACCAAACTGACGTTCTCCGTAGATTCCAGTAAATCGGAAACTAGCTGCTTTTACACCATACATATCTGTATAAGAACGTACATAGTGTTCAGCACTCATTTTGGAAGCATGTAGTGGGGAAATTTGGCCTACCATAGTTGGCTGTTCTACAGAAATTTCTACGGGTTGTCTTTCATAAGAAGTTTTACCTTCTGTCAAACTATCGTTGATGGAGTTTCCATAAACATGAATCGAAGATGTGTTCACAACAGGAATTTTATGTTTACGAGCCGCTTCCATCACATTAAAAGTTCCGATGACGTTCGTCGAAAAATCCAATTCCGGATCTTCCCAGGAAATAGTCATCGCAGGTTGTGCTGCCGTATGAACGATATAATCACAATCAGCGGAACGATCCATTAAATGTTCTAAGTTGCGAATGTCACCTTTCACCATAGTGACACCAATTGATTTCAAATAATTCCAGTTATAATCACGAGTTGCATCCGAACCATATCCAGTCCGTTTTAATTCATATTTGGTCATGTTATCAAAACTAACAACATCCCAACCTTCTTTACGAAATAATTCACAAACATGGGATCCTAAAAATCCGCATCCGCCTGTTACCAATACTTTATTCGCCATCGCGATCTTCTCCTAGGTAAAACTTTTTAGATAAAATCAATTTCATTATATGGAATGAATCTGAAATCATATCACGTAACCGGTATTCCACTTGTCCTACCGGCTTAAAATAAGAAACCGGAATTTCAATACAACGCATATGAGACCTAACGATATCAATCATAAGTTCTACAATAAACTTACGATCTTCCACAACCAATTGTGGTTTTACTCGTTCATAAGACTCTCGCCAAACAGAAAAAAACTGACAATCCACATCGGTGAATCGTGGTTCTTGTCCCCACCAAAATACCTCAACCAATTTTCCCATTAGTAAATTTACTAAACGATAAAGTGGTTTGAGGTTCGATCCTTGTTCGATCATCTGTCTTGTGGTGCGAGTACCAATCACCATATCAGAATCTTTCATGTATTCGAGTAACTTAGGGAAGTCTTTGGACCTAAAAGATCCATCAGGGGAAACCACAACAATGATATCACCTGTTGCGTATTCAATACCCCTTCTCACTTGTTCTCCCAGTCTTGTGGAATCTCCATCACCAGGGAAAGTGTAAGTTTTTACCTTTTCTTTTTTACTGAGGGCCAAAGTTTCATCGGTAGATTCATTATCGATGACTATGATTTCGTTAAATTTATCTTTAAAGTCCACAATCACATCTGTGATGGATCTTTCGTTATTGTTAGTTGGGATCACCAAACTTGTTTTAAACTTATGAAATAAATCATTTCTTACTTCATAAACCGCATGATAATAATCCTGCATCGAGTTAATGTTGAAATATTCACAACTAAGCATAGTTGCATACACTCCACCCTTGGACTCTTTTGCCATCTTATCGATAACGTCTGTTATCTCTATAACGCCTGACTTTGTAGAAACGGGGGTTTTTTTAAAAAACTCAAAATACTCTGGTGTAAAAAAATAACTTCCCAATCCTAAAAGTTCATTGGGTGGGTTTTCTGGTTTTTCAACTAAATTTAGTATTTTATCATTTTCTAATACAACGGAATAATTTTTCCGAATCCTTGAAAGTAAGGACGTTTTTACAATCCCAATGGAAGCCGCCATTTGAGGATGTTTTTTAAAAACCTTTAAAAAAATATCATGATCTGTTCGGTAATAAAATTCATCACCGAGAATGGTGAGAAAAGGTTCGTGGATGGTTTTTTCCAGGCTTGCTACATCGGAAGCCAAACCTTTCTCTGTCCAATCCACAGGTTCAATCACCACTTTAGGGATAACCAAACGAATATGATCAATCTCTGCGATGATTTGTTCTTTGAGATGACCGACCAAAACATAGACCTTTTCAATCCCAAAGGTCTTTACCATAAGTTCCACATTGCGGTGGAGGATGGACTTTCCTTCGATGACGAAGAGAGGTTTTGGAATGAAACTGGTTCGGGGATATGCTCGGGTTCCTTTTCCGGCAGCCGCAATGACCCCAATTCTGATCTTTTTCAATGTAAAAGGAAAGTCCCTGAAACGAACCCGTGGGTCAATTAGAAAAGGTTCGTTTCCATCGGTAGAATTGTAGGCCTTCCTGGGTTTGGTATCCTTGGAATGGTTCCCACCTGCGCTTAGAAGGATTCCAGGCCCATTCAGGGTTCCTTGCTCCCAGTCCATTCAAATGAAAGCCCCAAATGCCTTCTGTAGTCATCTGGGGTGCTTCAAACCGTACCGCGACCGGATTTCCTACAACCTGTTCCAAAACGTAAGGCAAAACAACTTCTTTCCGAGTTCCCAGTAAGGATTCCGAAATGACAAACAAACCCGATTCCTGAATTCCCAATCGAAACTGTAAATGGTCACAATCAAATCTACGGAGAAGTGCCATTTTTTTACCCCAAGTATCTGTGGCACGGATTTGACAAGCTTCTGGAGTGAGAAGGAAGTTTTGGCCTTCTTTTGTAATTTTTCCTATAAATAAGACTTCTTCCCAACCACGGGAATTTTGGAAACGGAGTTCTTGGGCGTTATAAAAAGACTTTCCCTTTTCCGTAAAAATTTCTATCCCTAATATTAGGTATCCATTCTCCGTTGGTAACTGCTCTGAAAAATAAAGTCCATCCAACGACTTTGTTTGGATTGGAATCGTCCAAAAGAATATCAGGGCCACAAGACCCGCTGTTAGGAATTTATGCATTTAAAACGACTGATCCTTATTCCTATCATCTTCATAACATCATTCACGTCGTATTGCAATCCGCTAAATTCCCAAAAAGAAAAAAATGACGATCTTATCCTTCTCCTCGGATTGTACTCATTACTCGGTGGTAGTTGTATGAATGGGCCCGATCTTTGGGCTAGAGATTTAGTCTCACAAAGTAGTGTCTGTGTTCCCGTGGATTTAGTCAGTTCTGGAACCAATGTTGAAGTGTATAAAGAAAGATCTTTATCCGTTAACTACGACTTAGTAAAGTTTGCTCGCGATTTTGATACAACCACTTATCCCAAACTCATAGCAACATTTGGTACACCTAGTGATGTTGATGCCGATGGTAAGGTAAAAATCCTCGTGATGGACATTAGGGATGGAGCAACGGCAAACAGTGCTTATGTGGCTGGATACTACGACCCCATTAATTTTTTTCCCGACAATTTTTTGTCCCGCGTTCGATCCAATTATGCAGAAGTTTTGTATATGGATGGAAAAGAACTGATAGCAGCACTTACTCGCGATCCAAATGCGTTTGCTTCCACCGCAGCTCACGAATTCCAACACTTACTTCGATTCCCAAGAATGCGTGCCGTAAATCATAACGATGAAATTTGGATCAATGAAGGAACAAGTGAAGTCGCAAGCGACATTGCAGGGTATGGACCACAAAACAGCCGTATGGATTGTTATTCGGGTGTGACCGACTCTCGTTGTTTAGATGGCATTAACGGAGTATCCCTTCTCGACTGGGACAATAGCAGTTCCGATATCTTAAAACAATATTCATTTGCTTATGTATTTATGCGTTACTTGTATGATAGTTCCGGAACTACAGAAGCAGAAAAACAAAACTTTTTTAAGACTACTGTGATTGGTTCAGGTGGAACTCGGGCAAATACAACAGGAAATCTAATTAGTTTATTTCGATCCGCTCCAAATTTTAATTCCACCCTACTTGGCTCTCAAAATTCAGAGGTATTCTTTCGAATGTATGCCCTACTTGTAACACAAAGTTTTGGACTTACGAACAATCTGTCTTCCGTAGAATACGTAAATGCCGATGGTGCCGCAGCCACTCCAGTCGATTTATCTTCTGCTTCTGGAAATTATCTTTTGGCAAATAGCCCTTCTCTCTTAAGGATCATTGCAAATCCAGTTTTACCGACAGTCAGTCGCTCATCAATCAAACAAGGCTCTACAAACTTTTACAATACAGCAACTCCAACCGTTCCAGGGAGCACGAGAAAGAATTATGGACGAGTGGCGGCTGGAAGTACAAAGGGGGTCTTCTTTTGGGCAGATTCTCCTGCGGGACTCAATGTTAGTGTTAAGTATGTACAGACAAACGAAGAAGGAACCACACCTACAATTCCCAAAAAACCTCGGTCCCTCAAATCAGTAATCGAAGAAACTCCAACAACTGGACCAACACCCATTTGTGGGATTGAGTTTACAAATGATTCGGCTCGTACTTTCGAAAGTATTCCAATAGAATAGATCGCATCAAACTACGATAACAATCCTTTGCTACGTGACCACCATCGGCGAACGCATTGCACGTGTAAGACGGGTCTTTTTTTAATTTTAAAAGTGGGAAATTATACTTACCCGTAAGTTCATCAATTTCTTTCTCCCAAGATTTCACCAAAACTTCTTTTTCCATCAAAGTTTCAAAGTCTGGCGAGGAAAGAGGCCATACTACAATCGTTTTTATTTTTTCTGTATGCAAACGGTTCAAAATTTTTTCGTAAAAACCAAACTGCATCTGACTACGAACATAAGATGCGAATAACCAATCCAAAGTTCTGTGGCTTGTCATTTGTAAGGAATTGGAATCCTTTTCCATATAATTATCTACAGGAGACAATCCATTTCCATTGTGAGATAAAATATAATCATAAGTATCCTTATGCATGACAAAGGCATTCTCTAAAAACGGGTTTTTGTAGTTCCTCCACATTTGGTCGATATAAGGTTTATAAGTTCCTACAGCGAAAAGTTTACGGCCAAGAAAAAAAGAAACATGATCCTTCCCAAACAAACTAAAATTAGAAATTACATAAGATAGATCAAAACTATAGGTAAGGTTAGAACTTTTGAATACCGAATTTTGGTTAAATTGGTTAGGATCGGTTTCCATAATCACCAAATCTGGTTTGATGCCCGCATCCAATACCTTTGTCAATTGAAAGTCGTAATAGGCAGGAGTAGTCACAGCAGAAGAAAGATTATAAATCTCCCAATCGGGATAAAAAGAAACTAATTCATCATGATCAAAATAGAGAAGGCGCGAGGATCCCAAAATTAACATGATTTTTTTTGTTTTGGGAGAATGGACTCCTGGTTTTTCAGAGACCAACTTTTTTAGAAAATCTGATTTTGCCTTATAGTTAACCGCCGTTAAATCGATTTTGGTAATTGTCTGGATATAGGGGATTCGAAATATAGAATCGACTAAAAACAAAAATAATAAAAGGATTACCGGGTAAAAAAGAAACCGTGCCTTGAGCATATCTGAAAGGAGAAAGGAAATGGATTTAATTGTAAAGCGAATTGAGGTGGCTCCCCCGAGGTTTCGTTCGAGGGAGTCAAAAGTTTAAGCGACTTGGGTGCGAGCGAGTTTGCGTTTCTTTTTTAGACTTACAAACCAATCATCCGAAGTTCGGACATGGCTTACTAATTTTTTTACGTATTCCCGGTTTTCCGGGTTCAAAATCTCACGAGCTTCTTGAATGATTTCTTCCACAGTCTTCACATGAAAGGTAAAATAACTAGTAAAGAGTTCATAGTACTCTCTGTCCGTATTCTCCCAGTCCTTTGACTGAATGTCACTGTAAAACTCAGATAACTGTGGTATGTCGATCTCAGGTGTCGCATCAAAATGATTGTTCATCATTGCGATACGGTCTGTTATATCAGTTAATTTCTGGAAATACGTTTCCAATTCGGGATATTCCATCTTCCAACCCTCCTTAACAACCCTTACTTTTACCAGGATTTTAGAAAGGCCCTAGAGATCAAGTCTTTTTAAAAAATTTTGTGATATCTGGATTTTGTTTTAGAAAGTCTTTTAAGTGAATCGCCTGTCCATCCCATGCTTCTTTTGCCCCATCAATCCACACATCGGAACCATCCCCATCAGGAAATCCTCCATTAACAATGGTTAGTTTTGACTGGTTTGGTCCCATAGATTCGAATAATAATTGCAAATAAATTGTACCAGTGGGATCTGCAGGATGGTCTTTCCACTCCATAACCAACTCTTTTAATGGTTCGATTTTTTTATAGATCCCATGAGTGGTAAAATCACCTTCGAGTCCCAATTTCCAGGTCCATGAAAAATCACCACCAACCTTTGGTCTTCCTTTCACCTCATCCGCCAACCAATGGACTAACACTTCATAGACGGTAACACCCGACCACAATTTTTCTATTGGTTCATCAAAGGTAAATACAGACTTCGTTTCTCTCATAGACAGAGTAGTAAAGATTTGGGTTTTCTTTGGCAAGATGTTTTTTGGATAGGAAACTACCAGTCAGACTTCCAAACCGGTAGTTTCCGACTGATCCAATTTAGATATTTAGATTGTTTGGCCTAACATATACAGACTGGATGACACTGATATTTCTCATCTGGAAAGCAGCCGCACAATAAGCTAAATAGTATCTCCACTTTCTAATAAAAGTTTCACTGTAACCTTGGTTTTTTACCTCTGACAGATTTTCTTCAAATGCCTTTAACCAAACCCGTAAAGTCTTCGCATAACTAAAGCCCATATCTTCTAAATGAAAAAGATACATATCTCCTGTCCGATTGATGGCTTGGTTCATCCGCCCAACGGAAGGCAAAAGAGAACCAGGGAAAATATGTTTCTGAATGAAATCAATTCCATTTTTAAAGGATGTAAATCTTGAATCAGGACAAGTGATGACTTGGAAAGCCATAATTCCCTCTCTTGTCAGAAGGTTTTGGCATTTCTGAAAGAAGGTTTCATAATATGCATCCCCTACTGCCTCTAACATCTCTACAGAAACAATCTTAGTAAACTGTCCCTCAATTTGGCGATAGTCTTGAATCCGAATTTCTATTTTGTCAGAAAGTCCTTCTTTCTGAATCCTTTCCTTAGCATAAACATATTGTTCTTCGGAAAGAGTGACTGTAGTGACTCGACATCCATACTTTTTTGCCGCATGGATCGATAAAAACCCCCAACCACTTCCAATTTCCAAAAGATGGTCGGCTGGATTCAGTTTTAACTTTTGGCAAAGTTTATCTACCTTCTTAGTTTGAGCCTCTTCTAGTGTCTCTTCCAAAGATTCAAAATAAGCAGAACTATAAGTCATCGTTGGATCTAAAAACAATTTATAAAACTTGTTCCCTAAATCATAATGTTCTACGATATTTTTTTTACTCCCTGTTAAGGTGTTCTTTCGCAGAAAATGTAGGAATTTGTTACCTAAATTAAACAAATCCAAGTGAAATAGTTTTTTCTTCGCACCCGAAAGGTTAGGACTATCATCCACATTGAATATAAACCATGAAATCACATTTTCGATGGAGTCGGTGTCCCAATCTCCCGTTAAATAAGATTCTGAAAATCCAATGTCACCGTATAACACTGATTTCTTGAAAAAAACTGGATTTTTTACATGAACAAGTGCTGAATGAAATTTTGAATCTACTGAAGAATTGGGATCTCCAATAATCACTTGTTCTCCATCAGGGAGGATCATTCGAAGGGATCCTCTCTTCATGGAACTCATTGCTTTAAAAAATATTTTCCTATAAATAGGGAATTGTTCAACGGTAGACTTGTTCTTTAATTCGGTAAAAAGTTCTGAATCAATCGTGTCTTGTAAGAGGGACTGGTTCTGTAATTTTTCCAAGGGTAACTCCTGTTTGTTTCTCTAAGTTTTGGTTTTTCTGAATGTACGGAATTTTTTTGATCCATAACTTGAAAGCTTGCCAATGAATCAATGTTATTATTTTGACGGTGACGAATGGAAATTGGGCAAAAAGTTTTAATAAGTATTTTGAATGAAATGGAATTTTTTTTCCAAGAAAGGAAGTAGTAAGTATTCGTTTCCCATTTTCAAAAGAGTCGACACCAATCTGTAATTGTTCTTTTGGTACATTCAATCGAAACTCAAATTCGGAATCTATCGGAATGAAAGGAGAGACATAAAAATTCTTTTGTTCTCGGATGTACACCTCAGGATTTGCAATCGTACCTTTGGCCTGTTTAAAATAACCAACATAAGGTTTGATCTCTCCAAAGGTATTCCCCACTTCTGCAATCGAAACAAGTGGTTCACCAGAACTGTCATAACAAAAGTAAAAGCTTACCGGGTTGAACACATATCCGAGTACCCGCAGGTTGGTTAATAGAAATATCTTTCCAATGTTTGAGACCCCCGATGCTGTAAGAAAGGCCTTTATGTTTTCATAAACGTTCTCTTTTCCAAACTGGATATGGTCTTTGTCATAAAAGGAAAAAAGGTTCCAGCGGTTTCTAGAAAACCAAACGCTTTTGTGGGACAACTGGTCTATTTCCGATAAATCCAAATAAAAATTAAAAATCCTATATTGAAATTTGTTAGGTGTGGGTGCGGTTCGCATGTGGAACACATCCGCTTCATACATACAAGAGTTTAAGTCCATGGATCCCTTTTTAGAATGCTCCGAGAGGCATTTACGGCAGATAAAAATCCATCTTCATGGAACCCATACCGAAAGTAAGCCCCAGCGTAGTAGATTGGCCCTGATTCGTTTAACTCGGGCAGACGATTTTGACCAAGAGATGCTTCTACAGAAAATAGTGGGTGTTCATAATCAATTTTTTTAATGATTTTGTCTTTTGCCACCCTACCTGGATCATTGATTGTCACAAAATAATTTCTTTTTTTGGAAACATTTTGCAATCGGTTCATCCAATAGATAGTATATGGTTCCTGTTTTCCACTAGTCCCTTCGACAATTTTGTAATTCCAACTCGACCAACAGGATGGGATTTTTGGCATATCGCTGGCATCGGTATGAAGTGTTGCTGTATTATTTTGGTAACGGTAGAGAGGGAGTAACTCACTCTCTAATTTTGTCGGATTTCCTAACAATTTCGCAGAAATATGGCCGTGAGTCGCAAGTAAAACTTTATCAAAGATCTCTTTTTTTCCTTCACCAAACACAAGTTCCACCTTGCCATCAGCTGCCCGGTTCACTTGTTTCACTGGAGTGTTCAGACGAAAACGATCCTTAATGGGAGCGATGATTCGTTTGCTATACTCATGCGATCCTCCGTCCACCGTATACCATTGGTGTTGGGTATTCAGTCCCAAAAATCCATGGTTGTAAAAAAAACGGATGAGTGACTTTGCAGGAAATTCTAACATCAAATCGGGAGGAGTGGACCAAACGGCAGAACTCATGGGGATCAGATAAAAATTCAGGATGTCTTTCCCAAACCCAAAAGCCTCCATATACTTACCCAAATTCCAAGTATCATATTTCGGATCTTCCAAAATCTTCGGTGCTGATTTGTTAAACCGGTCGATCTCCAGTAACATCTTCAAATACCTAGGCCGAAAAAGATTTTTTTTCTGTGCGAAAAGCCCTGAAAGCCCCGATCCACAAAACTCTAATTTGGTGGGATCATGTTGAACGCTAAAAGACATGTCCGACTTTTTTTGTTGGAACATCTAAAGTTTGGAAAAGTCTAAGTAAATTGGGATAGGTGACATGATTGAATACAATAAACCCAGTATCAATCGGAATGGAAACTCCATCCTCTTCTACCATAACTGTATTGGTATGACCGCCGATATAATCGGCACTGTCAAAAATCGTTAAATCAAAATCATTTTTTAAAAAGTAGGCGGAACCGAGACCTGCGATTCCTGTACCAACAATGGCTAATCGTTCTTTCACTTGTTTCCCTGTTGGTGATTAGACCGTCAGAGAAAGAGTTGGTTCATTTGTAAGTGGACTTCCTCTGCTTTCTTTTGTGCGACTTGTCCGTAGTTTTCTTCTAAAGAACTAAGTGTAATCCCTCTTGAAGAATTGATGAGTGATCGTTTTCCCGATGCCTGAATGATGGATTCTAAATCTCCACCTTGGGCACCAAACCCAGGGATAAGAAAATACATTTCTGGATGGCGTGTTCGTAAAGCTTTGATTTCTGAAGGATGGGTTCCTCCTACAACAAGCCCCACTTGATCGGGATATTCTTCCCCGAGCCTTGCCATCTGGTCACTCACCTCTTCATAGAGAAAGATATCCTTTCCTACCAATTTTTGTTTTTGAAAGTCAGTAGAAGAAGGATTGGAAGTAAGACCGAGGACAAAAATGTATCCACCTAAATCTAAATAAGGAACCAAACTATCTCGGCCCATGTATGGACTTACTGTCAGAGCATCTACACCCAAAGTTTGGAAAAAATACTTCGCATACTCTTTGGAGGTATTGGCAAGGTCCCCGCGTTTTGCATCCATCACAATGGGTACGTCCGGCGAAACTTCTTTCATTAAACGCACCATATATTCCAAAGCAAAATATCCTTCTGCTCCCAATCGTTCAAAAAAAGCAACGTTTGGTTTCCAAGCGGCCGCATAAGTATGTGTGTATCGAATGATAGTTTCTGTAAAATGAACCAGTGGCGCTTTGGAATCCAAACTCACCTTGGGTAATTTTTCTAATTCGGGATCAAGACCAATGCAGAGTAAAGACTTAAGTGAGTCTCTACGTGAATTGAATTTCTGGATGAACTGGGATTTATGAATCACTTGGGTTCCTTAATTTGGATCTTTTGTTTTCTCTTTTCTATTTCCAGGTCAATGTCTCGTTTTTTATAACGACCGTAAATATGGCCTGGTATTACAGTAACAGCGGTAATGGGATTGGTCACTACATCTCCTATGGCGCCGCCCACATAAGTAGAATAAGCTGGAGTGAGTAACTCGTAGGAAGATTCTAATTGTTCTCTGTCATTTTTTTCGGCAAAATAATTCAAAGCATCATCAGAGGCCCTTGCTTCATGGTAAAGTGCTCCCACCACAGGAATCGCATAAACAGCTGCATAGAGAGTTCGTTTTTCTCTTTGGGCAAAATCTTTAGCATGGCCCCCTTCATGGATGACCACCGGAGGTAAGTCCGAATAAACATTGATTGTATTTGTAAAAGAATTATAATGATCCCCGCCAATTGTTCCTGCAAACAAACGACCTGGAAGGAAAGTGTATGCCAGTAAAGAAATGGATCCAAAAAAATACCGAACCACAGGATTGATATTTTTATTTTTCGGAAGTCGTTTCCACTCGGAAAGTGGAGCATATTGGTTGAAACGAACCTTTACATCACGCAGGTTATTTTCTTTGATATAACGAATCAAATAGTCTTTGGTTTCTTTTGAAATATGGTGGTTGTCTGCTTTTAGATTCCAAAGCACTAACTTGGAAGGAAGAGAAAAAATCCAATTCCCCGTTTGGTCCAAAATCCAAACCGGTTCCCCTTCTTCAAATTGTGGATCCTCTTCTGTAAACTCTGGACTCGGTAGATAAGGATTCCCATAATTGTATGGTTTCTCTAAAGAATAACAATTGGTGAGACTAAAACCAATCCAGAGTAGAATCAGAAAAACTTGGGATTTCATAAACTTTCAAGAATTTCCTTTAACTTCGGATCTACTGGTTCTTGTTTGGTGGGAGTTTGTTTAGGTTTCACAGGAATCGGTTCTTGTAATTCTTCTACCGACGAACTCCCGCTATATCCCGACACAGACTCCATCTTTGAAAAAAATTCTGATAAAGAATTTCTACCCAATTGGTTCAACTGGTCTTCCCGGTTCCCCCGAAATCCATTGTATGGCACATACCAAATTAATGGCACTAGTGTTAGTATACTCCCTGTTAAATAACAATTGGTCACCCGGGAATCGATTTCATCATAATAAGAAAAAACTTCTTCTCCACCACCTGCAATTTGGATCCGTGCTTTCAAACGTACAAAAGTTAAATTTTTAGAACATCTGTCTAGAGAAACCAACTGAAATTCATCGACAAAAATCTTTCCTCCTCTATCGAGTAACAAGGGATAACGGTTTCCTCGCATAGAAAGTTCTTTGCGTATCAAATAAGACAAAGGGCCATATTCATTAGGAAGGCCCTCAGGACCCGAAAAATACCCGTCGTAAATGGCCATTTTCATTCGGTTTTCGTCTTTGACTTGAATCTGGATATGATCCATTTTTTTGACAAATTCAAAAGCTGTTTCCTTTGGAAAAGGCCTGTACACTCGAAGAGAAATCCCACAGCCCATTCCTAAAAATGAGCCGAGTAAAAGTGATATCGTATAAAAATTAATTTTAAAAAACATAAGTATACCCAATGTATAAATTCGAAATCGAGTAACTCCGGGAAGGACGTTTGTCACGACCATCCGCTTCATAAAATGCAGAACTTAAATAATAATCCCTTACTCCAGATTGAAAAGACTCTTGATTTAATGCACGAATTTCCGGCGCATAAGATTCGTTAGCCCGCCAAATATATTGAATCACTTGGAACCCTAAATGGAATTTATGGTGTTCTAACGGCTGCCAGTTGAATTGTCCGAGTATATCTAAACCCACAATCGTTGTTTGTAATGGTTTTCCTGAAAATAAGGAATAGGCCTCATCACCTGCGACGATTCCTTCTCCAAATCTTGTGGCACCACCATTCTGTGTTAAGATATCCCTTCTGTAATTGAGACTACCGAGAGGCGTTAAAAACATATCTCCCCCCAATTCATAGGAGAACCCATTCCCTAATTTATGATAAAACTTAAATCCAGCACTAGGAGCAAGATACCGCATAGAATCTCGCATAATACCAGTTTGTCCCAGGGTTTGTGATGAAAAAACTGAATTGGTGTGAAAGGAGCCCGTTCGGATACCAAAATCCCAACTATACGTAATCGCACGAGAGTACTCTTCATAAATTTTCACAACCAACTTATGTTCAGCGCTGTACAATCGGTCAGAGTGATAAGCTGATTGTGGTACTCCAACAAATCCTATAGAAAGATAATCGTTTGTTGTTTGAAATTGAAAATATATATATTCCAAACCCCATTTTGCCGAATTGTGTTTGTATGCCACCCTCGGCGAAAAAGATCGCGAAGTTTCGTAAGGATTTTTTATATCATAGGCAAAAGGAAGGCTTCGGATGTTTTGGTAACCGATCGGCGAACGAGGGTAATACGGTGACCCTGCCTGAAAGGTAATGCGTCCATCGTTTAATGCAGAATCATTCCCTGTAGAAAACATCCCAAATTGGTCAAAATTCCGAAATCCAATCTCCCAAGTCCCTTGGTGAAATTCCAAAGAACCCTTATTGGTTGCCGGGATATTTTTTGTGGGTGAAACAAATTCAGTTTGAGGATTTCGATCTCGAAACTGATCGGCCCGAATCCGTTTTATCTTAGAGCGAAGTTCTTCCGCTTTTTTGGGATACCCACGTTCCTCATAGGATTCCGCCTCTAATTCCAACTTTGCCGCTTTTGTTTCCTGGGCCCAAAGAACATTCGGCCCAACAAAAAAAGAAACCAGAAGCAAAAAAAAGAAAACGGAAATCCATTTCACAAAGATTTATCCTTTTCGTTTGATATAAGCTTTTGCAAATTCAGGAAGTACAAAAGCCGCTTTGTGAATTTCTGGACTATAGTATTTGAGTCCTTTGGGAACACGTTTCGGATCAGGTGTTACTGAATACGGATCAATCGCATTGGACAAAAAAGTAAACCCAATGATTCCGGAAGGGTACGTCGGAATCGTAGTGTAATAATATCCATACTCAGGAAAAATTTTGGGAATAAAATCAAATAGTGAAGAGATCACATCTCCATGATACCAAAAAGATTCCGCTTGAGTCGCAATGATCCCTGTTGGTTTTAGGGCACTTGCCATATCACGAAAGAATGGTTCCTTAAAGAGTACTTCTGCAGGTCCCACAGGATCACTCGAATCCACGAGTATGACATCAAAACGGCCTTTGTTGTCCCTAGCAAATTTAGCCCCATCATCATAATAATGAATGACCTTGGGATCTTTCATGGCATCCGCACATTCAGGAAAATATTTATAACTAATATCTACGACAGCTTTGTCAATCTCGCATAACACAACTTCTTTGACAGAAGGGTGTTTTAATACTTCGCGAACAGTTCCCCCGTCTCCTCCACCAATCACAAGAACGGATTCTGGGTTGGGATGGCTCATCATGGGGATATGAGCAATCATTTCATGATAAGAATGTTCATCCTTATTCGTAACCATTGTTACACCATCGAGTGTAAACATTCTACCAAAGGATTGTGTTTCAAAAATATCGATTTTTTGGAACGGAGATTGTAGGCTTTCGATTGTTTTTGTTACCCGGTAACTCACAGCACGGCCTTTTTCTAATTCCAATTTTTCGGTATACCAAATCTCCATTGATTTCTCCTAAGGTTTCTCTCTTTAAACCAGATTTGATATAGGAAGAAGAAGGTGTAGTTTTTTTTGAAAATTTGGGTTTACTAAAGATTAAAAATTCAACTTGGCGGGAACCAGACCCTTAGGTTCCATTGTCCAGTATGCAGAAATATTCTCGTGTTTTTTACCTCGTTGGTTTTTTATCCATGCCACTCTTTATTTTACTACTGGTATATGGTTATATCAAACTCAACGAGATGGTGAGTGAAGAAATCCATTGGGGCCATAACAAATCCTTTGCTTTTGGACAGGCTTCCCGTGAAGGAAAACTAATCCTACTTTCTGTGACCAAATCTAGGTGTGAGATGTTGCAAGGACTTGAATGTGGGGAAGGGAAACCAGACCTCGGCACCTATGTCCTTCTTAACTATACCCCAAGAGAACAAGAATTCCAAACCCTCATTTTGGATGATCGGTTTGTTTCTTTAAAAACCGACCCACTCCCCCAATACTTCCTCCTAAATTCTGCCGGAGAAATTCGTCATATCTCGAAACAACTGCCTAGTGTGGAAGAGATGCAAAAACTCCCGAAAAAAGAATGATCTTTTTCAAATCCTGACTAAAAATCTCTTGCAACTTCGTGTTGGCTCCTATACCCTATGGGGTATAGGACAATGGAGGATTTATGTTAGGACTAACCGTTCACAGAAAAAAGAGTTTTGAAGATACCATCACCGACACAACCGAAGCACTAAAAAAAGAAGGATTCGGCGTTCTTACCACAATCGACGTTAAACACACCCTCAAAGAAAAAATCGGAGTTGATTTCAAACGTTACACCATCCTCGGAGCATGTAACCCTAGTTTTGCGCACAAAGCTCTCCAAACAACCGATGAAATTGGACTATTACTTCCTTGCAACGTAGTTGTCACAGAAGAAAAAAATGGGGAAACGAAAGTTTCTATCTTTGATCCCATGACCATGACAAAACTAGTACAAAATCCCGAACTTGAAAAAATTGCCAAAGAAGTACAAGAAAAACTAATTCAGGTCATCCACCACTTACATGAATGATTTAGAATTTTGAAAATTTCTGGGCGCCTCGCCAATGGATATTTATATCCGCATTCTATCCATTAGGCGATCCCGCTTTACGCTCCAATCTTTCTGGATGAGTCCCAGTTTAGTGATTCGTTCTCCAACCAGAAAGGATTTTCGCTGCAATCGGTGGCGCATGGGAGACTTTGTATTAACGACCATCTCCCTCGATTTTACAATTGCTGTTTCTCTTTACTTACAAAAGGCTGGTGGATTGTTTTTGGAACCTTTCACACGAGTATAACAAACCGTTGATCCTTGTGTGGTCATTCCGAAAAGATTCAGAGGGCCACCCACCGGATACTGCGCTGTTGATGCAGGACCTTCCGCCCAATCAATGTTATAATTTCCTTCACTTTGTTTGATGAGTAGTCCCTTCACAACAGAACCAGTATTTTTGTAACATGATTTAATATCCCGATTGTTGCTAATGATAAGCCAAGCAGAGGCATTGGAACTTGGGTCTTTGACACAATTGTTCGTTAATACCCAATTCCCCTCTAATATCGTCCGGGAATCATCAACCGTTGTTTTTTCTCCTGACTGGCAGTGGAAGGCAAAGACAGAAACTGCCAAAGCGATGATTAAACTAATTTTTTTCAAAATTTGCTCCTTTGCAGAAATTGATTACTTCTACAAAGGGAGATTAGAGACTAAAATTTTTGAAGGAAGTCAAACTTTTTTCTCACCAGTCTGTCACAACTCCCTCACTTCTGGGTATCCTATTCAGAGGAAAAAAACCTCAAAAATGGAGAGTTTATTATGTTAGAAAGTTTAAAAACCCAAGGCCAAGATTTACTTACCCTGGAAAGTTTACCCCCATCAACGGCAATCGAAATTGCTATCGTAGAATGTGCAAAGGAAGACTCGGAGACATACCACGAAATGCGAAAAAAAATGTTACCGCTTCTGCAAACCCAAAAAGGATTTCTTGCATGGCGAGCCTTTCAGTCAAAGACAAGAGAAGGAATCATGTTAGATCTTTTGTATTGGGAAAACGTAGAGGATTGCCATAAAGCAGGAGAAATATTACAAAATTCAGAAACGGGAAAACAATTTTTCACCTTGATGAAACAAACCTTAATCTTTGAAATGTTTGAACGACAAACACTCTAATGAAGACAAATTTACCTGAGGAAATCCAACGAATTGAAAGGGCACGGACGGGAGACCGTCGTGCTTTAGAATCCCTACTCTCTGAGGTCCAAACTTGGATCTACAATGTCATTCGTCGTATCCTATTAAACCCTCAAGAATCAGAAGATGTTACTCAAGAAGTACTTTTAAAAATTGCCACCAATCTTGCCGCTTATGATCCAATGCGCGCTAGTTTCAGAACTTGGGCCTACCGTATTGCAGTCAATCACGCATTAAATGGAAAACGCGGTCATTTAGAGGAAATTACAACAGGGTTTTCTGGTTATGCAAAAGAATTAGAGAAAATGCCTGACATAGAAATTCCAACAAACGAACTGTCAAACCCAGAAAATTTAATTTTGGTAGAAGAAGCAAAAGCATCCTGCACACTCGGAATGCTTCTTTGTTTGGATAGAGAACAACGAATCAGTTTGATCCTTGCCGATTTGATGGGACTGAGCGATCATGATAGTTCGGAACTACTTGGAATTTCCAATGAAGCTTTTCGCAAAAGGTTGAGTCGAGCTCGTAAAGATCTCTACACTTTTATGGATGATAAGTGTGGACTTATGAACGAAAAAAATCCCTGTCGTTGTTCCAAAAAAATGAAAAGTTTTCAAAACAATGGTTGGATTGATCCAAACCTTCCCCGATTTTCTATGCCTCATGTGCGGAGATTAAAGGAACAAGTAGGTGAAATACAATGTGAGTACGAAGACTATCGTAGGTTAGACTACCAACAAATATTTCGGGATCATCCTTATTTTGAAACTCCTCCCAAAATTTTGGAAGAGTTACTTACAAAATACAGTCCTGCAGTTTGAAACAGAATTGGATTGGGGCTTAAAAAAACTTTTCCCCAATCCCTTTCGAAAAACCACACATTCCAAACTAGACTTCAGCAATAAAGTATCGCTCAAAATCTATCCCGAACCCACCTCTCCTCTTTTCTCACTTTCCGCTTTTTTTCGAAATACCTCGAGGACCGCACAAAACAAAATCACGGCGCCACCTAACCAAAGCCTCTCGGGTGGTATCTCACCTAAAAAATACCAGGCCGCCAAACTTCCGTATATCGGACTTAAGGTAGACAAAGTGCCGGCGGTGGTCACAGACAAATTCGATAAACTGCGAATCCAAATTGTATGCGCAAGTGAAGTAAACACCCCGGCCAATACCACTTGAAACAAAAGGTATTTAGGTTCAGCAAACATAACAAAAAGTCCATCCGCAAAGGGGAGTAAAACCAGGGCAGTTGCAATCAACTGGGTGAAAAGGATTTGGGCACTGGGATAGTGAACATGCATTTCTTTAGTGAGTAAATTGCGAATCGCATAGAGAACTGCTGAGACCACACCCCAAACCACTCCTTGGAACATTTGGTTGTCCCAAGAAAGATCGGGCACAATGAGAAAAAGTCCGAATAAGGAAAAACATGCCAGAAAAAAAGAAAAAGGATCTGGGCGTTTACCACCAAACAATGGCTCCATGATTGCAGAAAACACAGGATAGGTGAAAAGAGATAACATTCCAACAGCCACTGTGGACACTTGGATGGAGTGAAAGTAAGTCACCCAATGCAGAGCAAATAAAATCCCAATTCCGAATACAAACAAAAAGTCTTTAAAACTTCGGTAGGAAACCGACTTACCACGAAGCCAGAAAAAAAGACCGAGCAGAATGACTGAAAATAATGCTCTACCAGAGATGATTGTAACTGCGGGAAAGGGAAGGAGTTTGGCAAACAAAGTGACGTTCCCCATAATGAGGATCGTCAAATTGAGTTCCAATACAGATCGTAAAAAGCTAGGGGAAGAAGACTTCACTTCTTACTTAGGATTCGACCCCCAGAAATTTGGCGATGGATTTTCTGTCTTTTTCCAAACTATGTTTGTGAATTTCTTCAATGGCTTTTTCCACAATCGGAGAAACGAATAGAAGACTAGAAACCACATCCACATCATAAGAACGTTTGGAATTATCTCCATCTGCTTCGTATTTACTTTTCCCTTTGATCACAAACACATTGTCTTTTCCTGGAGGAGAGATTTTGAATTCGTGAGTATTGGTAGTAATGTCAAAAGTGGACTCTTCCAAAAGGGAAAGGTCGTTGAGTGCCGCAGAAAGGACAGCAGGCATCGAACCTTCCAAACTCACCTTTCGTTTTTGGCGTATGATATTTCCATCTTTCGTTTCTTCCAATAGAGTTACATTTTTTAAATCAGGGAACTGATCTAAGTGTTTGTATCTCTCTTCTCTGGCATGAAGGAGTTTATCGAGAGAAACGGGAAATGTATGAGTTACTTGGTATTTCACTATTTTTTCTTACCTTTTTTCTTAGCGGGTTTTGATTTTGGTTTCGCTACTGTTTTTTTTACGGCTTTTTTTGGTGCCTTTTTTATAGCTTTCTTCGCTGACTTCTTGTTCGCTGGTTTGGCTGGTTTAGAAGTTTTTTTCGCAGATGGTTTTGTTTTTGCCGTTTTTGGTTTTGCTGCCGGTTTAGAAACTTTTGGTTTTGGAGCCGCTTTAGTAGGACGGTTGACCTCTTCCATCAAGGCTTCATCTTCCCAATAAAAAACTTGGTCTGCAGGTGTAGACTGTTCCATTGCCATCGCTTGTGCTTCTAACAATGAATTATTGGACTCATTAAAGTTGGCCAATTTTTGGAATAACAAATTGATTTTTGGATCTTGGAATTTGTTTCGGATGGTGGCATAAAAATTACGCGCATCTTCCCCTTCTCGGATGGCAAGCTCTATTGCTTTTCTTTCGTCAGCTTTCACTTCCTCATTTTTGTTTCGATCTAACCGATCCATTACCTTTTGGATGGTTGAAGAATGAAACTTCTCAATTTCCGAAAGTTGTTTTAAGTTAGGAAGTTCTTTTCCTTCAGCACTTTTATAGATGTCTTTGATGAATTTAATATGCTCATCACCATCTAACGCAAGTTGGCTGAAAAGCTCTCTAATTTGGCCTTCCGGTAAACTTTCGGAAAGTTTTAGATAAAAATTGAAACATTGAACTTCGTGTTCAATTGCGGCCGCAACTGCCTCAATAAAGGATGTTTTTTTTAGCGATTTCATAATCCCATTCCCCGGTTTTTAAAAACCATAGATACGATACTCGTGAGTTTTCAGTGAATCAAGTATTTTTCACGGATTGAAAATCCAACTCTTCTGCCTTTGTAGCAGAGTAGATGAGCACTTGAGCAATATAATAAGTTACCATAATTCCCATGGATGCAGTGAATCTGTCCATTTCTGGTTTTAGAAACATAGAATAAGCAATAATAGAATCGGATAGAATGAATACCAATGCCCCAAGTAATCCTAAGTAAAAAGGTTTGGACACAGAATTTCTTGCAGCAGCGCGCCAACCCATCAGACAAATTGCAGAGATGTATACACCAACTGGAATCAGAAGCGATCCAAGTTTTGGAACCAATACAAGAAAAAAGGAAGATCCAAAGAGCAAAAAAGGAATCGCAAGTAGAGGTTTGATTTTTGAGTCCAACGTGAACGCATACGAGTAAATCAATTGTGCAATGAGAAAGGAACCAAGTCCAAAAACAAAGTATCCTTGTTTTGGTAAGGCTAAAAAGCTATCTCCAAAAAGAGAAAACACAAGGCCTACTGCAATCAATTTTCCTCGTTTTTCCAATTTCGGAAAGTAGCGAAAGAGGGCTACAATGAGAATCAGAATGGGAATGATTTTCGAAGGGAGATAGAGGGCATCCTCTTTTGTGATCGTAGCGATCGCAAAAAGATGCACAACAGAATAGAGAACAAACAAAACAATTTCTTTAGCCATATTTCTTACTTTACAGGGATATCATTCTCGAGATTTCATCAGATGGAAAGCCCGAGTGATCAGCCTATGAAACAAACACGACCCTTGTCCATCCTTTTCTTAATTTGTCTCTTATGGACCCAGACTTTGTCCGCAAGAGAAGTGCCCTCCGGTGGCGAAATGTTGATCGATTTGATTTTGGCACGACCCATGGGACTCGCCGGAACGCTAGTTGGAACCGCCGCCTTTATCGTTGCCTCCCCCTTCACACTGATGTCGGGTACTTTCTTGCAGTCTGGTAGACGCCTTGTGGTTTACCCTGCAAAATTTACCTTCACACGCGGGTTAGGCGACTTCCCAGGTTATATGGAAGATTACCAAATCGTAGAGGAATAAATTGAACGAATTTCTATTTTCAGACTTTCCTGAAGTTTCGACCGAGGATTGGAAGAACCAAATCCTGAAAGATTTAAAAGGTAACCCTTGGGACAAAGTCACTTGGGAAACAGAAGAAGGTTTCAAAATCGAACCCTTCTATCGCAAAGAAGATACGAAAGACCTTCCCAGAGTTTATAAACGTAACCCTGGTTGGAATGTGACGGAAACGATTACCTCCGAATCGGAACTGAGTGATCTCTCCAAAAAAGGTGCCGATGCCGCAATCCTTATCTCTCATGAAGAAAAAGGAAATCAGTTTGGACTAAAAATAAGCTCTGCTTCTGACCTTGAAAAATTGGCTGGCCTTACGGGAAACCTTCCTTTAGTGATTTCTCTTGCCACAAGAACGGCTACCTTTTCTGACTCTTTAAAAAAACTCACTTCTTCGCATAACACAGTACTTGGTGATTTTGATCCTTATGGAACCGCCCTTTTGTGTGGGGAACTAGGAACAGAAGAAACAAACATTGGGAAAAACTTCGCTTCACTTTCGGGAACCAAAGGATTTGCCGGTGTGGGAATCCACAGTTATTATCTGCGAGATGCAGGAGCTTCCATCGGACAGGAGTTGGCCTACTCTCTTTCTTGGGGAGTGGACTATTTAAATCGTCACATAGATACAGGCGTTTCTATTGAAGATGCTGCTTCCAACATTTGGTTTTGGATGGGGATTGGTTCTGACTACTTCACAGAAATCGCAAAGTTCCGCGCCATGCGAATCCTCTGGACAGAAATTTTAAATGCTTACAAACCAGGACTTGGGGAATCGGTTCCTGCACTCATTTTGGCAAGAACATCCAGTTTCCAATTCACGGCCTATGATCCTTATGTAAACATGTTACGAGGAACAACAGCTGCTATGTCTGCTGTTATGGGTGGAGCCGATTTTGTTTCGGTATTACCATTTGATTCCGAATACACCACACAACAAGAGTTAGGCAAACGAATTGCAAGAAACTCACAACTCCTCCTTCGTTATGAATCCTTTCTCGATAAAGTGGAAGACCCGGCTGCCGGTTCGTATTATTTAGAAGTCCTTACCAAAAAACTGGCAGAAACAGCTTGGGCCAAATTCCAAACCCTAGAAACAGAAGGTGGATTTGGAGAGGCCTTAAAAAAAGGTACTATCCAAAAAGAAATCTCTACTCGTGCCGATAAAAAAAGAAATGCATTGGCTACTAAAAAAGAAATTTTACTCGGAACAAACCAATACCCTCTTCCCTCAGAAAGACATCCGGAACTCGGAATCTCATTAAAAGAAGTAGAGAAACGGGGAAACTTTTCCAACAAGTCAACATACACTCGTTTGGTTCCCATTCGCCTTTCGTATGAATTT
The DNA here is from genome assembly GCF_000332455.1 of Leptospira vanthielii serovar Holland str. Waz Holland = ATCC 700522. GTDB lineage: Bacteria > Spirochaetota > Leptospiria > Leptospirales > Leptospiraceae > Leptospira_A > Leptospira_A vanthielii. The sequence continues at coordinate 33,333 of NZ_AOGY02000039.1, read as the reverse complement.
GACAAATGGAGAAATATCACTGATGCCCATGTGAGTTCTGGTAAAAAATTACCGAAGATATTTTTACTCACCATAGGTGACTTAACCATGCGTAAGGCAAGAGCTGGTTTTAGTTCTAACTTTCTTGGTTGCCTTGGGTATGAAATCATCGATTCTCTTGGATTTCCTTCGGTCAAAGAAGGTGTGTCCAAGGCAAAGGAATTGGGAGCAGACATTGTCGTCTTATGTTCGTCTGACGAAGAGTATGCGAACTATCTTCCCGAATTTGCGTCCGAGATGAAAACCCAATTGCCAAACTCTTGGAAGTTACTTGCCGGTTATCCGAAAGATCTCATCACACAAGCAGAAACTCTCGGGATCGATGACTTCATCCATATGAAACGAAACATCGTGGAATTTATGGAAAAAGCCCAAACCAAATGGATCGGGAAATAAAATGAACAAACCTAATTTTGCAAAACTCCCTCTTTCTTTCGGTTCAGAGAAACCTGACCCCAAAGCCATTTCCCTTTGGCAAACAGCAGAAGGAATCTCCATCCAGTCTCGTTATGCGAAGGCTGATTTGGAAGGAATGGAACACCTAAACTATGCGGCAGGGATTCCCCCTTACTTACGTGGGCCCTATTCCACAATGTATGTGAACAAACCCTGGACGGTGCGCCAGTATGCAGGATTTTCCACTGCCGAAGAATCCAATGCCTTTTATCGTAGAAACTTAGCTGCGGGCCAGAAAGGACTTTCTGTTGCCTTTGACCTTGCCACCCACCGCGGGTACGACTCAGACCACGAACGAGTGGTGGGAGACGTGGGAAAGGCCGGGGTGGCGATTGATTCGGTTTTGGATATGAAGATCCTTTTTGACCAAATCCCACTCGACCAAATGTCAGTTTCCATGACTATGAATGGGGCCGTCATTCCTGTCCTTGCCTTTTATATTGTTGCCGCAGAAGAACAAGGTGTCTCCAAAGACAAACTTTCCGGCACCATCCAAAATGATATTTTGAAAGAGTTTATGGTGCGTAATACTTACATTTACCCACCCAAACATTCCATGAAAATCATCGCAGATATCTTTGGTTATACTTCCAAATATATGCCCAAGTTTAACTCGATTTCCATCTCTGGGTATCATATGCAAGAAGCCGGTGCGACTGCCGACTTAGAACTTGCCTATACACTTGCAGATGGTTGGGAATACATCAAAACAGGGATTGCTTCTGGACTTACTGTAGATGAATTTGCTCCAAGACTATCTTTTTTTTGGGCGATTGGGATGAACCATTTTATGGAAATTGCCAAAATGCGGGCGGGCCGCCTCCTTTGGGCAAAAATTGTGAACCAATTCCAACCAAAGTCTAACAAATCTTTGGCGCTACGAACCCACTGTCAAACTTCAGGTTGGTCCCTCACAGAACAAGATCCATTCAACAACGTAGGAAGGACTTGTATTGAAGCTATGGCCGCAGCCCTAGGTCACACTCAGTCCTTACATACAAATGCACTGGATGAAGCGATTGCGCTTCCAACCGACTTCTCGGCAAGGATTGCAAGAAATACACAAATTTATCTCCAAGAAGAAACCAATATCAACCGAGTGATTGATCCTTGGGGTGGTTCCTTTTATGTAGAAAAACTCACAAACGACCTAGTTCACAAGGCTTGGAACCTAATTCTCGAAGTACAAAAGTTAGGTGGTATGGCAGAAGCCATTGAGACGGGAATTCCTAAGATGCGTATTGAAGAAGCATCCGCAAGAAAACAGGCCCGGATCGACTCTGGAAAAGATGTGATTGTGGGAGTGAACCGGTTCCGTTTGGAAAAGGAAGCTCCGATTGATATTTTAGACATTGATAATACTGCTGTTCGCATTGCTCAAATCAAACGTTTGGAACAAATGAAAAAAGATCGCGATAGTACTGCAGTAGAAGCAGCGTTAAACGCCATCACCAAATGTGCTGAAACCGGGGATGGAAATCTTTTGGAACTGGCAGTGGATGCGGCAAAAAAACGTGCTTCTCTCGGTGAGATTTCTTATGCCATGGAAAAAGTATTTGGGAGGTACAAAGCAGTGATTCGTTCCATCTCAGGAGTGTATTCCTCCGAAATTTCCGAAGACAAAGGGTATCTGGAAGCAAGAGATCTTGCCGATGAATTTGCACAACTAGAAGGCCGTCGCCCGCGGATCATGGTAGCCAAGATGGGCCAAGACGGACATGACCGTGGTGCCAAAGTGATCTCTACTAGTTTTGCCGATATGGGCTTTGACGTTGATATCGGGCCTTTATTCCAAACTCCCGCAGAGGTCGCTAAACAAGTTGTGGAAAACGACTGCCATATCTTAGGAGTGTCTTCTCTTGCTGCCGGCCACAAAACTTTAGTTCCCCAAGTGATTGAGGAATTAAAGAAACTCGGGGCCGAGGATGTGCTTGTGGTCGTCGGTGGAGTGATTCCAGCCCAAGACTATGACTTCCTTTATAAGTCTGGGGCCACAGCGATTTTTGGACCAGGAACTGTGATTTCAGAAGCAGCCAAACAGATTCTGAATCTCCTCCTCGGCGAAAGAAGAGCAGCTTAAGGTTTTAAAAAAGGACCTCCATCCACCAAACACCGATTTGTCTATACGGGCAGTCGGTGTTTTTTAAATTTCCGCAGGCAGATAAAAACCATTATGGAAACACCAAACGAGGACATGGGCAAAAAGAAAACGAAAGAACCGGATCCAATTCCAAAGTCGGCTCTTTCGGTAAACCCCGGTGTCGCCGATGCCCCAGCCATTTCTCCCTACATTCGTGACCAAAGAAAAACTCTCACTCGTAAAGAAACCACAGCAAAAGAATTAGCCGATGGAGTTCTATCGGGAAACCGAACCCATCTTGCCAAAGCCATCACTCTCGTAGAAAGCAACTTGGAATCTCATAACGACAAAGCGCAAGCCATCTTAGAACTTGTGATGCCTAAGGTTGGCAATTCGATTCGAATTGGAATTACAGGAGTTCCCGGTGTTGGGAAATCCACTTTCATCGAAAGTTTTGGAAGTTATCTCCTCGAACAAAATCATAAACTCGCAGTACTTGCCATTGATCCGAGTAGCCAAAGGACCAAAGGTTCTATTTTGGGGGACAAAACAAGGATGGAGGTTCTATCCAAATCTGCCAATGCCTTCATTCGTCCCTCACCTAGCAGTGGTTCTCTCGGAGGGGTTGCCCGTAAAACCCGAGAATCTATGTATCTCTGTGAAGCCGCAGGGTTTGATACCATCATCATTGAAACAGTCGGTGTCGGACAATCGGAAACCCAAGTCCACTCCATGGTGGATTTTTTCTTGTTACTGATGCTTGCAGGTGCCGGAGATGAACTCCAAGGAATCAAACGGGGAATTATGGAGATGGCGGACCTCATCGCCATCAACAAAGCAGACGGGCCAAACGAACCTTATGCGATGCGTGCCCGGGTGGAATATGAATCTGCCCTCCATCTTTTTCCTGCTCCCGAATCCAAATGGACACCGAGAGCCACCACTTGCAGTGCGATCGGTGGGAAAGGCATTGATGAAATTTGGAAACTGATTTTGGATTATGTTTCCACAACAAAAACAAACGGTTATTATGCGAAAAACAGGGAAAACCAAACCCGATTGTGGTTTGAAGAAACCCTAAAAGAAGTAGTTCTCGAACAATTTTTTGCTAGGCCTGGCAAAAAAGAATCCATCAAAGACTCTGAAAAAAAACTAATGTCCGGCAAGTCGACTCTCTTAAAAGAAATCAAATATTTGGTGGATTGATTAAAGGTTTATCAAAAGAAAATCTTAAGACCTGCTTGGTACTCATTCCAATCTAATTCTTTTGAATGGATTTGTCTGTATTTGAATTCGAATGAAAGGTTTTCTAGGAGCGTCCAGTTGATTTGGGATACAAATTCAGGGAAGTTTCCTCGTTCTCCTGCAAAATAAGACCTGTAGTCTCCTGAAAAAAGTAAACCTACCGTTTCATAGACACGGATAAGAAGCCCTGTGCTACTCACTCCTCCCAAACGATACCCGCTACCCCAAACAGGCGATTGGTCTACTCTCAGGTCCAAAAAAGAAAACATAACAAACTGATGGCGGAAAAATGGATAAAAAGGTTCCCATGTTACTCCATATCCCCCACTCGCATAACCATAATATTCCGAAATTGGTTTATGATAATTTTTTTCTGTATGTAGAGACTTCATACCTAAATCCAAACGCCAAGAAGGTTTCCAAATTTTCTGCCCTATTGGATTTAAGGATGTCATTTCCAGAACATGAAACTCTTGAATCAATGTTTGTTTTGTATCTTCATAATACCGGGCGTTCATTCTTAAAAAAGAAATTTGGTTGTATGGAGAATATCCAAGGTATGAATCTGTAAAATCTCGGAGTACTGGCCTATATTGAATTTCACTGTAATTCCCATTTGTAGAGTTTCCATACGCCATTGCGACCTGAGATGGTCCATGACTGAGCAGCGGGTTTGACAATTTGTCAATTTGGAAATAATCTGGTAACGAATTTAAAACCTGGATGTCCCCGCGGTTTTGTTCCGCTTGTGCATATAACTCTTGGTCCTTAATTTCCATCTTTCCATAAGCTTTAATTTTATGAATTACAAGATGATCGATATAAATATCAAAAAGTAAAGTTCTCCGGATCGGATCTAATTCAGATGTCGAATCCATCTTCCCTTCTAACATTTGGTCTAATATCTTTTTTTCAGAGGAAGTCAAATAACCATATTTGTGTCTATACCTCTCAATAATTGAAGGTCTAAACTGAATCTGCGCAATTAATCCATTCTGTTTGGAAAGAACCTTTAAACTTTCTGTTGGAAGTAACATCAAAGAAATTTGCTCTGTTAGTTGAAGTGTTGGTCTTGCGACTTCAAGGAGAGTCAAAATTCGAAAGGAACAGTTTTCATCTAAAAAATAATAATCAAAATGGTTTTGTGACATTTCCCATAGATGGCGAGTCAATTGATTCACTTCTTCTTGGTTTAAGTTGAGTTTGAATTCCCAAAGATTTCGATTTTCAAATTCATTGTATTCATGGATTTTATATATATATTTTTGAATTTCAAATGATCCATGAAACCCACCGCCCAAACCATAAATCACAAACGAAATTGGATCAATATTTCCTGGAATTGTTGCTGCATAATTTAAAATTAAATCTTCGGCAACAACTCCATTTGATTTTTCCTCATTAAATTTGAGCATGGTATGTCCAAATAAAGAAGCTGGGTGTTCAGGATGAAAAGAAGCAAAAATAACCGAAACAGATTTCGCTCGCATTTGGTTCTTAAACTCTGGCCACTTCGGACAATGTTCTTCCCAAGTTGGATCTATTGGGAACCCAAAACGTTTTCGAATCCAATGAAACCTTGCAGGGAATTTACATTCCATTTGGTTTAATTCTTCCTTCGGTTTTTGAAAGAAAGCCAAATGAGCTCTCAGTTCAGAACTAGGATTAGTTAGACCATCCGGGGATAAAAAGAAGGAAGGTCCGTCAGCTAGACTTTTATACTTTTTATTCCATTTTGACGATTGGTAGTGAAGTAATACATGCCAGTCTCTTTCCAAAGAAGCGACTACAATGGTATCTTCATCGGGAAAATTTTGCTCAGAAAATAGGGGCGAAACGGAGAGACAAAAAAGAAAAAAAACAGTAAAGAGAAAATGAAAAGATTGGTTCAATGAAAGAGGAGAGAAGTTGGACTGACCAACATAAGCTGAATCAGTCCAACAAAAAACTTACTTAACGCCAGTTGCTTGGCAAGCTTCAGTTGTAGAAATACGGCTTGTAGAGAACAATCCGTGAGTCGCAGGACCTTTTGCATCAACAACTTGAGTTACACCTTCTTTGTTTAGGTCATCTAAACAAGCAGTAACAGGAGCACCCCACATTGTAAAAATTGCTGGGTTCATTTGGGTAGCAGTTACCACTTCTTTTCCGCCAACTTTAGTTTTGTCGATGCTGTAACAGTTTGCGATAAAAGCCGCAACAACTGCCATGAGTAAAATTTTCTTCATAAATTCTCCTATGAAAGTGTAACCAAAGCTATACTGGCAATCTATCAGAGCAATATTTTTTTGAGGAACAGATATTACAGAATGGCTAATTTGTTGGATGTTTTGTAGCCATTTCTACTACTCCTTGATTTTTTCGCAGGGAAAGTCTCTGTCCGTCCATTCAAAAAAAATACCACCGCGTTTTTGACACGATGGCATCTGCTTTGAGCAATAGAATGTTTAATGGAAATCATACACTAATGGCCAATCTAAAAGTATAAGGATCGGCATCCAAACCCAGATGGTAACAGAAAGTATGTAAGTTGTCTATCTACCAAATGGTATAAAAAATGCTGCCTACTACAAAGCCCTGTTCAGAAAAAACACGAGCACAAAGTAGACCCCAAACCACAGAACCAGTCTTAGTTTTATGAAAAAAGCCGAGATCCGATCTACACACTCTAGTCCCGTTTGTTTGTATTTTGGTAATTCGATGGTTTTAAGATACCTGATTCCCGGCCTTTTGTCCATTTACCAGATGGTATAAATTGTCGAGGTACTTTCGAACATCCTTCTAAATTCACCAAATTTTACATGCCTGTTTCTGAGATAAGATCCCTCTCATTTATCCTTCAGTGGAACTGCGGTACTAAAAACTTCTTCAAAATAGGCATCATACATATCTTTTGAAATGATATGAGAATAGATATAAGCCCAACCAAAAAAAGTAAGATGGTGCCACACATGGCCACGTGAAAAAGTTGTGTATTGAATTTCTTTCCCAACGCCATTTTTATCATAATACACTATTTCGGTAGTCGGTTGGATCGGATTGTAACCGGGAATTATCGCAATAGTGGCCACAGAAACGAACATACTCCAATGCATAGAAGGATCCTCACCAATTGTGATCACCATCACATTCGGTTTAAATTCATTTCTAAAATGATCCCATTCAACAATAGACTGGAAGGATCGAATCTCATAATTGGATACCATTTTTGGTAGGTGTTTCATTAATGCAGAATATGCTTTGCTACCATACACGGACGAAGAAGACCCTTCTCCATACTTTGAATACAAACTTTCAGGATATAAACCTGTGATACTTGATTTACATTCGACTGGACTGTCCGTACATAAGGCCCCTTTACGAACGATCACCAATTGAACTTTTTCTTTTATGAATGGTTTGGTATTTTTATGAACACCGTCTGGCAGTGGATTTTTGTCTACAAACAAAAGCATATTGGATGCACAATTAACAACAGAGAAAACAATAATAAGACAATGTAAAAGTTTCATTTATTTTCCTTTTTAATTTTTAAATAATCTTTGATAATTACTATTAGTAGCAAATGCCATTTCTTTTGCTGAAATATTGGGGCGAGGATGGTAAGTAAATCCATTTCTTAAGTAAACTGTTCTTTGGTCTTCTGGAACCTCTTTCGTTTTTAAATTTGGATTTGCGCCTAACAAAAGCAATTTTTCAATTTCTTCATACGAAGCATAAAGGACAGCATAATGGATTGGTGCCCAACCATATTTATCTGGGGAATTGACATTGATTTTGTTTGTTTTTATAAGGGCCGTAAGGCAAGCGAATTGGTATAAGTTATTTTTCAGGATTTGTTGCGTAATATAATTACGACGATGGTTATCCAATGTATTAGCGTTATAAATTCCAGAAAGTGTTTCCACAACCATTTGATAATTCGCATAATTAGCGTGCCGGATTCTTTCCTCTTCATTCTTGAAATTATCAAATTTGATGGCTCCACCTGATGTGTTTGGTTGACAATTGTCTCCTCCGCCGGTCATAAAGACTGCATATTCGAATAGATTGAATTCGCCAGGTGGTGGTGTAGGAGGTTTCGATTTTGCTAATAATTTTTTGAGAAAGTCGGAGCGATAGATATGAATGATTTGATGGTACATTCGATTATCAATTGATTTTTGCGGAATGGAATTGAAAATCTGATTTGCAATTTCTGTTTGTTTGATTTTGAGAAATCCTACAAAAGCGGAAGCTAAGTTTTCAGAGTCATCCAATACCCTTTTGTCCCGAACCAAAATTTTCGCAATTTCTATACTGTTCGTTTGGTATTCTTTAAATTTCTTTTGCAAATCGGTAGCAGTATTATTAGGTGTGACATTCCCACTTTGTACAAATTGTCCATACGCCTTTGTCGTTTCTACAATTGCATTCAATGCATTGCCTTTCTGTTCATAATTATGATAAGGTGGCTCCGACCGCATCCATTGGTATTCAGCCCTTGCTGCCGGATTTGCTCCTTTGGACAAAAGTAGTTTCACCATATCAACATCACCTAACGTAGCCGCGATATAGATTGTGGGAATTAAGCGGTTTGGCCCCCATTTACCAGAACCCCTTCCATTGGGATCAGCTCCTTTAGAGATCAAATACTCTGTCATCTTCTGATTGCCGGCAAGTACAGCCCTAACAATGGGTGTATAATAAAATACTTTATACTCATTGATGTCTGCACCTTTATCCAATTCATCTTGGATTTTTGCTGTGTCATTGGCATCAATTGCTTTTATAATGGGTGTGGCACAATTGGTTAGTGCCTGCAGAAAAAACAAAAAAATTAGTAAGTTTCTTACGTTTTGTAATTTATATAGAAAAAGGAACATCGAACCAGAATAACAGATAATTTTTTTAGTTCAATATCCCAAGTGGTATATATAGAACTAAAAGATTCCGAATTGGCGGGCTTTTTTTAGCATTTGGACTCTTGTATTCACTTGGAGTTTTTTATAAATTGCTTTGATTTGTTGGCGAACCGTCCCCACAGTAGTTCCAAATAACGAGGCAATTTGTTGGGGGTTGTCCCCTTCTACGATGAGTTCTAAAATTTGTCTCTCTCTCGGTGTTAAAACTTCCACCCCAACGCCGAGTGGATCCAAAGTGGTTTGGGGTTTGCGAAAAGATAACAAAACTTTTGCTGCTATCGACGGAGAAATCACACTTCCTCCATCGAGTAAGGTTTGGATGGTATCGTGTAAGGAATCCAGTTCGGATTTCCAAATATAACCCGAAGCACCATTGCGAAGAGCCGAAAAGATTGCATCATCGGTTTGTAAGGAAGAAATCACAAGGCTCTTTCTAGATTCAACAGTATGGTAGGTTTTTAATACATCGATTCCACTCATGCCGGGAAGTCCAATGTCCAAAATAAGAAGATCCCATTCCTTCAGTCCGTCGGCCCAAAACTCTTCCGCAGAATTCCAAGTGGTTAAGTTTAAATTCGGATTTTCTTTTAATACTCCACAGAGGGACGCCAAAAAATCCAAATTATCTTCGATGATTCCGATGGAAATGGATTTCATAAATCGAAGAGTCCAATAGGAAGTTTCATTTTGATTTGATAAGGCGATTCTAGGATGGTGATTTCCCCGTTCAAAGTTTTAATTCTTTGCTGTAATCCTCGTTCGCCGATGCCGGATTCAACGAAATCTTCTTTAAAGGTTGTGAGCTTAGAACCTTCTTGTCCCTCTAAAACTTTTTGTATTTCAGATATAAATTGGAATAACAAATGTTCATTCGTTCGTTCTATTAGCCAAGAGGAAGTTCCAGTCCCATGACGTAAGTCATTGGTTGTGATTTCTTTAAAGATTTGAATGATATGATGAGCAACTTCTGGGTCAGGAACTTTTATAATCGTATCTTCCTCAATAGAATTCCATTCCAACTCAATATTTCGACCCACAAGTTTGTATCTTTTTTTGATTAGCAATTTGAGTCCGTCTAACAACGATTCCTGAAATAAATCCCTTTGGTCTTCTTCTTGTACTTGTGTTCTTAAAGATTGTAAAGCTGACTCTGAAAGTTGTTTTAGTTTTTTCAGTTGGATCTCTGTTATCCCGGAAGGAGTTTTTTCCATACTTTGGCTAAGTAGGACTAAGTCTGTAAGTTGGGAACCAAGACTATCGTGAATATCTTGAAAAAAAGTCCTTCGTTTTTCTTCGAGTAACATACCTCGGTAAGCGGCAATGTACCGAGTGCGAAACCACCAATGATTCAGAAAAAAAGCAATTAGAAATAAAGGAAATATCGTAGATGTCTCTCTCCAAGTTTCTTCTGGGATTACAGATTCGTTAGCCAGATAAACTCGTCCGAAATAAATCAAAAGTACGAGTGACCATTCCAGAATGTACTGCCATACAAGTCCGGGGTAAAAGAAAGAAGAGGTAGCCATGAGTGCTGTAATGGTTAGCCAATTCCTTGGATCAAAATAAGGAATGGTAGGATCATGAAATCCGGTTTCCATTTCCACAAGAACCAAAAGAAAAAAAGTCAAACGAACAAGGATGGGTGCAATCCGAAAGATCCGCCGATAGAAAAATGAAGTACAAACGAGTAGAATGCTCAGCACCAATTCGATGCCAGATAAAATACAATTGGTTGGATCGGGAGCATTCCATTCCATATACACACTTTGAATATAAGCAAGGCAATAAGCAAAGCCGAGGAAGTATAGTTTACTGATAATTTCGGAATAAACGGCAAGAAGCGAAATAGGATCGAGAGGGTTCCCTCGAAAAAAAACAAACAGCCGATGAAACACGGGCATGTTCTACCTAAAGACCAATCAATTTTTCAAGATAGGTGAACATGGAATTCTAAATTTCTAATCGGCTAATGTGTTCTAACAAAAGTTTTAGATCATCGTCGAACATCTGGTTAAATTCAAGGCCCACTTCATAAAAAGCCCCCTCTCCAAATTCTTCCAAACGTACAACCTTGGCTTTCGGGTACAAAACGTACTTAACATCGGGGAATCTTAATTCTAATTCCAACCTTGTTCCAAGAGACATGGGTTCTTTGGTTCGGAACAACAATCCACCTTCAGAAATGTCTTGGGATTCCCCTTCCCCTTTGTCTTTGGGTAAAAACTGGGCCGAGCCGGCACCCGATTGGATCACTCGGTATGTGAGATGGACTTTTTCGGAGATTCGTTTGTAGATTCGGCGTTCGCTGGACATGTAAGCAAGGGAACGCCGAATTCAAAGTTTGGGCAAGTTTAAATTTATGCCAGAGAATCCATAAGTTTTGAGCTTAGTCCTCTAAATCCTCTGGTCGGATTTCAAAATCAGGACGGAAGGCTCCTTCGATTTTTTCACGCAACCGATCAATGTACCCAAACACAGCAGGCACCACAATGAGAGTGATGAGAGTCGAAAGGACAAGTCCCCCGATGATAGCAATTCCCATGGCAGTTCTTGATTTAGATGCTTCTCCAATTCCCAGAGCAATCGGTAGAGTTCCCGCAATCATCGCAAGGGATGTCATAAGGATGGGGCGAAGTCGTTTGGAACCCGCATCAAAGATGGCTTCATCTCTAGTCATTCCATGTTCTTTCATGGCAAGGATAGCGTGATCCACAAGGAGGATGGAGTTTTTGGCCACAAGTCCCATAAGGAGAATGAGTCCAATCATACTAAATAGATTCAGCATCTCACCCGTCAGAGCCAAAGCAAAAAAAGCACCCGAAATGGCTGGTGGGATCGCAAAAAGGATGGTGATCGGTGTGATAAAAGACTCATAAAGAGAAGCTAACACAAGATAGATGAATATAAGTGCCATACCAAAAGCGAGGATTATGTTTTGTAACAGTTCCTTAAAGTCTTCCGATTGGCCCACAAAGGAATAAGTGATTCCCGGAGGTGGAGGGAGTTTTTCTTTTAATATCTTTGCTGCTGATTCAGATGCAGAAGCAATGGCTCCTCCTGGAGCTAGATTTGCGTTGATTGGAACCACACGGGATCTGTCTTCTCGGATGATTCTTGCAGGAGAACTACTTTCTTTTCCTTCCGCAATGGCACTGAGAGGGATAAGGCGGTTCTGGATGTTTGGCACTCGGGTTTCATAGAAGGACTTACGAAGGTTTCGTTGTTCTTCTTTCAGCCTTAGGCGGACGTCATATTCAATTCCGTTTTCCAAATACTTCGCCACTTCTCCACCTTCAATGTGGTAACGAAGCTCAGCCCCCATCACACCAGCAACGACACCCACCGTTTGCATTTTGGCACGGTTTGGAACCACTTGGAATTCTGGTTTTCCGGTTCGGTAGGTTGTGTCCACATCGGTTAGGTCAGGAACTTTGCGCAGTTCTTCCATCACTTTGAAAGAATAGGTTTCTAAGTCTTTTAGGTTTTCCCCTTTTAGATTTAAGTTGAATGGGTATTGCACCCCACCACCTATCGCCGAATAGTCGTTCACTTTGGGTCTTGCTTGCGGGTAGGCTTTTAGAAATTCGCGGATTTGGTCTTTCACATCTCCTGTGGTTCGTTTGCGATATTCGGCAGGAAGAAGTGCCACACCAATCGTTGCAATATTAGATTCCCCATCACTATTTCCAACAACCGTAGCAAGAAGTTCTAATTCAGGAATAGTTTTGATAATTTCATTTTGAATTTGTTCTACTGTTTCGGATGTTCCTTGTAAGGAAGTTCCAGGAGCCATTTCCACGTTCACCATAAATTCCCCTTGGTCGTTGGCCGGCAGAAAGGTTTTTTTCACAAACGCCAGCGAGAAGATACTGGTAATCAAAGTAAGAAAAGTAAGTAAAATGACTGCCCATGGTTTTTTTAGGGCAAACTTCATGATGATTCCGTACATTCTGTCCAGAAAATCTTGAAATTTATCAAAGTTACGAAGTACAAAATTTTTCTTTTTATGGATGTCTGTTTTTCCTGCAAAATAAGCAGATAACATGGGTGCGACAGTCAGACCATCAAAAAGCGAAATGATCATGGCAAAGACAACCGTCAGTCCAAATTGTTTAAAAAACTGGCCTACAATCCCTGAAAGAAATCCAATCGGAAGAAATACAGCAATGACTGTTAGGGAAGTCCCGATAACGGCAAGTGTCACCTCTTCTGTTCCTTTCCTTGCCGCAACAATGACGGATTCCCCTTCTTCTAATTTACGGAAAATATTTTCCCGAACCACAATGGCGTCATCCACAAGAAGTCCAACCGCAAGGGACAGAGCAAGGAGAGTCATTACGTTCATGGTAAAACCCATGGCATACATAATGATAAAGGCACCTAACATAGAGTTGGGGAGGGCCATACCAGTAATGAGAGTGGAACGAACGTTCCCGAGAAAGAGATACACAACAATAACTGCAAGTAAGATCCCAAGAATGATGGCTATGGTTACATCTTCAATATTTGCACGAATCCATTTGGATCCATCTCGAATCAAAATAACTTTCGGTGCCCCTTTGAGGTCTTTGATTTGAGCATTGATGGTATCAATTTTGCCAAGGATTCCATCGGCAACTTCTACAGTGTTGGCTCCTGATTGTTTGTATACATCCAAGAAAAGGGCTTTTTTTTGGATCCTTTCTTTTTTAGGAGCATCGTATTTAAATAATAATTTCCCAATGAGGGAAGGTTCCTCGTGTTCTTCTGCACTGATCGGCGCATACAACATACCCAGCGTTTGGCGGTCCTGAAGGGTGTCCTTAACTTGGCCCAAATCTTTTACAAGAACCCCTCGCCCAAACTCTCCACCAAAAGATACGACCGTGTTTTCTATTTGAGATAAGGATTCATATTTGGCAACCGTTCGAAAGGAGGTTTCTTTATCGCCACCTTCTACTTTTCCGGCAGGAATGTTCACACCAGAATTTTTGATTTGGTTTCCAATGGAGATGGCGGGAACTTGGAAGGCATTGATTTTGTTTCGATCAAGCTCTATATGAATTTCTCTACGAGATCCACCGATGATTTTGACAGCACCTACGTTGTTTACTTGTTCGAGTTTGGTTTTGATTTTCTCTTTTGCCAAATCATAGAGTTCCCCCTCCGGTAGATCAGCAAAAAGTGAGATCCGCATGATGGGTTGGTCAGAAGGATCAAACCTTTGCACTAGTGGTTCTTTTGCCGAATCGGGGAAGAGAGGTTTCACACGAGCTGTTTTATCCCGAACCTGTTGTTCGGCGTATTTGATGTCTGTGGTTAGGTTGAACTCGGCAAACACCATAGAGATTCCCTCTTGGTTTCTAGATGTGATTCGTTTGAGACCAGAAATGGAACTGAGTTCTTCTTCCAATGGTTTGGAAATCGAAGTTTCAATCTCTTCTGGACCGGCACCAGGATATACAGTCGAAACCACAACGAAGGGAATATTGATGTCGGGAAAAAGATCAACTCCAATTCGTTTTAGGGAAATAAAACCAGTAATCACCATGATGATCACTAGTGAGGATATGAAAATAGGTCGTTTGATGGAAAAGGAAGCAATACTCATAAATCTTTTTCTCTATTTGAGCAATTTATATTCTTGAAGACAAGCAATACCGGAACTCTCTCTATAAGTAGACAGTAACGTTGACTTACTATTCAAGATTTTTGTTCGGTTTTCAAATTTTTCTTCGACAAAACTATCAGGACAAACATCACTTAATAAAAGAACAGAATCAAAATCTGTCCATTCTTTCCATCGGTATTTGTGGTCATTTCGTACCATCCCTGTTTTATAAGTCTTCAACTTCATTGCAAGATCAAAATCGGAAGCAAGCACACGACCACGAGAACCATATTTTTCCTCAAAATGAAAAGCATTGATAAGAACATATTTTTTGTCAGGTGATATTTGTTCGGCGATCTCTCTTGCTGGTTGAAAATCACTCGCATTCATTCCCCGGTAACAAAACATTTTCGTTTTATAAAATTCTCCAGACAAAATGCCTTGAGAATATATAGAATTGGAAAATACAAAAAGAGAGGTGAGTAAAAATACCGAAACTGAAGCCAATCTTTCCATTTTGTTATCAGCGAGTTCGTACAAACGCAATATCCAAAGAAAGCCAACAAGTCCAATGGCAGGGATAAATTGCAAAACATGCCTTGGTTGTTTGTTCCCGGTAGTAAGTTCCAAAATGAGAAGTTCTAAAAATAGAATGAGAGTTCCTGCAAGGAGGGGATCCTTTAATTTTGTTTGGAATTTGGTTCCCGATCGAAAAAGAAAATACAACAAAGACAAAACAGAAAAAAGAATGAGAGTGCGAAATCCCCAGATAAAGTCGAACACTCCTGGTGTGGAAGGATCAAGACCTGGTTCTGTCCAAAGTGTTAAGAAAAAACTGCGAGTGTATGCATTCACAATCATCTGAGCATCGATGAGTGCATTCACGCGGTCCGGGTTCATAAATAACCATAAAAATGAAGGGAAAATGGCATAAACCCAAAGGACCACTGCCGTTTTTGGAAATACTTTTTGAATTGTATCCCGTTTGCGAAAAAAATAAACAGAAAGATCCACAAACAAAACAAAGGTGATCCCAAACATAAATTGTTTGAATCCTTTTTGGTTTAAATTGATTTTTGTAACCACTCGAAGTATGGGCAAAGAAAAAACCATTAACACAACAAAGACTAGGTAGATGAGTCGAATGCCTTTGGCATAATTTTTTAATAGATAGAGTAAAACATCTTTGTATGTGGCCGGAGATCTTAAGAGTTCATAAGCAAAACATGCCATAAAGAATAAAATCCCATACGGGTATTTAGTAAAATAAAATCCGAATAGAGAAAAGAAAACAAGCCACTTGGTCCCAGAATCAATTTCCGATTCCCGATTATCCACATCATACAACCGATAAATGGCATAGATAGAAAACAAAAGAAAGAACATAGACTGGGTTTCTAACATCGAAGAAAGAGAATACGCAGGTACTTCTCCCGTCTGGATGGTGAGAATAAAAATAAGGCCTGAAATGATTCCTGACCAAAGGAGAGACTTTGTTATGCGATAAGATATATAAACCAAAGCCGGATAAACCAAAACCAAAAACAAAAGCCCTAAAAAAGAATCACGATAGGTTTCATAAGCATCGATTGGCAAATAGAGCGTAACAAACGTTAACAGGGAACGGAGAGGGGGCCAAGTGGGACTTTCCAAAAAAGGCAAAATTCCTCGAACCCAATTTCCATTGCGGAAGTCGACATACTGGTCAAGTACCTGGTTCAGTCGAATATTCTCATCCCAAGACAAAAAATCTTTGTTGGGACAGAGACTAAGAAATGTCTCCCATGATTTTGTAGCATAGAATACTACCAACGAAACACCTAAAATGATGAAAATGAGCCCCAAAAAACTGGGAAGAATGTCTTTTGCCTTCATACCAATCCTTGGAATCATTCTTTCTTTGGGGTCGGCTTGGAATCAACCGAAGTTCTTTTTCCGTAATTTTTCTCTTTGATTGTTGTCCAAGGTAAAGAATTCTGTCCGTTAGAAGGTTCCAAAATGCAAGATTTCGTAGACCTTGGGGAAAAAATCATTTTCCTCGTTATGTTATTCGCAAGTATTCTCGCGATTGCCGTATTTATTGAAAGGTTAATTGTTTATAAACGTAATTTTAACAAAGAATCAGAGTCTCTTCTGGATTCTCTCACTCTCCTTGTTCGTCACAGAGACCTAAAAGGTACAGAAAAACTATTGGAAACCCATCCCATGGAGAATTCCTACACTCGGTTCATGCATTTTGTTTTGGAACGAGAAAAGGAAAACCACAAAGGCCTAGAGGAACTGATGGAAGGGAAAATTCTAAAAGAACGTTTGGGTCTGGAAGAAAGACTTCCAATTCTCAACACCCTCGGCAATAACACTCCCTTCATCGGATTACTTGGAACGGTTCTTGGGGTTATCAAAGCTTTTTATGGACTGGGGACACTTGGTAACTCGGGAGCAGAAGTGGTGATGCGTAGTATTTCCACTGCCCTACTCGCCACAGCGGCAGGACTTGCGGTTGCGATTCCGGTGGTGATGGCAAACAATTACTTCACTCGTAAAATGAAACTCATCATTGGTCACTTGGAAATCCTTTCCAAAGAAATCCATGCCAGTTTCATCACTAGCGGAAAACATAACCAATCTTCTAGCTCGACTCCGAATATCCATCATTAGTAAGTAATATCATGAAGTCATTTACCTTGTATCTGCAATATAAACTGAGGCGGTTCGGACTTTTCCGTGCTAGTCTATTTGCCTCAGTAGGATTGCATGTATTTTGCTATTTGATTTATTTTATACTGACCCTTCCTAGTAATGCTGCCTTTCAAGAAACATCGATGGAAGATATGGATGTTTCGTTTGAAGAGATTCCTCCAGAACTGATCGGTGGGACGTCAAGTCCCGCTCCAGTAGAAAAACAAGAATGGGTGGAAGGATCAAACAAAGATGCGGAAGAAAAACCAGACAATTCAGATTTGAATCCAAACCAACTTTCGGGAAATGGAACTGACAAAGATGGGTATTTATTTTCTTTCAATGGAGATCGTCCTCCGACTCCTATCATTGATTTTGATTTGAAAGCCTATTTTCCTGAAGCTGCCAAAGCCGCCAATATCAGCCAACGAACAGTCGTTGTGATGGTGCAAGTGGACGAACATGGAGTCCTCCAAGGTGCGAAAATTGTTTCGGGTAGAGCAGGATACGGGTTTGATGAAGCCGCCATTCGGATCATCCAAAGAGCTCGGTTTTCTCCTGGATACGATAAAGGAAAACCAACACGAATGGCACATCGACTTCCTATCAGTTTTGATTTAGAAGAGGATTAAAATGTTACGGAACACCAAACATCGAATTGCGATTGGAACCATTTTTATTGCAGTTGCCCTTATTACTTTTGGATTCCAGCCCAAACCCATTACTGGAAAAACAGAATCAAAATCCTCAGCAAAAAAACCTGGTCTTATCCCCGATCCCTTCGAACTCTACCAAACCATTCCAGCCTTCCACTCCGAAATGACAAGTTCCGACCTACCCGGAAGTTATGACCTCAGTGCAGAATTTCCGCTTCCAGGAGACCAAGGAATTTACAAAGATAATGTTGGTTATTCGGTTGGATATGGACTCATTTCTTATTTAGAAGCCAAAAAAAAAGGAATCCGTAATCTTTCTTCTATAGGTCCCTCTTCTGCTAATGGGCAAAAAATATTATACTCACCTAACTTTATTTACAATCAACTAAATAGTGGGAAAGACCAAGCTATCTCTCTTCTGGATGGCCTAGTCCTCGCAGAAAGTAGAGGTTCCGTTACTTTGGAAATTATGAACGAATCTTCTTCCAGTTTCCGAACTAAACCAAAAGCAAATATTGTCGAATTGGGTAGGAAAGCCAGACTGAGAAGGATTTATAGAATTGAACCTCATGATCTAACTACCGTCAAACTAGCATTAGCCGAAAAAAGACCAGTCCTCATCGGATATTTGGTTTATGAAAACTTTAGGGACCCAAAACCAGACTCCATCTTTGAAATAGGAACTGGGGAGGTTTTAGGGGCACAGTCTCTTGTGGTTTTAGGTTATAACGACAAAAAGAAAGCATTCAAAGTATGGAATTCTTGGGGAACCACTTGGGGTGACCATGGGTATTTATGGATTTCTTATGAAACCTTTCCCAAATACACTAAGTCTGCTTATGTTGCCGATTCGGAAATTGAAAACGAACTCCTAACACAGAATAAACTAAACGATGCATTAGAATCTTTAGAGTATGGGGAACATAATCTATTTCCTCCTAAAGAAGTTTTTGCCTCTCGAGGTGATTTTTCTGATCGAATTCGGATCAGTTGGTCTAGAGAAAAAAGGGCCATAGGTTATGAAGTTTACCGGAAACGCAAAATAGATTCAAAATACCAACTCGTGGGACTTTCCAAACAAGCGTTCTTTGAAGACTTTGGAATCCAAAAAAGTACTGCCTACAATTATCGTGTTGCAAGTCTGGATGAAAATTTTTTGTCCAAACCTTCTCTTGATTCAAACGATGGTTATGCGGTAGACCCTACTAAACCCGCAGGAATCTTACCTGTGACCAACCTCCAAGCGTCCGTGGTAGCTACCAATGATCGAATTCTATTAGAGTGGGACCCGCAACCTATCTCCACAACCTTCGCCGTTTACAAATGGAATCCAGTAGCACGGATCTATCGGTTCCTGGGCAAAACGGAAAAAACAACGTATATTGATCTAAAAGCCAGCCGCAACGGGGACAGCGAAATTTACCAAGTGATCCCAGAAAGAAACCAGTTGATTGGTGAATCTAGTAGTTATGTTTCGGCTCACTTGGATCCTTCCGAAGTTTTGAAACCCAGGCCAAAAAATTTAACCGCATCGAAAGGATTGTATGCAGATGCGACCATTCTGCAATGGGAAGGTTCTCCGAGTGCCGTAGCTTATCACATATTCCGCAAAACAAACGGACAATGGAAAAAAATCGCAAAGACTATGGAGCTCCAATTCAAAGATAATGACAACTATGAAAAGGAATCCTTCTATGCAGTGGCTTCGGAATTTGAAGGAGAATTGTTTAGCCTTCCTTCAGAGCCAGATATTGGATTTCCATCTCTTGTGGCGGGAAGATCCATGGGATTAAAACCTCCTGAGTTGACTGTCTCCGAGAACAGGAAAACCGGTGAATTTTTATTTAGCTGGAATGTGGTTCCCAAAGTAACATCGTATAAAGTCTATATGCGTAAAAAAAATGATCCTGATTGGAGTCTTGTAAAAGAAACATCCGAATCGAATTTCAAATTACAAAACTTAACAAAAAACCAATTCTATTTTTTTGCCATCCAATCCATATCCAAAGGAGTCGGGGAAAGTTTATTTTCAAAACCTGTCACGTCAGTGATTTCTGATACAGTCCTTGATGTAAAAAAAGTAAAAACTTTTGGTGAGTCCGCCATTCAAAAGTTTATTGGTCCATGGACTGCGATGTATTGGGACGGAAAAAATAAGGTAAAACCCGTTCGTTTGACCATTGAAGCAGAAGATGTGGAAGGAAACATCATTATGAAATGGAATGAAAATCAAATCTTCCGTGGCAAAAATATTGTTGATTCTGACTTACTCGAAGAAAAAGGGAAATGGAAAATTAAACTTTCACCTAACTATGAATCATTGTCAGGTGAGTTTGAAGACAAAGGACTCGTTCCCGAAAAAAGTCAACTTTCCTTTATCAGAGAATAAACATAAACGAAAGATTAAGGAAGCGGTTGGTTACGATTTAGCGTCTCTTCTGCTTTAAACTTCTCAAGGAATGCATCAGGAATTTTCCAAGGTCTGTTCTTCTCAAAATCAAAAAAGAGGGCCGAAAAAATAGCTTCGCAAACAAGGGCCCCATCCGAGATCCGAAACATATTCTGAATTACCTTCCCCTTAATTTTTGACATCTCACGAAATCCTGTTTCAATTCTCACTGCGTCTGGATGGTGGAGGGGTTTGTGGTAAGACAACTCTGCTTTTAGCATCACTGGACCCACTTTTTTTTCGCGCATTTCCTGAATGGAAAATCCTTCATTTTCAAGGGCTTGGATCCTTGCTTCATCAAAATAGGATTGGTAGACTCCATTGTTGACATGTCCGTTGGCATCCAGATGGCTCCAAAGGACGGCGATTTCGGTGGTGTGGGGCATGGGGGGCTCCTGGGGTGGTTAGGGATAGTTTCCGCAGACCGTTCTGTCTGTAAATGAAAAAACAGACAGAACGGTCTGCAAGGATTGACAAATCCCCCACCTCCCCCATACTCAAATCCCATGAAAGGCTCCCCCAGATACCGCATCCTTGAAATCGCCAAAAAAAGATTCTACCAACAAGGCTACTACCACACAGGAATCAACCAACTCATCCGAGAATCCGGAACGGCAAAAGCCTCCTTCTATGACCACTTCCCATCCAAACGAGATTTGGGGATCCGGGTCATTCAGGCTTATGGGACTGATGTCCTGATTTGGTTTCGCCAAATACTCAGGGAATCCAATACACCTGATGATTTTATCTCCGAAATGTCCAAAGCAGTTGGAATCCAAATCAATGAAGATGGCTCTTATTATCAGGGTTGTCCTATTGCTATCTTTTCATGCCAATTTCCTGTCGGCGAACAGCCGTTCAGTGACGAATTCAAATCTATTGTATTCCGATGGGAGTCTCTATTTGCAATGTATATTGGAAGATGGCAAGCAAACGGTCTATTGGAAGAATCCATTGGTCCAATGGAGCTCGCACGTGACCTAATCAATATCTATGAAGGGGCACTCATCAACTGGAGGATTTCGTTGAACGAAGTTTATTTGAAACGTATGTTCGCCCAAATGAGCCAAAGATTGAAGTTAGGAACTAAAAAATAGTTCCACTTTCACAATTTTTGCGGCAAGTTTTTTCTAATCCGATACAACTCCCAACGAGAGCCGCCATATCTGGAGCGCTATAGTCTGCACTACTCGTTGCTATTCTATAAAACGAATCGTTTCGTAAAAAACAAGCACCTTCAATCGTAGAACATTTGTTACGTTCATAGCAAGCCGAACGGAATGAAAGTGGTGAGCCACAATGCACAAAAAATATTAAAAAAAAGAAAGAGCAAATCTGTTTCATAAAGAGATGGTTTCGTTTTCAAATTCCTTTCTACCAAGCGAAGAGATTGTTTTTAATTCACCCGATAGATTTTGGATTTTTACTTTTCCTTTAATGGTGATGGGAACATCAAATAGGACTTCACCAGTAACTACTAACTCTTCACAATAAAGAAGAGATGGATACTGTTGAAATAGGCTGTCAAACTGATGTATTTTTTTATAATACTTTTCATCAAGTTGGACTAAAATCTCACCGAGTCCTGCAGATTTTCTTTCTTTTGTCATGGTGAGAGAAAAGTCAGAATTGAGTATATAGGCATCAGAGCGACGAATCAAATAATCTTCTGTTTTTTTAACAGGGGCAAATCGATCCCTGGGAATGATGATTCCTTTGAATTTAGAGAAATTTCCAACCGCACTTCCCATGGCAGTTTCTAGTTGAATTACTTGTTTACCATCCACTTGTTTGGGATTGACGATGAGAGATAAAGAAAAATTCCCTTGGTTGAATCTTTCTTTTAAAGCACGAAGATTGATCCAAAGGTTGTTTGTTGAGAATGTTCTGAATTTCCCAAGACCACTAAATTCATTTTCATGTTCTTTCGGAACTTGCGCTGTTTCCAACAACTCATATTTGATAAACTTACCACCCACCGTTTTTCTATAGATCGCTCCACCTTTTTTATCGGCCAGAGTTTTTGGAGTCATCTCCATTGCGAAATGAATGTCTTCTTTTAATAAGTAACTTACAATATGCGGATCAACGGTGGCACCTAAATTGTCTCCATTGGAAAGGAAGGCGATTTCAAAACCTTTGGAAAGTAATTCATCCAAAATCCCCTCTTGCACCATAGTAAAATAAATATCACCGTGACCCGGTGGGCACCAATTTTCTTTTTCATTTTTGTTTTGGATGGGGGCAAAAGTTTCTGCATCCAAACGTGGAACCTTGTTTTGTAAAAAACTAGTTCGCAACGTTTGTTTGAATCCATTTTTCTCTAATTCCATTTGTGATTCTTTTTGTGTATTATAAGAATCCATAAAAAGGAGAGGGACATCAATCCCATACTCGGAACGAATGAATTCAATTTGTTTCGCCATTACGGCAAGAAAAGACATGGAACTTTTGATAGGGATGAGAGACTTTGCTTTGTCGAGTCCCATACTCGTTCCAAGTCCCCCATTCAACTTGATTACCACCAATTTGGATAGTAGGCTTAGGTCTGTAGGGTAAGACGAATGAATGGATTCTAAAGAAATTTCATCGGTTTTGGGATTCAAATCTCCTACCTCTTCCCAGTTGACCATCCCTGTTTCGCCGTTTCGTACAGCATCTACCTTAGTAATAAAATCGGCAATGAATGCATCCGATAGGCCGGCGGCTTTCATGGTTTCTGTGATCAATTGATCCGATTTTTGTTTCTCCATATCATTTCCCTTCGTGTGGTTCCCCAAGTTCAATCCGGTGAGGTTCTTCCATTACACCCGGATTCCATAAAAAAAATACGAGGATACTGCGGCCGTCATCTTTGGGAACTGCAACGGTTTCTTTCCTTTCGTATTTTGGCATAAAAACTTCGAAATTGTACATCCAATACTTTCCCTTTTTACGGGTCACTTGCCGGATTCCTTGTTTCAAAGGATCCTTTTTTGTGAGTTTTCCATAAGGAAGGGGGTACTTTGTTTCCCAAATTTGGGGTAAAAGCTTCGCTGCTTCTTCATAATTTCCCGGATCGGACCAAAGGACCGCAGGAAAAAACCCTAAAAGGAATATAAGAAAGAAACTATGACGCATACGATTCTAAAAGGCAATCCTATGTAAGTACGGTTATCGGTCAATTCAGGAATTCTTCTGGCGCTGGAATTGATTTTCATAGACAAGAATTGAGTCTGACAGAATCATTTAATTCATGTTTCGATTCATAGAATATCTGGAACGTTTTTGGGCGTTATTGTCGTTTTATCTTCCCAGCCATTTGTTTGTGGAGAATAACAAGGATAAAAACATATTGATCGTTCCTGGGTTTCTCGCCGGACGTTCCTACTATTCTAGACTCAAATCCAACTTGGACAACTTGGGATTCAAAGTAGGAATCCTTTCTACTCTCCGTGACCCATTATCATTGGAAGAAGCCGTTCAGTATCTTGCCAGTCAGATTCTCACGGCACCTAACGAAGTGACTTTGATTGCTCATAACACCGGAGGGCTTCTCGTTTTAATTTTACCTGATGAAGCCAGACGAAAAGTCAAACGGCTCATCACTCTCGGTACTCCTTTCCATGGTTCAGACCGGTTTACCAATACAAGACAATCCTATTGGGGTTTTGAATCCGATTGGGTAAAAACAAATTATAAAAATGCGTTATCTTTTCCCCTCTTCCAACCTCTCTCTGCTATCGAAGACTTTTCTTTTCCGCCACAAGAAAGTACGGAGTTTGGCCAAGGTCGTGACTTATGGTTTGATATTCCTGGAAATTATAACTTAGTACGTAGGAATGAAAACATCCGTACACTCAGAGAATTTTTGGGTACTCCGAAAGATAGTATTGTTATCATTTCTCCGCCCAAAGCAAATCCTGAATTTGCAGTCCCTAAAAAGATTGAAGTGGATTTTTCGAAGTATGAACCATCGGTTTATAAAAAGAACCAAAATCAATTAGCAGTAAAGAAGAAGTCCGCTGTTAAAAAAGCCAAACCTTCAAAAAAATCAAAAGCTGCGGCAAAACCAGTAGCGAAGCCGAAAGCAAAGAAAAAGACTAAAAAACGTTAGGTTTTATATTCTAGAAATTTCGATATACAACTGTCCGCCAAACGACGGACAGTTGCAAGTTTTATCTATCCGATCGGTTAGACTTTCTTTAATTCTTTCACGCAAGTTAGACAGCTGTCTCGACATTCTTTACAAACAGTGTGGTGGTTGGCATGTTTATCACATTCCTTCGCACAAGCTTCACAAACTTCAATACATAAGTTTGCTAACTTCTTTGTGTAAGTAGAAGACTGGCTCGCTAGTTTTACAAAAGAATCACATAAACTAATAACTTCTCTTGTACTTGTGGCACAAGCAGCCAACGATTTCTCTCCTTTTCCAAGTTCTGTGAGGCAATGGCTGAGACAAACCTCAGCGGAAAGTTGGCAGTGCATAGCCGCCATCATTGCTTTGGAATACTTTGATTTTCCAGTTGTTTGCATGGACATCGTAGAATGGTCATGGTCTTCTGCGGAAACTGTAGATAAAATTCCCGAAACGGCAACTGCCATTCCTGCTTTTTGTAATAATTCTTTGCGATTCATATCGTATAACCTCTGTTAAAATAATATCCAATAAAGTGTACAATCCATTCACCTAAACTTAGGTGTGGCAGTTTCAAATTAGGAGTCGAACTGTCTGCGTGGGGAAGTAGGGAGTAGGATAACGAAGTTGGGATAACAATCCTAGTTTGGACTTACGATGGAGTAACTTAGGTTCGAGATCTGTAAACGCATCCCAAACAACAAGTTTGACCTGTTTCCAAATGGGGAAATCAGCAGCCGTGGAAGATTGGAGTTCCTCATGTGTGATGGGACATTCACAAGAATCCGCTGCATTTCCTTTAGATTCAGCCGATTGGTGGCAAGGCGGAATGGAAGCTCGTTCTACAAACTTTTCCGCCGAAGTACAAAACCCGAAAACCGAGGATTTACATCCCAGATAAGCAAGGAAAATTAGAATGAATCCAATTGCAAATTTTCGTTTCATGCTCTGCTCTTCATCCTTTAGACGAAACCAATCATATATCCCTAAAATAAATTCTTCAAGCCTTTTCCGGCAACAATAAAGGTTCCAATCGTAGATCCAAATTGGGGAAGGAAAAAAACGAGAAAGATATGGAGGACACGGTTCTTCCAAAAACCAACAAAGGTTTCTGAATCTTCGGCAATGTGTTCGAAGTCTTCTACAAGGGGTTTACGCAAATACGATTCGGAAAGCGCACTCACCCAACCCGCCTTAAAGATGGGAACAAAAGTTCCGATGGGAGCCGTAATAAAAGCAAGAAGGATAGAAATCGGATGAGCTAGTGCAATCAGAGCACCGAGGGCTGCAAGTCCACCTTTGATATAAATCAGTTTCGAAAACAGATCCATACCAGCTTCCCCACCTTGGCTCCAAGTAGTATACCCGATGAGTCCAGCAAAGAATACAGGATATAGAATGATACTAATATTATCCCACCACTTACGTTTGGGAACCTCATCTAACATGGACAAGTCGTTTGTTGTGTGAAGATTCCTTTCGATTCCGGCCAAATGCCCCGCACCCACAACAGCAAGAAGTTTTTTAACTGACTTACCTTCTGTTGTTTGGCGAATTTTTTCTGCCAAATACACATCTCTTTCATCAATGATGACATGTTTAACTGATTCATATTTTTTTGGGATCTGAGAGAATAGATCTTTGAGAATATCATCCGATTTCATCTCTTCAATTTTATCGTCTGATACATCTTCTCGAACCAAAAGGGAAGCAAGAAGAGCACTGAAAAGATACATTTTAGAGAAAACACCTACATTCCCCCAAGACCTTTTGAGTGTGGTTTGGATTTCTCGGTCTACTGCCACCACAGGTTTTTTTAAGGTTCGGCCCATAGTGATCGCTTTACGCATTTCATCACCCGGTTTGATGTCTTTATTGCCGATTTTTTTCTGAAAGGAAGAAAGGATGAGGCTGGATAAGAGTAACCACATCTTGCGTTCTTTAAATACTTTGAATATATCTAATTTTTTTAAATAGTCGGGATCTTCCACCGACTTCATTCGAGACTCACATAACTCGACACAAATGACATCGGGTTTTAATGTTCGGATCATTTTTTCGACTTCGTCTACACTTTGTTTGGAAACATGTGCTGTTCCTAGAATGTGGACTTCCGTTTTTCCGATGGTTTGGAAGAGATAAGGTTCTGTAGTTTTGAAACCTTTTTTGGTAGATTTTCTTGTGGGAGTTGATTTTTTGATTGAACGCATAAGGAAAGGTTACTATCTATAATACCTAAGTAACGGTTCCACTCTCTAGAAACAAGTAGAATGTCTATTAAATCCAAAATCATCAATGTGGGAATTGCCGATATCAAGCTCGGAAAAGATACGGATGTGCTCCGAACCACATTGGGTTCGTGCATAGGAATCGTTCTGTATGATCCAGAACAGAAAGTGGGGGCCATTTCCCATATCATGCTTGCCAAAGATCCGACAGGAAAGGATGCCACAAAGTTTCCTCACAAATACGGAGAAACTGCCCTGCCCATCCTCATCGAAATGATGAAACAGCAAGGGTCCACCATTGGCCATTACTCTTGTCGAATGTTCGGTGGAGCCTCCATGTTTAAGGGGATCAATTCCCAATTTTTACAAAACATTGGGGAACAGA
The DNA here is from genome assembly GCF_000332455.1 of Leptospira vanthielii serovar Holland str. Waz Holland = ATCC 700522. Classification (GTDB taxonomy): domain Bacteria; phylum Spirochaetota; class Leptospiria; order Leptospirales; family Leptospiraceae; genus Leptospira_A; species Leptospira_A vanthielii. The sequence continues at coordinate 6,502 of NZ_AOGY02000039.1, read as the reverse complement.
ATATCGCCATTGTCAAAAAATTTATGGAAGAGAATAAAATCCCTGTCATTGTGGAAGATGTAGCTGGGAACGAAGGAAGAACTATCAGTCTTTACTGTGACGACGGGCGTGTGCTGTTAAAAAAAGCTGGTATGGAAAAATACCTTTATAAGGTGCGTTAGGCGAATATGCTAAAATCGAAGGTTGATGAAATATTACAAGACGTAAATAAACTACCTGCCATTTCGTCGGTTGTTTCAAAGGTATTGGAAAAACTCCAAAAACCCGATGTAAATATTGCTGATCTTGCACAGGAAATTTCGAAAGACCCAGCGATCACTGCAAACGTAATTAAACTTTCCAATTCTGCTTATTACCGGGCCTCCAAACCCATCCGCACTGTCCAAGAGGCTCTTATGACTCTTGGAATCAAAACGGTAAAAGAAATTGTCCTACTTACTGCTGCCAAAGGAATCCTTTCGCAAGACCTAAATAGTTACCAATTGGAAGCAGCCCAACTTTGGACTTCTTCGCTACTGGTGGCAGAACTTTCGAGTAAAATTGTCCAACACAAAAAACTCAAAATAGATAAAGACCTAGCTTTCACTTCTGGCCTTCTCTGTAGTGTGGGTAAAATTGTACTCGCACAGTTTTTTAGCCCGGTGATGATGCAAATCAAAGCGGACCTAAAAGACAACCAAGAGCCCTTCCCTATGTTAGAAAAAAAGTATTTCGGATACACACATATGGAAGTGTCTGAGAATCTTTTGAAACGTTGGAACTTCCCACAGGAATTGACTGATGTTGTCGCCAACTACCTCACACCTGAAAATTCCAAAAACAACCCAGTTCTCACTTCTGTTGTACATATTGCGAGTATTCTCATAGTCGTTTCTGGAATTGGAATCGATATTGGTGGTGAGTCCGTTCCGATTTCTCCTTTTGCACTCAGCCAAACAGGCGTTACAGAAGCAGATATCGAAACCTATTTTGTTCACATTCCAGATTTACAAGCCGGCCTTGCTGATTTGTTAAACGTATAGTATTTTAGTATTAGCCTCAGGTTTTGAGTCAAATTTTATGAATATTATTTTTATTGGAGCAAGAGGTGCTGGAAAATCCAAAGTCTCTCGTTCCCTTTCCAAAAAAACCGAATTTCCAGTTGTTTCTACTGATTCCATTGCTGTTTATGAAGCCGGCGGAATTCCCATCCCAAAGTTCGTGGAAAAATCTGGTTGGAAGGCTTTCCGAGAATTAGAATATTCTATTTTGCAAAAATTGCAAAATGCGGATGGTATCATCTTGGATTGTGGTGGTGGCATCCTATTTGATTTAGACGAGGCCGGTAATGAAGTTCCAAGCAAAAGAAAATTGGACCTACTCCGTAGTATAGGAAGGATCGTTTATTTGGAACGTGGCCTTGAGGAGCTCATTGAAAAAGTAAAGGGAGACTCCACAAGACCCGACCTTTCTAAAGAAACTTCTTACCGAGCTATTTTAGAAAAAAGATTACCCGTCTACCAGGAAGCTGCTCATTTCAAACTAAATCTATCTAAACTTTCCAAAGAAGAAGCCGCCGAACACATCTTAGGTTGGTTAGGATTCAAATCCAAATAATAGAACCAAAACTAGAATCGTTCGTTTAAGTAAACCCTTCGATTTTCGACTTTTTCGAATCGGTTTTGGATCTGCTGTAACAACTTTTGAAAATCCATTTTTCCCCATCTCGAACCGCCTCAAAACTAACAAGAAAGCAACCAAACTTACCCGAAAAAGGTTGCTCGGATTTAAGCGATTTTCCTATGGAAGTTGCAGTTCGCTTGTTTCTTGTACTCCAAGATTTTTTAGATCGAATTCAATCTGGCCTGTCCTGAAGGCAAAATAGATAAATAATAAACATATCGTACTTTTTATGGGCATTTTCTGGTGTTTGGTTTTGCCTAAAAATAAATCATTTTGCTGAAAACAAAATAATTGGACAGTACATCCAAATGTAAAAACAAGGTACAGTAATTGCTTTAGAGTAGGGTACGTATGTCGAAATCTAACCAACCACCCATCCTTCCGCCACTCGGCCCACAGGCCCAAGGTATGTATGATCCTGCCATGGACAAAGATTCCTGTGGTGTTGGTTTTATCGCAAATTTTAAAGGCAAACGTTCCCGCGACATCGTCGACAAAGGGATCCGCCTGATGTGTAACCTCGAACACCGAGGGGCCGAAGGGGCCGATCCAAAAACCGGAGACGGTGCCGGGATCATGATCAACATTCCCGATGCATTTTTTAGAAAAAATCTTCCCTTCACTCTACCGAAAGAGGGCGATTATGCCGTGGGATTTCTTTTCCTACCGCAAAACACAGAAGTAAGAACCGCTGTCGAAAACGTGATCGAAAAAATCATCGTTGATGAAGGGGAAGAATTCCTTGGGTTCCGAGATGTCCCAATTAACAAAGAATATGCGGGGGTAGTGGCTTCTAAAACCATCCCGGTATTCAAACAAGTATTCATTGGTAAAAAATCCAAAAAACTCAAAACCTCTGACGACTTCGAAAGAAAACTATTTCTCATTCGTCGTCTCATCGACAGACGAATCCGTTCCGAAATGAAACTGGATCGTTCTCAGTACTACGTTCCTAGTTTTTCGTCACGTACGATTGTATACAAAGGGATGTTACTTGGGGACCAAGTTAAAAAATTCTATGAAGATTTAAAATCTCCAGATTTGACTTCTGCTTTTTGTTTAACACATACACGATTCTCGACTAACACCTTCCCTACTTGGGATTTGGCTCACCCTTACCGCCAAATCGCCCATAACGGAGAAATCAACACACTTCGTGGGAATATGAACTGGATGGCAGCTCGCCAGATGGTCATGCAATCTCCTCTCTACGGGGATGAACTTCGTCGTATGCTTCCGATTGTTATGGAAGGTCAATCAGATACCGCAACTTTTGATACAGTATTAGAACTACTTGTGATGGGTGGAAGGTCATTAGCGCACTCTATCATGATGATGATTCCAGAAGCTTGGTCTAAAAACAAAGCCATGGATGCCGACAGACGCGCGTTCTACGAATACCATGCCACATTTATGGAACCTTGGGATGGACCTGCTGCGATTGCCTTTACTGATGGCCGCATCATTGGTGCTACACTTGATAGAAATGGACTCCGCCCTGCTAGATTTATAGTCACAAAAGATGATGAAGTAATCATGTCTTCGGAAGCAGGAGTACTGAACCTCCCGCCAGAAGAAGTTTTAGTCCAAGACCGTCTTCGTCCAGGACGTATGCTCCTTATCGATATGGAAAAAGGCCAAATCCTTGACGATGAAGAAATCAAAAAACAAATTGCAACTCAAAAACCATACCGCAAATGGGTAGAAGACAATATGATTCGTTTGGGATCTTTGCCTGATCCTGAGAACGTAAAACAGCCGCAACACGAAACCATTTTGGAACGCCAAAGAGCATTTGGTTATACTCACGAAGATGTATTCACCATCATCAAACCAATGGGAGTTTCTGGAGAAGAACCCATTGGCTCTATGGGTGTGGATTCTTCTCTCGCTGTGCTCAGTGAAAAACCACAACCCCTATTCCGCTACTTCAAACAAAACTTTGCCCAAGTCACAAACCCTCCCATCGATCCAATCCGTGAAGAGTTGGTGATGGAACTGACCACTTACATTGGACCTGAAGGAAACCTACTCTCCGAAGAACCCGAACACGCACACCGTTTGGAGTTGGAACATCCCATTCTCACGAACGAAGATTTTGAAAAAATCAAACAAATCAGTGAAGGTCATTTTAAAGCCAAAACCTTTGCCATCCTTTTTGATCCATCCAAAAAACATGATATGAGAAACTCACTGGATCGTGTTTGTGCCGATGCTGCCAAAGCGGTTCGTGAACAAGGGGTGAACCTTATCATCTTAACCGATCATGGTGTGGGTGAGAAAAAAGCAGCCATCCCATCGCTATTAGCCGTTGCGGGACTTCACCACTATTTGATCCGTGAAGGTCTAAGGACAAAGGCAGGGATTGTATTAGAATCTGGGGAACCAAGAGAAGTGGCCCACTTTGCATTGTTATGTGGTTATGGTGCCAATGCCATCAATCCATATCTTGCCTTTGAAACCATTGCTGATTTATCACAACAAGGTTTACTTCCAGAAGTTCCCAATTACAAGGATGCGAAAAAGAAATACATCAAATCCATTGGGAAAGGACTTTTCAAAGTATTCTCCAAAATGGGGATCTCCACATTACAGTCGTACTGTGGTGCCCAAATTTTTGAAGCAGTAGGACTTGATTCAGAACTTGTCAACACTTACTTTGCAGGAACCCAATCAAGGATCGAAGGACTTTCTTTGGAGATGTTGGAAGAAGAAACCGTTCGCCGCCACAAAGCAGCTTATGATCCTACATTCTTCCCTAATAACTTGGAGCCAGGTGGAGTTCACTACTACCGTAAAAATGGGGATAGCCATCTTTATACTCCAATCACAGTTCATAAACTCCAGAAAGCAACCCAAGACAACGACTACAAAACTTTCAAAGAGTTTTCAAGCCTAATCGATAACCAAAACGAAAAGGCAATCACTCTGAGAAGTTTATTTCATCTCGACTTCGAAGGATCCAAAGGAATCCCAATTGAAGAAGTGGAATCTGTGAAATCCATTCTCAAACGTTTCCAAACGGGAGCGATGAGCCATGGATCCATTTCTTGGGAAGCCCATACGACACTCGCGATTGCCATGAACCGCATTGGAGCTAAATCCAACACGGGAGAGGGCGGCGAGGATCCAGTCAGGTTCAAAACTCTTCCCAATGGGGATAGCATGCGTTCGGCGATCAAACAAGTCGCTTCTGCTCGTTTTGGTGTGACTATGGAATACTTAACCAATGCCGATGATATCCAAATCAAAATGGCACAGGGCGCAAAACCAGGAGAAGGTGGACAACTTCCAGGACACAAGGTCGATAAATACATTGGATGGCTTCGTTATTCCACACCAGGTGTGACTCTCATCTCCCCTCCTCCTCACCATGACATTTATTCAATTGAAGATTTAAAACAGCTGATCTTTGATTTAAAAAACTCCAACCCAAGAGCACGAGTTTCTGTGAAACTCGTTTCTGAATCTGGAGTAGGAACAGTGGCTGCTGGTGTGGCCAAAGCCCACGCAGACCATATCCTTATCGCAGGACATGAAGGCGGAACCGGGGCAAGCCCCATCTCTTCCATCCACCATGCAGGAACTCCTTGGGAACTTGGACTTTCGGAAACCCACCAAACACTCGTTGCCAATGGACTTCGTGACCGTGTGTATCTGGCTGTGGATGGAAAACTCCTCACAGGAAAAGACGTAGTTGTAGGAGCTCTCCTCGGTGCGGAAGAGTTTGGATTCTCTACTTCCGCACTTGTCTCTGTAGGTTGTATCATGATGCGTAAATGCCACTTGAATACTTGTCCTGTAGGTGTTGCGACTCAAGACGAATTCTTAAGAAGTAAATTTACCGGCAAACCAGAACATGTTGTGAACTTTATGACCTTTGTGGCGGAAGAAGTTCGTGAGATTATGGCAAAACTTGGATTTAGAACTTTTGAAGAAATGATCGGTCAAGTAGAGAAAATCAAATTCAAACGACCTCACCACCATTGGAAAGCGCGGGGTCTTGACTTTAGTAAAGTGCTCCATAGACCAACTCCTGTGTTCCCTACAGGACTCTATCGTGCCAAAGAACAAAACCATCACTTGGATGAACAAATTGATAACGAACTCATTCGTAAGTCACTGGCTGCCATTGACCACAAACAACCGGTGAAAATCAAAACATCCATTGTGAACCTAAACCGTTCTGTGGGAACCATGCTAAGCCACGAAGTCACTAAAAAATATGGAGTGGATGGTTTGTCGGAAGACACAATCGATATCGAATTTACCGGAACCGCAGGACAGTCGTTTGGTGCATTTGTGACGAAAGGAATGACACTTCGCCTCATCGGGGAAGGAAATGACTATGTAGGGAAAGGCCTTTGTGGTGGAAAACTCATCTTCCAAACCCCAAAAAATGCTCCTTACAAAGCAGAAGAAAACATCGTCATCGGTAACACTTGTTTTATTGGTGCCACCAGTGGGAATGCCTATGTCAACGGGATTGCAGGAGAAAGATTCTGCGTTCGTAACTCTGGTGCTCATGTCATCGTCGAAGGAACGGGAGATCACGGTTGTGAATATATGACCGGTGGTCGGGTCGTTATCCTCGGAGATATTGGAAGAAACTTTGCTGCCGGTATGTCTGGTGGGATAGCTTACCTTTGGGATCCAAAGAAAAACAAAGAAGCTCTCATCAACAAAGAAATGGTCGACTTAGATCCGTTAGCGGATGCATCCGAAATTGCTGAAGTAAAAAAGATGGTCGAAGATCATAAAACTTATACTGGCTCCAAAAGAGCAGAAGAAGTTCTTAACAATTGGGATACAGTAGTCAAAGAAATGATCAAAGTGGCGT
>NZ_AOGY02000040.1 GCF_000332455.1 Leptospira vanthielii serovar Holland str. Waz Holland = ATCC 700522 | reverse complement strand
TGGAAAGAAGTGCATACAATGTGGCAATGTCGTTAGTTGAATTTGGGTATTTTTCGAAAGTGAATATTTTAGTTAATATTTCCATGTTCATTTTTGTTTTCCTTTAAATTTAAATTATGGCGTATAACGAACTAGACTAACCGACGTAGGCTGGCCCTGAGTCCCGGAAACGGGACGTTAGGGACTGGAACGACACTTGCGACTGCAAGGGGAGTGCCAGAAGCCTATGTGGCGCAGCCCAAGCGAGGGCTCGTCCCGAAGCGAAGCGGTTAGTTGCTGTTATCTGCAATGCCCTAGAACTTAATTCTATGAATGAATTCCAACAAGTTTTATATAAGCAAATAGATAAGATTCAAGCTTCCAACCTGCCTACTCATGTTAAGAAGGTTGTTTCTGCTGTTGCTCTTTGTAGAACTAATGCCATGAAGGGAAGAGTCTATTCTTGTCCAAACGGACACTTCTCTATATTCATTAGAGAATCTTGTAACAATAGATCTTGTCCTACTTGCCAATCAGAAAATAAAAGAGAATGGAATTCTAATACAAAAGAAAAAGTTTCTAATTCTCCACATTATCATCTTGTTTTTAAGTTACCTTCTTTTCTGTATCCATATATTCTTTCCCATTATAAAGAATTTATAGAAATCCTTTTTGAAGCT
>NZ_AOGY02000041.1 GCF_000332455.1 Leptospira vanthielii serovar Holland str. Waz Holland = ATCC 700522 | reverse complement strand
AGCATGGAAACGCTGCGCTTCGGCACGAGGCCTCGCTTGGGCTGCGCCACATTTCCCTTCTGTCACTCGTTTGCATTCGCAAACTCCGTGCCAGTCCCTAACGTCCCGTTCGGGACTCAGGGTCGGGAAACGTCGTCTCCACTAGTTCGTTAGCCGAAAGTTCGGGGAAGACGCCGCATCCGTGCGGCGGATAAAAGAAAATAATTATAACATATCATATTTCGTTAATTAAATTGCATTAATAGTAGATAAAAATTCGAATTGACAATACCCTACTCAGTAGGGATAGTTGCTCTATTGAAACGATTATTCATACGTGGCGTCAGGATTTTGATCAATTTTGGAGAAATGCAAAGCTTGGAGATGAAGATCTTCTTGAGTTTCAATCTTACCTTCTCGAAAATCCAAAATCTGGGGTGGTCATTTCAGGCTCTAATGGATTAAGAAAAGTTAGATGGAAAAAGAAACACACCGGAAAGAGTTCGGGCATCCGAGTTTTTTATTAGACTTAGAAGAATTTGGTACTACTTTCCTAATTTCCTTAATTGAAAAAAATGAACAGGAAAACCTATCGAAAGCTCAATTGAAGATACTTTCTGAATTAGTTCAAAATTTAAAAGATAATATGAAAAAAGGGAGAATCAAAAATGGTAAAACAAAATAAAGATAAATTATTCAATAGCCTTGTTAAAGGATTAAATGATGCCATTGATTACTCTAGTGGAAAAAAAATAAAGGGCCTTCAAGCTAGAATTGTTTCCATTCCTAAACTACCTACTTTTAAAGGAAAAGAAATCAAAAGCATAAGAAATAAATTGCATTTAACTCAGAATGTATTTGCTCAAACACTTGGTGTTTCCGAGAAAACTATCGAAGCCTGGGAATCCGGAAGAAATATTCCACAAGGTCCTGCTCAAAGAATGCTTTTCGTTCTTAAAAATAATTCAAATGCACTAGACGTCTTAGGTGTTAAATACGGCTAATTAAAAGTGCGACATCCTTGTCGCAAATCCCGAACCTTCGGCTAACTGCCGCTAACCACTTCGCTTAGGGTCTTCGCCCTCGCTCGGCCTTCGGCACATAGGCTTTTGTCACTCCTCTTGCTTAAGCAAGCGTCGTGCCAATCCCTAACGCCTCCTCTGGAGGCTCAGGGCCAGCCTACGTCGGTTAGCTAGTTCGTTATACGCAAGTTGCTAAAATTCAAACTTTTCCTCAAAATAAGAAAATATTAAGAAATTAAACCAAAAGTGTAATAAAATTTAGTAGATTTATGATAGCATATTTGATATCATCATTGTATGCGAGTAACAATTGATACAAATGTTCTATATCAAGCTCTCAGGGACAGTAGAGGTGCTTCGCATTTTATATTAACTTTAGCTGAAAAGAGGAAAATTGAGTTAGCCCTATCTACCCCAGTATTTGTCGAATACTCTGATGTTTTACTTAGAGATAAGTCACTCTCTGATTTAGGTTTATCAAAGAAGGAAGTTAATCTTGTTTTGGACTTCCTTGTTTTTGTGGCTACGCCTTTTTCAATTAACTATTTACTAAGACCTAATCTTGCGGACGAAAACGATAATCTTTTTGTTGAACTTGCTTTTGCTAGTAACAGTCGATTTTTAATTACTTCAAATATAAAAGACTTTAACCAAAATAAAGATCTTAAATTTGATTCTTTTAAAGTTATTACTCCTACCGATTTTACTAAATTATGGAGATTAAATTATGAATAAAAAAAACGTTCTAACTATTCGAATTCCTGAAGATCTAAAAGAAAGAATTGAGAAAACTGCAGCTACTCAAGGTGTTTCTCTTAATCAATTTGCTTTATATGCTTTTACAAGAGGTATCAGCGATATTGATACTGCTAACTTTTTTAAAAAACGAATTCAAGGAAAAACGAAAGAATCAATTGAAGACGGATTTAAGAAAGTTATGGGAAAAGTCGGGAAAAAAGATAAAATCCCAAGTTGGGATAAACTATAATTCTATAGTAGCAACCAGCGTATAACAGCGTGGAAACGCTTCGCTTCGGCACTGCCGGCCTCGCTCGGTCTGCGACACATTCCTCTCCGTCACGCTTCTTGCCTTGCAAGAAGACGCGCCGACGCTAACGCCTCTGCGAGGCTCAGCTACGAGGAACGTCGTCTCCACTTGTTCGTTATGCGAACAGTCGTGAAAATCTTACCTAAGCAAAAAAGTAGAAATATCCAATTGACAAATACAGCCCAAATGCTGTATTATTGCTTGTGACGGGAAAAGAATTAATAAAAATTCTAAAAAAAGATGGTTGGGAATTAGATAGAATCACTGGATCACACCATATACTTAAGAAAAAAGACAAAACTCTCTCGGTTCCTGTTCATAGTAATCGAGATATTCCAAATGGAACTATGAACGCAATACTTAAACAGGCAGGACTCAAATGAAAATATCTTATCCAGCTATTATTAAATACAGTTCAAAAGATAAAGTTTTTAATGTTGAATTTCCTGATTTACCTGGATGTTTAACCTTTGGCGACGATGAAAACGAAGCAATCTTAAATGCTCAAGAAGCATTAACTGGTTATTTAGAATCTATCGATTCTAGAAAATTAAACATTCCTGAACCTTCAAAATTAAAAGGAAAAGATATTAAATTCATTACTCCAGAAAAAAATGTCTCTTTCGCTATCTGGCTTAAGAAAAGTAGAGAAAAACAAGGTTTAAGTCAAAAACAAATTGCTCAAAAACTTAATATTGCTTATCAAACTTACCAAAAGTTTGAGGATCCACATAAATCAAACCCTACTCTAAAAACTATTATAAGATTAGAAGAAGTTTTTCACGAAAATCTAATCAGTGTATAACACGACCGTCGCATAACAGCATGGAAACGCTGCGCTTCGGCACGAGGCCTCGCTTGGGCTGCGCCACATTTCCCTTCTGTCACTCGTTTGCATCCGCAAACTCCGTGCCAGTCCCTAACGTCCCGTTAACGGGACTCAGGGTCGGGAAACGTCGTCTCCACTAATTCGTTATACGACATGCTAAAAACTAATCTTTAAAATTTAACAAAAGCCATACCCAATGATCTTATAAAAACAAAAACAATAAGTTATTATAATGAAAAACCTTCATCTTACAAAATTATTAATTATTCTGTGTGTTTTCACAATTTCTAAATGTGTAAAAAACCAAAGCATAAATGAAGATTCACTAATTAGTCTCAATGATGCACAAAAAGAATATTCAACCGTCATTTTTTTGAAAACTGCTGAATATTTCCCAAATCAAGCATTCTATTTTATATTTACACTTGAGCAGGTAGATTTCGGTTGTCATAGAGATATTCATTATGACAAATCAGATTTTCAAACCTGTATGAAAAATATCACTGTCTCTAAGTTTCAACCGAATACGCCTGGTGATCTACTCTTTCAAATTGATGCTTTTAAAGATAAATTATGTAATTTAAAGAAATTTATCCTTTTTAAAGATTCTTTAATTAAGGGAGAACTAAACCTTTGTGAAATTAACCCTTAACTCACTATTATCACTCCTCCTAATTGCTTATCCTTATTACACAATCCATTCAAAAGAAAAATTTAGACCAGAGTATGATTATTCCACTAATCGAAACTTTTTGTTTAAAGATTGTGATGAGAAAAAGAAATGTTACGAAAGCTGTAACGACATTCCTAATTATGCATTAATATTTGGCTTTTTCACTAAGTCGGTAGACTCAGAAATTTCAAAAAAAATCAAAACTTCATGTCTAAGCGATTGCTCAAGAATTATATGTTACAAAAACTATAATTAATACTATTCGCACGTCGTATAACAGCATGGAAACGCTGCGCTTCGGCACGAGGCCTCGCTTGGGCTGCGCCACATTTCCCTTCTGTCACTCGTTTGCATCCGCAAACTCCGTGCCAGTCCCTAACGTCCCGTTAACGGGACTCAGGGTCGGGAAACGTCGTCTCCACTAGTTCGTTACACGCAATTTTGCCAACTTAACATCTAAAATGAAAAAAATCTTAACACTGGCTTTTGCGTTATATCTCGCAAGTTGCACTTTTTCAAAACATACTTTCCAGAAAGCAAATACTAATTTCCTCAAGAAAATTGATAATTCTTATAATGAGTATGTAATTCACATCGAAAATAAATTTAACGGTAGAAGTAGAAAAAATAGTTTGGGAATATATTCTGGAATTATCGATTCTTTAAAAAAATGCTCAATACAAAACAAGAGAATTTACCGATACATTGGCTTCTCTAAATTTCTAAATAATTCTTCTGAATCACTACAAATTTTGTCGGACGAATATCAAGGAAATCAACCTAAACGAATTGACCTTCATTTAATTTTAGATGATGAAGAATCCGCTGGAGACTTATATAATAATTCCGATCAGCTTTCGAAACATTCTTCATCAAAATACAATTCTAAGAAACTCCACAACTACAACCTATATCACTATTCCATTACTAATCCTTTAATAAATTTTGAATTTATTGAGAATATCGAATATGTTGGTCCTAGTTTAAATAACAATGAACCAGAAGAATATCTGGCTTTTGGAAAGATATTAGGAACAGAACTTTGTGAAGCATTAAAGAGC
>NZ_AOGY02000042.1 GCF_000332455.1 Leptospira vanthielii serovar Holland str. Waz Holland = ATCC 700522 | reverse complement strand
ACGCCACGTATTTTGCGCAGTACGGGCCCCATCGAGTGTTCTTTGGGAATCCTTTCATTGGAGAGGTAGTTGGCTTTGAAGAGATATCTGATCGGCATTGTCGTCTTTACTTTGCGGATGCAATTCTTGGAATTTTGGATTTGTATACGAGTAAAGTGTTGAAATACCAGAGGCTATTGTATAGAATTGACTAGTAAAAGTGTAACCCATGTGAGTGATCTAAAGTGTTACCGATGTGCCTTTTCATACAGAAATGGTTCCCGTTATGCGGGACAGATTGCCTATTATGGGAATCCAATAGGCTTAAAGGCGACTATATTTTTCGCGAAAAATCGAAAAAAATGAGGGTTAAATTTTGTTGAGACATAAGGAGACCAAGCCTCTGGAAAGGGCTTTTTTAGGAGTAAGAGTTGTATCGAAGCGATCGGGAAAACTACGTCCTTCTAAAATGCGTCTGGTGGATCTCGAGATCGTTTTTGGTAAAAATATCCATCAATCAAGGTGTATTTCTTTTTCAGTTCTTTCTCTTTGTTAGATGCCTGGAAAGAATAAATAATTTTCGAAATCATTCCGTTTTTACACACTGGACAGGCGAGAGGGTCCTTTACATCAAACGAAGATTTGATGGCTTCTGCCCAAGTTGATTTTTGAACTTGGGATTCGACTTTGATCTTTCGTGCTGGTCGCACGTAAATTCCATAATAGCGAACTGATTTTTCGTGTTTGTTGGGCAAAAAGAATAACATGCGAGCAAGAAATTCATCGATTGGCATCGTTAGACTTTGATACGACTTTTCTTTGGTGATGGATTCGACGCTACTTTTATAACGAAACGTTAAAGTTTGTTTTTTGGAATCCACTGTTTGGATTTGACTATTATGAAAGAGTCCAAAGGCGATGTACTCAGCGATCCGAAAAATTGAATCGCTTTTATCAATATTGATCTTTTCAAAATAGACATGGAATCCTCGCGGATAACTTTTTATAAAAAATGAATATTCATCTTTACTTAGAATTTTTTTCTTAAGCAAGTATTTACAAACCGTCTTTTGCCAGTCGAAACGCATTGTTTTATAAGGTAAAAAGAATATCTGTTTGATTTCGTCAGACTTAGGGTTAACAAGGTCTCTGGTGGCAATCGCATGAATATGAGGATTGAAGTTTAAGTGATTTCCAGCTTCGTGAAGTGTGCTTAGAATTCCTGGTTTGAAATTTTTATCTGCCTTGCTAATCACTTGAAGTCGTTTGGTATATATCTTTGCCGCGAGGCCATTTAAAAATCTTGGATTGACAAGTCTTTGAAATAAAAATTCATTCAGCCTCCGAGGTAAGGTAAAGACAATATGATAATGCGGAAGTTCTGCATTCAGAATTCTGGAAAGGTGGATCGACCAACCAAATATTTTTTTGCGATAGCAAGAAAGACATAATCGACTTTTGCACGAAAAGGGAACAGCTAAAACGATTTTGCAATCATGACATTCATTCCATACAAAGCCTCGGTTGAATCTACCACAGGTGAGAAGTTTTTCCGCCTCAGCCAATTTCCAATTCGGAATTTTGCCAAATTTGGATTCGAATCTTTCGGAGTAACTGGCAATAAAACTATTAAAATGTTTTTGCCAGAGTGCCTTATATTCTGATTCACGAGTGAGAGCTGGTGTATAGGATCGCTTTGCTTTTTTGGAAGAAATGAAAATTGGAAACCTCAGAGAGAAGATTCGCTCTCTTATGAGGAAGGGTTGAAAATAAGAGTTATTTCCAAAAAAATAAATTAAAAAGTGCTTAAAATTTCTATTTGATGAGTCCCGTTAAACTTGAGGGGCGTTTTACAGTAATATTAGGGTCTTCAGTTGCCTGCGAGAGGGATAGTAAGGGCGCGTTAGCGGTCGCTTTGCGACCGAAGCCCTGGATAGCCCGACCCTTATTTTTTAATCTAATGTTTTGTGAATTCGAATAAATTCAAAGAAGAGAATCGAATTTTAAGGGACTCGCCCCGAAGAGGTTGTCCTTAACCGCAAGGGGAGGCACTTCTAAGGTGAAACTCGTGAAGAGGGTGAAGTCGTAACAAGGTAGCCACAGAATATTTTCCGTAAGAAAATATTCTAGCAGTTTGTAGTGAAATAAGCGTCCTCCTCCTTTTATAAAGGAAACCAATTACCTTTCGTTAGAATTGTTGTCACGCTACGTTGTATTTTGTAAAAGTTAAGGTTGGAAACAACCTAGGTCTTTAACCATTGTTCACTCATAAACCTCGCAATTACTTGCGGGGTTTTTTTATGTCTGAGGAGAGGTGGCGTAACCAAAAAGAATAAACTTTAACCAAAATCTGATTATATTTAAATTAGAGAGGTGAATTTAACGGGTTTGGTTTATACAAATATAAAATTATCGAATCAAGTATTTACGCTTCATACAAAGATCATTTGTTCTGCATTAGTTGAAAGCGGAACTTCAGTCTGATTCATTCCAGATCGTTGCTTAACCGAATTCAATTTGAAAATCGCAATGCTTTGGAGTGAATCCAGAAAACGCCAATATTCCCATGGCCAAGTTTAAGTGAGAACATTAGCAATTCCTAAAGCATTTTCCAATATAAGATGAAATCAATGATCCTTATTAGAATGGATTCCAAATGAAAAACGGATTCGGTGATCAACTGGGAAGAAGTTTCCTCTTATTTATTGGGAAGGTTACGACAAGAAGCCAGACTGGGAAAAAGGGAAAATTTCGAATTGTATAAAAAGATTTCCTCCTTTTTACCTAAAGATCAAACTGAGTTTGTTCCGAAAGAAAATTTACCTCATCCTCGTAGACTGAATGATTCCTCCTACTCGAGACACATTCCCCTCATCGGAAAATTCAGCAGAATCTTCTTTGAATGAGATTCCTAACACGATTTCATCCTTTGAAAATCAAGATGGAATATCGGATCAATGAATGACTAGAGACATTTCTCAATGTCCTCCACCCCCATGACCACCTCCGCTTGAACCACCACTTCCACCGCCTGAAGACGAATTACCTCCACCAGAAGAGGAACGACCACCACCTCCAGATCGATTACCCGACCGAGAAGAATTACGGTTTGAAGATGAATGATTGTCTGAATCACATTTCGAATGACAACCAATGTAAAGGATTGGACAGGTTAGATTCACTTGACTTGAATTTGTAGAACTAGGTTGCAAAGTGATTAGATAACAAAGCGCTTGGTCTGAGTCGCATTTCCTTTTACAGCTTTCTGATGAATGATTAGTAAACGTGTTGGAACAATTTAAAAATAACAATAGAAATCCTAAAGAAATGAATAACTTAGTTGAGAAATTTAGAGTCTTCATTTTGCACCTTTTTCTATCAATAACCGAACAATCTCTTCCTTTTCTGAAAGGAGAATTTCAGATAAAGCGGTATGACCTTCATTTGTGGCTAAATTAGGATTTGCTCCTGCATCAAGTAATATCTTTACAATTCTAGGATAACGATTATAGGCTGCCATCATTAATGCGGTATGCCCGTTTCTCGTTTTTGCATTTAAATCTACATTCACGTAGACTAATAGTGATACAATTTCAGTGTGACCTTCTTTTGAAGCAATCATAAGAGGTGTTAGTCTTTCAAACGTATCTTCAGGTGAGTTAATATCGTAACCTTGTTTGATAAGTTGTCTGACTCTTTCCGTATTTCCAATCGCAACCTGGTAATACAAATTCTGAAATCGATCTTCTGACCTGGTTTGTATATTAGCACATTGAATTGTCAAAACGAGAAAACTGAGTGCAAGGTAAATTGTTCGTTTCATGTTTGCATTTTCACATGATAGAAACCAATTTCAAATAGTGGTTTTCCGCAAATGTGGGGAACTACTAAGTGTCCCTTGAACGGATGGATATTCTTTTCGTTTTCTACTACAGATTCCGATCGATCATGATTCCATTGCATGAAATCAAAAGTTTAGCCAATTTAGGATTCGAATTTTTCGCGGTAAATGGCAATAAAATTTCTAATTAACTTGAGGGTGCGGTAGCGGTCGCAAGGCAACCGGGGCACTGGATAAACCGACCTCAATTGACTGAAATAGTTCCGCATAAGGCTCGTTACAAGTTCGAATCGTGTGGGTTTCTTGGGGGTTCGCCCTTATTTTGGAACATTCACTTCCTTTTTAAAGTTAAATGTATATTCTGCGTAGGTGTTACGTGATCTGTCAGGTGGGGGAGGAAATTCCCACGAACTGATTTCTTTTTGGATACAATTCAATAGTAATTCTGATGAGAAATCGGATTGGATGAGCTCTACTTTTGTTGCGTCACCATCTGGTTCGATCTGCCAATCGAATTGTGCTTTGCCTTCCTCGATTTTTGGTTTTGTTTCTAGATATAAATTATAACAGATTTGAATCTGTCGTTTGTGTTTTGTAATGGTTAAGTTCACTTCTCGTTTGTGGTAAGGAGAGAGTCCTCGTTTATCCACTTCATTGGAAATTTGTGCGTATTCGTTTCCGTTTGAGATAGGACGAAGGAAAATGAGATACACAAAACTTAAGACAATAGTTGTCATCGAGACTAGAAAAATTTCTTTTTGGTATGGAATTAGTTCTTTCATTTATTTTCTAATAAAAACATAGCCTGCACCAGAATTAGTAGCTAAGTTATTTGTACTCGCAGTAGGTCCATTTGTAATTGTGTTTTGATTGCTGTCCTCTTGGTTCGCTGACACAATCATGGTATCACCTGAAATGGCAACAGCATAGCCAAACTGATCGTCTAGACCTGGATTCGGTGGTTTGATGTAGGCTCGGTGGAACCAGTTGGACCCAGATCGTTGGAAAACATAAACAGCACCTGCATTGGTGATAGAGTTATCTTCACTTGCAGTTTGTCCATTCGTAACCGTTGTCTGGTTACTATCTTCAAAAATGGCTCCGACCAAAATTGTATCACCCTCAATCGCAAGTGAGATACCAAAACGATCATCTGACCCTGTATTGGGGGCCTTGAGGTAGGCTTGGTGTGTCCATGTAGAACCGATTCTTTGGAAAACATAAGCAGCGCCAGATAGGGCAGCTGAGTTATCCGTACTTGCAGTTTGTCCATTTGTAATCGTTGTTTGGTTACTTGATTCAGCAAATGACCCGACCACAATCGTATCCTTTGAAATGGCGACACGCTGACCGAATTGATCGTTTGCTTCTCCATTGGGTGCTTTTAAGTAAGCTTGCGTTGCCCAAGTCGAACCCGTCCTTTGGAATACATAGGCGGCACCCGAAATGGATGCAGAGTTATCGCTACTTGCACCACCTCCGTTTGTAATTGTTGTTTGGTTGCTATCCTCTAAATTTGCACCTACTACAATCGAATCTCCTGAGATGGCAACAGAAATTCCAAATCGATCCTCTGTTTGCGCATTTGGAGCTTTGAGATAGGCTTGTTCTGCCCAAGTTGTGCCAGTTCGTTGAAAAACATAAGCGGCCCCTGCATTGAGAGCTAAGTTATCGATAGTAGCAGACGAACCATTCGTGATAGTTGTTTGGTTGCTATCCTCGAGAAATGCCCCGACAACAATCGTATCTCCAGAGATGGCGACAGAAATTCCGAACTGATCATCCAATCCCGCATTGGAAGGTTTGAGGTAAGCCTGTTGTGTCCAAGTGGATCCGGACCTTTGGAAAACATATGCGGCACCCGAATTTGATTGGCTGTTATCGATACTCGCACTACTTCCGTTCGTAATTGTAATCTGATTGCTATCTTCATAAATAGAGCCAACAACAATCGTATCTCCTGAGATAGCTACGGAGGCTCCAAATCGATCATCTAATTCTGCGTTTGGTGCTTTTAGATAGGCTTCCTGAAGCCAATTGGAACCCGTCCTATGAAAGACATAAGCCGCTCCAACAAAACTTGATGAGTTGTCGGAACTAGCAGTAGATCCATTCGTAATCGTCGTCTGATTACTTGCCTCTCCAGAGGCTCCAACGACGATCGTATCACCTGAAATGGCAACAGAAGTTCCGAAGAAATCACCTGGATCTGCATTGGATGCTTTGAGATAGGCCTGGGCTTCCCAAAGTTTTGGTGCATTACTGACACGGAATCCGCAAAAGGGAATTGGAGTTTCCGAAAGGGAGGATAATAAAAGGGTTGCCATATAACTCTTTGATTTTTGATCACAGGGGTTATTCAATGTTAATTGCTTGCAACCACCGTAAGCTAAAAAAATCAATAAGCCTACGGTCCATCTGACCAAGGAACTACGAACTGCGAATGGCCCTTTCCCCATCAAATTACTCAAATTTTTTTCCCTTAAATAAAATTCCTAACATACGTTAGAAAAATCCAATAACTATTATCAGGTCAAGCAAGTTTTTTACCTGCTATCACTAAATTGGTTACCAATTTTTCAAAATTTTGTCAGGTTCTTAAAATTTTCAAATTCAAACCTATCAACTTCAAAGCGAAACTGTTTTTTTAATACTAGTTGCAGGAGAGTATCGGAGGTGAGACTGTTTCACCTCCGTTTATAGCGGAAACCAATTACCTTTCGTTTTAGATTGTTGTCACGCTACATTGTATATTGTAAAAGTTCCCTTCGACAAACTCAGGAGCCGCTAACTAGATTTCCGATGCCATTTGGCATTAGACCAATCCCAAGAGGATTTTTGTAAGGGTTGTCTACGATCAAGCCCCAATTCCAGAAACGATTCCCTGATAATGCTTATTACCTTTTTTGGAGTTAGCCTGATACTTACCTTCAGAGAACCTTGCTATAACTTCGCTACATAAGAAAATCGGGTATCCTCTACCCGAATTGTCTCAACTAGAAGAACGCATAATCTCTTTTTTTGTGAGGTAGAGACAAAATACGCCTAATGCCAATTCAACGGTCATTGCCAATAGTAACGAGTAAGCAGGAAGCCCATCTAACAGGATGCTAAAGAAACGAGAAATCCCATATCCTACCAATAAAATTCCGGCACTTGTCAATGAGGCCTTTACGATTTGAGTTATGTAAAAACTTAAAAATAAAGCAATTCCCGAAAGAATGAATACTCCTCCGGGAGCTCTGATTTCACTTAGTAGATTCGGATTTTTATTCAAGTGAATCATATTCATTTCAAACAAAATTTCTGGAATGAACAAAATCGTTCCTCCGATGGAAATGAGAAGGATTCCGATTGCTGTTATTAATAATTTATAAAAATTAAATTTACTCATAAAACTCTCCAGTTAGTATTTTGTTTTTACCTTTCATTTGATATCCAGGTAACTTCTCGATTGTATTGGTTCGAGTTGATTTGTTTTAGTATGAAATCAACTAGGTCTGCTTTTGAAATTTTGTAAGCTAATTTATATTTTGGTATATCTTCCGTTCGGCCATGTAGGTATTGATTCGTCAATGGACCATCAAAAAAATTTCCGGGTCTTATGATCGTGAAATCGAGTCCACTTTCGGTGATTAATTTTTCTTGGCCTAAATGGTCTTTGAATAGATTTCGTAGGAGTATTGGTCCAAGAACCCATCGATATAAAAAAGGTAAAAATGGAAATGAAGATCCTACACCAAATGAAGATAAACATAAAATTCTTTTTACACCTGTTTCTTTCATGGCTTTGACAATGTTATTAGTTCCGATTGTTCGAATGAGGCTTTTATCCTGAAGGGGTGCCCCTAAAAGACAAATCACTAAATCATGATTCTGAATTCCTTCCTTCACATCTAAGTAATTGGTTACATTTCCATGTTTATTTTGGATATGATTGTTTGGATGCAATGATTCTAGATTTCTGCTAAACCTTGTTACCTGGTGATCACCCGTTGAAAGTAAAGGGAGAAGGAGTTTTCCAATCCCTCCAGTGGCTCCAAATACGATTATTTTCATGAACTGCTCCTAAGCTAAAATTGATAGAGTCAATTCTAACTTAAGAACCTCTTTAAAAATTGGACAAATCCGACAGAGTTTACTTTTTTCTCTAAATTCCATGATAGCGAACTAACTTTTCGCGCACTGAGTCTATCGAAGTGAGTTTGATGGGAAGAAAAAAACATACGGGCTAGAAATTCATTAATGGTCATTCATAGGCTTTGCTATGACTTTCTACAAATGAATTTCTAGCGACCAGGAAAGATCAAATAAGATCTATTTTTAAATCTTGGATTAGACCCGACTGGAGTTTAATTTGATACTCAAAATGCAAAGGACTACCTTTGAAATTCCCTGTGGCTTTTACTTTCATCGTGATTTTGTCTGAAGTTTCCTCAATATGCGTTGGCTCCGTATGAACCTCATACTTCATCTCTCTGAAATTCTTTTCGATGGCTTTTTTCCCAACGACAGTTTCCTTTTCACCAATGTCCGCATAGATGGCGTTCTGTGTGAAGCAGGATAGATACATTTCCACATCCCTCTCGTTAGACGCCTGAATCAAAGTCTCTGCTATTTTCGGAATTTTCATTTTATATATGCTCCTTTTATAAATTCTTTAAACCGTCGGGACTGTCCCGCCATCGATGACGTATTCGGCTCCATTTATGGATCCCGCTTTGGCCGACGAGAGAAATGCGATCAGTTCAGCTACTTCTTCTTGTTTGGCGGGTCGTCCGATCGGTATGCCGCCCAAAGCATCCATCACACTTTGTTTAGCTTCTTCGACGGTGATTTTGTTTGTGTTCGCAATTTCCTCAAGCCAAACGTTTGAGGCATCGGTTCCGATCCAACCAGGAGACACTACATTTACGCGAATCCCTTTGGGACTAATTTCCTTAGACAAACTTTTGCTGTAATTTGTAAGGGCAGCCTTCGCAGCAGCGTAAGGAATTGTTGATTCATATAAGGGAAGGATTCTTTGAATACTGCTGACGTGAACGATGGATCCGCGGCCCTGCTTCAACATTTCTGGCACAAGCAATCGATTCAGACGGACCGCGGGGAAGAGATTGAGATTAAGGGATTTTTGCCAGTCTTCATCAGATAATTTGCTGAACCCACCCGCAGGAGAACTTGAGCCGCCGACAACATGCGCGATGATGTCGATGCCGCCTAATTGTGAGAGCACCTCTTTTGCGATGAGATTTGTTCCTTCGGCAGTAGCGAGATCTGATTTTACGAATATCACACCTTTGGGTAGCTGATCCGTTGTATCACGCGCAGTTGTCAAAACATTCGCTCCAGCTAGTGCGAAACGCTTAACAGTGGCAAGGCCGACTCCGGCGGTGCCTCCTGTGACTAAAACTCTTTTACCTTCAAACTCGGACGATCTCACTTCGTATGGGTAATTCATATACCCTCCTGGTTGTTTGATTCACCTGAATCAAGTTTTTAATATAGATCAATATCAAAACCCACATTAATTACTGGTCGCTTTGTGTAAATTATTTAATATCGATCTATATCATAAAAACTCATCCGTTGAGGATTTTTAGTTTTTCGATGATACGGGAAGACAGCAAGAGGTCCACATGAAGACAAAAAAAGGTGAAAAAGATAAGTTACGCGTGGCCATTCTTGACAGTGCAATACGCTATTTTAAAGAAAACGGAAGTGGTGCTTCTGGTATTTCAGGAATCATGAATCATGCCGGTCTCACTACGGGGGCACTCTACAGTCATTTCAGCTCCAAGGATGAACTCTTTGGCGAAACTATTTGCCGCGAACTTGAGAAGCTCGAATTTCAGCTTTCTCAGACTTTCAAAAAAGAAAAAAAGAACGCACTTAAAGTGATGATTGAAACCTACTTTGAGGAGGAGCGCTTAGTTGAGGTCGGCGACGGTTGTGTTTATACTGCCTTAGGCAGTGATATGCACAGGAGCCAGGCCAGCTACCGCGCACGTTATGAAAAGTATACGGAAAAAGTTTTTCAACTTTTCGCCGACTGCATTCAGCTTCAATTCCCCAAGGAAAGTGCTGAAGCCTGCTATGAGAAGGCAATGGTTCTTTACAGTGGCATGGTCGGCGCAATGACTATGGCTCGCACAACAAAAAATTTGAAAGTTGCTCATGCGATCCTCGCTGCTGAGAAAAAACATCTGATACAAAGTTTCGTTGCCAAAGAGAAATGAATTGCTAAAACGATTTTGCATTCATAGCATTCGTTCCATACAAAGCCTCGGTGAGTTTCCAAATTGGGATCTTCCCGAATTTGGATTCGAATTTCAACGTATCATTCGAGATAATTGAATCAATCTGATTTTTCCCAAGGGATTTATATTACGATTCGCGAGTAAGGGCAGCTTATTTTTTGTCCAAACTATCCTCGGAAATCTATAGCTCCTTTTGCGAGAGGGATAGTAAGGGCGCGTTAGCGGTCGCGGTTAGCGACCGAAGCCCTGGATAGCCCGACCCCAAATTCCTGATAAAATGATATCTGACCAGAAATCATTTTTGATGATGAATCAAATCTTTGGGGACTCGCCCAAAATCACCGCATAACCTAATGGAGGCACATCTAAGATGAAACTTTTGAAGAGAGAGAATTCGTAACAAGGTAGTAACGGAATATTTTTCAAAGAAAATTTTCAGTAAAAAAAATATTCTAGCAGTTTGTTGTGAGACCTGGAGTGTCTCCTTTTATAAAGGAAACCGTAACTTTCGGTTGAGATTGTTGTCACGCTACGTTGTATTTTGCGAAAGTTAATCGGAAAAATTAAAAACATTAACTGTTGTTAACTCTCTAATCTCGCGTCAGCATGCGGTTTTTTTATGTCTATAGGTATAAAGTGGGGAATGTTTATGTTACAAGCGCGAGTCCACCAAACGACTGCTCTTTCGGAAGCGACCAAATCGGGTCATACTGAGATTGTGAAGTTGTTACTCGCAGCTGGAGCAGAGGAGCCTTCTCGTTAGGTTCCTTGTTTAATAGGTGGTGGGCTCGCCCATAAAGATTGGGAACGAATGACGGAGGCACGGGTGGATCTTCGTCGGTTTTGTTCGGTTTTTTAGTGGAGGTTATGATTGCGATGAGACATAATGCATGCGGGAATCTACAAACCCCCACCCGAGTTAGGGTGGAGGGGAGTGGCTCGTGGGATGTCCGAAATTTCCCTATAACGCTAATCCTTTATTTCTGATACAAACTTTCCGATTTACAAAAATTTATTCCAAAAGAGTTCGCTTTTTCTATCTAGATTGGTTCCAGAAAGATCGGTAACAATGGTGAAACTTCTGTTCCCGTGTTTTTTAAATTTTCAATGTTTAGAGATAAAAAGAGAATACCATTTATCATTTGTTCATGATAGAAGGAGTGAAATTTATGGGTTTAGCCGTTAGTTGAGACCAAGGTAAAGGTATAAATGAAACAATCATTAGTTGAAGAGATTTTGATAACAAGAGAGATGAAAAACGAAAAGACAGTGGCTCTTGTTCGATTTGTTTTATTTTCGGTCACATCCATGATGGATTTTTTATCTTATCTTGGATGGATCAACTATACAATTGTGACTCCCAATTTGATAACAGTTACATTAGATTTTGTATTTCTAATGTTTGCTGGTATCGTCTTATACTTTGTAAATTTTTTACCTTATCAACCATACTTAAAATTTTTCACTATTACTTTAGATTATTTTATTATTGGGCTTATGATCTTTTTGGATCCAACAATTCAGAAAGCCAATGGTCTGATATACTTTATTGCTATGACTAGCGCAATTTTTATTTACCAGTTCAATCAATTGAGACATTCAAAAACAGGCACAATCTATGGAGCTTTTTTGGCTTTTGTTTATTTTTTGGTAATATCCATCGGGTTAGGGGAAGGATACCCATTCGATATTGTTCCAATGATGATTGGACTCGGAATGATCCTTGGAGTCGGTTATGTGACAACTGTTTCGAATATTGAAATGGTGAAAGAGGCCAATGCAAAACAAATGATGGAAAGATACCTACCATCCCAACTCGTTAGTGAATTTTATAAAAATAAAGCTCAGCTAGAACCAGGTGGAGAAAATAAGGAAGTGACCATTCTTTTTTCTGATATACGATCTTTTACTAAATTTTCAGAACAAAGGTCTGCAGAAGAAGTCGTTCAATTTTTAAATGAATATTTGTCTCGAATGACAGATGTCATTTTTAAATTTAATGGGACCATTGATAAGTTTATCGGTGATGCGATTATGACTGTATTTGGAGCTCCTTTTAAAAATGAGGATGATGCGCTTCGAGCAGTCAAAACAGCCGTGGAAATGATTCGTGAATTGGCAAAGTTGAATCGTAAGATGGATCTTGGCAGTGATAATTTACTACAAGTTGGCATTGGAATCCACACGGGAGAGGCAATTGTAGGAAACATCGGTTCCGATCGAAGATTGGATTACACTGTGATAGGTGACAATGTGAATTTAGCCTCTAGAATTGAAGGATTGACGAAACATTACGGCTGTTCGATTCTTATATCAGAAACAACATTCAAACAAATCGAAGGTAAATATGCAAGTCAAGATGGTTTTGAGGTCCGAGAAATTGATCGAGTGATAGTGAAAGGAAAATCAAAGGCAATTTTAGTATATGAGGTTGTTGTTTTGTAAATGAATAAGTCAGTGGATACGTAATTGCCAATAGGGGTAATGCCACTTCACTCTGGATAGTTTAGACTCATGAAGAGTTTTTTAATTCATCATTGTAATTCAAATCATCGAAATATTTTTAGAAGTTGGAAATTTTTTATTCTATTATTTTAAAAAAAATGTTTCGATCGTATGTTGAATTTTTGGAATAGAATCCAGATTTTTGGGGACTCACCCAAAATCACCACATAACTTCAGGAGAGGTACTTCTAAGGTGAAACTCGTGAAGAGGGATGTAGAACCTGGCTGCATGAAGAAACGGACTCATTGAAACTTTCTACTTAATTCAGTCTTTTAACACGGGATAAACTCTATATGCAGGGAAGATTCTCTGATATACGAGAGAAACTATACAACTAATGGAATTCCGTGATTGGTATCATCCGTTAAAATTTCAAATGCAGCACGTGAGGATGTAGTCAACACATCTTCAATTATTTTTCCATCTGAGTTTTTGAACTTCACTTTGATATTGCAAGAAGCAATTTTTGAATTCAAACAATTCTTAATTCCCCCCGGTGGGTTATAATATTTCAAACCAACAAAATCATTTTCATTTGCTTTTATCCAACCCGTTATCTCAACATCCTTTGTTGATGAATTGAAATGCCAATTAAAATAGTTGAAATCTGCTTTTGCTTTCAATGCTTGCGAAATACCGTTCAATTTAAACTCTTGTCCTTTATGTCTAAATACCATAACAGTCATAAACGGAGTCCAAATGGGGCCAAACTTTAATCTCGCGGTAGCAACCTCTAAAAAACTTTCAGGAGAATTATCAAATCCTGCAACCTGTCCCCAAGCATAATGGTCGGTATGTTTTACACCCCAATTATGATTCTGGCTTCCAACCCAATTGTTAATTTCAAAAACTTCGTTGTTTACTTCTACTGTTCCTGTAAACACATCCAAAGGTTTTCCAACTAATAATTTTGCTTTAGGTAGTGAGGTTTGATACAAATTTTCAGGAAGAACTAGTAATGGTTTTTCACCTCCACTGTAATTCAAATTCCATTTAATTTTTCCAGAAGCAGTTTCAACAACACCGCTTAAGGCTGTCTCTGTTAAGATGGAGTCGTCAATCGAAACATTCAATTCATCCGTAGAAAAATGTGCCTTTGAATAGGGAATTTCCTTCTTTACCGCAACATGTTTTTGGGTTATCCCATCAAACCATATGACCCAAAGCTCAGCTATTGCTTTTGTAGCATCTCCTTTCGGGGAAAAGATTGTGTATCGGATCCAAAACGCCTTTTTCTCGATAGGATGGTTTGCCCTTACAAAATAACTTTCATAGTGGCCATTTAAACCATTCGAGTTATAACGGATTGTGTTTACTTCATTCATCTGCAACTAACGATAAAATGAACCACTTAGGAAACTGAAAAGAATTTAAAACGATATGGACACCAAATTCAGGGAAGATTTTCGATATTCGCAACACAATTCCCATTAAGGAATCCAGCGGATAGAAGTGGTGGACAAATCTGCAAAAGACGATGAAATTCAAATAGAAAAGAAGATTTTTATGAATAAAATTAAAATAGCTTGGTGGTTCAGTCTTTTTGTCCTTAGTGCTGTCTGGATTGTTACCGACCCTGGCATTTTCACTACTAGGGAAGTCATTCCTCTAAGAAATCTTTTGGTTCAGTATAGCGGAATTTTGGCAGTGGGCTGGATGAGCCTTGCCATTTGTTTGTCGGTAAGGCCTAAGTTTTCTGAAACCTGGTTCGGCGGTCTTGATAAGATGTATCGCCTTCACAAGTGGCTAGGAATCAGTGTCGTAGTAGTAAGCTTCTTCCATTGGTGTATGAGTAAAGCTCCGAGGTGGGCTACAGAACTTGGACTGCTTGTGCATCGTAAAAGAGGTCCGAGACCCCACGCTACCAATCAGTTCGGAGATTGGCTCTCAAGTCATCGCGGTTTGGCGGAGACTGTTGGTGAATGGATGTTTTACGGGACTCTCATCCTCATCGGGATTGCGCTGTTTAAAAAAATATCATACAGATCTTTTTATAAAACTCATCGACTTTTTGCTCTGATCTATCTTGGACTTGTTTTTCATACCATAATCCTGACAAAAATTTCCTACTGGATTTCGCCAGTGGGCCTAGTCATATTCCCTCTGTTGGTGGGAGGTGTCGTCTCCGCTTTCCTATCGCTCTTTAAGAAAATCGGGGTTCTTCGGCAAGGTTATGGCAAAATCGAAAACATCGAATATTTTCCAGGTGTCAAAGCACTCGAAGTTGTGATCAAAGATATTCGGGGATGGGGTGGGCACAAACCTGGTCAATTTGCTTACGTGACCTCTCAAATTGAAGAGGGACACCACCCCTTTACAATCGCTTCCTCTTGGAAAGAAAACGATGCCAAGATTACTTTCATCATAAAGGAGTTAGGTGACTACACAGGAAGTCTCAAAGAATCGCTTCATGTGGGTCAAACAATGTGGATAGAGGGACCTTACGGTTGTTTTACTTTCGATGACAATTGTCCCATTCAAGTCTGGCTCTCAGGAGGTGTCGGAATCACCCCATTTATTGCAAGGATGAAATATCTCTCCGAAACCAAAACCTCTACTACACAAACCATTTACCTTTTTCATTCGGCTGCCCAAGCAGATGAAGGTGCATTTGCAAAGCTGACGGCCGATGCAAAATCGGCTGGGGTTCACCTGCATATCTTCGTAGATGTCCAGGGTGATCGTCTGAGCGGAGAAAAAATCCGCGAATTGGTAAAAGACTGGCGGGAGTCTAGTTTCTGGTTCTGTGGACCTCTTGGACTTGGAAATGCGTTGAAGGCAGATTTTGCAAAAAAAGGAGAGCCCATTAATCAACGGTTCCGCCAGGAACTCTTCGACATGCGTTAGTCGCTTAATGCAAGGCAATGTCTCCTCGGATGATTGCCAGATGATTTTAATTTTGGGAATTTAACTCGGGATGTATCCAATCGATTGAAATTTAATTTTGATTCGAAAGTAAAAAACAAGTAATGCAGTTATGCATTGTCCATCTTTGTGACAGCATCGTAAAGAGGTGCGTTCATTTCTGGATCAATGATGTAAATGATCCTTTGTGTACTCGAAGTATGGCCTGCGAGGTCAATTACCGCTCGGCGTTTGTCCATACGAATTTCGTTGATATCAAAATCGGCAATTCTGTATTTAATCCCTTTTTTAAACAAAGGTTTGATGGTGCAGATCCTTTGGATCTTTGGTCGAGTTTGGAAGCGATCGACTTCTAGTATTTTGCATATATCAAAATGAACTTGTTTTTCCGAATCAATAGAGGCAGTGATGACGTAATTACCTACGTTGATGATATTTTGATTATTGGTTAAGCTTGCGCCGACATAATCAAGTAAGTGACGAATGTTTCGATTGCTGTAGGAAAAAAACGAATCATTAACAATCATTTTCAAAGCTGTTGCAGAACTGAATGCTGGACGCCAAGGTTGGTTGGTTGTTAAACTTGCATATTCACTAGCAAGGGACAAAATTGCGATATCTTCTTCAAAATTGACAGAGTTTACATTCGATTCTTGGATTCGAAGTTGTGCATCAATATCTGCCACAATCATTTTTTTACTTGGATCTTTGATGAACTTATCCCTGATTACCATAAGTTTTCTAAAAACAGTATTATTGTCAGGGAAGTTATTGTTAATTGCATTCCCTCGAAACGGTCGATGGTGGTTCAAAACAAGCGTTCGAATCTCTTGTGTAATTTCTGGTGCTGCAAGAGTCATTAAATAACTGATAATTGGATGTTGTTGGATTGTATTGTATTCTTCTTTGGTCAAATTAGGTTTGTCTGGAAGTAATATTTTTGAATAACCAATATCTGCCAGAAAACTAGCTGTCATTACAGAAAGATGGTCTTTTTTATTAGGTTTGTTATCATTACCTACACCAATCTTTTTGGTTCGGACTTTCATACCCATAGCAACAATCGTTCGTTTGGTCATTAACTCAGATTCCACTGGTACACCAGCATGATTCAAAATTTCTAATATATTAAAAAGTCCTGATTCAAAATCTGGATTGTTTGTGAAGTCATCTAAAACTTTTCCGATTGATTTGTGAACTCGGATTGCATGATCCGAGTTGAACGCTTCTTTTTTTAATTCTAAAATCAGTGATTCGGTCTGTTTTGCAAATTCAGTTGTTTTGTCTGGATCAAAGAGTTTTGTGTTGCGAGGGTCTGTGGTATCTCCCGATGTGACTCGCAATTGTTTTGAGTCAGAGGTAAGGCAATAGGCTCCTTGCAACTCAATCTTTAGAAGTTTACCAAAATCATCTTCCGTTGCATTTTTCTTTTTTGCCATGATGAGTTTGCCAGTTCGATCATAAAGATCGAGTGGGATTTGTTTGCTCTTACGATAACTACTTAAAAGATCATCATTGAATTCAAATTTAGCAAGTTGGTCAGTGGTAATTAAAGGAGTATCGCTCAAATTATATAGTCCAAATACAGTGTGATTATCTGATAATATGAGACGAATATAATTGGAATAGGCTAACGTTTTGCTCCTTTTTATCGATTTAAAAATAGCTCTATTACTAATCAAAACTTCGCTTTTTCATGAAAATTGGTGTTGGGAAAAAGGAATTTTCATGGTTGGAGTTAACTTCTTGTTTAAGGATTGAAAAAATCAAACGAATGATAATCACTCCATTAGATTTACTACTTTCCTAATGGTAGATTAATGTTTGATCTATTGAAAAGCTAAACTGTTTTCAAAACAACTGGGAATTAATTATTAAACAAAAAAAATGAATCACCTTAGATTTAAAATGACAGACGCAAGTTCTATTCTATCATCACAAGATTGAAAGTAGATTTCTTAGACGTTCTAATTCTTTCCTCGCGTCCAGTAATACCTCATTGCACCGATGAAGGCAAAGAATCCGCAGACAAAAACTCCTGTTGTAGAAAAAATCCCAACTATATCTTTTGCACTAAAAACGTCGTTTGGATGCGTGCCCAGTTGCGAAAGTAACGGATTTAGTATCCCAACCCAGAGTACAAATACAAACATGAATGCTGCGCCGCGGCCTGCCCAGCGGCGTATGATTGCAGGATCGCTTGGTTCGATTTTTCCTCGGACTACTAGATAGTCGAATAAAAGGCCTAAGGTCGCACCTAAGAATAACCCTTTGATTAGTCCCAGTATTCCAGAGGTAGTGAGTAAGGAAATAAATGATAACACGATGAGAAACAGGAATACTAGAACGATTGTCAGTAAGAATGGTCCTCCCACTCGCGCACCTGGCAGTGCCCCCGATCCTATTTCTATTGAAGAAAAGGCACTGGCAAATCCGCCAAGCCCTGCGATGACTTCTGCTCCTAACGAAAAAAGAATACTGAGAATAAGTACAAAAATCCAGAGTTTCCGGCTCATTCGCTGATTTCATGACTTGGATATAATTTCGCAAGCACTTTCATAGTATTGACAGAAGTCACAATTTAGTTGATTACACTTTCAATTAATCAAATTGCTTTCTCCAATGAGAATCTTTTCAAATTAAACAGGGAAGCTTCTAGGATAACTTTCCATTAAGGAGTTGAATTTATGATTTATATTGTGTGTTTGTGAAAATTTTAGTTTTTTAACAAACTAAGCTTTAATTTCTTAGGATCATTCTGATTCGTTGGAAAGATCTTTTTCTTTCTAAATCGATCTCAGAAAGTTTAATCGAATTGCCGAATTAATTGAATGTGTTATGATCCTTCAATACAAGTATTGAACTGGCTAAAATTATGAAAAAAATGATTCTCTTATTGTTTTCGGTCTTTCTTATTTCAAATTTATCTCTCCGTAGTGAAACGATTCTACTCAAGTCCGGAGAAAAATGGGAAGGTTCCATCCTTGCTCAAGACAAAGATTCTGTGACGATCAAACTCGCAGACGGTAGCAAAAAAGTATTTTCAAAGTCTGTAATTCGAAAAGTGTCCTTTGCAAAGAAACCCGATTCCTCAGCTCTTAAAATCGAACCTCAGATTTCGGAAAAGGAAAAGAAAATCAAAGAAGAAAAGGAACTCGCAGAAAAACAAAAACAGGAAGAAGAAAATCTCAAAACAAAAGTAGAATTACATAAAAAAAGGGAGGAACAACTTTCTAATGCAAAACGACATTATCTGGAAGGTTCCTTGGGAGTTGGAAGTGGCGAGAGCCAATCAGAGCTCCGCCCTTTTTTCCAAACCATTCAGGTAGCGGGCCTTCTTTTTAGCAGCGGTGGTCAAGCCGAGTTGCAATCCACTCCATACAAAACTAAAAACCACAGCGGAACGGCACGATTGTTTTATGCTTGGGACCGGTTCACCATCGAGATACGTGGTACGGAAGCCAAAGGGAAGTTCGATGTCGGTGGCTTTCAGACGCTTGCTTACGGAAGTGGGAATGGCTCTTCTTCCACTTCAGACAAAACTACCAATGTTCTTCTCGGAAACGGCGATACAAAGTTTCAAAAACTTTCTTCTAGGATCGGATTTACTCCTTATCCGCATCCGGTTTTAGATCTTCAAATATTGGGAGGTTTGGAAAGAATTTGGACAAAAACCAACCAAGAAGTTGATAGTCTCGGAGGGATTACCGCCACAGGAATCAACCCCAATCGAGTGAGTTATCGTGATACTAGCAATTCACTTAAAGGTTATAGTTTAGGAATTGGATTCGAATGGAAATTTTTAGAAAGATTTACTCTGCAAGGGCAGATTTTGCATTTGGATATGCAAGGCCCATCCTCGTTTCGGAGCAACGAATTTCGATTGGATTCCGCACCTTTTCGATACAATCCGTACGGCCTAGACTATCAATGGAAATCTACAGGAACCGAAGTGAATGTGAAATTCGTAACGAAGGTCAAAGGTGATTTCAGTTTATTCGTGGAAGCGAGTAACATGACCTTAAATAACAAATTACAATCTGGTTATATCACGGAAAACGAAGGTGGGGGAAATACGGATCCGTCCCAAATCTTACTAAAAGTGTATGGGCCTCAAATATTAATTCCGATGTTCTATGATTCGAAGACAATATTGAGTTATGTTCAAGTTGGCGCAAATTATCGTTTTAATTTTTAGAATCACAAACTTGTTTGAAATAGTATGTAAATCCAAACTAGGAATCAAACTATTTCAAATATTTTCACTCATTGCGGAATCCTATTGGATATGAATTTGGTCACCTTTTTCCTGTTAATTGGAAAAAGATTCCTTTTCGACTCTCCATTTTTCTGAGGCTTTTAAAATTTCTTCAGCAAGCATTGCAAGTCCAGGTCCTGATTTTTTACGATAACATAGATAGAATTTCCTTTCTGCATTCCATTCTTCGAATTTAATTTTCCGCAGTTTTGAGCCAATGGAATACTCTGATAAAAAACCGATCCCCAGTCCCGCTTCCAATGATTTGATCACGGATTCAACACTTCTCAGTTCCATCGCTATCTTAGAACCAAATTCTTTTGAAAAAGATTTTATCTTTTTCTCCACTGCTTTTCTAAGAGCCGAACCTGGGTGGAAAAATACAAAGGATTGTTTTTTTAAGTCCTCGATTCTAATTTTCTTTTTTAGAAAAATAGGATGGTCTTTTGCTGCGCAAGGAACGATTTGATCAGATAAAAATTCTAGAACATTCAAACTAGGTTCTGTTATGGGGCCAGTCAAAATCCCAAGATCTACTTCTCCCTTTAATACGGCGTCTTTGGTTTCCCTATCATCTCCCTCTCTTACGGAAAGAGAAAGTTCTGGTCTTTTTTTTAGGATTTCCTTTAAGATTTGAGGTAGGATCCAAGCAGAGACGGTCCCACCAGCCGAAATAGAATAGGTTCCTTTTAGTTCTTTTTCCTTAGAAAAGCCGTTTTTTATTTCTTCCCATAATTCCTTCATGCGAACAGAATATTGATAGAATCTTTCACCTTCGTGTGTTAGTCGAACTGACCTTCCTCCTCTTTCTAAGACAGTGACTCCTAATTCCTTTTCTAATAGAAAAATCTGTCTAGAGAGTGCTGGTTGTGTTAATCCTAGTCGAGATGCTGCCTTTTGGAATGTGCCTGATTCTGCGATTTCTAGAAAGTAAATGACCTGTCTGAATTCCATACGACATATAACTTTTAGTTATACATTTTATAAAACCAATTTATTTGCATTATATCAATTAATTTGATACCTTATTTACCAAGAGGGAAATATGGGACAAACTCTATATGACAAAATTTGGGAAAGTCATCGGATCTTTGATAATTCAGACTCTGAATCTATTTTATATGTGGATCGTCATATCTTACATGAAGTGACTTCTGCCCAAGCATTCGAAGGACTAAGAACTAAGAAGAGGGATGTAAGAAGGAAGGATCTCACTTTTGGAGTTGTGGATCATAATGTTTCCACAAGAGATCGTAAAAACAGAGATGCAGCAGGACCTGTCTCACGTTTGCAGATTGATACAATGGAGAAAAACTGCAAAGATTTTGGAATCCGTTTGTTTGGTCCGGAAGATCCCGATCAAGGAATTGTGCATGTAATCGGTCCTGAGTTAGGATTCACAACTCCTGGATCAGTGATTGTATGTGGAGATTCTCATACAGCAACACATGGAGCATTCGGTGCTTTGGCTTTTGGAATCGGAACTAGTGAAGTAGAACATGTACTTGCGACACAAACCTTAAAACAGGCGAAAACAAAATCAATGTCTGTTCGTTTTGTTGGAAAACCTGGATTTGGAATCACTGCAAAAGATGTAGTTCTTGCACTCATTGGGAAGTTGGGAACCTCAAGGGGAAGAGGATACACTTTAGAATATTCTGGTGAATGGATTCGTTCTCTTTCTATGGAAGGGAGGATGACTCTTTGTAATATGAGTATTGAAGCAGGAGCCAGGGCAAGTCTTGTCGCACCAGACCAAATCACATTTGAGTATTTGAAAGATAGAAAGTTAGTTCCTAAGGGAGAAAGTTTTAAGGAAGCTATCGAATATTGGAAAACATTTTTCACAGATGAAGATGCTTTTTTTGATGAGAAAATTGAATTAGATATTTCTAATATAGAGCCCCAAGTCACATGGGGAACCAATCCATCTCAGACTTTATCCATTTTGGGAGTTGTTCCTAATCCAAATGAATTTCAAGAGAGTCGGGCTCGAGAGACAGCAGAGAAAGCCTTGGAGTATATGGATTTAAAACCTGGAACTCCAATTTCGGAGATCAGAATTGATAAGGTATTCATAGGCTCTTGTACAAATGCACGGATAGAGGACTTACGATTAGCTGCAGAAGTTGCGAAAGGAAAAAAAGTCCATCCAAGAGTGCAAGCTTTGGTAGTCCCTGGTTCAGGTTCTGTCAAACGTCAGGCGGAAGCAGAAGGTTTAGATCAAATTTTCAAAGAAGCTGGATTTGAGTGGAGAGAGCCTGGCTGTTCCCTTTGTCTTGCGATGAATGACGATGTATTAAAGCCGGGCGAAAGATGTGCATCCACTTCTAACCGCAACTTCGAAGGAAGACAAGGGCGAGGAGGAAGAACGCATTTAGTCAGTCCTTCGATGGCAGCCGCCGCAGCAGTGAACGGAAAATTTGTAGATGTGAGGACATTGACATGAACGTAAACAATTGGACAATCCATACAGGAGTG
Organism: Leptospira vanthielii serovar Holland str. Waz Holland = ATCC 700522; assembly: GCF_000332455.1. Lineage (GTDB taxonomy): Bacteria > Spirochaetota > Leptospiria > Leptospirales > Leptospiraceae > Leptospira_A > Leptospira_A vanthielii. The sequence goes on along the minus strand of NZ_AOGY02000042.1, from coordinate 251,134 downwards.
GCGGTATCAATCCCAAGAGAGGATATTGATACGGACCAAATACTTCCTAAACAATTTATGAAACTCATCGATAAAAAAGGTTTTGGAAAACATTTATTTTTTGATTGGAGGTATTTAGATTCAGAAGGAAAAATTCTAAGTCCTGAATTTGTTTTGAACCAGGAAAGATTTAAGAATGCGAGTGTACTCATCGCTGGAAAAAATTTCGGCTGTGGTTCGAGTCGAGAACATGCACCTTGGGCTCTTTCTGATTTTGGATTCCGAGCCATTTTGGCTCCCTCCTTTGCCGATATATTTTCCATTAATTCGGCAAAGAATGGAATCGCTCTTATTCGTTTGAAAAAAGAAGAAATCCATTCTATAACTGAATGGATTTTAACAAATCCTGGATCTCAAATTAGGATCAATTTGGAAAATTTAGAAGTACAAGTGGGAGAGAAAACATTCTTTTTCCATTTGGATTCTGCATCAGTCAACCGGATCCGGAATGGTTGGGATGATATTGAAAGCACTTTAAAAAATGAAAGAGCTATCTTAGAATTCGAACGGAAACGAAAAACGGAAAAATCATTTTTGGACGTGTATTGGTAAACATCTCTTAGAAATATTTTAGCAGTTTGTAGTGAGGGTGGAGCGATTTTTGAATATAGCCCGTAAAACAATGCCGAATACAGTAAGCTGAATGGGTATAAATATCATGTCCCATTGAATTTGCGTTAAACTGCTGACATAGGGACCCTTGGGTTCGAACGGGGGCAAAATCGGATACCATGTAAGCACCGTTAGAGTTGTGACCACGAGTGTGTCCGCAAAACCAAAATAATAGTGGAGAAAGTAGCGTTTTTTGTGCAAGTGATAGAGGACAAACATGAGGATAAGACTCAAGGGTTCAAGGAGCAGGTATTGTAGGCTATCAAAGGTTGGAAGTGATAGGAGTGCTAAGCGATAAGCAGCGTGACAATAGACCCATTGTAATGGTGAGGACCGAAAGATAAAAAAACCGCGATCAAACAGAGTTGTCTGGAAACGTTCTTTTGCCATTTCCTGAAGTAACCAGACAAGTAGACCAAGACATACAAAACGACTAAGAAACCCGCGATAGGTGCCGCCATCGGGAGAAAAAACCATGGCAAAGATATTCGCCACCACAGCAAAGTTGATATAACGAGAAAACCAAACTAGGAACCTTTGTTGTTTATCTTCGGAAAAACTTGCAAAGACAAGCACGGCGCCCAAGCCAAGGGGCAGAAGCAACATAAGCTTGATAAAACCCATGATTTTGATCGGATTTTGATGAGTGTCATAGGTAAATTGAATACCAGCTAACAGAGAAATGGTCATCACAAGCAAAAAAAGAATGGATTGGCGATAACTTGCCAAGTAACAAACAAGTGCTACAGCTAGAATGGCAATTGAGCTGTTCCAAAGGAGTAAAGTGAGATGTATTCCCAGTTCGCTATTCATAATTTAAAAATTTTGGCCTGACTGATTCTTGAGGTCGATAATAAATGGACCCAATTTTTCTTTGCGAACATAAGATACTTCCAGTGTATGGATTGTTTGCCAGTTGCTGAATGCTGATAATTCCGGAGCTGATTTTTTCCACCCTGCCATTGATTCAATTTTGTTTCCTAATACATCAGAATTTTATCGGTATGTTTTTTCATTTTTACCTTGACTTAATCCAAAGATTAGTTATTGATTGATCAATAAATGATGAAATCGAAAGAAACTGAGAGAAATACGACACAAACCAGAAAGACGGAAATTCTCACGGCTGCCGTAAAGGTGTTCTCCTCCTTAGGTTTTTATAAAGCGACAACGGCAGATATAGCGGAAGCTGCTTCTATTTCGCAACCGTATATTTTTAAATTTTTCAAATCAAAAGAGGAACTTTATTTAGCGGCTTTGGAGGAGGCATTCAGAAGGATTCACTCCGCCTTTGAGAATATCCCAATTCTAAGGATAGGTTTGGACCTGCAAGGGGAGATGATTGTTGCTTATGAACAATTGATGGCAAACTTTCCAGAAGAAATCCATCTGCAAATGCAAGCCTTTGGGATTTCCGAACCCTCTATCCGAGAGAAAACAACGGAATCCTTTGCGAAATTGTACGAACTCGTCGTGAAAAAATTTCAGAAAGCTGAAATTCCCGACCCTGAGTTCACAGCAAAAGTATTTCTCGCCAAAGGAATCTTTTGTAATCTCACTTTGGTTTTGAATTTACCTGAGATAAAGTTCTGATTTTTTTTAAAATTTTTGTGATTGATTGATCAATAAATATTGGAGATGGAAATGGAAAAAGCGTTGGTATTAGGAGCAACAGGGGGAACGGGAAAAGCGCTCGTTCAGGAATTACTCGCAAGAGGGATTGGAACCATAGCCTTCGGCAGAAATCAAGGTGCCTTGGAGTCTTTGGCAAATGAATTGGGGAATCCAGAAAAGCTGGAATTGGCATTAGGTGATGTTTTTCAGTGGGAATCGGTTCGAGAAGCAGCAAAAACAGCGGATATCATTTTTCAAACAGCAAACGTTCCTTATCATGAGATGGCCGACAAATCTTTATTACTAGCCGAGTCCGTAATGAAAGCGGCACAGGCAAATTTCCAAAAGATTGTTTTTGTCGACGGAATCTATGTTTATGGACCAAATCCTGGTTATGTGGTTGAGGAATCATACCTAAGAAAGCCGAACTCAAAAAAAGGAAAAATTCGAATAGAGATGGAAAAACTAATTTTTTCCTCCAGCTGGTTACAAAGTAAACCTCTCATTGTTCGATTACCGGATTATTATGGACCTACAAGTAAAAATGCTTATTTGAATCCTACTTTAGAAGGTTTAGCTTTTGGAAAACCCTCTTTGTTTATTGGGGAAACAGGTGTTAAACGAGAATATATCTACCTTCCGGATGCAGCCAAAATGATAGTGAATGTAGCATCCAAAGAATCCTCTTATCGAAGAAATTGGAACTTACCCGGACAAACCATTTCTGGAAAGGAAATCCTTAAAATTGCTAAACAAATTACAGGTAAAAAAACATTTTTGATCCCTATTGGAAAAAAAACTTTAATGATCGCAGGTATCTTTGATTCTTTTTTAAGAGAAGTAGTGGAAATGATGTATCTAACTAAAGATCCATTGGTTTTGAGTGGAGTCCAGTATGAAAGAGAAATTGGTACCATACCACAAACTCCTTTTGAAAAAGGACTTAAAGAAACATTTGATTTCATTCGATCCAACAAAAAATAAATAAAAGTTGGTCCGGTTTGTTCCTAGATAAACAAATCGGATTTTTTCTTCATTCTTGATTCTTCGAAATACCTAAAAAACTGATTTGAAAAGTAGAAAGTATCTGCCTGCCATTTGGCGTTTTTCTTAAAAAATCCGATCTAAAAACAAAAAAAAACTCATTTTTGTAACATTTTAGAAAATCGGAGTAATTCCAAAGAGTAATATAAGAATTCCTCTCTATGTTTTTGTTTTCTGCGCTAATCCGAGAGAAGTAAAAAGATTCCGAGAGTATGAAAAGGATGGATATTAATGAATGAACTGGCGTTAGCTTTAAGTACTCTGAAGGAAATTAAAATAGAGGAAAGTTTTAATATACAAGAGGGAGAAAGGAAACGGTATAAATATGCTGAAGGAAAGGGGTGGGAAATTTTACTAATGGTATGGGGGAATAATTCCCAAACACCCATTCATGACCACAATGGAAGTAAAGGTTGGATTAGGATAATAAAAGGAAATTTAGTTGAGCGATGTTTTGATAAAAATCCAATTTATCAAATCGAAAAACTTTTAGGACTTGGTACTGATTCTTATATAGATGATAGTATAGGAACACACCAAATTGTGAATCCTTTTCAGTCCGTTGCGGTGAGTTTACATCTTTACTCACCTTCAATTTGTAATTGTAATGTATATGATGAAAATTCTAAAAAATGGCAAATACAAAATTTAGTTAACCATTCATTTGAGGGAAATTTTGTAAAATGAAAAGTGACTCAACAGTGTTACCGGATGTTTTTCGAATTTGTTTTGAGCACTATAATAAGGCTAAAAATTTACCTACAGGAAAAATAAAAAATCCGAATGAGATTTTAAGAGAATTCGATTTTGAGATAAAAAAAAATCCGGCGGATGCAGCTGAACTATTTAAGGATATGCAATTATATCTTAAGTTAACTCCCAACACACTAACACCAAATTTTCAGAATCAGCTTTTTTCAGGATTAAACCAGTATGCATTGGCAGGAGATTGGCTTACTTCCGTGACAAATACAACAATGGCTACCTTTGAAGTTTCGCCGATGGGAACTTTGGTCGAAAAAAAATTGATAGAACATATGAATCGTTTGGTCGGATGGGAAAATGGGGATGGGACTATGGCGACAGGTGGATCCAATGCAAATATGATTTCTCTGTTAGTCGCAAGAAACAAAATGTTTCCTGAAATCAAAAAAGAAGGCCAATTAAATAAAAGGTTAATTATATTTGTGTCAGAAGATGCGCATTATTCTTTTGAAAAAGCCGCAAACATTCTTGGTATAGGACTAGACCAAGTTAAAAAAATAAAAACAAATCCAAATGGAGAAATGGAGCCGAGTCATTTGGAAGAAATGGCCAGGGTAAGTCTTTCAGTAGGAGAGTGTCCATTTTTTGTCGCAGCAACTGCGGGAACCACAGTGCTTGGATCATTCGATCCAATCGATCGTATCCACGAAATATCAAAAAAATTTAATTTATGGCTTCATGTGGACGGGGCTTGGGGAGGGAGCGTTCTTCTTTCTTCAAGACATCGCCACCATTTAAAAGGAATTGAAAATGTAGATAGTATGACCTGGGACACACATAAGATGATTGGCACCGGGCTCATGAGTTCCTTTTTTCTTACAAAACATAACGGTATTCTGCGTTCGTCACATAATCATGGTGGTGAAGATTATATTTTTCATGAATCAGAAATTGCGGAATGGGATAGTGGACCATCTTCTTTGCAATGCGGTCGGAGAAGTGATGCTTTAAAAGTATGGTTAACATGGCGTTCGTTAGGTGACATTGGGATAGAAATACAAATTGATAATTTATTCGCAATGGCTATAAAAGCGAAGGAAATGATTTTGGAATATAAAGAGTTAGAGCTAATGTATGAACCTTCTTCATTGAATATCTGTTTTCGATATCGATCTGTAAGTGATGTAAATACTTTAAATAAAAAAATTCGACACCGACTGTTAGAGGAGGGAATTTTTTTTATTAATATTGCAACTAGAAAGAAAGAAACTTTTTTTCGCCTTATCATTGTTCATCCAGATTTGAATGAAACTCACCTTTATAAACTGTTTTCAGACATCATCCGGCTAGGTAATAAAATTAAAGAAGAAACTGAATTTTGTATGCTCAAAACATAACGAGAAGGAGGGTCACAATTAAATGAATTTATTCGTGAAGTATTTTGTTTTGGTTTGTTTTTGCACACCGTTATTGGCAGAGGAAATAAACACTACTTTTATTGGAAAATTAGCAGTAGATGGGTATGATGTTGTTGCCTATTTTAAAGAAGAAAAACCCGTTAAGGGAAATTCTAAATATCAATTCCTATGGAGAAATGCAGTTTGGAAATTCTCAACTGAAGAGAATTTGAATTTGTTTAAACAAACTCCAGAGAAATTTGCCCCGCAATACGGTGGATACTGTGCATTTGCAATGAGCGAAGGTGAAAAATATGATATTTCACCAGAGGTTTGGGATATTACTGAGGGAAAACTTTATTTAAATTATAATAAAGAAATTCAGGAACAGTGGATCAAAAATAAAAAGGAATTAATCATCAAAGCTGATCGTTATTGGAGAAAAGATGGTAAATAAAGTGATAATTATTTTGAAAACCATAATTTCTATGATTTTCTTACAGACACTATTCTTTAAGTTCAGTGCTGCACCTGAATCGGTTTATATATTTTCTTTGATTGGGATGGAGCCATACGGAAGAATCGGGTCTGGGGTTGCAGAATTTTTAGTAGTATTATTATTGGTTTGGCCACAAACCACTGTGATTGGAGCCTTCGCCTCCCTTTTCATTATATCAGTAGCACTATATTTTCATATCACAATACTCGGAATTGTTGTATTGGATGATTATGGATTGTTGTTTTTTTTGGCTCTTGTTGTGTTCATTTCATCAATTTTGATTTTATATTTTAAAAAAGATGAAGTAGTTACTTCGGTAAATCGTATATGGAAGAGGAATGGAAAACGATGAATTTTTTTTGTTTCGGATGTTTAGCTAAATTAAAAAGGGCTTCCTTCTAAGTAAGATGGCGTATGTATTTTTTACTTTATTTGAATAATGCTGATACTATTGATAGTATGCATCTTATGACACAAGAAAAGGAAACATACTCTCGCTTGATGGTGGAGGCGCAAGCTGGCAATTCTGAAGCATATCATAATTTGCTGAGTAAAATTAGCGATATTCTTTCTGGTTTTCTAGCCCGTAGAATTTATTCATTTGATGATAGGGAAGATGTTTTGCAGGAAATTCTTATTGCTATCCACAGGTCTAGACATACTTACCTTCCCACAAAACCGTTTCATCCTTGGATGTATGCAATTGCAAAAAATATACTTTATAAATATTATAAAAAAGTAAATCAACAATACTCCAGGTTTGTTGAAATCGAAATGAACCAATTGGTTAGTAATAAAGAAATCCAACCAAATGAAAAAGAAAAGGCAGATAAGATTTTGCTTTTGATTCAGGAATTACCTAAGAAGCAGAGAGATATTATCTCAATGTTGAAAATCCAGGGATTAGCAGTAAAAGAAGTTTCTTTAAAACTTCGGATGTCGGAGGCCAATGTTCGGGTCATTGCTCATAGAGGATACCAAACTATAAGGATAAAGATTAATGATGAAAACTGATGTTTTAATTGATAGACTTAGTGCAAATTTGGCACCTGTTAGGCGAGTTTTTCCGATTTCGGTAGCATATTGTTTATGGATTGGCAGTTCGTTACTTATATTAATTTCATATATTTGGTGGCGTTCTGATTTTTTCCGAATGATTCACATCCCCATATATATATACGAATTAATTCCGGCCTTCTTGGTTTTATTAATATCTGCTTATAATGCAATTCATACAAGTATTCCCGGAAATAGGAAAATCCAATATTTGTCTCTTGCCCCCATTTCGTTTTTAGTATTATGGATGTGTTTGTTGCTTTTTAGATTTTTTACTGGGATAACCTCAGATATACCAATATATAATTATCATACATGTATCAGAGATTTTCTGCTTATGAATTTGCCAACTTCGATCGGTTTGATTTATATCATACGAAGACGATACCCAATGTCCAAAAAAAATATAGGTTTTTGGATATTTACTGCGAGTGCAACAATGAGTGCTCTCGGAGAGGCATTTCTTTGCCCAAATGAAGCAGCTTCACACTTGATTCTAATACATTTGTTTCCTGTTTTCGGTTTAAGTTTATTGGGGATTTGGATCGGTAATTTTGTCTTTCATCGCGAGTTGGACTCTACGTTCTAGAAGTTAATCGTATGAACATACTTTTTTGTAGGTGGGAGTGTAAACAGGGAGCGAATAATGGAATATTGTAATACAGATAGGAAACTAGGATTAAGTCGTAAACTTGTGGTTAGACTTGCAAAAAATCAAAGTGAAATAGAAAACACTTTGGCCCTACGATATAATGTTTTTAATTTGGAGTTGGGGGAAGGTCTTTCTGAATCTCGAGAAACTCAGAAAGACCAAGATGAATATGATTATTTTTGTGATCATTTAATAGTAGAAGACCAAAATAATAATAATTCGATCGTTGGGACATATAGAATATTAAGAAGTTCTGTTGCAAAAAAAACAATTGGGTTCTATTCTGAAAATGAATTTGATTTGAGCAATTTATATCTTTTAAAAGAAGAAATTGCCGAAGTTGGTAGGAGCTGTGTTCGTAAAGATTATAGGGATGGGTCTGTAATATCTCTTCTTTGGTCAGGATTTGGCCAGTATATGAATAAACATAATATCCGTTATCTTTTTGGGTGTGGTTCGATTCATTCTATTGATCCAATTTTAGTTTCTCAAGTTTATGCTTTTTTACGTGAAAATGGCGCTCTCGTTCAGAAAGAATTAACAGTTTATCCCTCCCCAAACCATCAATTGCCTGGATTTGACTCCAATTATCATATCAATAATTTCGATTCAATTCGAAAACAGATACCCCCTTTGATTAAGGGATATGTTCGGTTAGGTGCCAAAATTTGTGGATATCCTGCTTTGGACAAAGGATTTGGAACCACCGATTTTTTTGTCCTTTTTGATAAAAATACAATCGATTATAGATATGGAACACATTATCTACGTTCAATGGAATTATAAATTGGCCAATAGAAGTTACATTAATAAACATTTATTTGTATGACATTCTCACATAAATTTCCCGTTCTATCCGAATCGAATGGCGAGCCAAAAATTCAGGCATAACAAATCCTTGTTTTTGGTATTCTGCAAAAACCAATGCTTTGGCATTATCTAAGCTGGTTTGGTCTTTCCAAGTGGCTACGGTAACGAATTGGATGTTTCCGTTTTTTTCACAAATGTAGGCTTCATCTCCCAAAAATCCATCTATGGTTTTGATAAAGTCGCGATTGACTTTCACTCGTTCTAAAAAAACTTCTTTTGCTTCTTTAGGTAAATCGAATCGATCGATAAGAATTTGATTCATTGTATCCTCTTAAGCTTTTTAGCTTCTAAAGTTTGGTTATCGAATAGGATACAATAACCGCGGGATTAAAAATTGTAAAAAATCAGAAAAAGAGGTCTTCTTACCAGTTTTGTGGGTGTTGGAAAAAAAACTTTGGTGAATCGCCCGTATAGAGTTTGAATTCTTTGTTGAAATGGGATTGGTCAAAGTAACCAGCACCGTAAGCTAGATCTGTTAAGTTGGTTTGTTCCGAATAAGCCGATATCACTGAACGAATTCTCAAAAGATTTGAATAGTGTTTCAGAGTCGTTCCTATCGAATCTTTAAATTTCTTTTCTAAGGAATCTAAACTAATCGGTAACCCTTGTTTTAAATCTCTGATTTTAATATTTCCATTTGATTTCTGAATTTTCAAAAGAGTTTGTCGGAGGATCGGATCTACCATTCTTTCCTTTTGATTTTGAAGTAAAAAATTCTCGATTAAGGAAATTCGCCCAATGTCGGATTTACAACTAAACAGTTGTTCTTCGGTATTTCGTAGTATCTGTTTTGGAATTAATTCTTCTAAACTAAGTGTTTTTCCATAGAAGTCTGAAATTGGTTCCTTAAAAAATGCACAAGCACCAATTTCTGTAAGGATGACAAGTAGGGCGGAGGAGTTTTTGGAATAAATGATCTTTCTTGCTGATTTTCTAAATCCCGCAATGCCAGCCCGAGGTAAATCATAAAGGTTATTTGATTCGAAGGAACGGAGAGTTCCTTTTAATTGAAATGATAATACAAGATGGGGGTTTGGTAGAATCCGGTTTTCGATTCCATTTTCCGATTCGATAATTAGGTATTTTTGCACGTAAGGGAGTAGTTCTGGGGAGGGGAAATAACTCAGGATTTTCATTGGCAAAGGCTGTTTTCTGAACTGACGCTGTTCAAAATATATTCAATTCAAATACAACAGCAACTAGTTTTTTCTAGGCATATACTTTGCATCCGAAACCAAGATGAAAGTGGATCTAACAACATATCTTAATGGATGGATTCCAATCCTTAGTAAATTTCTTTCGTTTGACAAATTATAGGTTTATCTCTATTCTCATTTGTGGAAAGAGAAAGAGTTAAGCGGATTGAAGCACTATCTTACGCAAGTTTTATTTGTATCCTTATTTTTTGTTAGCAGTCTGATTGTATCCTGCAAGTTTCCGAACTTAGAAAGTGGCTGTGATCCGAAATCGGACTCTTTTCGGGATTTTTACCTAGCACGGATTCTCGTGGATGATGATCGGGAGTATTGCGGTTCCGTTGCCCCTAATCGTTCTATTTGCGAAATGGACATGCTTGCAATCATCCAACCAAGGCGTTGGAAGTATGTCTCGTCGGAAATAAAAAAACAGGCCTTACTCGGATCCAACGGAGTCAGTTTCACGACTTTTACTCCTTCCTATACAGGCGCAGCAAAATGGTTAGGTGGTATCCTAACTAATGACCAAAAAATCTTCTCCATGCCTTATAACCAGTCTGATATTCTCGTCATTGATCCAGACACACATACTGCCTCAGGTTTCCCTACTGGGGTCAGCGGGTTGGCACAATGGGAAGGTGCTGTGCTCGCACCGAATGGCAAAATTTATTCCATTCCAAGAGATGCTGACCAAATCCTTGTAATCAATCCGGAAGCAAATCAAAGTTATATGATCCCATCTCCGGAAACTGGAGCTAATAAATGGCGAGGAGGGGTGCTTGCACCCAATGGTTTGATCTATGGGATCCCCAATAGCTCTAACAAAATTCTTGTGATCGACCCACAAACGGACAAAGTAAGAACCATCCCATCTCCTCTGGGACTTGGGAATATGTGGGAAGGCGGTGTTCTTGCACCTAACGGTAAGATTTATGCTTTTCCTGTTGATATTGATTATATTTTTGTCCTAGATCCTTTTTCAGAAAGAAGTTACGTGATCCCTTCTCCAATAACGGGTTTAGGGAAGTGGAGGCATGGAGTCGTTGCACCTAACGGTAAAATCTTTGCCATTCCTTCCAATGCCGCAGAATTTTTGATTATAGATCCCAATACCGATTCGATGAATTTGTGGGTATCACCCGTTGTTAATGCTGCAAAATGGCGTGGTGGTATGTTAGCTGCTGATGGTAAAATTTATACAATCCCTGCAGATATCAATGAATTCATCTCTTTTGACCCAGACACTCTAACATCTACCACATACAACTCTGGTATTTCAGGCGGAAACAAATGGGGAGATGGAGTTTTGGCACCTAACGGGAAGATATATACAATCCCTCATACAACTGATCAAATATTAGTCATCGATCCCGGTACTAATGGTAAGATCTGTGGCAATTTATTACGAAGTAGTTACTGGAATGTTTATTAATAGTATCAAAATTGATTCTTTCTAAAATTCAATTGACACTCCCCCTAAATCACATACAAAATCAGTATGCGATGGAAGGCATCTGAATTTTGGAAAAATGCATCTCCTAATGAATTATTAGATTTCTTCCAGTCTATCGAACAAGGATCAGATCTGAAATCTTTGGCTGACCATATGTTAGCGGAAGAAGAGTTTTGTGATTTGGTATTCGAGTATTTATGGCTTCTTCGCTCAGAAGAAGGTTCAAAACGGTTTTTGAATGATGATAACTTAACACCGGAACTTCTTATGAAGTTTATCTATTTTGGATATGGTAAACAGTTTTTATCAGGTAACTTCGATTCTAACGCCTATTTTTTACAAATCAGATCTTTATTTGATTCCGCACAGAGTTTGCGGATATTGTCTCTCGCTGAAGAAATGGACCGCGATCCTACACTAAAGATCCATCTTTTATCAAATTTAGATCCACAGACTTGGGAAGCTTACTTCGATATATTAGAAGGAAAGAATATGACAATGCAGGCCTTACTTGGAATTTTTTCGAATCTTCGCGAAAATGAAATTCGTAAAATACTTTTGAACAGCCATACTCTGTATTATTATTTACGTATGATGATGGTTTCAGGAATCAAAAAAGGTGTGGATCAAACCGAAAAAGAAATGGAAAATCGAGTTCGATTGGAATCAATTTTGGATTCGATACATGTATGGGAAACATTCTGTCAAGGATTGGGAGAAAGATTCGATTTTAAATCTGAAGCAACTTTATCACCTAACAAAAGAAATCCGGATCGGTTGTCGTTAGTATTGCGAGAATTAAAAAAACTTCCAGCTCAAGACAGAGGAGATGTTTTGGTATACATGCGTGGGAATGGGGCCGTATTAGATGTGTGGGAGGAAACAACGATTCTGTCCGCACTGGGTAATTTTGACCGGGTGGGTAAATACTTCTAAAATCCTTTAATTTTTAGGTTTTTCTTTCGTACTTGCCCTTGTGTTTTTTCGCTATCGCTGTTTTTTCTATAATTTTACATCTAATTCGAAATACAATTTTGCATAATCTATCGTTTCTTTCGTCTTCTCCTAAGTGTTGAGGATCGCAAATGCAAGTATTGGTTTATGAGTTTTGGAAAAAAAGTTCACCTCAACATGCCAAAGATTCTTTTGAGTTTCTTTTAACGGACCCTAATCTTCAAGACTATTTAGAAATTCTTTTCGAGGTGGAAGAGCTTGTTGAGTATTTCTGCAGTTATTGTTGGATACTTAGAGAGGAAGATGTTTTAAAAGAGTTAATCAACCACAAATTTATGCCTTCGAATCTAATCTGTAAGGCTGTCTATTATGGTTTTGGAAAATATATCAAAACAGGAAATATCACTCCTGATTATTATTTTTCGATATGGGCCAAAATTATTAATTCAGAGAAAAGTTTAGAGTTATTGCTTTCCGAACCTCTCGTGGGAAAGGATGTCACTTTTCAATTAAATTTACTTAGTAATTTGAATGCAAAACAATGGGAGGAGTATTTTGAATCTTCGGGAACAACGGAACAAAATACGGATTCTTTCCTTCGTATATTTGAGAAAATTGATTCTATTCATTGTAAACGATTGTTATATCGAAATCCAAATTTGTATCAATACTTGCGAATGTTAGTTGTGTTTGATCAAAAAGAGTCTGTTCCTGGTTTTTTATTTCAATTGGAAAGTAATCTAAAAACAATTCATCGATGGGAGGAGTATGCAAATAAAAAACTTAAAGAATTTTCTCCCAAAGACGAAAGAGAAAAATCGCCAAGTCGTCGGAATGTCAATCGGTTGGCAGATATTCTAAGAGATGGCCTTTTTATTGCCGATGTTTCCGATCGATTGGACTTTATCGAATACTTAATGATTCGTGAAGTCATTGTTGATGAACAAGAAATGGACATTATTCGCCAATTTGTAGGGTTATCAGAGACAAATTCAAATTTTGAAACAAAATTTTCCTCTATCTTGTATTGTTCCCTGGATTTACCTAAAACAAAAATTGTTGGTACTTTGGAAGGTCACAGTTCCAAAGTGAACCCAACATTGATTTGACGGAACGGACCAGGTTGTATTCCAGTTGGTAGTCTTCCGGAAACATATTGTTTGTCCTGGATGTTTTTTGCGTTAATAAATACTGACCATTTATCAGGGGATCGATATCCTAAACTAGTATTCCATAGTTCCACTTTCGGTATGATCCCTTTATTGCCATCTTCTGATTCGTCTTTTGTGTTTAATAAATCAGAATATTGTTTTCCAATGTATTGGTATTCCAATCGACCATAATATCCTTGTGGGGAAGAGACACTTACGGCTGTTGTAATTGTTTCTTTTGGTACGTAAGGTAGATAATTTCCTGTTGTATCGGTGGGTAAATACTGATAGTTATTTACCGTATATGCAGGTAAAAACTCTACAATCTCTTTTCCGTCACTAGTTTGTGATACAGGAAATGGATTGAAACTTCTGGTTTTTGCTTCAATGCGAGAGTATATTAGTTCGATGGGGACTCGCCACTCTGATTTTTGCATTTTTGCAGGATCCCAAACAATAACAGATTCTCCTCCAGTATGTGTCGAATAACCAGTATTTGCTGGTCTAATTCCATATTCTCCGCCCACTTCATTTACGTTAATGATTTGGTCTCGGAAATACATTTTGTATCCAACAAGTTCAGTATACAAATAGGAAGTAAGATCACCCCTGATTCCCGTTTCATAGTTTGTGGAGGTTTCTGGTTTTAGGCGGTAGTCATTACCTTGCGGACTGAATGAAGTTCCAAAAGTTGGCGGTGAAAAACCTTTGTGAACACCGGAAAACCATATAATTTTTTTTGTAATATCATAGGTGATTCCAAGTCCAGGTAGGATGATTTGAGTTCTCGATTCGCTAGAACTTCTGCGGTTAACGGATACATCATTCGGTAATACTGCACCTAATCTGTAGTCTTCGGCTGTTGCTTGCCTTCTTGTCGTAATGGCTTTTTGTCTTACTTCTTCATAACGCACTCCTGGTATCAATTTCCAGTTTTCGGAAAGTTGGATTCGGTCCTGAAAGTAGGCCGAAAATGCTTCAATTTTTCGTTCTTGTCTATTAAGATTAAAATTAGGAAGGGAAGGTTGTACTAGATTGTTTGCCAAGGAATCTTCTTGAATGATTGTTTTGGAAAGATAACCCAAAGGATCATCTGTCTTTTTTACATTGGTTTGCGTTAAATTGTTTTCCCCATGAATTCGAACACCAATGTCTGTTTCATGTTTGAGTCCAAAGGTAGAAAATTTTGATTCAAGTTTGGTTTCTATACCACCTACCATAAACGATTGATCGCGACTCGTAAAGGAATCTCTCATATAAATGGCATCACCCGGACGATTTCCGATAATACCCGGTGAATAGGTACGGAGTGTATCTAAAGGAGCATTTAGATAACCACCAGTAGTCGTTTTTCCAGATATAAAATCTTGGCGGGCCCAATTTCTTTCTGCTTGAGAAAAATAGCCACGAATGATAAGCGTATGGTCATCGGATAGTTTCCAATTATGAGAAATAATCGATTGATTTCTATTCAATTGTTTTTCATCAAATTCAGCAGGATTGATTTTCGGATCTAAACGAAATAATCCTTGAGATAAACCTAAATAAGTTGATTGTGCATTTTGGACATGATACCCTAATTTAATTGTTGTACTATGGTTTTCATTCCAATCTTGAATCCATTTGACATTTCCCTCTGTAACATCAAAGTTTTGATAATTTCGAAATCCATTTCCTTGTTTTCTCAGTAACGATACTTCGAAAGCACTTGATCCAAAACTTTTTCCATAAGAATTATAAGTGGAGAGGTAGCCGTTTTCTCCTCCTACGTTTTTTGTATAGAAGGTGGATTCAGCTGGCGGACGTTTGGTGACAAAGTTGACAATCCCTCCAATTGTATTTGGTCCATATAAAATGGATCCTGAACCTTTGATGATTTCAATCCTTTCCATTCTTTCAATGGAAGGGGAATAATAACTTTCGGGTTGGCCATAAGGAGAGAGGGATGTTAAAATTCCATCTTCTAAGATAAGAGTTTTTCTTGACTCTTCGTTACTCACCCCCCTAAAACCAATGTTTGGTGTAAGGCCAGCCGCATCTTGGAACCGAACACTAGCACCAGGAGACCTTCGAAGTGCTTCCATCGGATCTGTGGGGGAAGCTTCTTCGAGATACTTTTTGTCGATAATGTAAGCTGATCCTGGGATTTTTTTTAGGTCTTCTTTTTTATTCCCTATGACATGAATCCCTTCACTTTTTTGAGGTTTTGATTCTTGTTCTTCTGTATTGTTTTGGGCTAGGATATCTATGTTACTAGTGAACATTAGGAAGAACAGAACGAATGAGCGTAAGTTTCGAAAAATCATCGAATGAGTCCTTTTAAGGGAAAGAAGTTTATCTTGATCTTGGTTAGATCTTCGTTAGGTGAAAATAGGGGGCGAGCCGGTTTGCCATTGATAGAAACGTTTGACTGGACAAATACGGGTACATCCTTTGTTCCCGATTTTTCGTATTCCTTTTGTTGTAAGTAATTTGCAAACTGCACGATATGTTCGGGTTGGATGGTCATCATTCTATATTGGTAATCTGTTAGTATTTCTTTGGGGTCAATGGGTTTGTTTTGAATCCAGAAAACTGCGGAACCAACTTTGTCTGCAACCATCACTTGCCAAGAATATTTGATGGCTTCCTCGGTCCAAATCACTTGTCCAGGATACAGTATATGTCTAAACGGAATCGTAACCTGTAACGTAAGATAGGTGATTAAAAGATACTCTTTGAAACCAAGTATATCTTTTACTGGTCTCTTTTTGAAGTCCATTTTTGGATTTTCTGTTTCGACCTTTATCTTTTTTATTTTCTCAATGATTGTTCTCGGCCAGTCTGGTGCAAAAAATATCAAAGAAGAAAGGCTCATCACAATCGGAAATATTCCTATTGGAAACAAAAACGATGTAAAGGAATGGAAAAAAAGAACAACAAACCAAGCTGGTAACCGAAATCGTTTTGTGCAGAGTAAAATTGGAATGGATAAATCAAAAATAACTCCAATCCAAGAGAAAACAAATGCAGTAATAGGAAGACCGAGGATGGGATCAAGTAGGGGAAATTTTCCTTCCGATTGGTACAACCAAAGTTTTAGTGGAAGTGCTTCAAATAACCAGTCCGGTTGGAGTTTGGCA
This sequence comes from Leptospira vanthielii serovar Holland str. Waz Holland = ATCC 700522, assembly GCF_000332455.1. Classification (GTDB taxonomy): domain Bacteria; phylum Spirochaetota; class Leptospiria; order Leptospirales; family Leptospiraceae; genus Leptospira_A; species Leptospira_A vanthielii. Next base: position 234,770 of record NZ_AOGY02000042.1, on the reverse strand, counting down.
ATCCCTCCAAAAAAATACACAAGTCCCATCTGCAAACGAAAAACATACAACCAAAGTTTTGGAATAGGATTTGTGTTTTGTATCCAATCTCGCCATCGTAAGGTTGGGTAGTTGGATTTACTGACAGGTGATAACCATAACAAAAAACCGAGAAGAGACACTAAATAATAATGATTCAAATAGATAGTTGCATCTGAAAAATGAAACCATGTAAATCCTATCGTAAATACTAATAGATTGATTCTTAAATAATATCCCAGAAAAATTCCAAAGGCAGTTATAAATAACATCCCAAATAAAAGATAAGTAAATACCGGAGGAAGTGGATGGATCCATTCCCAACCAAAATGTTTAAAGAAAAAGGTTGGTTTGATGAAGTAAGTATGAATCCACCCATAATAGAAATATCTAAAGATCAGAATCGTCGTTGCAAATCCGTATCCAATTCGGAAAAAATGGAGTGAAAGCGAAGGAACAGGTTGTAACAAATGTTTAATCGCCATCGTTCGAACTAACTCCGATGGTTCCACCTAGTGAACTGATCACTTCTGTGCTAATCAATATTCTTAGTTTTTTAAACTCAGCTAACATAAGTTCCACATCACTGTTACCAGTCGTAATTGCATTTTGGAATGTTCCATATTTTGATTTTAAAGAGGTAACAGATGCAGTTGTGACTCGGATTTGTTCTTTTAGTCTTGGAACTACTGTTTCGCTTCGGAGGCCCAGAAATTTATAAAACCCCGCTTCTCCAATTTCTGAGAAACCTTGGAGACTTTGCAAAAGAGAATCCAATGATAAGTTTGCATAAGGTGTCTCTACTTTAGTGATATCTTTTACACCTAGGTTGGTCGCTCGTAATCCGGAAGGTTCTGCAATTTTTATATCAACGATGGTATTACAAAAAAATACCATCTGGTTTGTGATTTCCGTGAGTCCGTCTTTCGTATTGGGATAGTCACGACTACCCTTTCCGGCATTCGTAAAGGAAAAATAGAAAGACGAACTTCTTGATTTATCCCATTGAAAAATCAGTAATCCCGTCTGGTTTTTTATATCTTGGATGAGTTTTGTTAAGTATGTTCTTCGATTAACATCAGCAAAAGCTGTGTTGGTTGTGGCGACATTATCTTTAAAAAGTAAATATTCAACTGCATCCAAACCATCCACTCTTAATCCATTTGGCGCTGAATTTGATGTGATTTTCGATTCAATGGATGTTGGGTCAATAGGGAAGGCTCTGGAAAAACTATCCAAGTACAAATAGACATTGTTAGGAATGTTAGCCGGTCCAAAATACGCCCACTCAATTTGTTTGTAAGCTAAATAGGTTTCGGTCCAAGTGTTTCTGACTAAAGTTAAATTAGTGGCATCAGGGTTTGCTGTATAGGTTGCGGCAGAGGTCTGTAATGATGAAACTTTATTATCTAAGTTCGTATACTTGGGAATGATTAAGTTGTTAGAAATATCTAACAACAGGTTTGATGTTGTATATGTTTTTAGATACGTATCTACCAATCCTAAAATTTGTGCTTTTTTAGAAGCATTGTCTGATGGACTTCCGCAGTTCAACAACAGAATATAGAAACCGTAAATTAGAAATTTAGTATGGAATTGTTTTGGTTTCATAAGGATTTAAGGAAACTAATTACCTTAGCCCGTGATAGTTTTGGTAACTGTTTGTATTTGTTTTTAATTTGTTCTGCTTCGCCACCATGCCATAGAATGGCTTCTTGGACACCTCTCGCTCTTCCATCATGTAACAAAAGTTCGTGGCCATTAACTCGTTCAACAAGACCAAGTCCCCAAAGTGGAGTGGTTCGCCATTCATTCCCGGTTGCTAAAAAATCGGAACGGAAGTCACTCAGTCCATCTCCCATATCGTGTAAGAGTAAATCGGTATATGGTCTGATTTCTTGGTTAGCAACTTCACTTATCGAATGGTCTCCCGTTTTAATTCTAGGAATATGGCAGGAAGAACACCCGATTTCTATAAACAGTTCTTTTCCTTTCCTTACTTCATCGTTTTTCCAATTCCTTCTACCTGGAACACTCACCAAACTTGTATAGAAAGTAACTCTTGATAAACGATCACTTGAAATTTCTGGATTAGTTCCATTCCCGGAAGGACTTGCGGTACAAACAGTTTGTCCTGTAGCGCAGTTTTCCGTTGGAAAAACGGGAGTTGTGAGTCCAATATCGCCGAGAAAGGCACTGGCATTTTGATGGTTTAAATTGGGTTGGTTTGCCTTCCATCCGAACCTTCCGATAAATGCTTTTGCTTGTGTTGTATCCCAAACAAGGTTTGGTTTTCCTGAAATTCCGTCTCCATTTGAGTCTGATACATCTGCAAAGGACCGAATGGTAGATTCGGGAATGGCTTCGAGTAACCCAAGGCCTGGAACCATTGGTGCGGTTCTTGGAGAAATAAAATAAGTGCCGGCAGCGTTAGTTGTTGGGTGGTAAGGTTGTCCCGGATTTGCCACGTTGATTTGAGTGGCACCACCTCCGACATTCCAAGTGATCGCATAACTTGGCTTACGTAGTGAGTAAGTTTCACCATCGGGAAAACTTCCCACCTCTTCGGTATAAGTGATGGTAACGGTTCCTTCTTTTGGGATCTGTGTTCCCGTTCCGTATTCTAAAATTCCTTCTGTATTCAGTTGGGTTCCAAAATTAGTCATAGCAACGGGGCCTCCCGTGGTTGGGTTTACGCCGGCGGCGCTCAAACGAATGAGCATAGAGGCAAGACTCGTTCCATCAGCCGGAGGTCTACCGCGTCCATCTTTAACATGGCAACCTTGGCAAGAGCGATTGTTAAATACTGGCCCAAGCCCTGCCACAGAAGAATTTCCAGCAGGAAGCCAAGTTCGATTGAAGTTAGCGTTTCCATCTTGGAAGTCAATGGAGCGTTTTGAATCAACCACATTTGCAGCTTCTAAATCAAAGGCAGACTCAGTGGAGTCAAAGGTGGTAGTGTCTCCACCGCTATACTGTTCACAAGGATCGTTTAAAAAATCTCCCGAAGAACAGGAGGAAGAGGATAAAATGGCAGCAAGGATAAGAGCAGTTGTCGTGTCATCGTTCGATTTTTTTTTGCAATTGAAAACGAGAAAGAGAATAGAAAATAGGATAAGGTGTTTTGACTTCATTTTTTTATATTTTTGTTTATTGGAGAACTAAACCATCGTCCCCAATGGAGAATCCAAAATTAGCAGCAGACCTTTGGAGTGCTTTTGCTATTTCTTGAACTGCTGGTTGGATGTTGTATCGGAAAATTTTATAATCGTCACTTTGTGTCGAATTGACAGTCGCAATCATTGTATCAAAACGGCTCGCAATGATGGAACTGTTACAAGTTTGGTTCAAAGAAGCAGTCTCTTGAAATTCATTCAGGCAAAATCGTTCTGCTGTGACTATCCTTTCACCGATGTAATTTGACTCACCACCCAGTAGATTTTTTAAACCATAACCGCTAATGGTTTTAGAACCAGTATAAGAACCATGAAAAAGATTTTCTAATCCTTTAGCATCATAGTAAAAATCAGCTTTGGTATTGTCGGAGAAACAAGAATGTTCTTCTTCTTGTTCACCACCAAACACTCCAGTCATCCTTTCACCTCCCCATTCTCCACCAGAAAATCTGGCAATCCCACGAATGACATTTTCAAAGGATGTGGAACTAACTTTGAACTTAGTAACATAGGTAGTGGAATGCGAAGGATCCCAAGCATTTTTCAACTGAAGGAGTTGGCTCTCCAAAATCTCTGTGGCATACAATAGATAGGCGGAACGTTTTGCAGCTGCATTTCCACTTCCATTGGCTGTAGTAAAGTTGGCTTCAGTGATCGAAGATCCTGGTGTAGCATTGCCTGCTGTATCGGGTCCCCACAGAAGGTATTCAATGGCATGCCAACCCACAGAAATATTTTTGGCTGTATCCCCATCGGGGCAAGTCCCACCAGTACAATCTCCTCCATTGGCATCAATTAATCCTTGTTTTGTGATTGTGTTGGTAAGGATCACTGTATCAATGTATCCTTCATCTAGAGGCCATGCGTTCATCAATGGCTCTAGTTCCACACCGTTTGTAAGCGCCGGGTTGTCGATGGGACCTTTGCTAAAACGAAAAACTTCCGTTTGTAAATAACTACGTCTGGCCTTTCTCCATTCCGTTTTTACGGCCGATAGGGCAGCCGCGGTTGGCGAGGCTACGGTTGTGAGGGCAGTTACCTTTTCTCGAAGGGCCACCACGTCTGTATATGCATCACTGTAGTTTTGGAAGGCAATTTGGGAGTAGGTATCTAAAAAAGCGGACTGGCTTGGAGCATTCGCCGCCAAGGCTAAGGCCGCCGCCAATAGATTTTTTTCAGAATTATCTGTTTTGGGAGTACAATCGCTCAGCAAAAGGCCGAAGGATAGTGCGGAGGTAAGAATTCGCATCGATGTCATTGGGGGAAGTTCTCCTTGCGAGTGAGATTAGTTCTCATTATTATTTAAACAACGTTCATCTAGGGGCCTTTCCGTGCAAATGGTTTTATTTGGGTTTGGGTTGATATATATCAGGAACGTTCGTTCTGATCATTCAATGAACTTTGTTCAAAAAATCTCAGTGGTTCGGAAATAAATTATTTGACACTCGTTCAAAAAGCCACAATTCTATGGCAATTGTTTAAAATATGTTAAAAATGTTTCGATTGGGAGGAAATATGAACGCAAATAAAATATTCGGACTGGCATTGTCCTTGGTTTTCGCAGGGTCTCTCTCTGCACAAACCCAAAGCCAAATGTTCCAACGTGTGGGTGCCGTAGGAGATTCCCTGAGCCAAGGTTTCTTTGGTGTTACGGTTGAGAAAAAAACACAAGATTGGGCTTACCCCGTTCTTGTCAGTAAACAAGCAGGAGCTTCCATCTCTTACAATGTTCTGAAAGGACCATTCGTAAACTTAGAAGACGTGCTCAAATGGGATTGTGGTATTTTCTGTATCGCAGAAAGTATTATCGGTGGCAATGCATCTACAGTTTCTTTACCAACGCATGCAGGGATTACCGGAGCCGAGTATACATCTTTACTCAAAACTTCTGGTAAATGTGAAGACATCAACGCCACCAAACAAGCCAAAGAATGGTATTGGGCAAAATGGTATTGGTATACTTACCGTTGGGTGACTGTTGCTGATTGTCAAGAACCAGATAAGTTCCATAGATTTGGACTAAGAGATGCTGGTACACAAGCCCAAGTAATGGAAAAAGTAAAACCAACCTTCCTATTTGGATCGGCTGGAGCAAACCATGTTCTTTGTACAGCACTTCATACATCAACAGATTGTTTGGATGAAACAAGATTCAAAAGAGACATCCGTGAGTTTTTCCGCAGAATGTCTGCTATGGGAAGTTTACAAGGTGGAGTTCTTTTTACAGTTCCAAACGTAACTGCCATTGCATTCTTAGAAAACTACAAAGATCCTAATGGTCGTGCCAATTATACAGGACTCAAAGCATTCTTTAGAAATTCCGTATCTGATCCGAATCAAGTTCTTGATGCCAATGAGATCGCTACTATTTCTACTTTCCTAAATATGTTAAATAACGAAATCAAAGCACAAGGCGCCACTATGCGTTTTGCTGTTGCTGACTTACGTGTGATTTTTGACGACCTAAAGGAAAATGGAAGGCCGATTCGTAGTGCTGATGGTTGGTCTCCAGGAAACGCAAGAGCCAATTGGCCACTTCCTAACCAACCAGGAGTTTTTGGTTTAGATGGCGTTCACCCTAACATGTATGGCCATTCTCTATTTGCAAATGAATTGATCAAAGCGATTAACACTCGTTATGGATATTCAATTCCACAAGTAAGTGAATACACTGCTTGGTATTATGATACCCTAAATAGAAATCCAGTGGATTTGAAAAAATTCCTGACAGAAAATATCTTTGGTCAGGCGATTTCTTGGGTAGTGTCAATCTTTACATAAGAGGTTAAACGATGAGTAAACGGTTTATAGGTATCATTTCGGTTTGTGGATTTCTGTTAGTATTGTTTTCATTTGTTGTATGGAAGTTTTCTTCTCATAAAACAAACAAACAGACAGATGTCGTCGATTCCGATTTCGGGAATTCAGAAAGTCACGCTAAATCGTTGTTTGACGATCCAGAGTTTGCCGAAGCTCCCAATCCAGAAGAATTGGAATTGGCGCAAGCTGAGGTACTTTGGCCGTTTGCTTTGGAGAAAAAACCAAATCGTAAGGAAGAAATTAAAGAAGAATGGAGAGAATTTGCGGCAAAATACCCGAAAAATTTCTACATTCCTCGTGAAATCAGAACCCGTATGACGGAAGCGGAAGAAAAGGAACAACTCGAAATGTTAGATTCTTTTACTGCGATGGACGCAAGTTTTTCTGCATCCATTTCCAAAGAAAAATGGTCAGACAAACCTTCAACAGAAGAGCCTGGTGCAAAGGAAAAACCCGCAGCGAAAACCCAAAGGGCTTATTTCGATTTTAAGATCAATGAGTTAGAGTCGAGAATCCAGATGGTTGAGTATTGGATGGAAAACAAACACCCCGCAGGAGAAGTAAAACAATCTGCAGAAAGTGACTTAAAAACTTGGAAACGCGAACTTACCACTTTGAAAGAAGTGAGAAACCAAGTTCCTAATTCATAGTTTTTTCCTTTTTTGCCACTCGGCCCTGGTTTCTACCAAAGAGGACAGTTTGTCCTCTTTTTTTTTGTCCATTCCCAAAACACCCTTCTCTTAGAAATTTCTCTCTGTGTTTGCCACAACACCAATTTTCCTAACGATTCCTAAATAGTGTTTATATTGGTTTAATTCATTTAAATGAGAAATATTCTATTTTTTACGTTAGTTATTTCCTCTTATGGGTGTGTGATCGCGGGAACAAACGTTTGTTCTATGAGATTTTCTTTTCCAGAAGTTAGAAACATTACATCTGTTTTCGAGTGTCCTAAAGAGAAAAAACTTTGTGATGATGGAAGTCGAAGAAAAAAAATCGATCGTTTCATTTGAATTAAAACTTGTAGGAAGATTTTTAAATTTATAAATTTGTCTGGCATGCAAAAGTATTTGTTTTTGGTTCCTTTTTTTTTCGCCCTCACTCTCATTTTGAATTGTGATCCCGTTCCCCCGAAGGAAGATTCAGGTTCTGCCGAGGAAATTGTGTCAGAAGAACAAACCACAAAAGAACTGTTGGAAAGTCTGGATTCTACTGACTCCTTCACTCGCTCTCAGGCTGCTGTCCAATTGGGGAGTCGAGAAGAAAGATCCGCCATACCCAAATTAAAAAAACTTTTATCGGATAAGGAACCTGGTGTTCGCGCAGGTGTCGCCATTGCACTCGGAGACCTAAAGGACAAATCGTCTGCTACAACAATTGCCAATTTAATGTGGTCTGATCCCGAAAATCCAAAGGATGTTTATTTGGATGCGCTCACTCGGATGAAAGATCCATCAGTGGGAAATAGAATCTATCCTTTGTTAGACGATTCAAATGCGACCCTTCGGTTACAAGTTGTAGATGCCTTGGTGCAAATAGGTGCAAATTCGGTTGGCCCTCAAATTTTGAGTTTAGCTTCAAAAAATAAAGATAGAGAAAAAGACAAAACTTATGCCATGGCCCTTGGAAAATTAAAAATTTCGGCGTCAGAGTCTTATATACTTCGACTCACCCAAATCCAAGACGAGTCCCCAACCCTTGCAGCTGCATACCTTGCACTTGGCAGAATCAAAGCAAAAAAAGCAAATGATGTACTTGTGAAAGCGCTAAACCTTCCTTATAGCAAAGGAAAAGAAAATGCATCGATGGCTCTCATTGAAATTGGAAACCCTTCTGTGGTTCCCAAAGTATTCCAAACCTTGCAGTCAGACGATGCTGAAACCAAACTTTATGCAACAGATGTTCTATGTTCTATCCCATCCAAAGAAGCGGCGCAGTTAGCCTTTGGTCTGTTAAATGGAAAGGATACAAAAAATTGGGGGAGTGCTGCAAAGATTGTTGGTCGTCAAAGGTATAAAGAAGCAAGACTTCGCATTGAGGAGTTGTTAGAAAAAGACACCACTCCCGAACGAGACAATTTTGCGGAAGCTCTCGGTTGGATTGGTGATAAAACTTCCGTTCCAGTGCTTAGAAAGATTTTATTATCGGGAGCTACCGAGGGACCTTATGGTTCTGCCTGGGCACTAGGAATTCTTGGTGCCAAAGAAGCCGTTCCCGATTTGATCAAGGCCCTGGATAAAGGAGATGCAAAACTTATGGTCTACGCATTAGAAGCCCTTGGTTCGATTGCAGATCCCTCTAGTTTGCCAAAACTAAAAGAACTACTTTCGGAAAGACCCAAAATGGCTCCGCAAATTCTTTCCACAGTGGCTTTGATTCCCACAGAAGAGGCACGTCTCATCATCGAAGAAGCAACAAAGTCTAAGGATGCGGAAGTTTACCGACCAGCTATGGAGGAAGTTGCAAAACGCAAAGATAAAAAATCCGTTCCACTTCTATTAACGTTTGTGAATGGAGATGATTCCGAAAAACGCAAACTCAGTTATTATGCACTTACTGCTGTTACAGGACAAAAGTTTCGGACCGCAAAAGAATGGAATCACTGGGCAAAAGGGAAATAAAAATTACTTTTTTTCCTTGAGTAAGTTAAGTGATCAGCATAAAATTTGTTTGAAAAAAGGGAGAAAAACATGGCAGTTGCAAAAAAGAAAACTAGTTCCCAAAAGCCAAAATCTGGTGTGAAAAAAGTGGAATATATCGGTTCTCCAACTCAAAGTATCACTCCCTTTCTTATGTTCAATGCGAACATCGAAGAAGTTGCCAAATTCTATAAATCTATCTTCAAAAAATCTAAATTCCTCATCGTAAATCCCACACAGGCAGAATTCATTTTGAATGGCCAAAAATTTTTTGCCTTTAATGGAGGGCCTGGGTTTCAATTCAGTTGGGGAGTTTCCTTTATGATTAGCGTGGAAACACAAAAGGAAGTTGATTATTATTGGAATGGTTTACTTGCCGATGGTGGTAAAGAAAGTATGTGCGGTTGGCTTCAGGACAAATTTGGTATGTGGTGGCAGGTCACACCAAAAATTCTTTTACAACTGATTTCCCACCCGGATCCAGTGAAGGCCGAACGAGCCCAAGAGGCTATGCTTAAGATGCATAAAATTGACATCGCTGCCCTTAAGGCAGCAGTCGTTTAATTGAAAGTATACTTAAATCCTAGCAGAATGTGAACCGTTTCCTTAAGTAAGACACTTACCGAAAAATCCTCTGGCCACTGCCATTGGGATCTCAGTTGGCAAGTGTAGTCGGGTATTACCCCGAAACTTCTTCTTGGTTTTCTTTCCCTTCTGATTCTGCAATCATGGCATCCCAGTCTGGAAATGGATCTTCGAGGGATTCCCAAACTTCCGGCCCTGCTTTGTATTCATCATCACTTAGCAGGCATTTGTCGAGAGAGGTTCGAAGTTTTTTTTCATCCATATCTCTACCAATGAGGACTATCTCTTGGCGTCGATCACCCCAAGGTTCTAACCAATGAGCTTTCAAATTTTCTAATACATCAGGATCATCTGGGATATCCTCATCAGGGATACTGGCCCACCAATACCCTTCCGGTTTGTAAGAGGATAGGTTTCCTGCTTGGGAATAAAGAAGAACCCAGTCCATTTTACTCGCTAGCCAAACAAATCCTTTGGCACGAACCACTCCTGATTTTTCAGAATGCAGCCATTTGTAAAAACGCTCTGGATGAAAGGGGCGTCTGTTTCCATACACAAAACTTTTGATTCCATATTCTTCGGTTTCGGGTGTATGTTCTCCACGAAGTTCCTTTAGCCATAAAGGAGACTGGCTTGCTTTATCAAAATCAAATCTGCCGGTGTTTAGAACTTTTGCCAACGGAACTTTGCTATAATCTGTGGGGATAATTTCTGCATCTGCGTTTAAGGATCTTAAAATAGTTAGGAGTCGATTCTTTTTTTCATCAGACAACAAACTGATTTTATTGACGATGATGGTATCGCTAAACTCCACTTGGTCCACAAGTAAATCCACAATATCTCTGTCATCTTCCTCTCCGGCACCTAATTCCCGTTCTCTTAAAGAATCAAGGCTTTGAAAGTCTTTTAAAAAATTTACAGCATCCACTACCGTGATCATTGAATCCAATCGGACAAAATCAGACAAACTCACACCCTTTTCATCTTCAAAGGTAAAAGTTTCGGCAATGGGAAGTGGTTCTGAAATACCAGTGGATTCAATCAGGATGGAATCATACTTTCCGTCTTTGGCGAGTTTGGTGATCTCAATAAGTAGGTCTTCGCGCAGTGTGCAACATATACAACCATTGGACATTTCGACTAATTTTTCATTGGTTCGACTTAAGCTGCCGCCGGAAGCAATAAGCTGCGCATCGATATTGATTTCGCTCATATCGTTCACGATGACGGCTACACGCAAACCCTCTCGGTTGGTGAGGATGTGATTGAGTAGGGTAGTTTTACCTGCTCCTAAAAATCCAGAGAGTACGGTTACGGGTATTTTTTCTGTCATCGGAATTTCCTTAATGCAATATAGTTGCATTTGTTTTAACCAGGAAATTCTGTCAATGATTAATGCAATTTTGTTGCGTTTGTCCTTTAGGCCTTTCCTTAGGGTACATTCCTCCTTACTTTTCGGAATTCCTTGCAATTTCGCCCCATATTAAAATTCTTTCGCTATGCAACTGGATCCGTATTACCTAAAGGCCGCCAAAATCATCAATTCCATTCGGTCTACTCTCTTTGTTCTCTTTGTTATTGGTGTTTTTGGGAGTTTTGGCTCTATCCATAAAGCGCAATTTGTTTTGATGCTGATCATCGTATTTCTTTACGGTTTAATGGCCTTAATCCAATTTCTACTTTTAAAAAAGGGTAAAGAACCCTATGCATTCTGGTTTGTTTTGATTGATATTCTGATTATTGGTTCGAATACGATAGGACAAAGTTCTATGCAATTGGATATCGTAGCTGCGGCTATGAAGGCAGGTATAAATTATTCCATTGCTTTTTATATCATTTTGTATTCCGGTTTTCTTTTTTCATCTAAACAAACATATATAATTGGTACGTTATTAACTTTAGTGCAAATTGTTTCTCTTGTTTTGGCAGGTGTTACTGGAATAGAATTTGTTGATCGAAAAGATATGCATAAATTTGCTTATTCGGTTTCTTTGCCGGTAGAAACTGTAAAAGTTTTTTATTTGGTTATGGCAACAGTTGCGGTGGCTAAAATGGTTGGGTTACTTACTTCGATTCGGGATGAAGCCATTTTAGGGAAAAAAACTTCAGAAGAACATTCGAAAGTTATGGAAACACAAAAAGGGGCTCTTGTAGAAACCGGAGAAAGTTTAAACCAATCAGTTGCTTCTCTTAAATTATTTGCTGATGATTTGAATAGCCTTGTTCAAAACCAAGCGGCTTCCATTGAAGAAATCTCTGCTTCTTTAACTGAGATTTCGCAATCCACAGAGAATTCTTTTTCCTTTGTCAAAGACCAATACAAGAGAATTGAGACATTAAATGAAGAAAGCCAAACCTTAGAAGGAATTGTAAAATCGGTTCGTGGGGAAATTGATATTATTTCGGATCAAATCAATGAGTCTTCTAAGTTTAGTAATTTAGTAACAAATTCCATGGAAAACTTAAATTCTATTTTGAGCGAAGTGAGTTCTAGCTTTCAAAAGGTAGAAGATGTAAACCAAATCATGAAAGAGATCGCTGACCAAACGAATTTACTTGCTCTCAATGCTTCGATTGAAGCAGCAAGAGCTGGGGAACATGGTCGCGGGTTTGCTGTTGTGGCCCAAGAGGTTGCCAAACTTGCAGACAATTCTGCATCAAACGCTAGTATCATTTCCAAAACCATTCTCAAATCAAAATTGGATTTATTAAAAGGAAATACTTCTGCGAAAGAAGCAAACGATCTGGCACAAAACCAACAAAAGGAAATGACAAATATCCAAAATAAGGTCATTCGTTTTAATGAGAAGTTTGTCGACTTGCAAAGATTAAATGCTAGAGTTGTAGAATCACAAAAAGAATTAAAAGACCTTTCTTCTCAACTGGAGACAATTGCCAATGAGCAGTCACTTGGAAACAGGGAAGTGATGCGGGCAGCGCAAAGTATTGAAAATGCAGTTCAAGTAGTTGCAGAGAATACAAGGGTGCTTGCCGAACATATTGAGGACATCCGAACTCTCGCCAACCGGATCCGTTAGTCCTTGTCTAACACCATTAACTTAACAGGGTTTGGTTTCGTTCAGAGGGGAAGGTGGGAAAATTATTTGTAATTCTTATCCCTAGTTTGATCTTTGAGTGAAAGTCCTGCTTAAGGAGCGACTGTATGATTTCCAATAACTATTTTAACGATAACGATGACCTTATTGATCATTTTGATTCTCTTACCCCTTGGAACGAGGTGGTAGACCAATACGAACAAGGTTTCGAAGATTTTGCAGAATACCAAAAATCGGGAAAGGAAGAACTCGCCTTTGCTCCGGGAAACTATGAAGATGCCATTGAATTTTACCGTTCCACTTTAGAAGCCGGTGGGGATATTGCCGGAAACGACATCTCTCAAATTTCCAAACAAATGGACGAAGAGGGACTCAAATACAAAGACGGGCAAGTAGGATTTCCAAAAGTTATGTTGGATGTGGTTGAAAAAATAAAATCCGCAGGCCTACTTCCTTACGGAATCCACAGACATTATGGTGGACTCGGCCTTCCTTCTGTCGTACAATCAATGTTATCCGAATGTGTCTCTCGAGGAGACGGGTCATTAGCGATCACTCTTGGCTGTATGAACTTAGCAGAAACTGTGGAACGATTTGGAACAGAAGAAATGATCCATGACTTTGTTCCGAAGATGGCAGCCGGTGAACTTTGTGGGGCAATGGCACTCACAGAACCAAACTACGGATCTGACCTTCCTAACTTACAAACCAAAGCGATCAAAGGTGAAGACGGAACTTGGAAGATCACAGGAACCAAACGTTTCATCACACATGCTTGCGGGTTTGGATCAGCACCTTCTATTATTTTGACACTCGCAAGAACAGGAACCACAACGAGTGGAGCTCGCGGACTCTCTTTCTTTTTAGTTCATTCTAAGGATGTATTTGTAGCTTCCATTGAAAAGAAAATGGGACTTCATTGTTCACCAACTTGCGAAGTGGTTTTTGAAAACAGTCCCGGAACTCTTATTGGTGAAGAAGGGAAAGGCCTTGTAAAATACTCCATGGCCATGATGAACCAAGCTCGCCTCAACATCGCTGCCCAAGCGATGGGAATTGCCACGGCTGCTTACTTCGAAGGTAAAAAGTATGCAGAAGAAAGAGTTCAATTTGGAAAAACCATAAACAACATCACGGCTGTAAAAAAGATGTTGGAAAGAATGGAACGAGAAGTGGCTGCCATGCGTTGTATTTTATACGAAGCAAGTTTTGCTGTGGATCAGTATCGTTGGAAAGAAGAACGAGGAAAGATGAAAGGCCTTACAGAGAAGGAAATCAAAAAAGATGAAACCTTCAAAAAGTGGGAAAAACTTGCCTCACTCTTCACACCACTTTCTAAATACTATATCACGGAAATGGCAAACCTTGTGGCTTATGATTCTATGCAAATCCACGGCGGATCTGGATACACAGAAGATTATGATGTAGCGCGACTTTACCGTGATGTGCGAATCACAAATATTTACGAAGGAACGACCCAACTCCAAACAGTTGCTTGTATCGGCGGAATTGTTTCTGGAATGACTGAAACGGGAATATACCGTGAATACTTAAAATCGGAAATGGCGACTTTCGCTTCGAGCCAAGGCCTAAACGACCTATTCAAACAATTTGAATCGGTTGTAGCAGAGTTTGCAGAAATTGATTCCACACCTCTCCGCGAAGAATTGGCTTTTGAAGTGGTAGAGTCTGCAGCTCGTTTCCATAACAGTTTGTTACTCGAAAGAAGTATTGGTCGATCTAAAGTAGAAAGAAGAAACTATCGTAAGTCTATCGCTGATGCCTACATTCTTGATAGTTCAGCTACCTTAGCTTCGAACCTAACAAAGATTCGTGGAAAGAAAAAAACACCAGTCACTGCATAAACATGTAGATACAAATCCTCTTCTTCCTTGTTACGCTTGTTTTATGGGAGAAGGGGAAGGTGTAGAGTCTTCTAACCAACCTGACACTAGGATCTCTTCTCCCTTTTTATGGAGGGGAGATTCTTATCCCTCCATCTTAGATTCAGAAACTCCTGACCACTTGGATCGGATTCGTGATTTAGGAATCCCTTATATTTTCGATATCCACACTCATTTTTTTCCTGAGACCGTGATGAAACTGATTTGGCGGTGGTTTGATAATGTGAACTGGGCCATCGGCTACCGACTGCCTGAAAACGAAAGAGTAGGCCGCCTCCATCACAATGGGATCAAACGTTTTACCACTCTGAACTATGCGCACAAAGTCGGAATGGCTTCTTCTTTAAATGACTGGACCTATTCCAATTATAAAAATTGGGAAGGTGCGGTTCCTTTTGGAACTTTTTTTCCAGAGCAAGGTGTCCTTGGTTATGTAAAGAAGGCTGTCGAAGTTTACGGATTCCGCGGTTTTAAACTCCATTGTGAAGTATCCAAACTCAATTTAAACCGGCCAGAGCTTGCGGATACATTCCTTTATTTGCAAGAAAAACAAATTCCCATTCTCATTCATACGGGAACTGCACCACTTCCCGGTGAGTTTACCGGCATCGAATTTTTTAAACCATTCCTGGAAACTTATCCTAAATTACGTGTGATCGTTGCCCATATGGGAGCAAGTGAGATCTCCGCCTATGCTTCGTTACTTGATGCCTATCCTAATTTGGGACTGGATACCACTATGGTGTTTGTGGACTTCCTTGCGACCGGGAAAGCCGAAGATATGGACAAGGCAGTTTCCTATTTGGAGAGGTATCAGGACCAAATTTATTTTGGATCAGACTTCCCTAATATCCCTTATAACCTAAACCATCCCATCACCCGGCTTTTGAATTTACCAATTAGCGATTTCGCCAAACAAAAAATTCTCTGTCAAAACGCAGAAAACTTATTTTTTAAATGAAACGTGGTTGCATTTGCAACAGTGTTGCAAATGATAGTCCCACAGAGGTATTTATGAAATTTGCCAAACTTTTTCTATTTTCTACCATCCTTCTCTCTGTAATGAATTGTGCTGAACTCTTTCAGTCTAAAAAAAAGAAAGATAACACCAATGCTTTGTTAGCTGCTCTTTTTGTTGCCCCTGGTTGCGGTTCTTCTGCGGTCTCCGATGCTTCTGGAAATGGAACCCGATATACTTTTACCGGATGTTCTGGTGATGTGACTACCACTCTAAGAGCCTTTGGTTTTACTGCAAATGCAGTTACTTTTGGTGGCGGATTACAGGGAACAAGTGCTGGATCAACAATTGTCACGAATGCTTCTAGTTTATCTGCAACGGGAAATGACTCTAAAGCGGGAATCGAAATCACTTACATTATGAACCAAGCAGATTCCACAGTGGATGCTATGATCCAAACCACCCCTAGTTTTGCCGGCCCAGGAGTGCAATTGTCTCCTACTGTAGCGCAATGGTTGGATGGCGCGATTGCGGCCCCTTTCCTTACTACTCCTAGTAGTCCTTGGAGTTCTTCTGTCGGAGTTCCCAAAACTGTCTGTTTGGAAGTGCATAAGGAAAATTCCAATGGTCATATTTTTGGATGGTCAATTCCATGTAATTTAGCAAATCGTTCCACTTATGAATTTGAACAAGAAGATGCAACAATTACTGGTGGTATTACGGATGGCCGCATTGGCTTAAAGATCAATAAAGCAGTAATCCAATCAATCACCATTTATACATCCGTGCTTGGATTAAGTAATTCGATTCAGTAGAGACTAAATAAAAGAACGTGAAACCAAACTATCGTTTTTCTAAAATCCAAATGGCGGGAGTTTTTCTCTCCTTGTTGTTATCGGCTTTTCTTTTTGCCCAGTCCTCAACTTGGGAAAAGGAATTAGACGACACAAGTTCGTCTAACAAAAAGAATACGAATACTGGTTCTAAATCCAATGTTTCAAGTTCTGATTGGGAAGCGGATTTAGAGAGGGATTTACAAGACCAAGAAAAACGAGAAAAGGGAACGGAAGGCAGTCGGGGAATTTCTTCTCCTGTCCAGTCAAACCAACAGATCAACAGATCGGCACAAAACTTGATGATGGATGCTTATGCCGCCATTGACATTGTGGGTGCTTGGGATCGGAATAAACCCCGAGGCACTGGAGAACGAATTGATAACCAACTCGACATCCGCACCGCCGAATTCGGGTTTAACGGGGCAGTGGACCAATGGATGCGTGGAAATTTTGTCGGAGCAGCTCACGGGGAAAACGGTAAGTATTTTTTTGAAGTCCACGAGGCTTGGGTTCAGTTTCCTTTTTTACCTTTTAATACATCTCTCAAAGCCGGTCAGATGTTTATTGATGTGGGCCGGTTGAATAAAATCCATGCGCATGATCGTGCCTTCACGATGACTCCTATTGTCCATGAAAAATTTATCGGATGGGAATCTGCGATTGATACTGGGGCAGAGTTTAGTATTCTTTTTCCTTGGAAGTTTATTACACAAGAACTTGTATTAGGTGCAACTAATGGACGAAAGTGGGGTCACTCTCACGATGGTGGGATACAAAAAAATAATCCTTTAATGTACGCCCATTTAAAACATTTTTACTATTTTGGTAACAACTGGGGCACGCAATTTGGATTTTCCGGAATTCGATTTGAACCTACAACAGAAAGAAAAAACCAAAGGTTGTTGTATGGAATGGATGCTGTGTTACGTTGGAACCGTTCCGATTTAAGTGAAATTATGTTAATGGGCGAAGGTTGGTACCAACAAGAAGTGTTCCCTTCTAACTTGGATCCAGTCACATTTCAAAAATTTAAATCTCCCACTAAGGACCAATGGGGTGCCTACGCATTTTTGGATTTTAAATTCCACCAATTATGGTCTGTGGGAGTTAGGTATGATTATTTTACGGATAAGTCCCTTGTTGATCAAAATGGGGATCCTGCTAAAAATGCCATTGAGGCCCAATCCTTACAGATGACATTCCATAGTTCTGAATTTGGAAAGGTAAGAGGGTCTTTGGAAAGAAGATTCATCCAAGACTACTCAAGAACTTCACAGGAAGAAGTCCGAGAGTATCGTTTTTATATCCAAACAGTTGCAGTTCTTGGCTCTCACCCAGCCCATAGTTATTAAAACAAAAGGTAAGTTATGTTACAGACAATGTTCTCCAAACCATTCTCCCGATTTTTTATCTTTGGTTCTTTTCTTTCAATATTTTTTACCCAAACCCTCTCGGCGAAGATAACACTAGTCACAAGCCTTCCTGATATCAAATACATTGCCGAACAAGTTGCAGGAGACAGAGCCGATGTTTCTGGAATGATTCGAGGAATGGATGACCCGCACTTTGTGATGACAAGACCCGACTTTCTTGTGAAACTCAGTGAAGCTGACGTACTTTGTGTGATTGGTCTTGATTTAGAAATTGGTTGGATTCCTTACCTCCAACAACAATCTCGCAATATCAAAATCCAAAAAGGACAACCTGGGTATTGTGATACTTCCTTTGGAGTGAAGATCCTTGGGGAACCAACGGTGATGATGGACCGATCTATGGGGGATATGCATATTTATGGAAACCCGCATTATTGGAATGATCCCATCAATGCCATCCAAATGGCCCAAAATATAAAAAATGCCCTGACTCGAGTGGATCCTTTGAACGGAGAATACTACGAAGGAAATTTTAATACCTTTAAAAAACGACTGATCCAATTGACCAAAGAAGAAATGAAAAAGATGGAACCTTACTTTGGCCTAAAAGTGGCCGTTTTCCATGACCAATTTGTTTATTTAGCTTCTCGATTTAAATTTAATGCCAACTTAACCATTGAAGAACGTCCGGGGGTTCCACCTTCTGTCCGTTATATGGACCAGGTCATCAGTTATATGACAGCGGAAAAGATAAAAATTATCTTGATTGGTCCCTATCACAATCCAAAGTATGCTGAGTATGTATCGTCAAAAGTAGCGGGTTCTGTGGTTGTCACAATGCCTGTTTCCGTTGGTAGTAGCCCAGAGGCTCTTACTTACGAAGACACACTCCGGTTGATGTTACAAAAAATACGTGATGCAAGCGACAAAACCAAATAGTATAGAAGGCTCCAATACCTTTATCCATACGGATGCTTTATCCGTGGGTTACCGCAAGGAATTTCCTGTTGTATCAGACATCCATTTACATATCCATTCCGGCAAAACCTATGCCCTTGTGGGAGGAAACGGTGCTGGTAAAACCACCTTATTCCGAACCTTAACCGATCTTTTACCTCCTCTTTCTGGATTCATTTCTTTTTCAAAAGAAATCACCACATCTTATGTACCACAAGCCAAACGTATGTCTTTGGAATTTCCATTGCGCGTGTTAGATGTACTCCTCATGCCAAAAAACATTGGACTCAGTTTTCTTCCCAAAAAAAAATTTTCTGAAGAAGACATGGCTCTTATCGAGAGAACGGGTGTTAGTTCTATTTTGAAAAAACAAATTTCTCTTTGTAGTGGGGGACAATTACAAAAAGTCCTCATCCTTCGTTCCCTTCTTACTAAAGCCAATTTAATTTTTTTGGATGAACCTATGGATTCTTTGGATCATAATGCCAGAGAACTTTTTCAGTCAGTTCTCTCTGAATACTTAAAAGAAGGAAATCGTTCTCTATTTTTTATCACTCATAGTTTGGAACATGATTGGGAATTTGGGTTTGATGAAATTTATGAAATAGACGAGGGAAAACTCTACAATATATCTAGCGGAGAAAGGCCTCCGAACTGCCACCACCATGACTAATATCCTTTCTAGTTGGACTTTATTTTTACCGCAGATGGTCGTGGGTAGCCTTGTTGGGGCACTTTTATCGGTTCTTGGAATTCTAATTGTGCTGCGAGGGATGACATTTTTTGGAGTAACCCTTTCCCAAGCGGTGACTTTCTCAGTCGCCTTATCCTTGTTTATGGAATGGCCTGGCGAAATTTTTCCGATTGTATTTTCGTGTATTTTGGTATTTCCGCTTTTGTATGTAAGAAAACTACGAGGGATGAAAGAAGAGGTGATCCTCGGCATTCTCTTTGTATTTTTCTCTGCTGCCTCTCAGTTTATGTTGGCCCTAGGTGGGAATGTACAAAACCATTTGATGGCGGCATTTTTTGGAGATATTTTAACTTCCCAAGTGCGGGCCGATTCGTTTGGAATTTATATCGCAGTTTTCTTTTTTATTCTGTATTTGAGTTTTTTTAGAAGGTTTCTTTTTATCAGTTTTGATCGGGACGAATACAAAATCCAAGTAGGAAATCCTCTTCCTTTTGATCTTTTGTTTTATATCATCCTTGCGGCTTCCCTTACTGTGGCTGTAAACTTACTTGGAACTTTTTATAGCATTGCCCATTTAATTTTGCCAGTTTTTGCACTTCTTCCTCTCATTCGTTCTTTAAAACTTCTTACCATTGTTTGTGCTTTGTTTTCTGTATTTGCTACCATTTCTGGTTTTCTCATCTCCCTCATTGGAATCGAACGAAATGGAGAACTCATATATTTTCCTACATCCTCTAGTATCATTCTTGTACTTTGTGTTTTAGCTTTTTTTATCCACCTCATTCGCTTTCTTACTACTTCCGTTTTTTCCCAATCTGTCCGATAGATATTCTGTGGAACTAATCCCCTGCAATACCTGCGGACAAAACCGCTTCCGTCCTATTTATACAAAAGAAAGCCCTCTGGGTGAATCTTTTTCGATCGTCTCTTGTGAGTTTTGTGGGCTTGTGCAAGTGAACCCACAACCGAACTTCGTTGACGTAAAAAAATACTATGATGATTCTTATTTTACCCAAAGGACAGAAAGAGGGTATGACAATTATTACTCCGACAAATTACGTTCAGAGATCTCGCGGGTTTTTCAACTTAATCTAAATGATTTGGATTTTTTTTCCTGGGAGAAAAAACGAATTTCTGAGTTACCACCAAAAACCAACCTTTCTTCTTTGGACATTGGATGTGCTGCGGGTTATTTTGTGGCTTACCAAAAGGATCGAGGATATGATGCGTATGGAATTGAAATTGCGGATGGGCCCGTCCGTTTTGCAAGGGAAAGATTAAAACTAAATATCTTCCAAGAGAACTTTCTGGATTGGGATTCAAATTTCCAAAACAAATTTGACCTCATCACTCTTTGGGCTACCATCGAACATCTGCACCAACCAAAAGAAACTTTGGAAAAAATTAAAAGCCATTTGAAACCGGGAGGAGTGCTTATCCTATCCACCTGTCGGTATGGCCTTCTTGCTAAACTAGCGGGACTTAGGTGGAGATATTTGAATGTTCCCGAACATCTGTATTACTACTCTTATTTAGGTTTAAAAAAACTACTTTTGTCTTTAGGTTATCTTCACCCAGTTTCGTTTACTTACGGGAGTGGAATGACAACTCGTCCCGGAGCCCGATTTTTTTTCAAACTCCGGAAATGGTTCATGGACCGTTTCGTGAAATGGTTTCAGTTAGGTGACATGATGGTTTATATGGTGCAAAAGTGAATTATCCTTCGAGAGACTTGAGTATATCTTCTACACAGAAGGCAACGACTTCGTCTAGTTCAGCAGTGGCATCCACAAAGATGGTAGACTCAGGTAAAATTGCCAAATAGTTCTGGTAGATACGAGCTTGCTCAGAATCTTCATCAAACACCTCTTCGGCACCACCACGACTTGTCCTGCGTTCCAGTGCTTCCTCTGGCGAAAGGTCTAAAAAGTACACTCTGTTCGGTTCTGGAAATCCTTTATCTTCATTTCTGTATAAAATATCGGCAGCATGTTCTTCGTCCCTACCTTGATAGGCTGCTGTCGAAAAATAATATCTATCTTGTATAACGGATTTACCACTCTTTAACGTTGGTAAGATGACATCGTTCACAGAACATTCACGATCCGCAATGAAGGTTTCAATTTGTTCTTCTTTTGATAGTTTGAGTTTCCCTTGTACAAACTCTCTAATCTTTTTTCCGTGCACACTGTCTGTTGGTTCTCTATGCCAGAGGTTCGGGATGGATTTTGTTAGGAGCACTTCAGAAACCAAACGGGAGACGGTGGTTTTCCCGGAACCATCGATCCCTTCAAATACGAAGAACTGATTATTTTGGGGCATATCCCCTCCATTTTAAGAAAGGTCGTTTTTTCCTCGACTTATTTACTAAACTCGGCAATTTAGTCTAAGGAGCAAAAATATGAAAAAAATTTCGTCTATGCTGATCATTGCTTTTTTGGCTGTATTTATGATTAACTGTGCCTCTGAAGAAGTTAAACAAACACCAGTTGTGGAAGAACCAAAACCTTCTAAAAAGCCAAAATTGGATGAGTCATTCAAAACAAGAGCTAGAGACATTAAGTAATTACTACTCAAAGCGGAAGCCATCCTGGGCAACTTGGGTGGTTTTTTTATACCATTTTGCTTAATCAATAAGCAGCAATCACATTTTTCCACATCCCTTGTTCCTGATTGCCTATTTAACGTGCATAATGCAGTGATATTCCCTACAATGCCTACTGGTACCGATCTTGCAATAAAAGACTGTATCCATCTATGATTACAGAAAGAGAAAGTCATAAATTCCTCCGAGATTGGAAAGACTGGTTGTCTAGCGGAACCTTGGTTCCGGTTTTCCAACCCATCCTTTCCTCGGAATCCACCGGTATTTACGGCTACGAACTACTCGGGCGTCTTTCCACACCGGAAGGGCTGTTTAGTCTTGGAGAATTCTTTTTATCCCAAACCTTTGGTTATGATGAAATCTTTTTTCTCAAAAAACAAGTCGATGAAGAAATTCGTTTAGCTGCCTTACAAAAATTCGCAAAAGAAGCACCTCCCGAAACCAAGTTATTTTTAAATATTTCACCGAACGTAATGTACCATGCCCTCCTGCAAATGGAAACGGATCTCCCTCAAACCATCCAAATGGTTAGGGAAGTGGGCGTGGATCCAGAACGGATTGTCATTGAAATAACGGAAGAACGGTTTCCACACAACCTAGAACTTTTGCGACCCATCCTACAGTTGTACAGGCAAGAGGGATTTTCCATTGCTGTTGATGATGCTGGTTCCGAAGCCAGTAACTTAGACCGGATTGGGCTTTTCCATCCAGAAATTATCAAAGTCGATTTACAGATGTTACGAAGATCCACCTTCTCACGTAACTTCAAAGAAATTTTGCTCAACTTATCTAAGTTAGGTGAATCTCTCGGAAGTAGTCTTCTTTTTGAAGGTATTGAATCGGAAGATGAACTTTATAACGCGCTCAACTATGGGGCCAGATACATCCAAGGATTCTATTTTGCCAAACCAGAACCTTATTTTACCAAACGGTTTGAATACCGAATGGAAATGCAGTCTTCCTTACAGTACTTTCATGCTCGCAAACAAGGGGAGATGAATCGTCAGATTGAATGGGAGACCATCTGGAAAGACAAACTTTCCGAAATCATGATGGGGTTTACCGAAGAGAATGAAATTTGGGAATGGAAAGGTGGTTTTGAAACTAGTGTTTTTGGTGATGGGGATTTTTTCCGGATGTACATCACAAATCCTCTAGGTTTTCAGGTATCTCCGAACTATTCCAGGGACAAGACGGGAAAAATGGAACCGGACTATTCTTTTTTGGGCAAAAACTGGTCTTTTCGGCCTTATTTTTTTGAACACCTTCACAAATCCAAAACCAGCCGAGACGCATGGACTCTTTCCCAAATGTACCATGATATTTCGGAACGGATGATGTTACGGACATTTGCGAGGAACCTTTCCGAAAATCTGATTTTATTTATCGATGTTGTAGTTTCTCGATCCTGAAAGGTTTTGCGAAAAACAGTCTCTGGCCGGAACCTGGCAGGAGCTATGGCAAAAATACAATTTTTGCAATTACCTGTACCTCCACCATCCTACTATGCTGCCACTGGAAATGTTCCTTTAGCAGCTGCTAGTTTGGCAAGTTGCCTAGAATCCAAAGAAGATCCAATCCTTGGACTGAGTCCCTATGTGGTTTCCCCAGAAGATACAGATTCTTTGGGAGACCGGGAGCTCATTGACCACATCACGAAAGAAGGTCCCGATTTTTTAGGACTCTCGCTCTATTTGTGGAATACCGAACGTAGCCTTTTTATCGCAAAAGAAGTTAAAAAACGAAATCCAGACACAACCATTCTTATCGGTGGGCCCGAGGTAAACGAAGACAATCCTTTTGTTCTTGGAGAAGGGGGGTATGACATTGCGGTATCGGGCGAAGCAGAACATAGTTTTCGTAATCTGATGCGCACCTTACTCTCTAAGTCTTCTTTGGAAGGTTTGGAAAATGTAGCGTATCGAAAGGAAAATGGAACACTCACATCCTTTGGAAAACAAACAGCAGCAGACTTCCCTTTGACAGACTTTCCTTCTCCTTATACAACGGGACATTTACAAGTGGATCCCAAACGTTCTACGTATTTAGAAACCGTGCGGGGATGTAAGTCACAGTGTACGTATTGTTTTTATCCTAAATCTTCCCAGAACCTCCGCACCCTAGACATTCCAGAAACCATCAAACTCATTTCGAACTTAAAAGAAAAGGGCGCTCGGGAGCTCGTATTTTTAGATCCCACCTTCAATCATAGACCGGGTTTTGAAAATTTTTTAGATGCGGTTGCGGAAGTAAATTCTGATGGTAGAATGTCCATGTTTGCCGAATTACGTTCGGAAGGTGTGACTCCGAAAATAGCAACTAAACTTCGTAAGGCGGGTTTCACTCGTGTAGAACTTGGGCTCCAATCGGTAAATGAAGAAACACTGAAACGTGTGAAACGTTACGGCAGTCCTCACAAAGTAGCGGAAGTGGCCAAGATGCTTGCGGGTGAGGGAATGGAGTTACTTCTCGATCTCATCATTGGACTCCCTGGTGACAAACCAGAGGACGTCGAACGGGGAATCCATTTTTTTTTGGAACATGGCTTGGGGGAATGGGTGCAGGCCTTTCCTTTGTCCGTTCTTCCGGGTACTGCCATGCGTAAGGATGCCGAAAAAGAAGGGCTTTCCTTTATGCCAACACCTCCTTACCGCATCCTCCAAACTCCGACTTTTAGTCAGCGCGATTTGACAGAGTCCTTGTTCTTTGCAGAAGACTTACTCGAAAGGCGTCTGGATGAATTTCCACGACCATTTTTATGTGCTGCCTTACCTAAAAAAAACGATCGTTTTGATTTGGTTTTAACGGGTTCGAACCAGTCCACTCCTGATGTAGATCCAATTTGGGAAAGACATTGGGCTAATATGTCAGGGAGTCGTCATCACAGTGTATGGTTTCATACGGAGGATCTTTCTAATGACCTCACTCGCATCCTGACTCTGATTCATGAACGTATTACCGCAGAGCCCTTTTGTACGATTGATTTTGTTATCCCTTTGGTCTTTCTTCCAAAACCTAAAGAGATCGAACAACTTGTATCCCTTTTCGAAACCCAAAGAAATTCCTATCTTTCGCGTACATTGGCTCACAGAGGAGAGAACCTCCAACACCGTTTGGTTTTTGTTTTCGATGGGAACCATCGGGAACTAAAAAATTGGCGAGATGAGGAATTGGATTCCACTTCCTTTTTAATTTACGAAAAAATCCCTACGAATAGAATCCGAAATTTAGATCCATCCAAAGAAGCCTTCTACTTAATCGAAGGGGAAGAAGTGGATGGAACGGACTTTGTTTTTCTAAAAGAAAAAATGGATCCAGAAGCCATTACCTTTTCTTCCAGAAAATTAGAAGAGAAGTGGTCCGTGGAAGTTCTCGGTTACGGCGAACTTTAGTTTACGATTTGTTATTTTGTTTGCGGAAAAATTCTACGTTTTCTAAAAATCTTTTTTTCTCACCAGTCCGAGAAGAGTGACCGGCAATCGCAAGACCTACAGTTAGGTGGCCTTCTTCGTTTCTGGTAATGGTTTTGATCGTTCCAAACGCAGTGAGGGGAGACTGCATTTTAAAGAAAATATCAAACTGGAATCCCGAAAGTTTAGGAAGGCTTTTGATTAAGTCGGGATGGTCTACGATTACCTTCAGACCCCCTTCCGAAATATCGATCATCGGAAATTTTCCATCGGATTTGATCATATTCGAATTGCGGATTCGGTCCACCATTTCGAAACAAATTGTTTTCATCTCCATTGCTTTGAGTAAATCAAAGGTTTCTGTTTTACTTTGCATTTGGATATAACCGATTGGAATGGACTCTTCATCATCGTTTAGATAGAGAATGGGAAGGATGAGTTCTGATTTGATTTTTTGGTTTCGTTTGTTATTGATTTCTTTATCTATATCTTCTTCGATTTCTTCTGAAAATACCAGAAAGTCTTCGTTAGGTGATGTTTCGTAACATTTCCTATCTGTGGCATCTTCCAATAACAGGCCTTTTTTTGTTTTTTTGATTTGGCGGATGATTTCTGAATCTTCGCTAGAGTTAAAAGTGGCAATTTTGATAAAATCGACTGTGTCTTTTAGTTTAGTTTCATAGTCCTGAAAGTTCACTTTCACGGCAGTGGGTATGTGGAACATGTCCGTTTCGATTTTTGCCTTACTGGAAACCACATTGGTGATCCATGCAGCCCCTGGCGGAACAGGGATTCTCGAACTTTCCCTATCTTTTTTGGCAATGGCAATTTTGTCTAAATGAAGAACGTATTGAGATTCCGCCTTTTCTTGTTCGACGGTGCATTCCAGATGGAGGTATCTACCTAAAATTTTATAGAGAGTCACTTTCTGGCCCACGGATAGGGTCAAGGGGGGACGTACGTTGATTAGGACTTTGTTCCCATCCGCAGAAACTTTTTTTAGAAAACAACTTTCCCCGGAATGGATATTGTCTTTTAGACTTAATTCTTGGTTTAATAAAAATTTCGTCAAAACATGGAGCTTTTTTTCTGTGTCGGAAAAAACGTCCAAAGATCGCTTACTTCTTTCTAGGGTTTCCATAAAAGGTCGTATTACTTATTATTATCGGACGAAATTCTCCTGAAATTCTCTTGCAAGGAGAGTTTTCTTACCTAAAGTAGAAAAAGGAAGGATAATTATGTCAAATCACCCCCTACCAGGATCGGAGCTTCTCGACGGAGTCAATGGACAAGAGCTCTTCTCGGTCAACATGGGACTCACTTACCGCGACTTTTTAGTATTACCCGGTTTTATAGACTTTAACCCTAGTGATGTAGAACTAGAAACCAAACTTTCCAAAAATATTTCACTCAAAAGGCCACTGATGAGTTCGCCCATGGACACAGTCACTGAGTCAGAGATGGCGATTGCACAAGCGCTTATGGGTGGAATCGGAATTATACATTATAACAACAGTATTGATGAACAGGTGGACCTTGTTCGCAAAGTAAAACGATATGAAAATGGATTCATTAAGGATCCCATCCTTCTCTCACCTGAACATACGGTTGCTGATTTAGATGCAGTTAAAGAAAAATATGGATTCAGTGGAATTCCAATTACTGAAAACGGAACTGCCGGATCTAAGTTAGTTGGTATTGTTACCAACCGCGATGTGGATTTTGAAAAAGATCGTAATACCAAACTAGGTAAGGTGATGACTACGGAACTAATCACCGCAAATGTTGGGATTAGTTTACTAGAAGCAAACGATATTTTAAGAACTAGTAAAAAGGGAAAACTTCCCATTGTAGACAAACAAGGGAAACTAGTCGCACTTATTTGCCGTAGTGACCTGAAAAAAAATAAAGAATTTCCTCAATCTTCAAAAGATGACCAAAAACGCCTTAGAGTGGGGGCAGCTCTTTCCACCTTACCTGAGTCACGCGAACGAATGGCCGCCCTTGCCGGTGTTGGAGTTGATGTCATCATCATCGATTCAGCACAAGGAAACTCTAGTTACCAAATGGAAATGATTCAATGGATTAAATCAAATTTTCCAAATATTGATGTCATCGGTGGAAACGTGGTTACAAAAGCACAAGCGGCAAACCTAATCGCTGCGGGTGCAGATGGACTTCGGATTGGAATGGGTCCCGGATCCATTTGTATCACACAAGATACAATGGCCGTCGGTCGTGCCCAGGCCACAGCCGTATTCAAAACTGCCGAGTATGCACAGGCACATGGAGTTCCCGTGATTGCCGATGGAGGGATTTCCAATATTGGAGATATTGCCAATGCTCTTGCGATTGGTGCTTCCATGTGTATGATGGGTTCTATGTTTGCAGGAACAAAAGAAGCGCCGGGTGAGTATTTTTATGAAAATGGAATTCGTCTAAAGAAATATAGAGGAATGGCAAGTTTAGAAGCAATGAGTAAGGGTGGAGATAAACGATATTTCTCTGAATCACAAAAGATCAAAGTAGCACAAGGTGTTTCTGGATATGTTGTGGATAAGGGTTCTGTTCTCAATCTCATTCCCTATTTGGTGCAAGGGCTAAGACAAAGTTTTCAAGATATGGGATTTCGAAACATCCAAGACATACATAAAGCTTTGCGGGAAGGAAAACTTCGTTTTGAACGAAGGACAGAATCGGCCCAAGCACAAGGTAGTGTTCACGGATTGTATTCTTATACAAAACCTTCTATGCGCGCGGAATAAAAGTCATACATGCGGAAAATTTGGATTCTATTACTTTTTATTAGTTTTTTTTCGATAAAGGCACAAGGGTCACCTGATACCAGTTTGTCGGCACAGGAACTTTTAGCAAGACTTGACCGAGAAATGGATTTTGGGAAGGGTCTTGTTAAAGGGACTTACGTCCTCATTCGTAGAAATGGAACTTCGGAAACTTGGAAAATTAATCGGTTTTTCAATGGAGAAGATGCTCTGCTTCTTTTCGACAGAAAAGGTAGAGGATTAGAATCCAAACTTTTAACCAAAGACGAAGGGGAAAATGTATTTTTCTTCAATGTTCTCAGTGCTAAACTCTTTCGAAAAACAGATGATGAAAAGTATGAAGCACTGATGGGGACTGGATTTTTTTATGTAGATCTTTCTGGGTATTCCTATCAGGCCAACTACAATCCACTCGTGAATGCGGACTTAGAAATTGGTGGAGAAGTATACTACCGAGTTTCTCTAAAACCCATCCTTCCATACTTTTATAAAAAATTAGTTTTACTTGTTGGTAAAAAAGATCTAAAACCTTACCGCGTCGACTTTCATGATCGGGATGGAATTTTATTCAAAACCTTGAACTTAAAATACGGCCCCGTAAAAGTAAAAGAAACGTCTGGAAAGGTAGAAGAAATTCAAAAAGCTTCTCGGCTCGAGATGTTAGATTTGAATACAGGTAGTATCACGGTTTGGGAAATTCAAGAAGTGGATAAATCAGTGAACCCTGATGCTTCTTTGTTTGCAGTTGATAACTTAAGTCGTTAAATCCTTGTTAGAGCCTGGACTCATTCTCTTTCGCACGGGATTTTCACCAAAATCTACAATCGTTCTTTCGCCGGAAGAATTGGCTCACCTTCGGGCCTTACGACTGAGTAAGGAAGAAACAACCATCCAAATTCGAGATGGAGTTGGTGGTCTTTATGACTACCAGTTCTCCCCTCATTTAAAAGAATTAAAATTTTTAAACGAAACTCATATCCCAAGGAAAACTGAACGTAAAACGGTAGCCATTGCCCTTCCTAAAGGGAACCGGTTTGATTTTTTTTTACAGAAGGTAACAGAGATTGGTCTTGATGCGGTAGTGTTTCTTGTTTTTCGCCATTCCATTCGCAAAGAATTCAACTTGGATCGTGCTGAAAAAATAGTCAAAGAAGCGGCCGCCCAGTCCAAACAAACGGAACTACTGACTCTATCGATTGAGTCGGCGAATGATTGGATGAATTCACATAAAGATAGTTTGGTGGTCTTCCATCCGAATGGGTCAGAGGTTTTTCAAACCAACCAATTGATTAATAAGATTCCTGTGATTGGACCCGAAGGGGGATTTCATACCGATGAGGAAGAATGGATGGAAAAAAATCAGATCCCTAGGCTCACACTTCCCGGTGGGGTGCTCCGTACGGAAACAGCAGGCATTGTTGCCGCCAGTTTCCTTGTGTATGGAACTTAAATATTAGAGAGAAAACTTTTGTTTACTATTTGTTAGTAAGTAAAAGTAAAGTTGTCGAAAGGTTACAATTGGTAGAACAAGCGCTAAAACAAGCGGATGCTGCCGGGTAATTCACCCCAGTCACGTCTGGATACTTGGCAGCACAGTCTGCATTACAAGCGTCTAAACTTCCTCCCGTACAACTAATTAGGAAAGTAAACAGGTTTCTTTCCAGGGTTTTGTCTTGTCTTTTTTGACAAGATGTAGAGAAGATCATGACAAAACACAATACAACCAAAACTAACAAACGATTCATATTCCTAAACTCCGTTCTCCCTGCATTTCGTCAATCGGTTCGTAAAAATCTTGACCCTTGTGACTTTTCCTATGCATTGGATGAGATCCTATTATGTCAGACGGTCCTAAAAAGGTTTTAGAAAAAAAAGCGCACGGAGAATTTGAATTCACCGCCTATGGGGAATTTTTGTCCTACTTTCACGCCCATATTGATATTTTCAAAAAACTCCTCAAAACTCGCAAAATGGATCCCGCCAAAGTAGAAGAGGTCGCAAAACAGATCAAATCCTACATGACAGGGAATATCAAAAAGACCGATCAGTTTTTTGAACACCTACCTCAATTCGCAACCATGTTAGGTGTTCCGCAAAGTGAAGTTTCCACTTATTTAAATTCTAATTTTATCGAAGTTCTGAATAAAGTACAAGAAAAACTAAAGGTCCAGGAGTTAGACAAACTCACCAATGCACCTGCTCCTAGTTTTTCCTCTGTAGCAGAAGAAATCGTAGAACGATTGCAAGTCACTCACCCCGCAGATTTTGTGTTTGTACAAAAAGGGATATTGACCGTCCTGGAAAACCCACTTACGGGAGAGATCATTGAACCCAAAGGTCTTATGGCAGAATCTGCGAAAGCTGCCCTCGCAATTCCTTCCAGTGCAGAATCAGAAAAAGAACCTGTTTCACTTACCGATGCTTTGGCCGTTGCCAATGCACCTCCTGTAGCCGTTGCCAAAAAACAATCCCTCATTCCCGACAGAGATAAATCCATTCTGTTGGAAATTGTAGAGAACTTCGCTGAGTCTCTCACTGGTGAGGTCTTAGAAGTAAGAATAGGTCCAGACCCCAAAGACAATCCCCTCCCAGAACCAACTTCAAAAAATGCACCCTCCACCTCTTCGGAAGAATACGAAATTGAAGATTTGGAATTTGATGATTCTGATTCTTCTGCGGGTGGATCCAATGTTTCCAATACTGAGGATGATGACTTTTCCCAGGACATTGATGTTGATTTTGAAGAACCTGAACTTGAAACGCCGATAGATCCCAATCTGGTGCGATTAGAATCTTTTAGTGTAAAAGAATTTATGGACCTTGTGCAGACCATCACAGGATACCAAACGAAAGCTGACCAGGTGGGATACCAGAACTGGTTACGTGGTCTTTCTGAATTTGAAAAGGCAGTGGTTTCTTTACGCACCCAAGTTCTCAAAGAACAAAAAAATGAACCTGTTGATTGGAATTCTTTATTTCAAATGATGAGTTCCAAATCCGATTTAAGCCGTGAGGTTTTAGTAGGGATTGTTAAAAAATTAAAAAACTTTCAAATCGTCAAACTTACGTTAGATCGTATGATTCAGGAATTTAAAAAAGGAAGTCCTGAATTTATGCAAATGGTAAAGATGGCTTGGCCTCATATCCAAAAAGCATTTTTCGAAGTTCCCAACTACAACCAAGTACAAACAACTTTGAAAGGAATTTTGTCTCGAGTGAATGATGAAAACCATAAGAGAGATTTTTCTAAGATTTTCACTATGGCGCTCAATTTTATCCAATCCAAGTTTCAGGTATAGCGAATGTTAGAGGGGAGATTCTCTCTTCGATTCTTTAATGTTTCTCTCAAAATTGGAATTTCCCTAATTCTATTTTCCTATCCCATTTTTTTGATTCATCCAGAATCAAATTCTAAAGTCATTGTGGATCCCTTATTACAAAAACCTTGGATTCCCGACGCAGAAGAGGAGGAGAATCGCAGTTTTCATCGATTCCTTTCTGAATTCAAAAACAAACAATCTACGGTAAAAAAAAAAGATGCACACGGCCGGAACTATTTAGTCTCTCCTTCTGGACTGATGCGTTTTCTTATCGATGATGAATACTACAAAGAATTTCCAGTAGAGGACGAAGCCGATATTGCTGCCAAAGAACTAGAGGCATTGTATGCGGTTCGTAAAGAAAAAGAAGCGGTATTTCTTGGAAAAGGGATCCATCTCTGTTACCGATTGAAGTTAGAAACCGAACCTGGTTTTTTTCCGAATTGGCTTGTTCGTTCCAATGAAATTACCAACAAGGCAGCCAACGAATGGTCAGACCAAACCATCCCTTTAGATTTGGTGAGTGAACCTTTTGGGTGTTATGTTGGTAAATCAAAATCAAAAGACCAACTGGTTTTAGAGTCCGAATCCTTTCGTTATCGAATTCGTTTTTCCTCCAAACTTCGTTATGAGGGATTATTTGGAAATCGACTGGGAATTTATGGCGAAAACAGAGATTCTATTTATCGGATGGTACGTTTTGTACAGTTTCTATCTAATTATTTGCCTGCGGGCCAAACGGAATGGGATGAGGCCTTAAAACTACAAACTTCTGGTAAAAAAAAGAAAAATCTTCCAAAAATCATTTTGTCCATCGGATCTAGCTTTGATAAAACTAGGCCACTGCGTGATTCCAAAAATTATTACCGATTTTGGGACTCTATGCGTTCTCTTACACCCACCCAAATTCGAAAACTTGGTTTTAAAAGAACAGAATCGAAATCTGAATATTTGAGTGAGTGGACGGAGGTAGATGAAATTGGAAATACAGTTGAAATGGAAATGAAAGAGTATTATCTTTATAATGCGCCTCGTGGTTATTTTCTTTCCTTATCGTATCCCAAAAGGGAAAAGGAAACAGCAGACCTCTATTGGCAAACCATTCGCAGTTCATTTGAAGTAAAGGAGTAATGGATGTTTGTTGGTTTCGTTGAAAATCAAAGTCGGAAAAAACCGGAACCTAACGAAGAACCCGCTTCTTCTTTTTTTATCTTTTGGACGGGACTTTCTCTTATTTTGGGATTTGGAATTTTTTTACTGCCCTTTGGGGCTTTCTTTGCGCTTTCTATTTCTGTTTGGGCGGTCCTTATTTTATTTTTACCTATTTTGTTTTTAGGAATCCAACTTTCTCGGAAAACCGGTCTCAAAATTCTATTAGCTGTTTTTTTATCCTTACTTGCAGGAGGAAATTCTGTTTTGTTTTTGGGAGATTCTATTGGTTATAGTTTGGGGATCACTGCAAAAATGGAAGTCCTTCCCGAAGAAGTTTTCCTTAACCTTAACTATCGTTATTTGTTTCTTCGAGATTTTTATTTGGATGATACTGATGCCGGAGAGTTTCGTTCACCGCTTCTCGTTCGGCGTAGGTCAGGCGGCTCTGTGTATGGACCTGTGATTCGATTCCAATACAAAAGAATTCGTTCAGTCTCTGGTAAGGAAATTAAACCTTCGTTATATGCCATTTGTTACTCTAAAGAGGATACAAAATGTCACCTTTCTAGTTTGTTTTCGGGTGGAGTTGTCTTACGAGATCCCATTTGGGATGGGGAGGAGTTACCCTTAGCCAAAAACTCAGTGTTTCTTGTATGGCGAGGGTCCCTGGATTCTGAATTTTTTACTAAAGGGATTTTTTCTTTTCTGTTTTTTATCTTTCTTGTTATGCTATGGGCTCTTATCGTTTATTTTCCGACTGGGCAGGAGTAATATTTCTTAATCATTTCTTAATGACTTAATCTTATCCCTTAAGCCACTCACCCTTTACCTTAAGTGTATTTCATGAGAGAATTTACTTATGGTTGAGTTACTCTATTTTCCCTTTTTTGTTGGGCTACTGATACTAGTTTCACCCTTTGTCGGCTACTATATGGCTTTTGTATTGAATGCAAAAGTTTTACCCTTGGAATCTACATTCCGTCGGTTTTTATATTCAGGCGAACCTCCTTCTCAAACTCCAAAACAATATCTAAACAGTATGGTAGTGTTTCATCTTTTTGGAGGTGGGATTTTATTTTTAATCCTAAGATACCAAAATTTTTTACCAATGAATTCACTCGGTATTCCGGGAATGGATTGGGATTTAGCACTAAATACAACAATTTCCTTTGTTACAAATACCAATTGGCAAGCCTATTCTGGTGAAAGCCAACTCAGTACTTTTTCACAGATGGTGGGACTCACCCCGCAGAATTTTCTCAGTGCTGGCGTTGGAATATCTATATTAACGTTTGTCAGTCGGTCCATTGTAGCTTCTTCGGCACTTAAGTTTGGAAATTTTTGGCAGGATTTGTTTCGTTCTACTTTTTATATACTTCTTCCCATTTCGTTCTTTGTCGCCATTCTCCTCGTGGGTCAAGGTGTCATTCAATCGTTTCAGGAACCAATACAAACTTTGGGATTTGATGGACAACCGCAGACCATTCCTATGGGACCTGCTGCGTCGCAAATTGCGATCAAACAAATCGGAACTAATGGAGGAGGTTTTTTTGGTGTGAATAGCGCCCATCCATTTGAAAATCCAACTCCCATATCCAATTTCATTCAAATGTTTTCGATTCTCTTTTTGCCAGCTTCTTGCGTATTTTTATACGGCAAAATCACAAATTCATTTCGCCATGCTTGGGTAATTTTCTTTGTGATGTTGGCTTTTTTTATACTAGGTTTTGTTGGTGTTTTCTATTCAGAATGGAGCCACCCCGGTTTTTGGGAAGGCAAAGAAACCAGATTTACCTTAACAGAATCCACCCTTTGGTTATCGTCTACAACAGCTGCATCCAATGGGTCTGTTAATTCCATGCACGATAGTTATTCTCCACTAGCGGGAGGGGTTGCCATTTTTCAAATGATGTTAGGTGAGATTATCTTTGGCGGAGTGGGAACAGGTATGTATGGAATGTTTTTATTTCTCATACTCACAGTGTTTTTATCGGGACTCATGACCGGTCGCACACCTGAATATTTTGGCAAAAAAATTGGAAGTTATGAAATCAAATGGACTCTTTTTGGAATCCTTGCTCCTACAATTTGTATATTAGTCGGAACAACGATGACTATTTTTTTAGAATCGGGTTATAACGCAAAAGGTCCACATGCCTTATCTCAAATTTTGTATGCCTATAGTTCGGCTGCAGGTAATAACGGTTCCGCTTTTGCAGGGTTTTCCGCTGACACCATCTGGGGAAATTTGTCTCTCGGGTTCTCAATGTTAGTCGGACGTTTTAGTGTGATTTATGCAGTGGTTTTAGTTGCGGGGAGTTTAGGCGGAAAAGTCACAACCAAATCTACCGATGGAAACTTTAAATTGGATACATTGTTATTTGGAATATTAGTTTTCAGTGTGATTTTAATTGTTTGTGGTCTATCTTTTTTTCCAGTTTTAGCTCTAGGTCCCATCTTGGAACAGCTACTCATCGGGAAGGGAATTTTCTTTTAAGAGGAACGTATGATAAATTCAAAAAATATGATATCTAAAGAGCTTTTGAGTGTTTCTTTCTGGAATGCAATGCAAAAGTTTTCTCCCAAAAATGCATTTTCGAATCCCGTAATGGCCACGGTTTGGATAGGTACTTTAATTCTATTTTTACAAATTCTATACTATTTAGGATCGGGGATTCCATTTCATAACGAACTTCCCATCTTCTTTTGGTTAGTTTTAACTTTGTTTTTTGCAAACTTCGCAGAGAGCGTAGCCGAAGGTAGAGGTAAGGCGAGGGCCGATAGTTTACGAAAGTCAAGATCCTCAACGATATCAAAAAAAGTAGAATCGGTGGGAGATAAAAACTTTATCGAAGTTCCTTCGAACGAATTAAAAATCAACGATATTGTTTTTGTGGAAGCAGGGTTTACAATTCCTGGTGATGGGGAAGTGATTTCTGGCATTGCCAGTGTGGATGAATCTGCGGTGACAGGAGAGTCTGCTCCGGTGATTCGAGAGAGTGGTGGAGATAGGTCTGCTGTCACGGGAGGAACCCGAGTGATTTCTGATCATTTGTATATTAAAATTACAACGAAACCTGGGGAAAGTTTTATTGATAAGATGATTAGTATGATTGAAGGAGCCTCAAGGCAAAAAACTCCCAATGAAGTCGCGCTCGGTATTGTTCTTTTTGCTTTAACTCTACTTTTCTTTTTGGGTGTATTATCTTTAATTCCCGTCGCCAACTTTGTAGGAAATCAATTAGGACAAAATTGGAATTTTCATTTCTCTGTATGGCTCGCATTATTTGTATGTTTGATCCCAACAACAATTGCTGCCCTTCTTAGTGCCATTGGAATCTCTGGAATGGAAAGGTTAATTCGATACAATGTCATAGCCAAAAGTGGAAAAGCAGTGGAGGCAGCAGGCGACATCCATGTTTTATTATTGGATAAAACTGGCACTATCACATTAGGAAATCGCGAAGCCCATAAATTCTATCCTTCCGAGGGTATTACGGAAGAAGAGTTGGCAGATGCCGCCCAACTTTCTTCACTTTCTGACGAAACTCCTGAAGGAAGATCTATCGTCGTTCTCGCCAAACAACGATTTGCGATTCGCGAAAGAAACTTAAAATCATTAGAAGTGAGTTGGATTCCATTTTCCGCATCCACTCGGATGAGTGGAGTGGAGATATCCGAAAATGGTAAACAAATTCGTAACATTCGAAAGGGTGCCATCGATGCGATCCGAAAACATATCGAATCGTTAGGTGGAACTGTTCCGCAAACCATGTTAATGATATCGGATGAAGTTTCAAGAAAGGGAAGTACTCCCATTCTTGTTTCCGAAGGAAATCAATTGTTGGGTATCATTGAGTTGAAAGATATCGTGAAAGGAGGACTCAAAGAACGATTTGCCTACTTGAGAAGGATGGGAATTCGAACGGTGATGATCACTGGTGATAACCCTCTCACTGCGGCAGCCATTGCAGCGGAAGCTGGGGTGGATGATTTTATCGCAGAAGCCACTCCTGAGGCAAAACTAAAACGAATTCGAGAAGAACAAGCTAACGGTTATTTGGTTGCCATGATTGGTGACGGAACCAATGATGCACCGGCCCTCGCACAGTCCGATGTGGGTGTGGCAATGAATACCGGAACACAAACGGCAAGGGAAGCCGGTAATATGATTGATTTGGATAGTAATCCAAGTAAACTCATTGAAATTGTAGAAATTGGAAAACAACTCTTAATGACAAGGGGGGCACTCACTACATTTAGTATTGCTAACGACATAGCAAAATATTTTGCTATCCTTCCTGCTTTGTTTTTACCGTTAGCTCCGTTAAACATCATGCAGCTTTCCAACCCTGACAATGCGATCCTATCTGCTGTGATCTTCAATGCCCTTGTGATCCCGGCTCTCATTCCTTTGTCACTTCGTGGTGTGAAATATGTGCCTAAATCACCAGACCAAGCTTTGCTTAGGAATTTTATTATCTATGGAGGTGGAGGAATGATATTTCCTTTTTTCGGAATTAAACTCATCGACTTAATTTTATCTGGAGGTTTTTTATGAAATCGAATGAAACAGCAAACCAATGGGAAATTACAATTCGATTTGGATTTTTATCCTTAATTTTTTTGGGTTTTCTGTATCCGTTAACAATCTCTGGATTGGCGAAATCGTTTTTTCCGTTTGAAGCAAATGGTAGTTTGTCTGTCGTGGAAGGGAAAGTAGTTGGCTCGGAACTTTTAGCGCAAAAAGTATTATCAAAATCGTTGTTTCGCTACCGTCCGAGTGCTGCGAGTTATGCGACAATACCAAGTGGGGCTTCTAATTTAAGTCCTTCTAGTCTAGATTTAAGGAACTTAGTAGAAGATAGAAAACATGAATTGGAAA
The DNA here is from genome assembly GCF_000332455.1 of Leptospira vanthielii serovar Holland str. Waz Holland = ATCC 700522. GTDB lineage: Bacteria > Spirochaetota > Leptospiria > Leptospirales > Leptospiraceae > Leptospira_A > Leptospira_A vanthielii. The sequence continues at coordinate 197,599 of NZ_AOGY02000042.1, read as the reverse complement.
CCGCGGGGATCAGTATAGAAGAATGTTTGGAGTTGGTTTATGCATCTGCTTCTGGGTTAGACCCGCATATAACAGCACGTTGTGCTTATGAACAGGCCAAATCTATCGAAAAGAAAGTAAAGATTCCCCTGAATCAAATAAATGAATTGATCCTGAAACATACAGAGTATCCACTTTTTGGTTTTATCGGACGCGAACGAGTCAATGTCACAAAATTAAATCTATCTTGGAGTCAAATGATTCATGAATGAAGGAAAACGTCCAGAGGACTTTCTCTCAATAGCCAACCAAGAAGAACCAAAGAAAAAAGGCATCCTGAAAGTTTATTTTGGGATGTCTCCTGGTGTTGGTAAAACCTATGCTATGTTAACGGAAGCTCATCATTTAAAAGAAGAAGGAGAGGACATACGGGTTGGTATAGTCGAAAGTCACGGAAGAGCAGATACCAAAGCATTGGTTGACGATCTTCCGTGGATACCGCTGAAAAAAATTGAATATCGGGGAAAAGTATGGGAGGAAATGGATGTCGAGAGTATCCTAAAAGAGAGACCAAGTTATGTGTTAGTTGATGAATTGGCTCATACTAATATTCCGGGATCAGTGAACAAAAAAAGATACCAAGATATTTTTTCATTACTCGATGCTGGGATTCATGTGCTTTCGACCGTGAATGTCCAACATTTAGAGAGCCAGGTGGATTCTGTCGAAAAAATCATTCAAAGCCCTGTAAAGGAAACTATCCCCGACAGTATTTTGGAACGTGCCGATGAACTAGTATTAATTGACATTATTCCTGATGAATTATTGAAAAGATTGTCTGAAGGAAAGGTGTATATTCCAGAAAAAGTTGATTCTGCGAAGGAAAATTTTTTCCGTAAAGAGAATTTAACGTACCTTCGGGAATTGTCTCTTTCTTACACGGCAAAATATGTAGAAAAAAGAATGCCCCAAGGAAGAGAACGGATTATGGTCGCCATCTCTGCGAGCCCCCATTCGAAAACGCTCCTTCGAAATGCAAAAAGATTGGCCTTGGAGAGAAACTCCGAATTGTTTGCGGTGTTTTCAGAAAATGAAGAGGATAGAAATTTGGATTCCGCCAATTCGATTCGATCGCATATTCGTTTTGCAAAAGAACTAGGTGCAGAAGTAGTCCACTCCTTCGAATCAGATCCTGTGGTAGGAATTTTGGCGGCAGTTCAGGATAAACGTATCCATCGTTTGGTGATCGGAGGATCTAAAAAACGTTTTTTCTCAAGTTTATTCCAAAAAAACATATCTGCAAAGATTATAAAACAACTTAGAGATGTTGAAATTATCATTGTTCCTTTTTCAGATGAAAGATCGTTTCACTTTGACTTTTATAAAAAATTAATTCCTTCTTCTGGAATTCGGCAATACGCAGCTATTTTTGCTCTGACATCACTTGTTACCTTATGTAATCAATTTCTACTAGCTTACATCGGGTATTGGACTATTTCGATTTTGTATTTGTTTTATGTAGCTGTACTTGGAATGTTTTTTAGCCGGGGCCCTGTGTTGCTTGCGGCAATTTTATCGGCCTCCTTTTGGAACTTTTTATTTATACCACCTCTTTATACATTCTATATTTCTAAATTAGAAGATGCATTGATGTTTGTGATCTTTATGTTGATTGCACTGATCAATGGAGGCCTAACCGCAAGACTTAAAAAAAATGAATCGAAACTTAGATCGCGAGAAGAGAAACTCTCGATTCTCTATGAGCTCACCCAGAATTTATCCAAGACATCCTCTGCTGCCGAAATTATTAAAACAGGAGATTCTTTTTTTAAACGAATTTTTCCTTTTCCAGTAAATCTTCACTTTTATCAAGGCGGTGAATTCACTCCTAGTATTCCTGATTCTAAGGATTTAGCTGTAGCCTCTTGGACTATTAAAAATGGAAAACCAGCAGGTATGTATACGGATACTTTGTCTTTATCAAATACAACTTTCTATCCACTTCTATCACCTGGTGGGATCACGGGAGTGATCAATGTGAAACCGATTCAAGAACCTAGTTTGGAACAGGAAATCCTTCTAAATACAGTTGCTAACCAAGTGGCCTTGGCACTGGATCGAGATACTTTGTCAGAGGATTCGAGAAAGAATTTTTTGTTAAAAGAATCGGAAAAATTATACAATCTTGTTTTTAATTCTTTGTCGCATGAACTAAAAACTCCACTAACTTCGATTAGAGGATCTGCTTCCGCATTACTTGATCCCGAAATTGACGCAGATCCTGTGGCAAGAAAGGATTTACTGGAAGAAATTCAGGAAAGTTCTCTTGTTCTCAATTTACTACTTGGAAATTTATTGGATATCAGTCGGATCGAATCGGGATATTTAACTTTAAAGAAAGAAAAGGTTTATCCTTCGGATATCATTCAAGATTCGATTTCCTATTTGGGAAAAAACAAAACGAATCATTCGATAAAAATTAATTTGAATGATTGTGATTTTCCCATTGAACTTGATCGGGTTCTATTTTCACATGCGATTTTTAATCTTTTGTATAATGCGTGTTTGTATACTCCGGCAGGTACGACGATTTGGATTACATTACAAAAATCTGGGGATAAGGTTCAATGGACAGTGGAGGATAACGGAAATGGTCTTCCGGTAGATTCCTCTCGTATCTTTCAGAAATTTTATAGGGGAGAATCCTCTGGAAAAATTGGTACAGGACTTGGTCTTGCCATTTCTAAGTCGATCATTGAATTACACGGCGGAACCATCGAAGCGATGAATCGGAAAGAAGGAGGGGCGAGCTTTATCATTGACATACCTTATGATGCATAGTATAGAATGATTATGTTTAAGGAATTGATACTTCTAGTAGATGATGATAGTGCCATTCGGAAAATGCTGCGCATTGCTCTGGAAGCGAAAGGTTATCAAACCATAGAAGCAATTTCTAAAAAAGAAGCCATTGAGTCCGTTGCCTTAAACTCACCCAAATTAGTTTTACTTGATTTGCAACTTCCTGATGGGAGTGGGTTGGATGTGATTAAAGAAGTCCGAACCTTTTCTGAAATTCCATTTATTGTTTTATCTGTGATGAGTTCAGAAGAAGATAAAATTGCCTTACTCGATTCAGGTGCTGATGATTATATTACCAAACCCTTTAGTATGGGGGAACTATTAGCCAGGATTCGCACTGCTTTACGTCGCCTACCCGTAGAAGAGACACCATCGAATTGGGAAGGAGAAAACTTAAGTGTCGATTTTGTAAACTACCAGGTCATTAAAAATAATATCCAGATTCGGCTGACCCCAACGGAATTCCAAATCCTTACCTTTCTCATTAAAAATTCCGGTAAAGTGATTACTCATGATGTATTGATTAAAAAAATCTGGGGAGACCAAGCACTCAATGAAATGAATTCTTTGCGAGTCCATATCACACAACTCCGAAAAAAAATTGAAGATTTACCAAGTAATCCACACTTCCTTGTAACTGAGCCAGGTATCGGTTACCGCTTCGTTGGTAACTAAAATAAGAAAAATCTAACTATAGAATATTCTTCCTGAATCAAGAAATGGTGAATATCTTCTTAATCAATTCTTAAGGTAAAACAGAAAACTATAATCTCCCAAACATTGTAAGTAGTCTCGAATTATGTTAATTTGATACAATCATGTTGAATCAAATGAGTGTATTGCCTTTTGTGAAAGTTATATGCAGAGATCTTTCAAAATTTTCTCTCAATATTGTTGTTTTGGTTTTTTCTGTAACGTTTTGGCCGATAGCGGCAGAAGAAACACCATCGAAAGAAAATGTCCGAAGTGCAGAACCTATTCCTAAAACCATAGTTTTGCCAAATTCCATTCAGTTCGGTGGGTTTATTGATTCTTATTATATGCACAATAGGAATCTTCCTAAAGATACAGAAAGGAATTTTACTACCCAGGCCGTACGTAATGGAGAGTTCAATGTAAATTTAGCTTATGTAGAAGCAAAGGTAGAAGAAAAAAATTATCGCGGCAGGTTGGCGTTCCAATGGGGAACTTCGGTAAACGCTAATTATGCGGCTGAGGTAACAACGGAAAAATACTCCAATCAGAACTCGGTAAAAAACATACAAGAAGCATATACCGGATTTAAAATCGGTAAGGATACATGGATTGATGCGGGAATATTTTTTGGAAACATTGGATATGAATCTTGGATTTCCCAAAACAATGTAAATTATACAAGAGCTTTTGCTTTGGATTATGTACCTTACTATTCCTCGGGGGTTCGATTGAGTCACAAATTCAGTGAGAAATTAAGTGGACAATTGCAAGTATTGAATGGATGGCAAAATATCACTGATAACAATAAGGATAAGTCTTTTGGGAGCCAGATTAAATATCTGTTTAGTCAAAATCTCATTTTAACACTCAATCAGTTCGTAGGAAACGAAGCTCCAAACAACGAAAGAAAACAAATGCGTTTGTATCAAAATACAATTTTGGAATGGGTTTTGTCTGATAGATTCAGCTTGGTAGGTCAGTTTGATGTGGGGGCACAAAAAGCAAAACAAAATTTTGTGTATGAACCTTGGTTAAGTGCTTATGATCCAAATCATGGCGATTATCGAGAAACAGCATCACATGTTTATCGGCAGTGGTATCATGGAACGATTTGGGCCAGTTTCAAAATCACTCCAGAATACAGATTGAGTTTTCGCATAGAACGTTTTTATGACCCTTTACAAGTAATGGTAAATACCGGAACACGTAACGGTTTTATGAGTAATGGATATACGACAACATTTGATATCCTGACCTATGATCCTGGTTTACTTCGCTTTGAATATGTATATCGACGATCAGCCGATTCTGTGTTTGCTTATAGAGACAATCAAACCTCCAAAAAGGAAGATTTTTTTCTTGTAGCATTTTCAATGAAATTTTAATATCCGGGGAGTGGAAAACTTTTGTTTACTTTGAATAAAAGGGGAACCTTTCCCCCCTCTTTAGGGTCTAAATTCTGTTCATAGATGTTTCTCCTTATGATACCCGCAGGGAGGGGTCAATATCCCTGATTTTCTTTTTTTTCTTTCCAAGACACTTCCCTGTTTTTAAATTCTGTCATGTTTGCAAAGCGCCAGCTTTTTCTTTTTCTCTTCCTTTCCTTGTTTTTGGTTCGTTCGGATGATTCTCAATCCCTTCCTGCAACAATAGAATTTTTCACCCCCAATGGATTTGTCAAACAGCCCAAACAAGTGACCGTACGGTTCACAAAACCCATGGTTTCTCTCGGGGACATCCGGCCAAAAATCGATATCTTTCAAATCAAGTGCCCCCTCCCCGGAACAAGCCGGTTTCTTGACTCAACCACCTGGGTTTATGAATTTGAAAAAGAACTTCCGGGCGGTGTGGAATGTTCGTTCCAACTAAAAGAGGGAACCAAAACTTTGAGTGGGGAGCAGGTCCAAGGGGAAAGGAACTTTTCCTTTCATACGGGAGGGCCTTCTGTCCAATATTCCTCTCCTTACCAGGGATCTTCCATCGCAGAAGATCAAATTTTTGTTTTACACTTAGATGCAAAACCGGATCTCGCATCTTTTCAAAAGTATACTTACTTTCGCTCGGAAGAACTAGGAAACCGGATCCCGATTGTCCTTGTGACAGGTTCTGAAAGAAAAGCGATCTTAAAGTCTACGGGAGATACGGATAGGGACGAAACAGTTCTTATCAAATCCAAACAAACTTTTTTACCGGAAAGACAAATCCAATTGGTACTCGGTAAGGGAACAAAATCCATTTGGGGTGGGGAGATCCGAGAGGATGAAGTTTTGTCTTTTACGGTGCGACCTGTATTTTCTGTCCGGTTTACTTGTGAGCGTGTAAATGCAAAAGCAGATTGTATTCCTATCCTCCCTGTTTCGCTTTCGTTTAGTTCGGCGGTCTCTCGTTCCTTATTACAAAAAATCAATTTAGTTTCCAAAGACGGAAAGGAATACCCACAGTCTCCAATGGCGGAAAGGGGAAACGAATTTTATGAATGGGTGAGTTTTCCTGGACCCTTTCCCGAAAACAGCGAATTTGAAATTCGGATTCCAGAGTTAGAAGATGATACAAACAGAAGTTTGTCGAACCAAGCGTCCTTCCCTTTAAAATTTAAAACGGATGAGTTCCCACCCCTTGCTAAGTTCGGAGCTAAATTTGGAATTTTAGAATCGAAAGTTAAACCTGCGTTACCAGTCTCAGTTCGTAATTTAGAAGCCAATCTTCCTATGAAATCGATTTCTCTCGGGGTAGGTGGTAAAAGCCAAAAGACTATGGATATTTTAGAGATCCAAAAATGGTTCCAAATCCTTTCCTCAAGGGAACGCGAACAATCTGTATTTCAAAATCCACCAGCGAACACGAGTATCACCTCTTTCTCTCTTCCCAAACCCAATGGGAAAAAACCAATGGAAGTGGTGGGAATCCCCCTCGAAACACCTGGGTTTTATGTGGTAGAACTTGCGAGTGATATCCTCGGGAATAGTCTTCTTGAAAAAAAAGGAAAGATGTATGTCTCGAGTGCTGCCCTTGTCACAAACCTCTCCGCTCATTTCAAATGGGGCAAAGATACAAGTCTTGTTTGGGTGACAAACCTTGACCAAGGGCTACCCGAAGCAGGAGTCCAAATTAAAATTTTGGACTGTAAGGGAAATTTACGGGGAGCAGGGATCACGGGTAAAGACGGGAGTATGCTCTTTGGAAATTTAAGTTTCCAAGAGGTTCCCTACTGCGGTTATCATGAGTTAGGTTCTGGACTTACCATCTTTGTTCAAAAAAATGATGATATCAGTTTTACCTCAAGCACCTGGGACAAAGGGATCGAAAGTTGGCGTTACCAATTGCCAAGTACAACTCTCGGTTCTTCTAAAGAAATTAAATCCATCGTTCTTGACAGAACCTTATTTAAAAAAGGGGAAACAGTCCACCTAAAACATGTTCGGCGTGGTTTCGGAAATAAAGGCCTTATGCCCGCAGAACCCAAAGACTATCCATCGCAAGTCATCATCAAACACGAAGGTTCGGGCGAAGCCTACCCATTGCCTTTGGTTTGGTCTTTTCCGGGACACTCTGAATCTGAATTCAAAATTCCCAAAACCGCTAAACATGGGGTGTATATCGTATATTATCCTTATTCAAATGATGACTCGAGTTATGGGGAAACGGTCGCACAGTTTCGAGTGGAAGAATTCCGTCTTCCCGTAGTGAAAGGAAATATCCAACTTGCAGGCAGTAAACAAGAGTTAGTCTCTCCGAAAGAATCTAAAGTTTTATTTGGGCTCGAATACCTATCCGGGGGAGGTGCCGGAAGTTTTCCCGTCAAAATTCGTTCCCAAGTGGTGGCAAGCCATTACTCGCCGAAAGAAGAATACTCTGCTTTTTCCTTCTCCCCGGAAACAATAAAAGAAGGAAAGTGGAAGGCCAGTGGGTATGAGGAAGAAGAGGCAGAGGAATCCAAACCGGCAATTCTTTCTACAGCTTTAAAAACTGATGATAAGGGTTTTTTACAATATACGTTTAGTGGATTAAAACCCGTTTCAGGTTATGGAAGTTTTCAAGTGGAAATGGAATATTCCGATCCTTCCGGAGAAATCCAAACCGTATCTAGAAGTTTTCCCGTTTCCCCTGCCGAAGTGCATTTGGGAATTTTACCGGATGGTTGGTTGTTTACAGAAGATAACGTCAAACTTCAGTTAGTGGCTCTGGATTCAAAGGACAAAGCACTTAGTTCCCAGAAAATAAAAGTCACAGCCTACAAAAGAGAATTTTATTCCAACCGCAAACGTCTTGTGGGAGGATTTTATGCCTACGAACATTATGAAGAAGTCACAAAACTTGGAGAATTCTGTGAAGGAAAAACAGACTCCAAAGGGATACTCATTTGTGAAGGAAAATCGCCTAGCGTGGGTGATATTGTATTTCTTGCAGAAACCAAAGATTCAGAAGGAAATCTTACAAGTTCTGGATACAGTGTTTGGGTGAGTTCCAAACAAGAAGCTTGGTTTGATGTGAGTGATCACAACCGAATGGACATCCTACCCGAAAAACGTTCTGTCGATGTCGGAGAAACCATCAAAGTACAAATTCGCTCACCTTTTCGGGAAGCAACGGCCCTTGTCAGTTTAGAACGGGAAGGTGTTTTGGATTATTTTGTGACACCGGTCTCAGGAAAAGATCCTGTGATCTCCATTCCTATCAAAAAGGAATATGCACCTAACGTATATGTATCGGTATTTCTTGTGCGCGGTCGGGTGGGAGAACCAAAACCCACGGGGCTTGTAGACTTAGCAAAACCAGGTTACCGATTTGGCCTAACCATGTTAAAAGTGGGTTCCAAACCGTACACTCTGTCCGTAGCAGTGAACCCTGAGAAAAAACTCTACCAAGTAAGAGAAACTGCCAACGTAGAACTGGAGATCAAAACCTCTGATGGAAAACTTCCTTTAGAATCCACGGAGGTCACACTCGCTGTTGTGGACGAAGCACTCCTCGAACTTTCACCGAACCCTACCTGGAACCTACTTGATGTGATGATGGGAACAAGGCCTCATTTGGTGGGAACCTCTACAGCTCAGTCACAAATCATTGGGAAAAGACATTTTGGCCTAAAGGCAAAACCAGAAGGGGGCGGGGGCGGAAAACAATCCACTCGTTCTCTTTTTGATACCTTACTCTATTGGAAAGGAAAAGCCATCGTGGGAAAAGATGGAAAACTAAAGTTTAGTTTCCCTTTGAATGATTCCCTAACGAGTTTTCGAATTGTAGCCGTTGCCACTTCGGGAGCTAAAGAATTTGGAACTGGGTTTGCCAAGATCCAAACCACACAAAAAATCCAATCCTTTTCTGGAATTCCACCAGTGGTCCGGTTAGGTGATACTCTTCGTCATGAAGTGACTCTAAGGAATGCCGGCGAAATAAAGGAACAACTTCGTTTGCGCCTTTCTGTGACGGATTTAAAGAATGGAGCGGATGTAAAAGAAGAGTTAGAAACAAAATCAGCTATTTTGGGTTCAGGGGAAACCAAGGTTGTTTTTTGGGATTTAACGGTTCCAGAAAACACCACCAAACGGAAGTTCCATTTAGAAGTGTCTGCACCGAATGGCACTGTTCTTGATCAAATCTCTGTGGAACAGAAGGTTTTGCCAGTGGATTCAGAAAGGGTCTACCAAGCGGGACTCTTTTTATATGAATCTCCCATCAAAGAATCGGTGCAAGTGCCAGAGGGATCTAAACCAAACTCTGGTAAGATGGTTTGGAAAGCCTCTCCTACGATTCTTACAAGCCTTAGCGGAATCCAAACCTACTTTCAAAACTATCCTTACTATTGTATGGAACAACGTGTTTCGAAAGCCATCGGACTCAAATCGGAAGCACAATGGAACGATGTGTTCAGCGACTTAAATTCCTTTTTGGATTATGATGGGCTTGTGAAATACTTCGCTCGAATGGAACATGGAAGTGAAATTCTAACCGCTTATGTCTTGACATCGGCAAGTCTCACAAATCAAAAAATTCCCGAGGATTCTTTGGCACGAATGATGGCAGGACTACAAGGGTATTTAGAAGGTCGTGTGAGTGGGGAGCGTTATAAATTTGGGGCAGACTCTGTAGTTCGAAGGATCATTGTTTGGGAAGCCCTTACTAGATACCAAACGTATGAGTGGGAACAGGTGCGTCCTATTTTCGACGGAATTGAATTTTTACCGACAGCTTCTCTCGTTGACCTGGCTGAAATTTGGGGAAGAGTGAATGGGGGAGATAGTTCTGTGAAATCTCGCCTGACAAGCACTCTGCGCTCAAGACTCAATATCCAAGGTTCTGAACTTGTGGTTGCTGATTCTAGTTTCACCAACCCTTGGTGGATTTTGGGAAGCCGTGATTATACCATGGCGAAACTTTTACTTTGGGCATTTGCAGAACCAAGTTATAAAAAAGATATGCCTCGGCTCATCAAAGGGTTTATCAAAATGCAAAAACGGGGAAGTTATGATACCACCCTCGGCAACGCGTATTCTATTTTGGTTTTTGACCGAGTGAGTAAACTTCTGGAATCAGAAAAAGTCACTGGTGGAAAATTAAAAATCCAATCGGCAAAAGAAACGTTAAGTTTAGAACCTAACGGAAAACAAATGGTAACACAGACCATTGGAACTACGCCGGAATCTGTTTCTGTGAGTTATGAAGGAAAAGGAAAACCTTGGGTGGAATGGTCTGTGAATTCGATCCTTCCTTTAAAGGCTCCGATCTCTAGCGGATACCGGTTGAAACGAACTTTTGAGCCGATCCAAGTGGCAAAACCAGGAATCCTTTCGAAAGGTGATACGGTTCGAGTGACCATCGAGATCCAAGCGGACTCAGATAAAACTTGGGTGGTGGTAGAAGATCCGATTCCGCCGGGATCCCTCCCTCTGGGGCGAGGTTTTGGCCGGGAGTCTATCATCACGCAGGAGGGGAAGGCGGGTGATACTTCCTACTACTTAAGTTTTGAAGAAAAGACCCTCTCCCAGTACAGAGCGTATTTTGAATATTTGCCAAAGGGAACTCATACCTTGGAACATAGCTTTCGGTTGAACCATTCAGGGAATTTCCAAATGCCTGCCACAAGGGTTGAGGCCATGTATTCTCCCGAAACGCATGCGGAATGGCCGAACGAAACTGTGAGGATTTCGGAAAACGGGGACTAGGAAAAGTTTACGGAATCGGGGGTTCTGGAATGATGACTCTAATGGGTCCGAACCAAGCCCCTCTTTTCCCAATCCGAATCCTTAAAATCTCCCTTTGGTTTACGGTTTTTTTTTATTTATTTTTTTTAATCTTTAATACAAGTTTTACCATTATGGGAGTCGATGTAGGTGACTTCCTCAAACAATACTTAGGTGCTTTTTTTGGGGTTTATCTCTCTACCACCTTCAAAGTTTTTTCGGTTTCGCTTTTTTTGCACCTCGCTCTCTTCTCTCTCGTTTACTTGGTTTACCATTTCCTAAACCGAAAAGAAGTATCTGGGTATGTTTTATCACTTTCAGTTCTCGTCATAGAATGTTTGGCCCTTTGCCAATCGATGGTTAGTTTTCCACAAATTTATGGTGAGTTCTTTTTCTTTCGTTATCCTTCATTTGCCTCCTTTTTATATTTTTTAACCGACCATACAAGTCCCGGTTACTTTAGTTTGGTTTTGGGCTCTCTGCTTTTGGGATTTTTGTTTCTCCTCTTTTGGCAAATTTATCTTCACAAATCCAAAGAAAGTTTTTTTGCGCTCGTCCATGTGCTAGTCCTTGGTCTTGTTCATTCCTCTGGATATTACCTGGTGGGAATTCTTTATTTTGTGATTCTTTTTTGGCAAGGGAAACAATACCAGAGGATTCATATCAAGTCCTATGGACTGATACTTTTCCTACTCGTATTTATTTATTTAGTACCTAGTGTTTGGAATCAAATTGAGGCTCTCACTCATTCGAAAGAAAAAGGAAAACCTCCCATTTTTATTTTATCAGCGGACTCTCTTCGTTATGATAAAATTGGATTCAAAATTGGTGGTAAAAGTATCACACCAAATATTGATTCCTTTTCCAAAGATAGTTTTGTATTTCACGACCACCATACCACCATTCCACGCACCTTCCCTAGTTGGGCGGATCTTTTGACCGGACAATATTCCATGAGTCATAAGGTCCGCGATATGTTCCCCTCTCCGGAAGAAAAACAAAGAATTGGATCGGCCTCTTTTCCTACCATCCAACAGATGTTACATGGATTGGGATACAGGAGTTATGCGGTCGGTAGTTTTGCTGCTGATATTTTTCCCCGTGCTAACTTCGGATTTGATGAAGTCCTCGCACCAAACTTTAACGCGCGTATTATGACAGTGCAAAGGACTGCGGAATCACAGTTATTCCTTTTGCCTTTTTTAACTGGCTCTTGGTTTTCTGGGGGTATGTATTTGGAGGAAATGGACGGACTGTCCACATGGGGAGATGGGAGTCGTATCCTCGACCGATTTCGTTCGATCACCAAAAGAGAAGGGAATTCACCTTACTCGGTAACTTACTTTTCCAGTGTCATTCATTTTCCATACACACCCGCTTATCCTTACTACAAATCATTTACAGATCCTGATTACTATGGGAAGTATAAGTATTTAAAGTTTGTGGATCCTACAAATTCGGCCGTTCCCAATGCAGAGGAAACTAAACAAATTCGTGGACTCTTTGCTAGTGCCGTATATGCATTCGATGCTGAATTTGGTGAAATTATTTCGGAACTAAAGGCACGAGGGATTTATGACGAAGCCATCATCATTCTCACCGCCGACCATGGCGAGGCTTTGTATGAAGATGTCCATGGACAAGGGCACGGCGAACACTTACGAGGGGAAGCGGTAACGCATGTACCTTTACTGATTAAATTTCCCAAGTCAGGCATAGAAACAAAAACAGATCACGATTTTTTTGGAATCACATCCAGTGTGGATATCTATCCCACTCTGATGGAATATTTTGGAATATCCGCCAAATCAAAGTTTCCTGGGAAGTCACTACTGCCGATCCTTGGAAAAACCGATTGGGAAGAGGAGAGGTCTGTTTATGCGGAAACCGGGATTTGGTTTTCTGATACGGGTGACCACTTCTTTCAAAAACAAAGGATTCCTTATCCCAATATCTTAGCTCTCCACCAAGTGGTTCCTGAAGAAGACTACCAGATTATGATCACAGATCCCATCTACAGAGAAACCATTGCTTTTTCAAAACATAGATCGATTCAAAATTCTAATTATAAATTAATTTATATTCCCACACGTCAAGGTGTGGTCTTTGAGTTGTATGATCGAAAAAAAGATCCTCTCAATAGGAAAAATCTTTATCCCCATCACCCCGATGCAGCAAAATTGAAAGATATTTTGTACAAAACGGTGATCCAGTGGGAAGATGCGACTCTCGCAGGAGAGTATTTAATACCAAGTTCTTTATCAGAAACTAATGAAAACTAAATAAGGAAAAAGAGGAAACTATGCCGCAACGTAACGACTTAAAATCAATTTTGATCATCGGATCCGGACCTATCGTCATCGGGCAGGCATGTGAATTTGACTACTCTGGGACTCAGGCAACTAAAGCTCTCAGGGAAAAAGGAATACGAGTCATCCTCGTAAATTCAAATCCGGCTACGATTATGACGGATCCCGATCTTGCCGATGCCACTTATATCGAACCACTCACGGTTCCTGTTTTAGAAAAAATTATCAAAAAAGAAAAACCAGATGCCATCTTACCAACAGTAGGTGGACAAACTGCTTTAAATTTAGCTTTAGCACTTCATAAGGAAGGTGTTTTAGAAAAATATAATGTCGAACTTATTGGCGCTAAGGTTGAGGCCATTCGTAAAGCAGAAGATAGAGATCTATTCAAACAAGCGATGGAAAAACTCGGGATACGAGTCGCAAAATCCTTTATGGTATCCGACATGGATGCCGCAAGGAAAGCTAAAGATGAAATTGGATTTCCTATTATTATTAGACCTGCATTTACTTTAGGTGGAACTGGTGGTGGAACTTGTTATGAGGAATCTGAATTTGAAGAAATTGCCCAACAAGGCCTTTCAGCATCCCCCATATCACAAATATTAGTTGAAGAATCTGTCATGGGTTGGAAAGAGTTTGAGTTGGAAGTAATGAGAGACCTCGCTGATAACGTAGTCATCATTTGTTCTATCGAAAATTTAGACCCGATGGGTGTTCATACAGGAGATTCCATTACTGTAGCACCACAACAGACGTTAAGCGATAAAGAATACCAAAGACTTCGTGATATGTCCATTGATATCATCCGAGAAATCGGAGTGGAAACAGGTGGATCCAATATCCAGTTTGCTGTGAATCCCGAAAATGGTGATGTCATCGTCATTGAAATGAACCCGCGTGTTTCCAGATCTTCTGCATTGGCATCGAAGGCAACCGGATTCCCGATCGCAAAAATTGCGGCTCTTTTATCGATTGGATATACTTTAGATGAGATCAGAAACGATATCACTCGAGTCACACCAGCAAGTTTTGAACCATCTATTGATTACGTGGTGACCAAGATCCCAAGGTTTGCCTTCGAAAAATTTCCAGGTTCTGATAATACCTTAGGTGTTCAAATGAAAGCTGTAGGGGAAGCTATGGCCATTGGTCGTAACTTCAAGGAAAGTTTTCAAAAAGCACTTCGTTCTTTGGAAACTGACAGATTCGGTTTTGGAAGTGATGGATATCTAAAAGAACTTTTAGAATGGGAATCTATCCCAAAAGAAGAAAGAAAAACCTGGCTTACCGCGAAAGTGAAACGTCCCACTGACAAACGAATATTCTATGTAAAGATGGCTTTTGATTTTGGGATGAGTGTCGAAGAAATTTTTGAGATTTGTAAAATTGATCCTTGGTTTCTCTATCAATTTGAAGAGTTATACCAGTTAGAAAACAGGTTTCGTAAAGAGGGAAAAGCCATCATTGAAGAAATGAAAAAGGCAGGTTTTTCCAACCGCCAACTTGCTTTCCTTACTAAAGAAGAACAAATCCTGGCCCAAGTTCGCAGTGGTGCTGCTATTGAAATTACCAAAGCCAAAGTAGAAAAAACTCTTCGTGAAGAAGAGGAATCTATTGAAAAATACTTAGAAGAAAAGAACATTCATCCAGTTTACAAACGGATTGATACTTGCGCCGGTGAATTCGAAGCCTTTACTCCTTATATGTATTCCTCTTATGATGAGGAAGATGAATCTGATGTAACTTCTAAAAAGAAAGTAATGATTCTCGGTGGTGGGCCCAACCGAATTGGACAAGGGATTGAGTTCGACTATTGTTGTTGCCATGCTTCCTTTTCCCTACAGGAAGCAGGGGTGGAATCCATTATGGTCAATTCCAATCCAGAAACAGTTTCTACCGATTATGATACTTCGGACAGATTGTATTTTGAACCTTTAAGCCTTGAAGACGTGATGGCAATTTTCAAAAAAGAAAAACCAGATGGCGTCATCGTTCAGTTAGGTGGACAAACTCCTTTAAAACTAGCGAAAGAATTGGAAAAACGAGGAGTTCCCATTCTGGGAACAAGTCCAGATTCCATTGACCGTGCGGAAGATAGAAAACGTTTTGCTGAGGTTTTAGAAAAACTCAACTTAAAGTCACCTGATAATGGAATTGCTGCCTCCAAAGACAAAGCAAGAGAGATTGCAAGAAAGATTGGATACCCTGTTCTTGTGAGACCATCTTACGTGTTAGGTGGAAGGGCGATGCTCATAGTAAACGAAGAATCTGAACTAGATAAATACATGGAAGAAGCAGAAGAAGTGTCGGAAGATCGGCCACTTCTTGTAGATTCCTTTTTGCAAGATGCTGTTGAAGTGGATGTAGATGCACTTTGTGATGGAAAGGATGTATTCATTGCGGGGATTATGGAACATATTGAAGAAGCGGGGATTCACTCAGGTGACTCTGCTTGTGTATTGCCGCCACAGAACATTTCACAACGTATGTTGCAAGAAATTGAAGAAGCAACGTATCGTTTGGCTTTAGAATTAGATGTGAAGGGTTTAATCAACGTTCAATATGCTATTAAAGACGAAACTTTGTATGTATTAGAAGTGAATCCACGCGCTTCAAGAACAGTTCCTTTTGTTGCCAAATCAATAGGAATTCCTGTAGTGAAAATTGCAGTTCGATTGATGTTAGGTGAACCTTTGGCTTCCTTTAAACTAGGGAAACGTTTTTCTGCACCTATGATTACAGTGAAAGAAGCAGTTTTGCCTTTTAGTAAATTTCCGGGTGTGGATACAATCCTTGGCCCGGAAATGAGATCCACTGGGGAAGTGATGGGTGTTGCTTTGACAAAAGGGGAAGCCTTTGTTAAAGCTCAGATTATGGCGGGTGAAGAACCACCGAAACACGGAACCGTATTTGTGACTATCAATGATAAAACAAAAAAAGAGTTACTCGAATCGGTTCGTTCTTTATCTAACTTAGGTTATAATATTATCGCAACAGAAGGAACACATAAATTCCTTTCTGATAACGGAATTCTATCTAGTAAAATTAACAAAATTTACGACGGATACTTCCCGAACGTGATTGATTATATCAAAGAGAAAAAAATCCATCTGATCATCAATACTCCTCTGTCAAGAGTCACACGTGAAAATGCTTTTACGATTCGCCAAGCAGCGATTAAATATAAGGTTCCTTGTTTGACTACGGCGCAAGCCGCCAAGGCATTGATCCATGGTTTGGTGGAAATGAAGGACAAAGGATTTTCAGTGAATTCCCTTCAGGAAATTCACGCAAATCACAAAAAAGTTTAAGTAAAGAAAAGAGGGTTTAGAAAGTTTAACAGATTTCTGTTAGATTTCTAAGTCCTTGAGTATCGTTTCGATTCGATTTCGGTTCACTCCAAAATCCGATTTCCCTAACCGAGAGGCAGATCGGAAGTGAAGGAGTTTATTTTTCTCATCGAAATAGAATTCTACGTCATCTACATACCTCAAAAGTCTAGATGTAAATTCTGCATAAATGTAATTCGGATTTTCCTCTATGATCTTTGTTCGAGGAGAAACTTCCAACCTTCCTCTCAAAACCAAATAAGCATCTTTTAGGGATTTTTTATAAGGAACTGGGTTACGGTAGTGTTCTTTGTCAGTTGGGTTGGCAAAACTGCTGACGCAGTTAGGTGTCTTTGGACAGTCGGCCAATCTCTCGGATTTGATTCCAAGGGAGTCTGGCCTGGTTCCCGTACAGTTGAAAAACAATGCGAGGAGCGTTGTCCCGAGGAGGATATGGATTTTCTGGTTCATTTGATACCTATCTTTTTAGTTTCAATCTATTCGACGGTTCCGGTGAGCCTCTATGTCAAAAATCGAACAGCTTTCCCTTTTACTTCTCTGCTTTAGTCGGTCTCGGGGTTTTGGACCCCTTTTCTCGCTTGAATTTTCCCATCCTCGCTTCGTACTTGTGCCTATTCCCTTAAATCCGAGTGACCTGGGGAAGATGGACTAGGGGAAGGACGTAGACATTATGGAAAGAAATCGGGAAAAATGGGAATTCATTGCAGTTAAGAAAAAAAGATGGACAAACTGTGGTAAAAGTAATTATTTAAAACGATCGTTCGGTAAAAAGCAGGACTTTCTCAGATGCCAAAGATAGTCGATCACGATTTGTATCGGGTAGAGCTTTTGACTAAGTGTATGCCTATTTTTGTGGCCAAGGGAGTTTCTTCGGTTTCGATGCGCGAGTTGTCTAAAGAGCTCGGGGTTTCTACGGGAACTCTTTACCATTACTTTCCAACGAAGGAGATTCTCTTTGCCTCTATGGTAAGGCAGGTTGTGGCCATTGATGCCAAAGAGATTACAGAGCTTTCAGAAAATCATTCGGGGTTAGCGGACATTATGAACTTTGTTGGTTCGCGTGAGACTCATTTTATGAATCTGATGTTACTCGCGGTGGACGTAAAAAGACAACTCAGTGAATCGACAGAACTAACACAACTGGTTGAGGATTCTTTTGCAGCTTATCGAACCGCTTTGGACCGATTTTTTCCTGCAGATGCAAGTGTCATGAGTGGAAAGGCTTTTTTGTCTTTTTTTCTAGGAGCTTTGTTTTTGAAAAATAAAGCGACGGAAGAAACTGGTTGGCCTGCACTTTTTGAAGGTTTGGAGAACTTGAAGGTATTGTTTCAAAGCAAAGAATAAGGAGGTGGGTTTATGACTCTCACCAAACGACTTAGCTTTTTACTCTGTTATGTTTTGCCGATTTTGACAGTATTTGCAGAAGGCATCGGGGGACTTTCTTATTTGATTGTCCCTATCACAGTCTTTCTCATTTTGCCAGTCCTTGATTTATTTCTTGGGAGAGATACTTCCAATCCAACCGATACCAATTTTTTAGAATTACAAAATGATTCTTATTTTCGATATCTGACAGAAACCTGGGCCTATGTTCAGCTAACATTTGTGATTTGGTCTGTATATCAAATCGCTTTATTCCCTCACACCACTACAGAGTTTCTATTATTTGCAATTGCTGTGGGAATCGTAACTGGTGGGGTTGGAATCACTGTTGGCCATGAACTGGGGCATAAAAATACTCGTTATGAACAATTCCTTTCGAAAGTGATTTATATGACTGTTTGTTATATGCATTTTTATATAGAACATAACCGGGGCCATCATACCCATGTTTCTACACCGAACGATCCTGCCTCCTCCCAAAAAAACCAATCTTTTTATCGATTTTACCCGCAAACGGTGTTAGGTGCTTACAAGTCCGCTTGGGAATTGGAGAAAAAACGTTTGTCCAAGTTGGGACTCGGAGTTTTACATTACCGAAATGAAATGGTTTGGTATACGGTCGTTACGATTCTTTTTCTAACGAGTATGGTTCTACTCGGAAGTTATTTTAGTGGGCATCAAGGAATTCGTTTGGATATTCTCGGGTTTTTACTTTTACAATCCTTTGTTGCCTTTTCCCTTTTGGAACTGACAAATTATATCGAACACTATGGTTTGAAACGAAACGAAGTTACTAGTGGTAAGTTTGAAAAGGTATTACCCATCCATTCTTGGAATCAAAATTACTTTGTATCCAATGCTCTTCTTTTTCAATTGCAAAGGCATTCTGACCACCATGCCAACGCAGGGAGACGTTACCAAGCCCTTCGTCATTTTGAAGAGGCCCCTCAATTGCCCTTTGGTTATGAAGTGATGATTCTCATCGCCCTTTTTCCTCCTCTTTGGTTTTCGATGATGAATCCCATTTTGGAATCTTGGGAAAAGAAACAATCCACAAAGTGATTATCCGTTCGGTAGTTAGTATCTTTAAAAACGAGGGTATCTAATCTAACGCCTCTTTTAGTCTCACGAAGAAATACATTCTTCGTGAGCTGTCGGAGGCCCTTTGCGTTTATTTAGATTCTGATTCTAAAAGAACAGAACGTTTGGTTCTTAGAATCGAAAAAAGTAGAAATAACAAAGCGGCTACACCCAAATAAAAGAATCCAGACGCCAGATAACCAGAAATAGGTGGGTATAAAATGCTGAAACTAAAATCGGGATTTTCTGATTCGGGAAGTAGAGTTCCTAATTTTACCTCACTATTTTTGAGTTCATCACCAGAAGGATACGAGTAAGAATCAAAACTTGCCGGCCATTGGTAGGGGTTTCCATAATAGAGTGAATATCCTTCTTTGTCTCCATCTACGTTTGCAAAAAAGTAGAGTTCTTCTAGTGGTTGCACTGTGACTACATTGGTTAGGTGGAGTGTTTCATTTTCCCCATCATAAATTTGAATTTCGAATTCCGAACTAATGGTTCTTGAGAGAGGAACTTCTGTATAAACACCTTCTGATTTGTTATGGCTGACGGTCCCTTCAAATACGGTATCCCATTCCTTTTTGTCAATTTTTCCGCGGACAGTGACCCTTCGTTCCCAATTTCCTTCTTCGAATTGTAGTTTTAGAATTTGGAATGCTGATTGTGATTCATTGGGAAACAAAAATTGACAATGGTCTTCAGCAAGGATGGGATTTACTACGGTATGAGATTTTTCATAGTATAGGTTTTTGTTTTGTTTAGCACGAAGGGCAGTGGGGAATTTTAAATCAGAACCTGGCTCTGCTTCCAATCGAAGAAAACGGTGTTTTGTCCCTCCCAAATCAATTTCTCCCGAAGATTGGCTTCCATATTTATAAAGAAAAACTGTTTTTGAATCTAAAAAATTATCCGGGTTGTCACCTAACTTTAGAGTGATAGAGGTTTCATAGTCATAGGCACTGGAGACCGAAAGTTTTGTGTAGTTCATTCCTTCTGGCAGTTTTGGAAGTTCCAATACATAGATTTCTAAATCGTCTTTTTTAGAAAACAAAAGTTCTGGTTTTACTTTTTCTGTGTTTTTGGAAATCTCTTCGGCATTCTGGATATGGTAGGGAACAATCTCTCCATTGTGTGTGATGCGGAGGTCTCCATAAAAAGAATGTTTGTAGATATCTTCATCTAACATGAGTTTTACAACTCCGTTTGGAGAAAGATTGCCAGTAATCTTCAAATCCTTTTTGTATTTAAAGTTTTGAACTGCAAGGGGACGACTTGTTACTTGTGTTGTGATCGAAATAAAAAATAGTATGGGGAGTAAGTATTTAAGCTTCATTTTGTTTCCTTTTTGAAATGATTGTATAATGTTCCTGTGACGATCAGAGTCACACCTAAGAATAAACCTGCCAAAATTCGATATCCTAAACTCAAATTCCAAAAATCATAAAGATAGAATTTGATAATGACAAGAGCAAGAGAACCAAATCCTACATAGCGGAGAGATTGGATCTTTTTTCCAAATCCGACGGAGAGAGCCACAAGTCCATACAGAATCAAACTGAGTGTGTAGAGGAATAACTTCTTCTCTTCTGGAAAGCCAAGATAAATTTCTACAAAGGTTCCGAGTAACCAATACGGATAAGCGGCATACAAAAAGATTTTTGAGAACTCAGAGAACTTTCTACTATAGAGATAGGAAAGAACCAAATACACAGACCCTGTCGCAAACACCAAAAACCTTCCATTGAGAAATGGGATTTCGTTTTGGGAACGGTAGGTGAATGCAAAAATATAAAACAGGGCAAAAAACCAAACAGGGAAGGCCGCCCAGTACATATAAAGTTGTTTGGAATAGGTGGAAGCAATGGTGACAAGGAAGGCAAAACTGATAAGGCTAAAGGCCAAAAGTTTTCCTGTGGTTCCAATCACAATCAAACTGACGATAAAGGGAAGGCCGAATAAACCAATCAAATCATAGATTCTTTTTTTCTCTAAACTAAGTTTCGTTCGTCTGAGAGAACGTTCATACAATCCATAAAATAGAATGAGTAACATTGTGAGAAAAAATGGTTTTGCGACCGGATAAAATATAGAGAAAGCCCAAAAGGATTGAACAAATCCGAGACCCAAGGTAAAACCAATGGTTATTAGAGTTAAGATTGGTTCCTTAGATTTAGTTGTTTCTAAAGTCTGAAACTCTCTCAACAAAAATAAAACAAAAACACCCATTTGGAAAGTGATTGGAAAAAATGGTTTGGCATCTACCAAGTTGTCATTAGCCCAGCCAACAAAGATTAGGTGGTTTGCCGCAAGAAGGAGTAACGGGATTACTTTCCAACCAGTATCTTTCCTTACCCAAAAAAATAGAACATTCCATAAGAGTAAGTATGTGAAGAGAAATGGATAAGAATTCTGACCCGTAGAAAGAAGGATCGGGACAAGAAAGGCTCCAAGGGAAGCAAATCCAAATAACACTTCGCTTTTCTCTGCATGGGCAATGGCTACCGCAGTCAAACTGAGGATGAGTAGGCCCACAAAACAGGTTTCTGTAGAATACAAATCATACCACAAATACCCGGAATAGTAAGCAGAAAAGAGGACAGCTATCCCAAGTCCCAATAGGCTTGGGGAAAGATAAGGCCTTGTATTTCTGACACGGTATCCATAAATCAGGATCGGAATGGCAGAAACGAGGCCTATCCAAATGCGAACGGATTCATTGATCCAATACTCTTCAATGGCTAAATAGAAAAACCATATAGATGCAAGTAGAAGGGAAAACACCCCGAGTTTTACAAATAAGTTTTCACCGATCCATTGTACAAACCAATTGGGTCCATCATTGAATGGAACTTCTGTTTGGTGGATTTCAGTTGGGATTGGTTTGGAAACAGGGGGAGTTGGCTGTTTCGGAGTTTCGGGACTTACGAGAGACAAAACTCTTTCTTTTAAAAAAGAGAGTTCCCTCTCCATAGATTGAATCCTTGAGAGGATTTCTTTAGTTTCTTTTTCTTCCACGGTGGAAATGGTTCATATCCATGGACAGAGGGGAACTACTTTTTATTCTGGATCGTTCCACATTCCATTTTCACGAATGAGATCAATGAGTTGGTCGGCAGCTTCCTCTTCAGAGACACCTTTTTTTACAATTTCTTTCCCTTTGTAGAGGTGAACCTTACCAATTCCCGCACCGACATACCCAAAATCGGCATCTGCCATCTCACCAGGACCATTCACAATACAACCCATAACGGCAATCTTCACACCTTTCAGATGTCCTGTCCTTTTTTTGATCATGGCAGTGGTGGATTGTAAATCAAACATGGTTCGACCACAAGAGGGACAGGATATATATTCTGTTTTTGTTAGGCGAAGTCTTGTGGCTTGTAAAATATCAAAACTTAAAATGAGTGATTCTTCTGGTTCCCCATCCCCGTAAGACAAACGAATCAGATCGCCGATTCCATCCAAGAGACTTCCTCCCACTTTGATGGAAGATTCGTAAAGGAGTTGTTCTTTATCGTATGAGTGAGTGACAAGGGCAATGGGATAGTCTGATTCCCTTAAGTGATAGGCAAGTTTTCGAACCGAAAGTAGATCTCCATTTTTGACTGAAAAAAGTAAGTTTTCTATCTTTCGTTTTTTTGCTTCCCTAACAATTTTTTCTGTTAGGTGGATGTCCTTTGCATCGATACTCCATTCCACACAACGTTTGTCTTTGGCATAACGAGTCACAAAATCCAAAAGGTCATCCCATGATTCTTCTGATTCTTGGAAAAATAGATTGGGATTTATGACCCACTTATGCACTCGGTAAAGGTCTTCTGCCAAACTATCATATTGGTAAGTCAGTTCTTTGGATAATTCCACCGACACTGGGAGTGGAAAAGAACCGCGGCGAACCATGGTGCCAAGAGATAACAAATCCAATTCGGAATTGATCATAAAGTGCAACATTTCAGGAATACGGCCTGATTTGGTTTCTCTTTGGATGAGATTTAAAACTTCCTCTGCGGATTCTGATCCGAAAAAAGGAAAACAGATTTCGATTCGAACAGGAGATGAATCCCCGAGTTTTGTATCACCAAGGCTAAGTTCTTTGGAATAGAATCTAGAGTATTGGAAAGGATCACGAAATTCTGTATAGATTGTTTCCTGATTTGTTTGCGAAGTGGCGGTAAACGTTTCCGGTGTTAAATCCATTCCCTTTCGAAAGGATTCGTTGTATTTACGGACGAGTTCCTTTGCTACGGGGATTTCATGTATGGCATCTTCTGTAAGGGATACGCGAATGGTATCTCCGAGTCCATCTTCGAGTAAACTTCCAATTCCAATGGCAGATTTGATCCTTCCATCTTTTCCATCCCCGGCCTCTGTGACTCCTAAGTGAAGTGGATAGTCCATTCCCAAATCGTAAAATCTAGAAACTAACATACGATAAGCTTGGATCATTACTTGTGGATTGGATGCTTTCATAGAAACAACTATGTCTTTGTAGGAATTTCTTTCTGCAATGCGGATGAATTCTAAGGCCGATTCTACCATCCCGAGTGGTGTGTCACCAAACCGGTTCATGATCCTGTCAGATAGGCTTCCGTGATTGGTTCCAATCCGCATGGCCACTCCTAGTTCTTTGGAACGAAGGACTAGGGGGGTGAATACTTCTTCGATTCTTTCTAATTCTTCATTATAATCTTTATCTGTGTATTCGATGATTTCAAATTTTTTTTTGTCTGCAAAATTGCCTGGATTGATCCTTACCTTTTCCACCCATTCTACGCACTTCAGTGCAACTTGCGGAGTGAAATGGATATCTGCCACTAAGGGAACTTTTAAACCTAACTCTTTCATTCGTTTGCGAATGTTTGGTAAATTGTCCGCATCGGCTTGACTTGGCACTGTTAGGCGAACGATTTCTGAACCCGCTTTTTCTAAATCGGCAATTTGTTGGATACTCGCATCCGTATCTCTTGTGTTAGATGTGATCATGGATTGGATCCGAATTGGATTTTTTCCTCCAATTCCGACAGCACCCACCATCACTTCGCGTGTAGGGCGTCTTTTGTAGTAAAATGGCGATTCGTTATATTTGGTGCTCATTTGAATCTTATGTTCTCATTATCTAGAAAATTAAATTCGAAATTTTGGGCAAGCAGTATGAAAAAAATCTGATGGTTTCAATTTCCATCCTCCAGGGACCGAAAATCTATTTAGGAAGATCACCTCGAGTTTTAGACACGATGAATACTGAAGTAAAACAAGGATTACAGCGAAAATACCGGGTGCAGGTGACGGTAGCGATTTACCGTGTGGGAAGTTTATCCTATAAAAGTGAGATCCTTGCTCCGGCTTATTATGACAAACGACAAGAAGCTAGGGATCATATTCGCCAAGAAATTAGAGAAAGATTAGCACATTCCAAATTCTTCCGATCCACTCGTTTGGACTACGACCTGGTTCGTTATACAGAAGAGGGGAGTTGTAATACCTACCTTCGTTACAGCATACAAGACTCGGAAACTTGATTCCTCAAAAAAAACTACACGAATGGTATTTAATTCATAAAAGGGACCTCCCGTTTCGAAAGAAAAAACAAGCTTATCCTATATGGGTTTCCGAAGTGATGCTTCAGCAAACTCGTGTTAATGCGATGTTGCCTTTGTATGAATCGTTTATCAAAAGATTTCCCACACCAGAATCTTTAGCTTCCGCAGAAGAGGAGGAGGTGCTTGCCCATTGGAAAGGACTTGGTTATTATAGCCGGGCTCGCAATCTAAGAAAGGCCGCCATCTTTTTAGTTCAAAATTACAACGGATCTTTTCCGAGAGATTTGGCCTCTGTTTTGAAACTTCCAGGAATTGGAAATTATACGGCAAGGGCAGTTCTCTCCATCGCTTATGATCTACCACTTGCTGTTTTGGATGGAAACGTAAAACGTGTCCTCTCTCGTTATTATGGGTATTCAGAAAATATTTTAGGATCAAAAGCAGATACCGACTTACAAAAGCTAGCTGATGACTTTCTGAACTTAGACCATCCTGGAGACCACAACCAAGCCGTGATGGAGCTTGGGTCTACACTTTGTCTCCCAGAGTCACCGAAATGTTTGATATGCCCTCTGAGTGATTCGTGTTTTGCAAAAATCCACCAAAAGACGTCAGAGATTCCCCTGAGAGTTAAGGACAAAAAACAGATCCAACTAACAGCCGAAATTTTAGTGTTTTTCTATAGGGAAAACATCCTTCTTGTGCGAGAACCTAAGATGCGTTTTTTAAAAGAGATGTTCCATCTGCCGTATGGATTTACTGGAGAAATTCCTGCCGAAGCGTATGAACCCACTCCTTTTTTTTTGGCCTTAAGAGAATCTTTGTTGGGTCCGAATCCGAAACCGATAGGGCAGTTCAAACATACAATCACCCACCACAAAATGAATTTTTCCGTTCTCACTTCTCGATTAGAAAACAGATCCCGAGTTGAAACTCTGGCAAAGGAATTTGCTGTGGAAAGTAAGTGGGTCACTCTATCCACTTTGGATTCTGAATTTCCCTCTTCCCTTGCTTCTAAGGTAAAAAAGATTTTGCTTTACTTAGAACCATAGTTCGATACCATTCATGGGCTATGGTCGAGATCATTGTTTGGATCGAACTTGTTATTTCCAACATCCCATTGCCTATATTGGAGGTATGGGGTCGGTTTTCATTTTTACTAGGATCCATTATTTCGATATTCGCCTTTACTGGTTTTACATTTCGGAATGGAAAAACCTTCCGAATCTCTAGAGAAGTCTGGAATTGGAACCTAACAAGTTTCTACTGGTTTCTCATCACCTTCGTTACCATCTTTCTAACTGGATATTTGGGAAGCTCTATTGTTCTTATCCCCGGGGCCCAAACTCTCGAAAGCCTAAAGGATCTTTCTGTTTTCCTATGTTTGAATTTTTTTGGATACCCTGCTTTACTTGCAGTTCCTTTTGCCTACGGACTTTCTGATTTGATTGAGGGTGTACCTCCCGAATTTCTCTGGGACTGGTTACCCGGTTATTTTATCAACCCAAGTTTATTTTGGATCTCTTATCAAATGATAGGTAAGTCACCTGATTTTCGTAAGTTTCGAATTTGGGTGTATTACTTTTTATTTGTCCTACTCTTTTTATTTCTCGAACCATTTTTATGGGGATATTTATGTTCGGAACAATTCGGTGCTGAAATTTCTTACCATACTGTAAGTTCTGCTCTTCTATTCACTACCGGCATTACTTGGATTTTGGCTCCGTTTGTGATGTTAGTTACTTTTCCCCTTGTGAGAAGGTATGGATTGTTTTGGGCAGAGGTTCCAGGCCAAATGAAAGAAGTCACTCTTTCTGAGCCTCAAACCATATGGAAGTCGGGGCCAAAGGAATTCGATAATTTACAAACTGAGTCTGATCTAAGATCGGGAATTTCGTTGCAACTATTCATTGTTACACCTTTTGTTTGTTTGGTTTTGATTCTAGTCGGTGTTACTGCTTATATAACTCTTAAAAATGCAGAACAATCTGCTTTCCAAATGGTGGAAGTTTTACACAGACAATGGTCAAAGAATATCAGTCTTAGTTTGGATCGGTATTTGTCTTCGATTCCTGCAACTAACAATGAGATAAGGGATATTAGTGGTTTCGAAAAAGTTTTAGATGATTCTAAAGTCAATTCACAAGGTCGAGTATTTTTACTCGATGAACAATTATATCCATTGGCATCTCTCTCCTCAGAATTTAGAAAATCGAGGTTACTCGAAACTGTTCGAGTAGAACTAAAAAAACTGGGAAACGATATCAATACATCCGAAAAAAGGTTTAGTTTTGCGGTAGTGACCAAAAAACCACTCTCTCGTGATAACTGGAATGCGATGGTCACCATCTATGTTCATCCTAACTTAAAAGAAAAAACCTATCTTATCACATTGTTTCCTTACTCTTTTTATTTGAGTGGAGTCATTACGGGTAATAGTGAATCTGCGATGGTTTTTGCATGGGCGATCCTCCTTAGTTTGATCTTAGCTGCGGTACTCGCTGAGTTTGTGACAAGGCCCGTTCTCTCATTTGCAAAAGCATCCAAATCTCTTGCGAGGGGAGATTGGAATTATCCTGTAGATGAAAGTATGATTGCAGAACTCAAAGATCTATCGGAAGCCTTTCGTTTTATGTCCTCGGAACTCAAACAGAGTTTTGAACGCGTAGAAGAAAGCCAACGTTTGGTTATGGAGACAAATTCCAATTTGGAGGAAAAAATTGGACAACGAACGGAAGCGTTAATTGAAAGTAATCGCAGTCTTGTGGAGATGATCGAGACAAAGGAAAAAATCCTTATCGATTTACACAATACACAAACACAACTTTTGATGAGCGAAAAGTTAGCAGCCCTGGGTCAATTTGCAGCAGGGATCACTCATGAGCTCAACACTCCACTCGGCGCCATTACCTCCAGTGTCCGTGCTATGTCTGAGATTTTAAAAAATGATATCACCGACTTACCCGTATTTTTAGAATCCTTGAATCTCTCTGAAAGAGAAGATTTTCGATACTTACTCCATTTAAGTGTATCTTTTGGATCTCGTAATTCGGGACTACTCAACCGAGCAGAAAAAAAAGAACGATTGGGAATTTTGAATTCGCACCAAATTGAAAATCCAGAAGAGATCATTGAAGATCTAACTTCACTAGGGATCTTACAATTGGATGAACCACTTCTTAAAGTTTTAAAAAAACCAAGGTCTGGAATTATTTTGCAAAATGTATTAATTCTCGGGGGTTTATACCGTTTGGTGTATGTGGTGCAAACGGCGACAGAAAAAGCATCCCATGTAATCAACGCCCTCAAACATTATCTACATACCGATCGGTTAGAAACAGAAACAAAGTTTCAAAATGTTCACATTCCTACGGAAATAGATTCCATTCTTACCTTGTATCAGGCAAAAATAAAAAACGATGTTGAAATTATCAAATTCTATTCTACATCTGATTATTGTTTGGTGGAAAGAGACAAACTCAATCAAGTTTGGATCAATATTATCAACAATGCATTACAAGCGATGGACTATCGCGGAAAATTAATAATTTCCGTGACATCGGATACGAATTCTGTCATCACATCCATTCAGGATTCGGGAAAGGGAATTGCGCCTGAGATTCGCGATAAGATCTTTTTACCTTTTTTTACTACAAAAAAACATGGCGAAGGGATTGGGCTTGGGCTTGACATTTGTAAACAAATCGTAGAAAAAATGAAAGGCCGAATCGAATTCTCGTCAGATGATCATGGGACCGAATTTAGAGTGTATTTGCCAAAAGTAGTAGAAGGGGAAAGAGTTTGAATATTACGCAAGTACAACAGGAAAAAAACGCAATCCTTTGTGTGGATGATGAACCGATCCTTCTTCTTTCCCTCGTACAAGAACTGAAACGGGAGATTGGTGGTAGTTTTACCTACGAAACGGCTCAAAATCCAGAAGAAGCCATGGAAGTCATCGATGATCTTTGTCATTCGGGAGTGGAAGTGATTCTTATCCTTTCCGATTGGCTGATGCCTGGAATGCGTGGGGACGAATTTCTCATCCAAGTGCACCAAAAATACCCACATATTAAATCCATTCTAATTTCTGGCCATGCAGATCGAGATGCCATCAACCGAGTGAAGGAAGAGGCAAAAACTTATGCCATTTTTTCCAAACCTTGGAATAGCAGGGAATTACTCGATGCAGTTCGTTTCTGTTGCAATTTGACCTAAGTCCCATTTTCTGGACGTAAGGTGCGTACCATCTACATCCGCAAACTCCGATTCGAAGAAGCTCGGATCAAACTAGAACGAGAAATCCATGATGCCTATATGGATGGGGAAACCTATGTGGAGATCTTACATGGAATCGGGGAGGGAATTCTCCGGCGAATGGCGATTGACTATGTAGCGACTTGCGATTTTCTGAAATTAGTGGAGACCGATCCGATGTTTCGGTCCAATCCGGGCGCAACGATAGTCGAAATTCTCGCTCCGTCCAAAGAATACATCAACCGATTGAAATCATGACCGAATCTAACTCTACTATAGAAATCCTGGACGTTACTTTGCGTGACGGGGAACAAACAAACGGTGTCTCTTTTTCTTGGCAGCAAAAATTAAATATCACCAAACATCTATTAAAAGATCTAAAAACTAATCGAGTGGAAATTGCCAGTGCACGTGTTTCCCCGGGCGAATTTGAAGCCGTTAAAAAAATAGTGGAATGGTCTAAATCAGAAGGCCTTCATGATCGGATTGAAATTTTAGGATTTGTGGATATTGATAAAACGGTGGAATGGATGAAAGGAACGGGAGTTCGTGTCCTCAATCTTTTAACGAAAGGTTCACTCAACCACCTAACTAATCAACTCCGAAAAACTCCCACCGAACATTTTTTAGACATCCAAAAGACGGTAGCTAATGCAAGTGCTTCTGGAATTACAGTGAATGTTTATTTGGAAGATTGGTCTAATGGATATTTACATTCTCGTGATTATGTTTTAGAATATTTGAGTGTTGTCTCAAAGTATCCTGTGAGTAAATTTTATTTAGCAGATACACTTGGTGTTTTGTCACCAAGGGAAGTACGAACTGCGATCACAGATTTAGTGAAAGAGTTTCCGAAATTATGGTTTGAATTTCATGGTCACAACGATTATGATTTGGCTGTTGCGAACTGTTTGGAAGCAGTAGAGGCTGGGGTTCGCGGACTTCATGTGGCTGTGAATGGACTGGGGGAAAGGGCAGGTAACTCACCACTGGAGGCTGTAGTCACTGCTTTACATGACAAAACAAAATTCAGAACCTCGGTTGTAGAAAGAGAAATCACTAATGCATCTAGGCTTGTCGAAATATTTTCCGGGAAACGAATCTCAGATAATCGTCCGATTGTGGGGGAAGATGTATTCACACAAACGG
The DNA here is from genome assembly GCF_000332455.1 of Leptospira vanthielii serovar Holland str. Waz Holland = ATCC 700522. GTDB lineage: Bacteria > Spirochaetota > Leptospiria > Leptospirales > Leptospiraceae > Leptospira_A > Leptospira_A vanthielii. The sequence continues at coordinate 167,807 of NZ_AOGY02000042.1, read as the reverse complement.
CTGGGGTTCACGCCGATGGTGACAAAAAAGGAAATTTATATGCCAATCCTATATTACCCGAAAGGTTTGGGCGGACCAGAGTCTACGCCTTAGGTAAGTTAGCTGGTAAAGCAAGCATTACCGAAAACTTAAAACAGTTGGGAATGGTTCTTTCTCCTGAAATCGAAAAAAAGGTTTTAGAAAGGGTTATAGAACTCGGGGACCAAAACAAAACTGTCACGAAAGAAGATCTTCCTTATATTATCTCTGATATCACTGGCGAAAATTTAGAAGCTAGTTTTCGAATCGAAACTTGCACTGTGACCAGTGGGATTGGTGTGAAACCCAAAGCGGAAGTAAAAGTCAATTACCAAGGAAAGTATTTTGAAGCGAATGGGGAAGGCGACGGCGGTTATGACGCTTTTATGAATGCTCTTGGGAAAATTCTAAAAGAATTAAATATCCAAATTCCAAAACTCTATGACTATGAGGTAAGGATTCCTCCTGGTGGGAATACCAATGCCCTGGTCGAAACTGTGATTACTTGGAAAGGGGAGGGAGATTCACATCCGATTCGTACGATTGGAATTGATTCTGACCAACAAGTGGCGGCTGTAAAAGCCACAGAACGATTGTTACATATTTTACTCGGAAACGTATGATTCATTTTCTCATTGTAGGCCTTGGAAATCCAGGGGACAAATACAAAAATACTCGCCATAACATTGGTTTTATGATCTTAGATGCACTGGCCGCAAGTTTCGGTGTTTCGTTTAAAGATTCTAAAAAGTATATGGAAACCACTCATACTTGGGAAGGGGACAAAGTGCATCTTCTCAAACCTCAAGAGTTTATGAATCTTTCAGGAAAATCCACACAAACCCTTGCCAACTTATATAAAATCCCTCCTTCCCAAATTCTTGTGATCCAAGACGAAGTAGACCTACCTTTTGGAAAAATAAAAAATAAAATTGGGGGCGGAACTGCCGGCCACAATGGACTAAAAGATATAGTCGCAAAAATCGGATCACAGGATTTTCATCGGTTGCGATTTGGTGTGGGAAAACCGGAAAAAGGGGGAATGGAAGTGGCTGACTTTGTATTACAAAATTTCAATTCAGAAGAACGAAGTAGTTTGGATACACTCATCAAAGAATCCATTACCAAAACTGAAGATTGGATCCGAACCAACCGTAATCTTATTCGAAAAGAAAATGGGGTTTAGGGTTTATTATTATCCAACCGGAAAAGACTAACGGGCATTAGAATCGCATTTTATGACAAAAGAAAAAGAAACATCCATCAACCTTCGTAACCTTATCTTCCAAACCATTCTTTCTATTGTCATTGTCCTTGTGATTGTTTTTGGATTGGCATTTTTTTTCCGTAAAGAACTTCTTGGGTTCAGCGAACACTTTGTCCGAATTTTTGGATATTGGGGACTTTTTTTCGGTATGATCCTTTCGGATAGCCTTCCTGCCTTTGTCCCACCTGACGCCTTTCTTATGTTAGCGATCACAGGTGAGATGGATCCACTATTTACCATTCTTTCTATGTCCTTTGGAAGTATCCTTGGTGGAACTCTGGCTTACTTTATCGGATTGTATCTCATTCCTAAATTTCATTTGGGAAGGCAGATGGTTTTACACTACGAAGACAAACTCCTTCCTTATCTACGCAAATACGGTTTTGGGGCCGTGGTGCTCAGTGCTCTCACTCCCATTCCCTATTCCTGGATGGCTTACACAGTGGGAACATTTAAGATGCGTTATTCGCTATTTTTGTTTGGTTCTCTCTTTCGGTTTGTTCGTGTTACTGTTTATTTTTACGCTATGTATTTAGGATGGATCACGGGGGGATAGATGTCAGAAGAACGTTTGTTTCCCAAATCTGTCGATGAAGTCATTTTAGAGAAGGTAAGATTTTTCTTTTTGCCTGATCGTACGGCTGTTTTCGTAAAAAATTTAGTGGATGGTAAGGTATCGGAGAGGTCTCTTATTTGTTGTAATTCCGGTTGTGATGTTTGTAATGAAACCATATACAATTGTTATATGGCAGTAAAAAAAGAATTGGAAAATAGTTAAATTGGATTCCCTCTTTTCTCAAAACAAACAAGTTCCTTTGGCCCATGCAGTGCGGCCCAAAAATTGGTCCGAGTTTGTGGGCCAAACCCAAGTCGTACAATCTCTCAAATCCATTCCGAAACCCACCTCCATTCTGTTCTACGGTCCCCCGGGTTCTGGCAAAACTACTTTGGCACACCTTCTCACCCAAACTTGGAGTTTGGAAAAACGTTATTTGAGTTGTGTGACAAGTGGCCTAAAAGAAGTGAGAGAGGTTTTGGAGGAAGCAAAGAGGCGGGGAACCATTGTTTTGTTTTTAGATGAGATCCATCGTTTTTCTTCCTCACAACAAGATGCTCTTCTTTCTGCTGTGGAAGAAGGGGAAATCATCTTGATTGCGGCAACTACAGAAAATCCGAGTTTCCGTGTGAATAAAGCTCTCCTTTCTAGAATGCTTGTCTACCGACTCACTTCTTTATCTGAGGCAGACGAAAACTTTATTTTTGAATCTTGCCTCACTAAACTGGACCACAAACGAACTTTTCCAGAAGATTTAAAAAAAGAACTCTTTCGTAGAAGTTCTGGGGATGCAAGAAAACTTCTCGGGTATTTGGAACGTATTCTAAATGCTACGGAAGAAACTGATAAGATCACCGAATCTAAGTTAGCTGAAATTTTGGGTGAAAATGTTATTTTTTATGATAAAAATAGCGAAAGCCATTATGATATCATCTCTGCTTTTATCAAATCCCTTCGGGGTAGTGATCCCGATGCCGCCTTATTCTATTTAGCTCTTATGATCGAAGGGGGAGAAGATCCCCTATTTATTGCAAGAAGGCTTGTGATTTTTGCGAGTGAAGATGTGGGGAATGCCAGTGTCCACGCCCTCCCACTTGCCATTGCCACTTGGCAGGCTGTGGAACGAGTGGGAATGCCAGAAGGGAGAATTCCTTTGGGGCAATGCACTACCTTCCTTGCATCAGCACCAAAGTCTAATGCAAGTTATTTGGCCATCGACAAGGCTTTGCAACTTGTCAGGGAAAGAAAAAGAGAATTCCAAATTCCAAACCATTTGCGTAATGCTCCCACTGCCACACATAAAAAAGAAGGGGCTGGAAAAGATTACCAGTATCCCCATGATTTTCCAGGGCATTTCCTAAAAGAACATTATTTTCCTACTGATTTGTATCCTGACATCCCACGGTTTTATACTCCGACAAATCAAGGGATGGAAAAGAATTTAAAGGAGCAATTGGAACGTCTCTGGGGGGATCGGTATTGAGAATTTATCTCAAATCGGTTATAAACATTGCAAACGATCGAAATTAACACGAAAACAAAGGGGAAAATCATTCTCATCTTGACAATCGACCCTACTCGTGAGAGCATTTTCATACATGGGTTCTGCACCAGATAGTTTCGCACCAATCCTTTTACAACTTTTGCTCGGAGTCGGTTTCTCTGCTCTGATCTTGACCCTTGCCTTCCTCATCAATCCGAAGAAAAAATCGAAACCTCAAGACACCTTTGAATGTGGGGTCACGTATTATGGTGATGCCAGAGGACTTTTTAACATCAAGTTCTATCTTGTTGCGGTTCTTTTCATCCTCTTCGATATTGAGGCGGTCTTTTTATACCCTTGGGCAGTGAACTTAATTAGCTTCAAAGAAGCAGGGCTTGGAACCTTCTTCCTTGTGGAAATGTTTTTCTTTTTACTCATACTCGTTGTCGGTCTATACTATATATGGAAAAAGGGAGCACTGGAATGGGATTAACAGAAACACTATCCAAACCTGGAGAGATGTTTGGCGATATGTTCCAAGTCGCAACACTCGACAACGTAGTCCAATGGGGACAAAGTTTTTCTTTATGGCCATACCCTTTTGCAACTGCCTGTTGCGGAATTGAATACATGAGCACAGCTTGTGCCGATTATGATATCGCTCGTTTCGGAGCAGAACGTCCTTCTTTTTCTCCACGCCAAGCAGATATGATTTTGGTCCTCGGAACCATCACTTATAAAATGGCTCCCGTATTACGCCAGATATACGACCAACTCGCAGAACCAAAATTTGTCATCTCTGTAGGGGCGTGCGCCTCTTCTGGTGGAATGTTTCACACCTACGGTGTGTTACAAGGTGTAGACCGAATCCTTCCCGTGGACGTTTATGTTCCCGGTTGTCCACCAAGACCCGAAGCACTTCTCGATGCCCTTGTCAAACTCCAAAAGAAAGTGCAAGGCCAGGGACTCGAAGCGAGACGCCAAGAAGTGATGAGAAAAATCGAAGAAATCAACGAACGCAACAAACCTCTCGTAGTCGCATGAAAGAAAAAATTACTGAATACATAAACTCAAAGTTTTCTGATGTATTACTCCCGCAAAGGGACATAAACACCAATTTACTCTACTTTAGCATACAAAAGGAAGCCCTTCCTACCGTTGTACAAACGTTAAAGGATCATCCTGAGTTTTCCTTCAATTATTTGAATGATCTCACTTCCATAGATTGGCTCGGAAAAAGGGAACCAAGATTCGAAATGATTTATCTACTTCGTTCGCCAAAAAACAAACACTTCCGTTTGCAACTTCGAGTTCCTGTGGGCGAAGGAGAAGAGGTTCCGAGTCTTGCTGGTATTTTTCCTGCGGCCAATTGGCCTGAGAGGGAAGTGTATGATTTGATGGGAATTCCTTTTTCTAGTCATCCGCAGATGGAACGTCTCATTATGCCTGATAACTTTGTGGGTCATCCTCTTCGTAAGGACTATCCATTAGAGGGTCCAGGCCAAGATTATCTCATTGAAGACCTACTCACCATTCATGTGAGCGAGGATATTACCGGTTAGGCGGTAGGGAATCATTATGGTAATGTACGAAAAAACAGCCGAACATTTTGGCAAAAAATTCAAAGACCTACCCGAAGGCCATCTTCTTGTCAATCTCGGGCCAAGCCATCCTGCCACTCACGGAATTTTACAAAACGTAATTCAAATTGATGGGGAACGTGTTGTCGACACAGAATCTGTCATCGGTTATGTCCATCGTTGTTTTGAAAAATTAGGCGAACGATACGATTACAACCAGTTCTTAGTTTGTACGGATCGTATGAACTATGTATCCACTCCACTCAATAACATCGGTTGGATCCTGACCGTAGAAAAGATGATGCAAATCGAAGTTCCTGATCGAGTGACATACGTTCGTATGATCATTTCCGAACTCTCTAGGATCATGGACCATATCATTTGTAACGGGATTATGGGTGTAGACCTGGGTGCCTTTTCTGGCCTTTTGCATTTATTCCATCATAGAGAAAACATTTATCAAATTTTGGAAAAACTGACAGGTGCTAGGTTGACTACAACCTTCTGCCGAGTGGGTGGAATGGAAAGGGATATTTATCCTGAATTCCAAACTGAGATCAAAACCATCATCAAAGGACTAAAACCAGCCTTGGATGAATTTGAACAACTTCTCGTTCGCAATAAAATTTTTAACGAAAGAACCGCCGGGATCGGTGGACTTTCTGCAGAAAGAGCCATTGCCTACGGATTTTCTGGTCCGAACCTTCGGGCTGCAGGAGTTCCTTGGGACGTTCGAAAAGATGATCCTTATATGTTTTATGACAAAGTGGATTTTGATATTCCCGTAGGTGGGGACGGATCTGCTTTGGATAGAACTCTTGTTCGCATGGAAGAGATGCGTCAGTCCATGAGAATCATTGAACAACTGATAGACGGAATTCCAGAAGGTCCATACCACGCTGATGTTCCCCATACCTTCCTTCCTCCGAAAGACAAGGTGTATCACAATATGGAAGAACTCATTTACCATTTTAAAATCATTATGCACGGAGTGAAGGTCCCTCCCGGCGAATACTATATGTCGACGGAAGCTGCCAATGGCGAACTCGGATTCTATGTGGTTTCGGAAGGAGAAAAGTCTCCTTGGCGAGTGCATGTAAGACGTCCTTGTTTTTGGTATTACCAAGCGTTTCCTGAACTTGTCAAAGGTGGACTGCTTGCTGATACAATTGCCACTATGTCTTCACTCAATGTCATTGCAGGGGAGTTAGATTGTTAATGGCTTATCAATTTTCACAAGATTCCGAAAAAAGATTTCAAAGGTTGATCCCGCAGTTCCCAAGTAAACGTTCGTTGATTTTACCATGTCTTTTTTTATTACAAGCTGACAAAGGTTTTGTGGATCAGGAAGGAATGTCCTACATTGCAGAACGAATCGGTGCTCCGGTTTCTCTCGCACAAGTGCATGGGGTAGCTACCTTTTACACCATGTACAATAAAAAACCCGTAGGGAAGTTCCATATCCAAATTTGTGGAAATATTTCTTGTTACCTTGCGGGATCCGATTTCATCACAGAACATGTATGTTCTAAATTAGGAATCGATGCCGGAGAAACCACGGCTGACAAAAAATTCACGGTAGATGAAGTGCAGTGTCTTGGTGCTTGTGGGTTTGGGCCAGTCGCTCAAATTAATGATAAATATTACGAAAATCTAACCCCAGAGATCATTGAAAACATTCTCTCTGAATTGGATAAGCAGGTATAAAATGGGACTAAAGAACCTACTCACAACTCATATTGGTGCCGCAGATTCCCATACCTTAAACCATTACAAGTCGGTTGGAGGGTATGAAAGTCAAAAAAAAGCTCTCTCCGAGATGACCGCCGAACAAATCGTAAACGATGTTAAGAACTCAGGACTTCGAGGCCGTGGTGGTGCTGGTTTTCCTACGGGAAACAAATGGGGATTTATTCCCAAAACAGATAAACCAAAATATTTAATTTGTAATGGGGATGAAGGAGAACCGGGAACCTTCAAAGACCGACTCCTCCTGGAAAAACTGCCTCATATGCTCATCGAAGGGATGGTCATTGCTGCCAAAGCAATTGATTCCCACCAAGGTTATATTTATATTCGTGGTGAATTCCATAAAGGCATTCGTGTGGTGGAAGAAGCCGTAGAAGAAGCCTACAAAGCAGGTCTTCTTGGTGAAAACATTATGGGCCTAGGGTATAACTTTGATTTGGCGGTATACTCCGGTGCCGGAGCTTATATCTGCGGCGAAGAATCAGCACTCATTAATTCCCTCGAGGGTAGGAGGGGCCACCCACGACTCAAACCCCCATTCCCGGCAGTCTCTGGTCTTTATGCTTGCCCTACGGTTGTAAACAACGTAGAAACTTTTTGTAACGTCCCACATATCATCCGTATGACGGGAGAAGAATACAAAAAAATTGGAACTGAAAAATCTCCCGGAACCAGATTATTTGCTGTCAGTGGGCATGTGAAAAAACCAGGAATTTATGAAGTAGAAATGGGAACTCCCATGAAAGAACTCATTTACGATATTTGTGGTGGAATCAAAAACGATAAAACTCTAAAAGCTGTGATTCCTGGAGGAAGTTCTTCTCCCATTCTCACTGCCGAAGAAGCAATGACTGCCACTATGGATTATGAGTCGATTGCATCCCTTAAATCGATGTTAGGTTCCGGAGCTGTCATCATTCTCTCTGAGGTTGCTGATCTTGTGGAAACAACCTACCGATTGGCAGAATTTTATTCTCATGAATCTTGCGGCCAATGTACACCTTGTCGTGAAGGAACCCATTGGGTAAAAGACCTTCTCCATAAAATAAAGAACGGAGAGGGAACAGAAAAAGATGTAGAACTCATTTTTTCTTTGTCCAGAAATATGGAGGGTGGAACCACCATTTGTCCGTTAGCGGATGCATGTGTGATGGCAGTTCGTCCTACTATGACAAAGTTTAAAGGAGAGTTCTCAGCTCGATTGAAAAAGGAAGTGAGCGTCTCTCACTAAAGGTCACCGAAACATTATGGACTGGGCACTACTACTTGCTTGGGGAATTAAAATCCTCTCATTATTTTTTATAATCCTAACCGGTGTAGCTTATTATACACTCGCCGAACGTAAGTTTGCTGGATTCATTCAGGATCGTCCTGGTCCAAACCGGGCTGGAATTTTTGGTCTTTTCCAACCTCTGGCCGATGGAATCAAATTCATCGCCAAAGAAGAAATTTTCCCCAAAAATGTATCCAAGGGAATGTATCTTTTGGCTCCCACAATCTCTATGACTTGTGCCATTATGGCCTGGGCCGTGATTCCTTTTGGCGGAACCCTTCCTGCGCCGGAATGGTTGGCGACACTCACTGGTGTGACTACGATAGACTTACAAATTGCCAATCCCGATTCTGGGGTTTTGTATATGTTGGCCATTTCTTCATTATCTGTGTATGGGATTATGATTGCTGGTTGGTCTAGTAATAATAAATACTCTCTACTTGGTGGCGTTCGTTCCACGGCCCAGATGATTAGTTACGAACTTCCGATGGGTCTGTCCATCGTGGTAATTGTCATTATGACTGGATCTTTAAAGTTAACAGACATTAGTGATTCTCAAAAAGATATGTGGAACATTTTGTCTCCACCCGGTTTTGTAGCTTTTTTTATTTATGTGACTGCTATGTTTGCCGAAACCAATCGCCTTCCTTTTGACTTAGCAGAAGCCGAGTCGGAACTTGTCGTAGGTTTTCATACCGAATATGGTGCCTTTAAATTCGCTCTCTTCTTTTTGGCAGAGTATATGAATATGATTACCATGTCTTGTCTTACCACCTTACTTTTTTTTGGCGGATACAATGTTCCGTTCCAGTTGGGTGCGGGATCCCATTACCAAGCATTCATTGGACTTGGGTTTTTTATTTTGAAAGTTCTCTTTTTTGCCTTTTTGTTTATTTGTGTTCGTTGGACCCTTCCTCGTTTTCGTTATGACCAACTCATGAAACTTGGCTGGAAGAAGATGATTCCTTGGGGACTTTTTGCTGTTATGTTTGCCGCAATTTATACTGTATATTGGAAAGAAGGATGGATGAAATTATTTATATGAACCTAGAATCTTCTCCTTCTTTTTTATTATTTATCTTTTTTGGAACTGTCATTGTAATTACTGCACTCAGTGTCGTTTTTCAGAAAAATCCTGTGGTCTCTGCGGTTTCTCTTGTATTTACCTTCTTTGCCCTCGCAGGGATTTACGGGATTATGGGAGCCCTTTTTATTGCCACAATGCAGGTGTTAGTGTATGCAGGTGCAATTATGGTTTTGATTGTTTTTGTTTTGATGTTACTTTCTCAAAGGACAGAAACCTTGTCTCGTTATAGAAAACATCCAATCCGGTTGGTTTTACTTTCTCTATTTGCCTTTGGTTTTTTCTTTTTATTGTATTCTGCTCTTACTACAGGTGTGCCTCATTCGGACCAAATGGGAAAAGGGTATGCCCTCACTGAATATTCTTATCCCATCCAAGGAACGGGCACAATCAATGTGAAAGGGAATGTGGCAACAGTCGGTGCCTCTACATATTTAGATTATATACTCCCTTTTGAAATGATATCAATCCTTCTACTTGTGGCAGTTCTTGGTGCGGTGATCCTTGCCAAAAAAAGATTAACAGAAGTGGAACAAACTAAGGATACAGTCCTATGAACCAATTTGTAAACGGCATCCCCATTTCCTACATTCTTGGACTTGCTGGAATTTTGTTTTCCATTGGAGTTCTCGGTGTTCTCATTCGCAGAAACATTGTGATCATTTTTATGTCTGTGGAACTAATTCTAAATTCCGTGAATTTAGTTTTTGTTACATTTTCAAAAGCTCTTTCCCATATTTCTGGTGAAACCATTGTTTTCTTTGTGATGGCTATCGCTGCGGCAGAAGCAGCGGTGGGACTTGCACTTGTGATTGCCATTTTCCGGCATAAAAAATCCACCAATGTGGATGAACTCCAATCGATGAGATGGTAATCCTATGTTAGATTTATTTCCGTTAGTTGTTCTTCTTCCTCTCCTTGGTTTTTTACATAATGGTCTATTAAAGGATCGAATTCCTCATCGGTTTGCCGGTGCGATTGGAACTTTAGCTGTATTCATTCCATTTCTTATCACCTTAGGGGCGTTTAACGAGTTTCGACCGATGGAACGAACTGCCCCTCATTTGGTTCCTGTATTTGATTGGATTGTGGTTGGAAATTTTAAATCTTCCTTTGGATACCAAATCGACCAACTTTCCCTATATATGACTCTCATCATCACAGGAATTGGGTCTCTCATCCACTTGTATTCGATGGGTTATATGAAAGGTAATTTGGGATACAACCGATTCTTTGCTTATTTGAATCTATTTATTTTTTGTATGTTAAACCTCGTGCTCAGTGACAACTTAGTGCTTACCTTTCTTGGTTGGGAAGGAGTGGGTCTTTCTTCTTATTTACTCATTGGTTTTGACTATGACAAAAGTTCGGCGGCGGAAGCTGGGATGAAGGCTTTCATTTTGAACCGAATTGGGGATGTTGGTTTTATTTTAGGAACTGGATTTCTCTTTTGGATTGGGGGCAGTTTACAATACTTACAACTTCAAACAAACTTAAGTGAGATGAGCGAGTTTGCAAATTACGCCAATATCATAGCCTTGTTTTTCTTTATTGCTGCTATGGGGAAATCAGCTCAGATTCCACTTTATGTATGGCTTCCTGATGCCATGGCAGGTCCAACTCCCGTATCGGCTCTGATCCATGCGGCAACCATGGTAACTGCGGGGATCTTTCTTATTGCAAGACTCAATTTTGTATTTTTACTCGCACCAGAAACTTCCCTATTTATCGCATGTATTGGCGCTGTCACTGCTCTTTTTGCGGCAACGATTGGTACCTTACAAAACGATATCAAAAAAATCCTGGCATACTCTACAGTTTCCCAACTTGGTTTTATGTTTCTTGCTATGGGAAGTATGAGTTATGTAGCAGGTTTATTCCATTTAATGACACATGCCTTCTTTAAAGCTTTGTTATTTCTTGGTGCAGGTTCTGTGATTCACGCTCTCCATCATGAACAAAATATCAAACAGATGGGAGGGCTTTTTGGTAAAATCAAAATCACTTCCTTTACTTTTTTATTGGGAACCTTGGCCATTGCCGGGTTTTTTCCCTTCTCTGGATTTTTCTCCAAAGATTTGATCTTAGAAAAAGCTTACACTTATGGAGCTTACGGTTCCATCCTTTGGACTATGGGAATTGTTGCGGCCTTTTTTACTTCGTTTTATATGTTCCGCCTGGTTTTCGTTGTTTTCTTTGGTAAAGACAATACAGACCCGCATCATAAAATACACGAGTCTCCTTGGACTATGACCTTACCTCTGGTTCTTTTAGCATTGGGTGCGGTGTTTGCCGGTTTTTTACAAACTCCGCATTTCTTTTTACATATTGATACTTTGGAAAGATTCTTTGCACCTGTCTTAAACAAAGGATATGAGTTGGCATCATTACAAGGGAGCCTTGCCGAACACAAATCTCTCGTCCACGAGGTAGAACTTTCCCTTGCTGGTTTTTCGGTGGCGATTGGAACTGTGGGACTCATCCTCGCATACTTTCTTTACCAAAAAAAAGGAACACCAGTTTCAGAAGAACATACGGGATTTCGAAAGATTCTATTTCATAAATACTATATCGATGAAATCTATGATTTTGTTTTTGTTCGTCCCTTTCTTTTCCTTTCCCGGGGAGTGGCTTTTTTTGTGGATATCAAGGTTCTCGATCGTTTCTTTTTAGGTATCGGAGGAAGTTTCGGTATCATTGCCAATGGCCTTCGTCGTCTCCAATCAGGTTTTATTGGAGATTATGCTTTGTATGTAGTCATTGGTACATTTTGTATTTTAGTGTATTTATTAACGAGGGGGGTGTAAGGTGCCGGAACAAATTCTTTCCATCATTATCTTTTTACCAATCGTTTCCTCTATACTCATTGTATTTCAAAAACGAGTAGGGACTGTGGTTGTGATTTCTGCTCTCTCATCTGCATTCACAACCATCCTTTCCGTGGGACTGTTTTTCTTTTTTGATTCTTCCCAGTCAGGACTACAATTTGTCCATTGGATTCCCGATTGGATTTTATCTGGAAAACTCAGTGTGGATTACCATGTAGGTCTCGATGGTATCTCACTTTTACTTTTTGCACTCACTGCTTTTATGTTTTTCCTTTCGAGTATTGCCTCTTGGTCCAATATTCCTAAAAAAATCAAAGAGTTCCATATTTGCCTGCTCGTTTTAGAAACTGCCGTCCTTGGTGTTTTTGCTTCCGGCAACCTAGTTCTTTACTATGTATTTTGGGAACTCATGGTATTACCTATGGTTCTTATGATTGGAATTTGGGGTGGAGAAGAGAGGACCAAAGCTGCTCTCAAATACTTCTTATTTTCTATGGCTGGCTCCTTGTTTATGTTAGGTGGAATTCTCACCCTTTACTTCAAAACAGGAAAAACATCGATCGAGTCTTTAGCCACAGCAAGCCTTGGAATGTATTCGGAACCTCTGCAATGGTTTTTGTTTTTTAGCTTTTTTCTTGCCTTTGCGATCAAAATTCCACTTTTTCCATTTCACACTTGGATGCCCGATGTCCATACCCAAGCACCTACTGTGGGTTCGGTGGACTTGGCGGGAGTATTACTAAAGATTGGGGCTTATGGTTTCATTCGGTTTTGTATTCCTTTTTTCCCAGAACCAAGTTTGTTATCGCAAAATTGGATTCAGATCCTTGCCGTGATTGGTATTGTTTATGGTTCTATGGCAGCCCTAGTCCAAACGGATATCAAACGAATCATTGCTTATAGTTCTTTATCACATTTAGGTTTTTGTATTTTGGGACTCTTCTCTTTCACAAACGAAGGGGTTGTGGGTGGAATGTTGCAGATGGTATCTCATGGTGTTTCCACCGGGATGATCTTTCTTATGATTGGTATGGTCTATGAAAGAGCTCATACCAGAAACATTGCTGAGTTTGGTGGACTTGCCAAACAAATGCCGGTGTTTTCCACTTTCTTTCTCATTGCTATATTGTCTTCTGTGGGTCTTCCTGGAACCAATGGATTTGTGGGTGAGTTTCTGATCCTTATGGGAGCCATCAAATCCAATGTATGGCTCGGTGGGATTGCGGCCACAGGAGTGGTTCTTGGTGCCCTCTACCTTCTATGGTTTGTAAAACGATTTCTTTTTGGGGTGAGTAAAACCATTCAAGCAAAACCATATAAAGATTTAAGTTTCCGCGAAGTGGGAATTCTTTCTCCACTCGTAGTCTTTATTTTTTGGATTGGAATCTACCCAAAACCTTTTTTAGAAATTTTACAATCTTCATCGAATGTATATTTGAATTCGGCATCGGTTCAGTCCATTGCAGAAAGAAAAGACATCCAAAAAGATTTTCTTGGTGGAACGGCAAGCCGGCAATTTTCTGATTATTCCAGTTTGGGAAAAGAACCACTTTCGTTTGAAGAAAGGTTGGGCACTTTTCAATCGAAGTATGCACTTCCTACATTTGTTTCCTTAAAAACAAACCCACCAAATTTGAATGAAAACTTAGACAATTTGGAAAAATCCATTGAGTCTGATTTTGAATTGGAACCAACACCGAAAGAGACAATAGGAAACTAACCCATGTCATATACTCCTTCTTCCAATGACCTAATCGCTATCTCACCCATGCTCATTCTTTGCGGGGTGGCCTTACTTTCGCTAGTCGTTCAGTTTCTAATCCCCAAAGAAGAGGACTCCAAACCTTTATGGGTACTTTCTATATTAGGAATTCTTGGAGCCATGTATGCTTTGTATCATACCACTAGTTCTCCGGGTTATGGCAAATTTTTTGGATCACAGGTTTCCATTAGTCCTTTAACTGTATGGCTCAGTGCAATTTATTTAATCGCTGGGCTTATTACTCTTCTCATTGCTCCTCCCTTTTTAGCACAACATAAAACCTTATTTCCTGAGTTCTTTCCCCTTGTACTGTTTTGTTTGTCTGGGATGATGTTTTTAACCTCAGGATATGATTTTATCGTCATCTTTGTGGGATTAGAAATCTTATCCCTTTCTCTTTATGTGATGATTGGAATGGCTAGGTCTTCTGTTTCATCCTTAGAAAGTGCGATGAAATACTTTTTACTTGGAACTTTTAGTTCGGGGTTTATGTTACTGGGAATTGCCTTTTTGTATGGTGGATCTGGAACGACTAACTTAGACGGTGCCTTAAGGGGTCTTTTTTTAAAAGGGTATGAATCCAATTTTTCTAAATTAGGATTTGGACTCTTTTTAGTGGGAGTTTCTTTTAAGGCAGCTCTTGTTCCTTTCCACTCCTGGACACCAGATGTTTATGAAGGAGCTCAGACACCGATCACTGGTTTTATGGCTAGTGCAGGAAAAGCATCGGCTCTTGGACTTTTTATTGTATTATTCAATCATATCCCTGTGGGTGAGATTGGGAATTCTTGGAAATACCTGATGGGAGTGATTGCTCTTGTTTCCATGACTTGGGGAAACATTGTAGCTCTAAAACAAGAGAACCTCAAACGAATGTTAGCCTATTCGTCAATTTCGCATGCAGGTTATATTGTGGCTGGAATTGTTTGTGGGGCAGGACTTGAGGCTTTGTATTATCTTTTTTCCTATTCCCTTTTGAATTTAGCTGCCTTTGCTATCATCTCCTATTTAGAACAGGGAAAACATGAAGTGACTGTCAATGGGATTTCTCATTTAAGCGGAGAACACCCGTTAACGGCACTTTCACTTTCTATTATCTTTTTATCCTTTGCTGGTTTTCCACCTCTCATTGGATTTTGGACCAAACTTTTCCTTTTGCAAAAGATTGCAGAATCGGATTTGTTATTCAACAGAATCCTTCTTTTTGGTGCTGTGGCAAACTCTTGTGTGGCATTTTACTACTACATGAAAATTACCATCCAATCCTATATGAAACAAGATACAGGGGCGGTGGCAGGAGTCCGAGACCTTCCTGCGATGCCAACTTTGGGATTTCTCGTATTTTTACTTAGTTTGTTTTTTACTGCGGGATGGCTCTTTTTCCAACCAGGTGCCTTGCTTTAAATCTGCTATAGCAGAAATAGTTCCAGGATAGCGAAAAACGAATTGATCCCTAACCTGGGATCTAGAGGGTAGTCCATAAGTAGGTAATTTCGTATGGCAACCATTCAAAGAAAGACAGAAACTCTCCAAGATGCAGATGCGATCAAGGCGTTCCTTGTTTCCAAGGGACTTGTATATGAATTCTTTAAAACACCAGAATCTCTGGATTTGATCCTTGACCAAAAAGGCTTAACTGATGCTGAAAAAGCAGAAGTTCTTTCTGGATTGGAATACCGATTTGACCAACTAAAAAAAGAGCATGGTTATAAGGCCAACGATCTTGTGGTCCTTCATGATGAAGTTCCTGGAATCCAAGATATGTTAGCTAAATTTGATAAACTTCATATCCATACGGATGAAGAAGTGCGTTATATCATCGACGGAAGTGGTATCTTTGGATTCATCATTGATGGAGAAAGATTCGAAGTCCATGTCAGTAAGGGAGATTTCCTTTCCATCCCAGCCAATACCAACCACTGGTTTACCCTCGACAAAAATTTAAGAATCAAAGCAGTTCGATACTTCAAAGACAATTCTGGATGGACCCCTGTTTATGTGGATGAATCCAAAGTTTTGATTAATGCTTAGTCTGTAGTGATTGTTAGGCGGAATTTGCCTCGATTCGCTAGAGGTAAAGGTTAGTCGGCGGAGTTTTCCGCCGCAATTCCAAACCACTCAACAATGAATTGGAGGGTGGTCCTTCCTTGGTAAAAGTTTTCTTCCAAACTGCCCACAAGATCAAAACTCCCATGTTCCGACATAAATTTTTGGAACTCTTCTCCCTTATTCCAAATCATATACTTTAAAGAACCACTTCCAATCAAATGAAATCGAACGTGTTTTCCGGCACTGAGAGGTGTTAGGTGAATGGCTTTGGCATTCCGGATGGCAAGTTTGATATCGGGATTCCCTTGTCCAAAGGGTTCTAGGTCCTTCCATTCTTTCAGAAGTCGTTCACCCATCTCTTCTGTGAGAACGGTAAAGTCAGTTTCAATGGAATGAACGGCTGATCTTTCTTTATCTTTTGCTAACCAGTCTTTGGCGGCGATATACAAAGCAGATTCAAAGGCAGGAATTTTATCCAGTTGGATGGAAAATCCTCCCGCTTCTGGATGACCCCCAAAATGCAAAAAATGACTGGATAAAGATTCTAAAAGTTCCAGAACATTCTCTGGTCCATAGGACCGAATGCTCCCTCTCGCATCTCCATTGTCAGGTGCCAAAAAGATCGCCGGTTTTTTATAGGTATCCACCATTCTTGTAGCCACAATCCCGCTGACACCAGGTTCCATATCGGGTTCATAACAAAAAACAATTTCATTATTTGTCCTTTCTGGTTTGCGTGCAAAATACCTTTCCACACGATCCATATTCCGTTTGGTTCTTTCTTTTCGTTCCTCATTGATGGATAATAATTGTTTGGCTTTGGTTTTGGCATCCAAAGTTGTTTCGGCAAGAAGTAAGGAGACAGCTTCCTCGGTTTTTCCCATTCGTCCTGCGGAATTGAGAACAGGGCCAATCGACCAACCTAAATCTTTAGTGGTGATTCCGTGGGGATTGAGTTTTAATTCTTTTAGGAGTTCAGAGAGTCCTTTTCTTTTTTTGTCACCTACGTAGAGTTTGGTGAGAGACTCGAGGGCCAATTTCACAAAATGTCGATTCTCTCCAGTGAGGGGCATCATGTCTGTGATGGTTCCAATTCCTGCAAGATCTGTTTCTTCTTCGAGGCCGGAGAAAAAATCAGGAATCCGGGAACATTGGTAATAGAATAGTTTTCTTTCGTCATCAACGGGGATGGCGGTAACAAAATCTTCAGGATAAGGGAGAATGGAATTTTTCTCAAATTTTTGGTTGTCTACCGAATCTTTCGGAATGATTAAACCATTTTGGAAATAGAAAGTTTCCTTCTGACCACTGTCTGGATGAGTGGTTGTTTTTGTATAGATTCTGCCAAACTCTTCACTCAATCGAAAAAGAATCGCAGATACAAGTTTAAATGATAACACTGCAGTGCAGATTTTTTTTTCAGGATAGACTGAATCGGTTCTTCTTGGATTCACCAATGCACAGTGAGTTGGAATTCGTACAGGCACTTCATGATGATCAAGAACAATGACTTGAATCCCTGTTTTTGTTAATTCTTCAATTTCATCCGCTTGGCTCGAACCAAAATCTAAAGTAACAAGAAGGTCTGGTTTTACTTTTTTAATTTTGACCAGGGCTTCTTTACAAAGGCCATAGGGATCACTTTCAGAAGATACCATCACTTCTAGGTTGATGCCAGAAAACTCTGGATGAGATTTTAAAAAGAAGGCAAGAAGACAAGTGGAGCTTACTCCATCCGAATCACGATCTCCATACAAAAGGATTTTTTTCCCCTCTTTGGCAAAACGAACCAAGAGTTCGACGGCATCTAAAAGATCGGGAAGTGAAAATGGAGAGTGCAAACAAGAAAAGTCGGAACTCAGAAGTTCTTTGGGATGGATGTTACGAAGGCCCTCTCTTTTATCGACTAAGTAACGTAAAAGGGGCCTTTTGGAATCAACTTTGGTTCGAACTTCAGACAACAGTGGTCCGAAGTGAACCTTGGTTACATGATGCAATTGCCAATAATTTTGGAACCGAATTCTACTTCGAGTCCCGGTGTTTTGATATCACCAACGACCTTACCATTTTTTTTAAGTTCCACTTTTTCTTTTGCGTCTACGTTTCCTTTGAGGTTTCCGTGAACCACTAGGCTTCCTACTTCCACATCGGCTTCTACATCACCAGTTTCATCAATGATGAGTTTCCCTTGGGAAGTGATTGTGCCTTTGAATTGCCCTTTGATTTTTAATGTTTGGTTGAAGGAAAGGGTTCCGCGAAACGTGATGTCGTCGCTAATAATGGTGTCTATAGATTCGTCTTTCATCGGTAGGGATAGTCTTGTCTGATCCTTGCGTTTTGGCAACTACACAAGCATTTGTAACCAAAAGGAAATGGAAAAAAGTTCATATTTTCTAGTGTTTTCTCTTGTGTCTCCACTTCAATTCTTGAACCTGGGTCTCAAGAGTAGAAAAAATAGTGAAAATTAGACGCTTCTGGAAGTCCGGGTTCATCCTACTTTTAGCGGTTTTCATCAATCTGAATCTGGTCGATGACCGGTTTGTTTCTCCTCTCGAAGATTTGGATTTTCAATACCAATCCTACGAGTTGGAAGAGACGACTCGTGTTCTTACTTCCTCTAAAGAATCCAACCAAGTTTTGAAATTAGTTCCTTCTCGCAGGGAACAGTCCCTTGTGAAGATTTCTGTCCTTCGATGGTCTACAATTTCTACAGAACCTGTCTTTTTTACTGAAATTCCTATCTTATTTCACTTTCTTTACCTCCCACCTCCTTTTTTGGCTTAATCGTTGCATGTAGATTAGTCTAGTAGTAGAGCCCAAGTTTGGCCTCTGCAATGTTTTCAATTTCAAATAGGAATTATGTTAGAAAAAATCATTCAGTTTTCCATTCACAAACGAGCCACAGTTCTCGTTTTGACAGCCACACTCACCATCGTTGGCTTTTATAATGCACTCAATCTTTCCATTGATGCCATTCCCGATGTGACAAATGTCCAGGTATCAGCTGTGACTTCGGTTCCTGGTCTTTCACCACTCGAAGTGGAACAATTTATCACTTATCCCATCGAACTTGAGTTTAACGGGATGCCTAAAGTTACGGAAATTCGTTCGATCTCAAGGACCGGTGTCAGTTCCGTAACAGTTATCTTTGAAGATGGGACGGATATCTATTTTGCAAGGCAACTTGTAAACGAAAGGTTAAAACAAGCAGAGAACTTTATTCCAAAATCTTACGGAAAACCGGAACTTTCTCCGATTGCGACTGGCCTTGGTGATATTTATGAATTTGCTTTAGTTTCCGAAAGCCATACTCCTGAAGAACTCCGAACCGTGATGGAATGGGAAGTCGCAAGACAACTTCGTTCCGTCAAAGGAATCATTGATGTAAACGTAGTAGGGGGAGATGCCAAACAATTTCAAATCAAAATTGACCCCAAACGTTTGTTATCTCATAACTTAACACTCTCTCATATCACAGAAGCTCTGGAAGGTGCTAACGTCAACTTAGGTGGTGGATACATCCAAAAAGGGGAAGAGCAGTTTGTGATTCGAGGCGAAAGCCAATTTAAGTCCATCGATGATATCTCAAGGCTTTCCGTTCGTACTTCAAGAGATGGAATTCCTTTGACACTTGGTCAAATTGCCAAAGTGGAAACGGGACCTGCCCTTCGTTTTGGGCTTAGTACGATGAACGGCAAACGTGAAGTTGTCGGTGGGACTGCCATGATGTTACTCGGTAGTAACTCCCTCCAAGTGGTGAGCCGAGTAAAAGAAAAAATGAAAGAAATTGAATCCCGTCTTCCTAACGGGATGAAAATTCAAGTTTATTACGACCGTTCTGAGTTCATTGGCCGAACACTTTCTACTGTTTTTACAAACCTTGTCGAAGCAGCTATCATTGTTCTTGTTTGTTTGATTTTAACATTAGGGACGGTGAAGGGAGCCTTTGCCGTAGCACTTGCGATTCCTGTTTCTATGATGGTTGCCACCATTCTTATGAATGCCTTTGGGATTGTGGGAAACTTGATGTCTCTCGGTGCTCTTGACTTTGGGCTTCTTGTGGACGGTTCCATTGTGATGTTAGAGTCCACACTCCATGGATTTTTACTTCGTAAAAGTTTCCTCCTATCTAAAACCTCCGCCCAGGACATGGAAGATGGGATGGAAGAAGTCATCATGGAGTCTTGTATCAAAGTAGTGCGGGCATCTGCTTTTAGTGTGGGAATTATTTTACTCGTATATTTACCGCTGATGACACTGGAAGGGGTGGAAGGCCGGATGTTTCGTCCGATGGCCATTACCGTAGCGTTTGCGTTAGGTGCCGCACTTTTATATTCGATTACCACATTTCCGGCACTCATGTCGTATATCTACACAAAACCAATTTTACATGAATCAGCGTTTTGGCATAAGTTCCAATTAAAATATGCGGAAGTGCTCACTTATGGGATGAAGTTCAAACGCCAGTTTACTTATGCCGGGATTGGTGTGGTTTTGTTGTCTTTTGCTCTTGCTTCCACTCTCGGATCAGAATTTTTACCAAGGATTGACGAGGGAGAGATTGCCATTGATATCAAACGCCTTCCCTCTACCGCCATCAACCATTCCCGTGACTTAAATTTGGAAATGGAGAAGGTAATTTTGAAATTCCCTGAAGCAGTAAGCGTTGTCTCGAGACAAGGACGTGGTGAGTCTGCCGCAGAACCCATTGGTTCGGAAGAGGGAGAGATGATGGTCAAACTGAAACCCCGCAAAGAGTGGGTTTCTGCACACGACCGAGAGGAACTTATGGAGCTTATGAAAAACTCTGTGAACAAAAATGTTCCTTCATCTTACATCAGTTTGTCGCAACCCATTGAAAACCGCGTCAATGCCTTGTTATCTGGATCCAAAGCCGATATCGTAATCAAAATTTATGGTGATGATTTAAAAACATTGAAGTCCATTGCGGACAACTATGCCTCCAAAATCAAAAAAATCCAAGGAGCTGCCGATTTGCGGGTTCAGAAACTCCTTGGTCTTCCCTTACTTGAGATCAAAATGAATCGGGGAAATATGGCTCGTTACGGGGTTCGTGCAGAAGAAGTGCTTACCACCATTGAAACACTTCGTGTAGGTGCTAATGCTGGAAAGGTTTACGAAGGGTACAAACGTTTTGATCTCATTGTGCGTTTGGATGCAGATGTCACCGATATTGGAGTCATTGAAAACGTTCCCGTCATGACTGACTTAGGCGGAACGGTGCCTCTTGGGCAAGTAACAGACATTATGATGACGGAAGGGCCGGCTGCTCTCTATCACGAAGGTCTGAAACGTAGGATCCTCGTAGAAGTGAACGTTCGTGGGCGAGATATGATTGGCTTTGTGAATGATGTGCAAGGTGCCACTCAGTCTATCGAGTCGGGGCTTCCGCAAGGCTATTATGTAGATTGGGGTGGTCAGTTTGAAAACTTCACTCGCGCTAAAAACCGATTGGCCATAGTGATCCCGATTGCCGGAGCCATTATTTTTGCGATGCTCTTTATAGCTTTTGGAAGTGTCTATTATGCATTGGGAGTTTTTATCTTGGTGCCATTGTCACTTTCTGGGGGAATTTTATCTCTTGTGATTCGTGGTCTTCCCTTTTCGATTCCTGCAGGGGTTGGATTTATCGCCGCAGCCGGTATATCGGTGTTAAACGGGGTGGTCTACGCTTCGGCATTAAAAGACCAATTAAAAGTCACAAGAGATCCTTCCATTGCAGTGGTAGAGGCTGCGGTATATACACTCAGGGCAGTAGCCACAACGGAACTTGTCGCTATCATTGGATTTTTACCGATGGCGATTGCTTCCAGTGCGGGTGCCGAAGTCCAAAGACCTCTGGCAACAGTGGTGATGGGTGGGGTTCTTGTAGCAACCATCCTTTCCAGGTTCCTTTTGCCGATTGCCTTTGAATTTTTAGTGAAACTCGCACAAAGACAAGAAATCAGACAAATGGAAAGGGAACGTAAAATGAATGATTACTTTGTAGAAGAGATGAAAAAATACAAAGCAACAGAGCTCAACGAAACACACGGACATTCTCATCATTACAGGGAAGTGGAAGAACATTCGTCGCAAAACGAAGATGATTCCAAAACAAACAAACAAAATCAGAAATCTAAAAGAAAGAGGACTTAAATGAAACCGAATTATTACGTAGCGCACCCTTGGCATGGATTGGAACTGGGACCAAAAGCTCCCGATGAGTTAGATGTATTCATTGAACTCACTCCGCAAGACACAGTAAAATATGAAATCGATAAAGCTTCTGGTTTTATTCGCGTGGACAGGCCTCAAAAGTATAGCAATCGTTCGCCGACTCTATATGGATTTATACCAAGAACATTTTCTGGGGAAGCCTCTGGAAAACACTGTTCGGATGTAGTCGGAAGACCAGACATCATTGGTGATGGAGATCCGATTGACATTTGTGTCCTTAGTGTGAATCCAATCACACATGGAAACATGATTCTAACGGTGATTCCCATCGGTGGACTTCGAATGATTGATAAGGGTGAAGCAGATGACAAAATTGTCGCTGTACTCAAAGGGGACGAAGTGTTCGGTCAAATCAAAGATATTTCTGAAGTTCCTAAAGCTCTTATCAACAAACTCCACCATTATTTTTTGACTTACAAATTGGATCCGAACTCTCCTTCTACTGGAACAGTGGAGATCACTGAAGTGTATGATCGGGTCGAAGCAATCAAAGTCATCCAGTATGGAATCGAAGATTATATAAAGAAATTTGTAACTGTATGAAATTTGTTAGGAAGTTTTCTGTTTTTATCCTTTTAGGGATCAGTTCATTCCCTGTTTTTCCCAAAGAAAAAGCGGTTTATGAACTGCATTCTAAAGAAGAATTGTTTTTCCTTGGTGAAGATTCCAGAGCCCAAGATTCGAAAGAAAAATGGAACTTGGATGAGTTGGAGGATTTTGCTGTCACAAGTAATCCTCTTTACCTTCGCGAAAAACAAAACATCGGTATGGCTCGCGGGGATGTCATTACCGCAAGTTTGTATTATAACCCGATAATGAACATGCAACAGCAGTTTATAGGAGCCTCTGCCAATGCTGCAACAGGTAGAGCAGAAACTTCGTTTATCTATAACCAACCCTTTGATATGAGTGGAGTGATTCCTCAAAGGGAAAAAGTCGCCAAACAAGAGTTTTTAGGAACCATTGCTAGTTTTCGCGACTTTGATCGTTTGTTTCGTTTGCGTCTCAGACAAAACTTTTGGACTTATCTCTACGTAACAGAGCAGATCAATTACCAAAAAGAATTTTTGGAAAACTACCAAGACCTTTTGGATCTTACTAAACTTCGGGCCGAAAAAGGAGATATATCCTTTTTGGAATATGACCGATTGGCATTAGAACGTGTACAAATTGAACGAGAATACCGAAATGCACGGATTTTGAGGGCACAAGTAGTAAAAAATTTGAGAATCCTTATTGGTATATCTGATATGAATTCTCCTTTGAGTATCAAGGGACGGCTTGAGTTTATATCCACTCGTGAGTTTGGTATCGATTTAAATGATTTTGATATTGAAGAGAGACCTGACTTAGTTGCTTTAAAAATTCGCCAACAAAGAGAACGAATGAATATCGAATTAAAAAAACGAGAAATCATTCCTCCTCTTACACTCGGTGTTGAATTTTTAAACAAAGGAAATGAAAATGTCACGGGTATTTATGCGGCAACACCGCTTCCTTTGTTTGATCGAAAACAAGGGGAAATTTTAAAGTCGGAAGAATCTTATAAAAAACTAGGATTCGATGTGGATGCGAAACGAAACGAAATCGTTTCGGAGATTTCTGCAGCCATTAAAGAATTACAAGCTAGGGAATCGCAGTTACTCGATTACCAAAAGATGGGACTTCTCGAAAAAAACAAGGAAGTCCAAGAGAAGTCAAGGCTTGCTTACATTCGAGGTGCATCTAATTTAGTAACTTTTTTGGAGGCTGAGAAAAACTATCTCAGTGTCCTTCGAAGTTATTATGAAATCATTTATCTCTATTACAATGCTTTGGAAGGATACAAGGCTTCTATCGGAAAGATGGATAGCTCGGAGTTTTAAATTTATATGAAAACAGAATTCAATTTTAAGAATATTAGATCGCTAAGTATACTGGTGCTTGTCGGCAGTTTAGCATACTTCGGGTATACGAAGTTTTTTGGCGCCGGTAAAAAAACAGAAGCACTGACTGATGATAAGTCAAAGTTTATGATTTCACAGGAAATTCAAAAGAACCATCCGTTTTCGGTGGTTTATCTGGAAGAAAAAGCACTGGAGGAAGAACTCCAACTTCCAGGAACTGTTTCTTATGATATGAATAGTGTGGCCAAAGTAGGGTCTCGTGTTAGCGGACGAATTGTACAGGTATTTGTAAAGGAAGGAGAACACGTGAAAAAAAGTACGGCTCTTGCTTCCATCCAATCAGTGGAACTTGGAACCACAGAAGCTAATTATTTAAAGGCGAGGGCAAGATTAGAGGCCTTAAAAGTCCAAGCCGACAGAGCCAAAGATTTGTATGAAAGGAAAGTGACCTCTGCCAAAGAATATGAAATGTCTTTAATGGATTACAAATCGGTAAAAGCAGAAATGGAAACATCCAGGAATGCTTTGGAAAATTTAGGTCTAAATGATGCAGAAATTACAAATCTGGAAGGTGGAAAATATAATTCTAAAAACTTATATATCCGAACTCCCATTTCTGGAACTGTAACGGTAAGGGAAGCTATCATTGGTCAGGCGGTCAATGCTCGTGACAATCTATTTACTGTTGCTGATTTGAGTGTATTATGGATCAATTTAGAAGTATATGAAAAAGATTTGGCCTCCATCCGTATGGGTAACGAAGCAAAAGTCATTCCTATTGGTTCGAAGGATGATTCTTTGAAAGCTGTGGTATCTCATGTGGGGGATGTGATTGATCCGATTAAAAAAACCGCAGAGATTCGTTTGGAAGTTAGAAACTCAAAAGGGAGGCTTCGTCCCGGACAAAGTGTAACCGCAACTGTTGTGGGCGCAATGGTGGAATCTTCGGTTAACAAGGCAAAGGTGATCCCGGCTGATTGTATTCATAAAATTGAAGGCGAAAATTATATTTTTGTTCGGAACTCAGACGGATCTTTTTCTGCCAAAAAAATTGGTGTGGGTAAAACTTATGACAATTGGGTTGAGATTACAAATGGTGTGGAATCAGGGGAAGCCATTGTAGAAGAAGGAAGTTTTGTTTTGAAAAGTGAGTATTTAAAGTTATAACGCCTAGTTTTTTGTTGACATAACGCCCATTTCCTAGTTATCTGTTTAGTATGAAAGATCTCACGGAAAAACAAGAATTTGTTCTACAATACATTTCGGGCACGGTCCGCGAGAAGGGGTTCCCTCCTACCATCCGTGAGATTGGGGACCAGTTTGGAATCACCGCGAAAGGTGCTTACGACCACCTCAAGGCGATCGAAAAAAAAGGTTATATCCGCACTTCTAAAAACCAAAGTCGTGCTATCGAACTCCTGAAAGGAAATGGGGACGAGGCACTTCTCGTCCGTGCGTCTGGAATTCCTCTCCTTGGCCAAGTGGCTGCGGGTTCACCCATTCTTGCCGAAGAAAATATCGAAGAATACATTGCTGTCCCAGAAGACTTGGCGACAAAACCTGGAACCTTTGCTTTACGTGTGAAGGGAGATTCCATGGTGGAAGCCGGGATTAGTGATGGTGACATTGCTATCATCCAAAAAAAGGACACAGCTAGGAATGGGGAAATCGTTGTCGCCATGATTGAAAACGAAGCTACCTTAAAAGTTTTTTATAAAGAACCGGACATGATCCGTTTGGAACCAAGAAACGTGAAACTAAAACCCATTCGTACTAAAAAGGCTACGATAATTGGGAAACTAATCGGACTCTACCGCATTTACTGATTGACCAAACCCTGGTTGGGAGTGAGTTTAGAAGGGATGTCGAAACATCTCTTCTCTTTCCCAACATTTCTTATCCTTTCCCTTCTCCTCTCTTGCGCTCCCAAAAAACAAGAAATTGATGCCTATGACTTAAAACGTGTTTTAGAACGGTTCGCACAAAATCGGATCCAAACCGGTCTTATGGCAGATACCAAAAGGCCCACACCGACAGACATTGCTCTTTTTGAAGAAGCTTGCGAAGTCTACCGGTTGTCCATCCCAGAAGCCAAAGAAATGTTAAAAAAAGAAAACAAAGCCCTATACGAGTCAATTTATGGAAATGAATAAAATCAAAGTATCCGAACGTCTGATTTGGGGAAGTATTACCCTTTGTTTGGTGGCCCTTGTCTTTTTTGCAAACACTGATAAAGTAAAAGCCATCTCCACTGACGGCGAAAAATACTTACAAATTTTACACGAAGTTGTTTCTTATATTGAAAACGATTATGTGGATCCCCAGGAAGAGAAAAAAATCTACACAGGTGCCATCCTTGGAGCCTTACAAAGTTTAGGTGATCCACACACACGGTTTTTAGATACAGATGAGTTTGGAGAGTTACAAAATGAAACCAAAGGAAGTTTTGGTGGAATTGGTGTGGAGATCAGTTTCCAAGAAAATGCTTTTATTATAGTGGCGCCGATAGAAGGAACACCTGCTTGGAAAGCGGGTCTCCAACCCCAAGACAAAATTGTCGAAATCAACGGAAAAAGTACAAAGTCAGTTTCGTTATCCGAATCCATCGGAATGATGCGAGGAGAAGTGGGATCCTCCATTTCGATGAAAATCGAAAGAAAAGGAATCAAAGATCCTTTTGTTGTGAATTTAGTCAGAGAACTCATCCAAATTCGTTATGTAAGATCGCATTACCTTCCGGAGACAGAAACCGGTTATATCAAACTCGTGCAGTTTATGGGGAAAGAAACCACTGCCAAAGAATTTGCGAGCGCACTGACCGCCATGAAGGAAGCGGGTGCCAAAAAACTAGTGATTGATTTACGAATGAATCCCGGTGGACTTTTGGATTTAGCCATTGACCTTGCGGATCTCTTTTTACCACCAGAGGCGGAGATTGTCTCCGTGAAAGGCCGAGGTGGTGTTCTTGTAAAAAGTTATAAAGCGGATAAAAAAGAGAAAAAGTTTTTAGACATTCCGATTGCCATTCTTGTAAACGGGGGATCTGCGAGTGCTTCTGAAATTTTAGCGGGTGCGTTAAAAGATAACAAACGTGCAGTGGTGGTTGGTACCCAAAGTTTTGGAAAAGGTAGTGTGCAGTCTATTTTTCCTCTTTCGGGGGGAACGGGTGTTGCCATCACCATTCAAAAATACTATACCCCTTCTGGTGTTTCCATTCATGGAAAAGGAATCACTCCCGATTATATCGTAAACCCAATTGCTGCCAGTGAAGATGAAAAGTATGCCTTAGAAAAACTCTTTAAAAAAAACTTGATCCGTCCCTTTTTAGAAACTCATGCGGAATACAACGATGCTGCTTTAGCTGATTTTGCATCGATTCTAAAAAAGGAAAATCTTACCATCTCGGATTCAGTAACTCGTATATTTCTATTTAACGAAATGAGAGCCGGTTCTTCCCATGCGAAACCAAGACTGGATTTGGATACTCAACTTTCTGAAGCCATCCGTATTTTGAAGTAATGGCCTACGGGTTAGGAATCGAATCCAGTTGTGATGAAACCTCCATTGCCATTGTTTCTGATGGCAAGGACCTCCTTTCCTTAAAAGTCTATAGCCAAATTGAGTCCCATTCCCCCTACCGTGGTGTGGTTCCTGAGATTGCCTCCCGTGCCCATTTAGAAAAAATCAACTCTCTGCTCGCTGTTTCTATGGAAGAGGCAGGGATCAACTATTCAGATTTGGAATACGTCGCAGTTACCAGTTATCCTGGGTTAGTTGGTTCGCTTATGATTGGAGCGCAACTGGCCCGATGTATTTCTCTTGTGTATGGAATCCCGATTGTGGCCGTCAATCATCTAGAGGCTCATTTAGCTGTGATTGGTTTGGAAAGAGAACTTCCTCCCTTTCCTTGGCTTGGGGTACTTTTGTCTGGTGGAAACTCTTCCATTTATCTTTATAAGGGATTTGGTGATTTGCAGATCCTTGCGGACACGCAGGACGACTCGCTCGGAGAAGCTTTTGATAAGGTGAGTGCAGTTCTTAACCTTCCATATCCTGGCGGCCCCTATCTCGAGGAAAAGGCCAATGCCTACAAAGTGAAAAAGGAGGAAGGGAATCCTTTCCCGAAACTTTTGAAAGAAGATGGGGATGAGAAAATTAGATTTTCTTATAGTGGGCTTAAAACTGCCGTTCTTTACTATTTACGGGCAAACTCGGAAGCTCCTCCCGTGGAAAAAATTTCCTACTTCTTCCAAAAGACGGCCTTTGAACTGGTCACTCGCAATATCCGTAAAGCGATCGCCAAAACTGGAATTCGAACAGTCGTCGCCGCCGGTGGGGTCCTTGCCAACGGGACCCTCAGAGAAAGTTTGGAAGCCGAAAAAGAAAGATCCCAATTTGACCTATTTTATCCTCGAAAAAAAATTTACTGCACAGATAACGGAGCGATGGTGGCATGTCTTGGATACTACCTCTGGAAACAAAAATCCTTTGTGGGGCTCGACTTTAAGGTAAGCCCCAAGCGAAACTTTGAACAAATAATATGAAACTAAAACTTACCTGGATTCCAAACACCCTTACTCTCGGAAACTTAACCTTGGGATTTGTCTCGATGCTCCTTGTTGCAGAAACAAATCCAACGCACACCAATTCCCACGAACTTTATACACTCGCGGGAGTGTTTATCATCTTAGCTGCGTTATTCGATGGATTTGACGGGATGGCGGCTCGTGCTCTCAACTGTACAAGCGAACTTGGGGCCGACTTAGATAGTTTGGCTGACCTCACAACCTTCGGAATTGCTCCCGGATTTTTGTCTTACAAAATGTTCTTCTTTGATATCAAATTGGATATCTTTGACAAACCAGACTACTTTCCTTTAGGGATGTTCATTGCGGCTTTGTATCCGATTTGTGCGGCTTATAGACTCGCTCGGTTCAATGTAGCACATGATCCTAAGTCGTTTAATGGACTTCCTTCTCCCGTTGCCGGAGTTGTGATTGGAATTTTTCCTTTGGTGTTTTCTGTGTCCCAGGTTCCTGTTTGGACGGCAGTTTTGTTTTTTGTGATCACGGCACTTCTTATGGTTTCGACTTTAAGATACAGCAAACCTCAAGTGGCAATCCGAGGGCTTTTTTCTTGGAAAAAATTAGGGATAAGTATTGTGGGCCTTGGTCTTTTGTTACTGGCGATCGGATTTTACCGCTGGCCTTATGTGATGTATGGTGCGGTGGGGTTTTATGTATTCTCTGGAATTGTATCCTTTCTCATCCAAACCATCCAAGACTATCGAGTCTAATTTGTTTCTTTTAGATGAAAAATATCAAGTAGATTGGCAACGGTAAATATAGTTCGTACTTCCGCAGATAAATGGATGATACGGACTTGTTTCTTTTTTTCCTTTGTCCAACTATAAGTATGGAGTAAGATTCCGATTCCAGAAGAATCTAGGTAACTCAAGTTTTTAAAGTCTAAAACCAGTTCTTGGATTTCTGGTGTATCAATCAATGTCTTTAAGTCCGTGCGAAATTTGGGAGTATCTCTAAGGGACAAGGACCCATTCAAAAGGACTATTGCCTTATCATTTTCTCGTTTGATTTCATACTGAAACATAACTTCGGTTAAGACATCATCTGAAAGAACCAAATACAATCAAAAAACGTTTGATTTTTCAAAAAAGGACTCTAGAAAAAGAGCAATGAAAATCAAGTTTTGGGGTGTCCGCGGTTCCATTGGTTCACCCATTCGGCCTGAAAGTGTTAAACATAAAATCGAAAAAATTCTTTCTTTGGCAAGTCCCACAGACATTCAGAACGAACAGAGTATCCATAGTTTTTTAGATTCTTTAAGTTTTTCTTCTTCATCAACTTACGGTGGTAATACGACTTGTGTAGAAATCCGCGACAAAGAGGAAAACCTAATCATCATCGATGGTGGTACGGGGCTTAGGGAACTCGGAAATCAAATTATGGCCTCCGATTTTGGAAAGGGTGCTGGCCATGCCTATTGGATTTTAACTCATACACATTGGGATCATATCCAAGGAATTCCTTTTTTTGTACCTCTCTTTTTACCAGGCAATCATTTCGAATTTATTTCTTGTATGAACGATGCAGAAAAAAGATTGGAACACCAATTTGTATTCACACATTTTCCAGTTTCCTTTGATCATTATGCGGCCCAAAAAACCTTCCAATACATAGAAGAAGGGGAAATCATTTCTCTTGGACCCCATATCCAGGCTTTTAGTAAATCGGTGCGCCATCCTGGAGGGAGTTTTTCTTATCGGTTTATGGAAGACGGTAAGGCCATCATCTTTGCCTCTGATGCAGAATTCAATTTAGAAGAGATGGAAAATATTGATACCTATATCGATTATTTCCGGGAAGCCGATGTGCTTGTCTTTGATACACAATACACGTTCGAAGATTCTTTACAAAAAATTGATTGGGGTCATAGTTCGGCATCGATTGCCACAGACATTGCTCTTCGTGCTAAAGTAAAAAAATTGGTGATGTTTCATCATGATCCATCCTACGATGATGAAAAGTTGGATTTGGTATATTTACGTGCTCTTAAATACAAAGAGATGTTTGATCCCCATGGAAAATTAGAAATCATTATGGCTTATGAAGGTTTGGAAATAGAGGTTTAAGATGGCAAAAAAAGGTTATATCATTGGGATTGATGCAGGTACTACAGGAATTCGTACTTTTTGTTTTAACGACAAAGGAAAGGTGATTTCTTCTGCTTACCAAGAATTCAAACAATATTATCCCAAACCAGGTTGGGTGGAACATGACCCAGAAGAGATTTGGGCAAAAACTCAGAAACTAATTGGAGCCGCCATTAAAAATGGAAAACTAAATCCAAAAGATGCAGTTGCGATTGGAATCACAAATCAAAGAGAAACTTCTGTTGTTTGGGATAAAAAGACCGGCAAACCAGTGTACAACGCCATCGTATGGCAATGCCGCCGAACTTCTGATATCTGTAAGGAATTAAAAAAACAAAGCCTCGATTCTAACTTTCGCAATAAAACAGGTCTTGTTCTGGATGCCTATTTTTCAGGAACCAAAATCCAATGGATTTTGGATAACGTCAAAGGGGCAAGGACCAAAGCAGAGAAGGGAGAATTGTTATTTGGAACCATCGACACTTGGCTTTTGTATAAACTCACCGGTCACAAAGAACACAAAACAGACCATACCAATGCCTCAAGAACTCTTCTATTTAATATCCAAACCAAAGAATGGGATGAAGAACTTTGTGATATTTTACGAGTTCCTATGTCAATGTTACCTAAGGCATACAATTCCAAAAATCTCTTTGGATTTACTTCTAGTGTAAAATCACTTCCCGATGGGATTCCGATTTCCTCTCTTGTGGGAGACCAACAAGGAGCTCTTTTTGGTCAACTTTGTACAGAACCCGGCGAAGCCAAAAACACCTATGGTACTGGATGTTTTTTACTCTTCAATGTGGGGGATGAATTTAGAATTTCAAACCAAGGACTCATCACTACACTGGCCCTCGGTCCTGAAGGCAAAACAGTCTATTGTTTAGAGGGTTCTGTATTTATTGGGGGAGCAGTCGTTCAGTTTCTCCGGGATAATTTAGAATTTTTTAAATATTCCAAAGATTCCGAAAAATTAGTCAAAGCCATCAAAACAAAAGATGATTTGGTTTTTGTTCCTGCCTTTGCAGGTCTTGGAGCACCTCACTGGGACCAAGAAGCGCGTGGTGCTATCTTTGGGCTTTCTCGTGATACAACGGCTGCTCAGATTACGAGAGCGGCTCTTAAGGCCATTGCTTTACAATCCTATGAACTGGCAAATGCAATGGAAAAAGAAACAGGGAAACCTTTAAAATTTTTACGAGTTGATGGAGGAGCCACTTCCAACGCCTGGCTTATGCAATTCCAAGCAGACATCCTTGGAACCAAAGTCATCCGACCGAGTAATGTAGACACAACAGTGCTTGGGGCCGCTTACCTTGCGGGACTCGAACGAGGATTTTTTAAGTCGGTGGCAAGTCTACGCAAAGAAGAACAAAAAACCACTCAGTTTGTTCCTAAGATGAAAGAGAGTGAACGGAAAGAAGAAATTGATAAATGGAACTGGGCCATCGCTCGAGTCAAAACAGGAAATTAAATAAATCGAACGATAACTTAGCAACTATTAGCTGAGTTCTGTTTGATCCTTTTTGGGAAACCTGTTTTCATTTTTTGCGAAATAGAATCCTATAGAGAGTAACCAAATCGGAAAACTCAGTTGGCAAAGAAGGAGAACCCCTGGTGAAACCAGCCAGGGGTAACTGGCAGTGATTTGAAATCCAAAAACAAAGATTCCTATTACTAAAACTAAACTACCCCAAGTTTTTTTCCTAAAAGAAATACTGAATAATAAAATCGCCAATGCCAAAACAAGGGAGATCATATGCATGGTTCCTGCGATCAAACTTAAGATAAATACAATCGTATCGATTGCGAGAGGATAAACATTCACAGGATACACGAGCCTACCGAGAAGCAAATCCACAAGAACAAACATCGGAACAACAAGTAAAAATAACAAACCAGAGGCAAATAACACAAGTGGTGGCTGGTTTTCTTTTATAGGATTTGCTAAAGTATAAATGGAGGGAAGTAAAGAGAGTGTGGCAAAGATCAAAATTTCATCAGCGATCTGTAGAAAAGTTTTCCATTCAGTAATCCAGCTATGTAATTGAGCTGTATCACTCGGGGGAGAAGGGACAAGGTAAGAAAGCACAAAGTATGTGGCAAATAACAAACTAGCGATGAAAAAAGGGAATCCCTTCCATAGAGAGTTAAGATTTTTGATTTGCGCCATGTTTTTAATTTAGAGAAAAAAGAACCGTAAGTCTAGTGAAAAAATTTGATTCGTGAAACCTTCTTTAGTAATCAAACCATAGAAGGGAAAATTCAAAAGGTTTTTTTTCTTTCGTGATGCCGCCACCAACAAGGAAGATCCCGGTTGCATAGTAAGGAAGTTCAATGAGTAAATCAGGCGGGAGTCTATGAAACTCAGAAGATTTGATTTCTTTCCGAGATAAAAAGAAATCAAATCGTAGGACATCGATCCAATCATTGGTTTTAAAAAATAACTTCGTAGCTGTTTTCCCATAAAAACTAAGCGCGTTACCAAAGACAAAAAAATTGATTTTCTCTGAGTTCGTAAAAGGGATCTCTTCTTTGAATTCCTCTTCCCCTTTTTCTCTATAGGTAAAGATAGAACCTTCTTCGTAGTAGATATTTCTCGCAAACCGTTTGTAAATTTCCGTCTCTATCACTGTAACCAAATCCTCACCTTCCGGTGGTTTTTTTGAGGGGCCTTCTAAAATATGTTTCATTTTGTTTTTGGAGATAGAAGACCGAATCACATTCATTACTGGTTTGGAAAGATTTGGTAAAATAGATTTGATGTACCTTTCGTCGTGGTTTCGTAAGATTTCTTGTAAAAAAGGGCCGTGAATTAAAGGAATCATTTCCACAGTAAACATCTGTTTGTTTAAGAATTTAGCAAATTCTGGTTCATAACGAAATAAATTAGAAACAATGGTTTCTTCTTCCCGAGGAGTTCCAGAAAAAAGAATGGATACCAATCGAAAGAGATAAGTTTTACTTTTGGCATCGAAGTATAGACTTTCAATTTTTTCACGAACTAAGGTTTCCGATAGATCAGGATTGATGATGTCTCTAAGGGAAAGGTATTTTGCCGATTGAAACTTGTCTCGTTTGGAACGAAAAAGTGGAGAGGGAAAATTGTTGATTCCACCAATTTCAGTGGTGAAGATTCCAAATCCAGGTTTTGGTCTCGTTTCCGAATCTTTTGGAGGTTTCGTACTACCTAGATAAGTTGGCGTTATGGCAGGTTTTGTTTCAAACGATTGTCTATTGTATTGTAAAGAATAAAGAAACTGAGGAATGAGGATGGGGTCTGTGGTGACTGAAGGAAGTTCAAGGATCCTACTTTTTGCAATCGGATAAAAGGGTTGGATGGATGTTTGGAATCTCGCAACAGAGTCCGCAGTGGCTAAAAAAAAATGGTAATTGTTTCCTTGTCTGTATATCAAAGGGGAGGGGATTTTTTCAGTTTTTTCTGAATTCTGATTCTAAAGTGCTCCCAATTATAATCAGATTTTAAAATTTCCAACTCATTTTCGACTCCAAAACGCATGAAGTCGTAGATCTCTTCGTGTTCCATCCCCACAACAATCGAAAGGTCTTGGATGACTCTTTGCAATCGTCTGGCATCACGGTCACTTAAGGTAAAGGTTTCTAATAGTTTTTTTTCGAATTCCGTCAGTTGGATCAAGGGAACCTAAAACGCAGCCACAAGGATGGTTTCGATTTCATTTTTGGGAAGTTCTCTAGGAAGACAATCAAGAAACGAGTAGGTTGCTGCCAGTGTGGCAATTCCAGGTAGGTCGATTTTTTTCACTTCGTATTCGGACAATCTTTGTGGAATTCTTAGTTCTAAATAGATTTTACGAATTCCTTCCACCGCTTTGATCGCAGCTTCAATGACGGAGATATTGGTCACATCTTCATCAAGTGCTCTTGCAATCATTACATACTTACCAGCAGAGGAGGTTAGGTTGTATTCCATTACATGGGGAAGTAAGATCGACATACTTTGAAAGATATCTAAATTGGTTACGGTGGTAACTGCCAATGAAAGCGCATAACAAAGTCCAAGGCTACTTGTGGACTGGGCAATGCCAGCAAGTAAACTTGCCGCATAAATAGAGTTTTTCGGTCCTAAGTTTCTCGGTTCACGGATGGCAGGTACAATGTTTTTGGAGATGAGTTCAATGGCACGGAGTGCTGTGGAAGATGTGATTTCATTGGCATATTTGGAAAGAATACTATCCACCGCTGCAGATAGAATTGAAATCCCTGTTTTTGCAGTTTCGGAACTTGACATACCGGCACCAATTTTTGGATCAGAAACAATGAGTTCCGGGAATGCCCATTCATGTGCAAAGTACTTTCTGTTTTTATCTTTATCATCCACAATCGAAAAGAAGGGAGAACATTCATTACCGAGTAGCGGTTTTGTGGGAACAACAATCAAAGGAAGACCTTTTCTTTTTGGTTGTTTTTTCCCAATTAACAATTCTTCTGCAAACAAATCATTGGTTGCCAGTAGAGAAGCCGCCTTACCTGCGTTTACTGATTCAAAGGAACCATAAGCCACAACACAATCGGCATTGGAAATTCTAAGGAAGTGGGCACAGGAATCTAAATCTTTAAAATGAACTCGGTCTACAATATCATCATAGATAATCACACCTTCGGCGTGTTTTTCGAGACTGGTTTTGATGATGGAAAGTTCTTCTGCGTTTTCTAGTTCTTTCTGCGTTGTGATAAGAACCACTCTAGACCCAATGTTTTTTACAAAAGATCCGAGTTTGTATCCACAGTCGATTTCGAAGTGAATTTTAGGAGGAAATTGAAAATTAATCCATTCGGGGAGTACTGGCATACGATCCCCTAATTATGAATGTACGGACTGAGAGAAATCCCCGGAGAGGACAAGTAAAAAGGATCCCTCACCACCCGTCCTTTTTACTGCTGTCCGAGGAAAGTTGACGCGATTTGGTCGGAGATTTTATCCAACATCTCTGTGGAGAGGTTGTCATAGTCGCCGTTTTTCAATCGTTCTTTGATCGCTTTGATTTTTTCTGTACGATCTTCTTCTGGAGGAGCTTGTACAATTTGTTTTGCGATTTGTTTTACTTCTGCTTGGAGCTTTGCTTCCGATGCAATTTTTTTGGCAGCATCAGAGATAGAAATAGTATCTACCGGAGCTTGTGTTTCCGTTTCTCTTGGCCCTTGTGGTTTTTTTGGTTCGTACCCGTAACCACCAACTCGTCCTATTTTGTCGACGTTCATATATTTAGTCCTCTTCCTACATCACATATCGGTGGAATCTGAATTTCCCTTAAGTGTTTTTTTTCGATGATTTAAGAGAAAAACAAACTCGCCTTTGGCGTTGGGCGGTTTGGCTAGCAGATCCCTAGGATTTGCGTAGTAAAGTACCTCTTCAAAGGTCTTTGTCAACTCCCTTCCCACAAGCACTTCCGTTTCTGGAAAAAGTTCTACAAGCATAGGGTAAAGCCTTGGGAGTTTGTGGACTGATTCGTAGAAAACCACGAGTCCGTCGATTTCGGAGGCTCTTTCTAATTCTCGGTGTTTTTTACTCGGTTTTTCAGAGAGAAAGCCCAAAAAATACGTGGGATTGACCTGAAATCCAGAAACAGAAAGTAATGCGGTTAAGGCGGAAGCACCAGGAACCGGTACAATCCGAAATCCTTTTTCTCGCGCCGTGCGAACCATCTGGCTTCCTGGATCGGAAACACCTGGGGTACCCGCATCCGAAACTAGGGCCATGGACTTACCTGCTGCAAGTTGTTCCAAGATACTCGAGTAGGGAGATTCTGAACTGTCTTTGTAGAGAGCAAGGACGGGCGTTACGATTTCTAATCGAGATAATAGGGAGCGAGTTTCCTTCGCTGATTCGCAAAGGATAAGGTCTACTTCTTTGAAAATTTCGAGAGCCCGTAAGGTCACATCTCCCAAATTTCCAATGGGAGTGGCAACAACATAGAGAGATCCGGGTTCGCGTTTATGGGCCAATGTACTGGCATCCTGGTGGATTTGCACCTGCGGGACAAGTACAACCTAGGTCATTGTCACCCTTGGTGCAGGGGTTACAGGCAGTTCCCAGAGCACAAGCGGTGGGTGTGCCACAAGCCGCATTAGCACAAAAACTTGTATTACATCCTGTTCCAACGGGGCAATTGGTTTGGATATCGTTTACTTTATTGGGAATGGCACAGGTACTTGTGGTGGCGGATGGATTGGAAATCAGTCCACCTGTCAGCATTGAACGAAGGGTAAAATTATAAATTTGGCATTTCTGAAAGAATTCTGCGCCAGGAGGGGGAACGGCAAACCGGATTCGTTTTGTCACAATCTTCGATGCTTCTGTGGATGCTTGGTAAGGAAGGTGTGGAAAACTCGGTTGGACCCCATCTTCTAGCCATTCCCCTTGGATGGTTTGAATGACCCCAGGAAAGGCCGTTGTCACATAGAGATTATAACCTTGAAATTGGGGTTCCCTGTTGGTCACAAAATAACGAAGAACGTATTCAGGCCTTGGGTCGACTGTTTGTGTCAATTCCGACTTGAAGTCATTTGTCAGGTTGCTATTGACTGCGACCACAGAAAGGATTTGCGGGATACTGGGAGGGACCAGGAATATAAACGGAGCCACGGGCGTATCTGTATTGATCCCGCATTGAAAAAAAGAGAGAAAAGATATGCAGACTAAGTAAATTGGATGTAAAGAGGGAAAACGCATTCTATTTCTCGTTTCCCTTCCAAGTTTTCAGGAATTCAATCTATGGGAATCCAAAAAAAAATACTCTTTGTGTCCATTTCAATGATTGGGCTTTTTTTTCTCATTTTACTCTTAACGGGTGGAGATGATGAAGATGAAGTCCGCCGTAAAAAAGAAAGAAGTTCTCAGGCCCTTGCCCTTTTTGTGGGAGGATCGAACAATCCGAAAGGAACCAACCGTTTGGGGGTGCGAGGCGAAGATGCTGGTTCCATCTTTGATTCCGACTACTACAATGCAGGTGGTATGCGTTATGAAGAAGATGGCACTCTTGCAAACTCGGAATCTGGTGAAATTCCCATCAATCCGCAAACAGGCAAACCTTATCCTCCAGAGGCCATGCAGGCATTTGAAGAACTTCGGGAACAATTTCCTGATAACGATTTGATCCCGAAACGAATGACTGCGGAAGAGAAAAAAAAACAGTCTGAATTCAATCAAAAATTATCAAGAGCCACAAACACAGTGTTTGGT
This sequence comes from Leptospira vanthielii serovar Holland str. Waz Holland = ATCC 700522, assembly GCF_000332455.1. Classification (GTDB taxonomy): domain Bacteria; phylum Spirochaetota; class Leptospiria; order Leptospirales; family Leptospiraceae; genus Leptospira_A; species Leptospira_A vanthielii. The sequence goes on along the minus strand of NZ_AOGY02000042.1, from coordinate 130,134 downwards.
GGAGCTCCCAACGCCACAGACGTTGCTTTGTATTATAACCACGTGCGAAAACAAGGGAAAGATAGATTGGAAATTATCAATTACCTGATTGAAACACAAGGTGGAGATGATCCAGAGATGGATAAAAAGTTCCAAGAAATTTTGAAGAATATTCAATTTCAAAACGAACAAGCGGAAAAAGAAGCAGCAAATGCCTTCGAAAAGGCAGGGATTTCATCTTCGAATTAAGTTTCGTTGGATAAGATGGGATACCGGTAACTGGATTTTGGATCCAGGCCGTACTCATCCAAATGGAACGAGGGAGGAAGCCTCTCTCGTTTCCATTGTGCTGTCATAAATAATTTCTTAAATTTCCTTAGATAACCAAAAAGGTTGTCCGTTGTCTCCCATGGAAATTCTTGTTTTAAACTTTCCAAACAGTCCAAATCACCAATCGCTAAAAATACAAGTTTTCTTTCGATCGATTGTAAGATGGGGTAGGGCATAAGATCTTTTTCATCTTCTTGGTGTTCTGCGAGGGGTTTTAATTCTGCTGTGGGTTTGGTGTTTCGTAAAGTCGAAATGGAATCTTTCGGTGAAATGAATTGGTTGTTTCCATTTTGGATATCATCCAACCAGTCCAGTAAAAATTCCTTACTAACACCAGCTAGTGGAGCAATGGAACCCGACGAATCACCATCCATAGTTGTATAACCAACAGCGGCCTCACTTCTGTTTCCCGTCGATAAAAGTAAATGACCATTGATATTGGCAAGTAACCAAACGAGTGGAGAACGAACTCTTGCTTGGATATTTTGCAAAGGTAAATCGTGTTCTTTCCAGTTGAGTGTCTTTCCGATTACCGATTCAATCAGTTCCACGGAAGTTTCCACAGCGCGGTCAATGGCGATGGAATAAAAATGACAATCCAGTTCTTCTGCAAGGGCCTTTGCGATCTCTTCTGTCAGCGTGGAATTGTTTTCCGTTTTTTGGTAGATGGTAACAAGTAGGTTTTTTTCCTCAATTCCCAGAGAGGAAAAAATGGAATCACCATTTTCTCTTTTGGCAATCTCTTTCATGGCAGTGACAAGAAGCGCACAGGTAGCACTGTCTGCACCACCGGAAAGAGAAAGGGTAAACCCTTTAGTTTTGGATTTTCGTAGGTAATCAAAGAGACCGAGGCAAACTGCCTTTGTGAATTCTTCATAGAAAGAAAGGTGGAGTGAATTAGAACTCTCTTCTTTCTCAATTTCTGTTCGTTTGTCTAGGACTGAAAATCCGAAGGATTCCATTCCGTTTGCATTTGCAAGCGTATCGATCTGGATTTTTGCAATTTCTTCCATGGGAAATTTTGGTTTGGGATCACGAAAGGAGCGAGCTTTCGCCGCACGGATCTCCATAGGATCAAAAGAATAGGAGGTTACTTGAAAGGGAGAGAAGGCAAACCTTGGCCCTTCTTTCACTAAGTTACCGAGGGAGGCAAAAATGGCTCCTCCTTCAAAGATAATCCTTCCTGATTCATTTCCGGTAAGATTGGTAAAGACTTGTAGGTTACACTGATTCCTACTGGATTCCGCAAAAATTTGCCTACGTATTTTTTGTTTCCCCATTGCAAAATGAGATGCTCCCGGAGAAAACAAAACATCGATTCCTTGGAGGCTGTAAGAGGTGGCTGGCTTTTGTACAGACCAACTGTCTTCACAAATCTCTACTCCAAAATTCCAATTTTGAGTTTGGAAGATAAAATGTCCAAAGGGAACTTGCCTGCCCCCAAAAGTTATGGTTTTGTTGAGGAATTCTGACTCAGAATGGAACCATCTCCGTTCATAATGTACGCCTGTGTTTGCTAAATTTAGTTTAGGAACAAGGGCCACCACCTTACCACCGTAAAGCACTGCCATACAATTGTATAAAAACGAATCCACAAAAACAGGGAGGCCAACCATCACAATTTGGTTGGGTGCCAGTGTTTTTAATTCGCCGATGATTTCTTCAGAGCGAATCCAAACAGAAGGTTTGTAAAAGGCATCTTCACATCCATACCCAGAAATACAAAGTTCAGGAAAAAGGATACAATCCGCATTTTTTGCATCTGGGCTGCCGATTGCCTTAGAGATTGATTCATAGTTTCCTAAAAAGTCTAGGGGAGTTGTATTCAGTGTAACGGCGACTATTTTAATTTTGGGCATTTGCAAAAACTCGGTTATAAATCTTATCCGACGCTCCTCTGTTTTCTACAACAAAGTTTCGATTTCCTTTTCCCATCTTTTCTCTGAGGGTTTTGTCTTTGACTAAAAGAGCAAATTTTTGGACAAATTCTTTCTCGGTCTCCGCTTGGAACAGTCCACCTAATTCTTGCATAACGATGGCTTCAGGTGCGTTGGAGATTTTAGGTCCGGTGATCACAGGAAGTCCCAGGGCCGCCGGTTCAATGGTATTGTGGACACGGTGCGTAAAAGCCCCTCCCACATAAGCAAAACTTCCATATTGGTAGGCAAAAGCCAGGATTCCCATAAGATCAAAAAGAAGGAATTTTGGGAAACCTTCTCCTTTCTTAACTTTCGAAAACACTCCTACGGTTCCATATTTTTCTAAAGTAGGGATCCAGTCCTCCATACGACTCGCATCCCATTTATGAGGAAAAATCCAATAGTAGGCATCATCTGTATGTGTTTTCAAATAAGCCGTAAAATATTCTTCACAAACGCCATAAGTGGAACCGAGGAGGATGGGTTTGTTTTTGTTTAAGAATTCTTTTTGGTCAGAAACAAATTCGGTAAAGATGGGGTTCGGGGATTTGGTTTCTAACTTTCCAAGCACCGATTCAAACCTTGTGTCACCTAACACAAGGAAATCTGTGTTTTCTGCGACCAGGCCTTCAAATTCTTTTGCCATTAGTTCGTGGCTTGGATAAATTCCAGAAAGGTAACGAAAGGATGCCTTGGTTAAGGATCTTACAAGCGGATTTTTTCTGGATGACTGAGAGGACAAACTGGCACAACAAAGATAAGACTTGGTTCCTTTACGAGAAGCTGTTTTTAGAAGATTGGGCCAAGTATCCCAAGCCATCACAAGTAAAACTTGGGGTTTAAAATGGGTAAAGATTCGATCATACGCATGGGGAAGATCAAGGGGGAGATAAAAATAAACATCCGCTAAGGGATCTAAAAACGAAGATTCTTTCACCGAAGAGGAAAAAACAGATTGGATGATAAAAACATTTTTATGTTTTTTGCGGATGGTTTCAGTAAGAGCACGCGCTTGGTCTAATTCTCCCACACTTGCGGCATGAAGCCAAACCACAAATTTGCCTTCGGGAGTTTTCGAAAAGATTTGGTTTAGGGATCGTTTTCTTTTTTTTAATTCTTTGCGAACTGGTTTTACGAATAAAAAAAGAAATTTTAAAACAAGGAAAACTGTGAAGGTAAGGATGTTGTAAAAAAAATATACCATTTAGCGTTTTTTACCCCAGGTGTCGTTTACTTCCGAACCAGGGTAGATGAAAGTTCTTTTATCAATGACGAAACTCAAATTGTCAAAGTATAAATGAAACTCTCCTTTCTTTTGTGAGGCCAAACTCTTCAATCGAAACGAAGAAAAGGAAATGGGGAAAGACATGGATTGGATGAGCCTTGTGTTTTCTTTGGGTAGGCTTATCGTAAATTCCAATCGTCTCCACCCTACAAAATTCAAAGTGCCCAAATCAAAATACAAGTCTTTCGATTTTTTTTGCGAAAGACCCATACTCAAATTGATATGATGGCCTTCCGAATACACCCAAAGGATTCCTTGGATGGGCATTCCGAGCGGTAGAAGGATTGGTTCTTTCGGACGTATTTCCCAGTGGTCAAGCCTTGGATTTTCTACATAACTTTGGAGAAGGAAACTGGTTTGGTTTTGGAGGTTTGCATAACCCGATTCTTTGAGGATCGTTGTCTCTTGTAAAAATGCTTCGGATTTCGGAACAGAGGCGGCAAACTGAGTTATTGCCAAAAAGGAATCCACTCGGTAAAAATCCCATGGTCTTTCTCCTTCAAAATCTTCCACAAGGAAGAGAAGGTAACTGGAATCAATGGTGAGTGCGGATTTTAAAATTTGGACTCGGCCGGCTTCGTCAGGGTCATGGGGCCTCGGAAGAGACAAAAGACTGGAAATCATGAGTAGGAAACCCAAAGAGAATGTGATTTTTTTTGTAGTTTTCATGATTTCTCACTTTTCGAAAGACCAAAAACGTGTACTCTAATTTTATCAAAGGAAAGGAATCCGCACGTCATGGGCCGCCGCGACAATTTGAAAATACTCACAACTGCCATTCTAGTGGTCCTACTTCTTTCATCGTTCATTTTTGCATTTATCTATAGAAACGAAATTTACCAAAAACTCCAAACCATCGGAAAAAACAGAGATGCGGAGATGGTGGATCGGGAAATTGAAAGAGAATCACCCCAGATCCCTGCGCCCAAAGAAAACTTAGCCAAAAATGATGGTATAGAGTCAGTAGAGGATCGGTCTAAACTTCCTGAATTGCCTAGTTTGGACGACATGGAACCAGAAACAGAACGCCCTCGTTCTGTTTCTGTAGCAGCATCTACCAAATCAAAAGACAAAACAGATCCATCCTCACGTTTGCAAGAAAAATTGGACCAAGTGGAAGAGACTTTTTCTCCCAAAGAAGAAACTAAAAAAACTAAGAAACCATCTTTGAAAGAAGAACAAATCTCTGAGAGTGTCGATCCCACTTCTTCCGCCAAACAACCGAAAGCCGATATGAAGGATTCTGTAAAACTTTCCAAAAAAATGGATTCAAAAGTTACCAAAACTTCAAAGGCCATATCACAACAAAATCGCACTAAAAAATATAGTTCAGTTGCGGATAAGAGACAAGGAACCAAATCAAAAAAATCATCTTATCCCCAAAAGTCGCAAAAGAACAACTATGAGGAAACTGGATCTTCTACTATGGAAGTTCGGATGCGCACTGTGGAACAAAAACTTTCTACGCAAAACGATCGAAATGAAAAACGATTCATTGAGATCGAACGCCGCATTGAGTCTTTAGAAAAAGCGTTAGCTAAGTAATCGTGTCCGATTACGGTTCTTTGTATTTCTCCATTCAAAACTCTCTAAAGGATTTATATCCCAAGAGATCTCCTTTAGTCATTGCTGTATCCAAAACAAAACCCTACGAAGTGCTGCGAGAGGCCTATTTACAAGGCATTCGTGAGTTTGGTGAAAATTATATCCCCGAAGCCATTTCTAAATTCACAAAACTAAAGGAAGAGTTCCCCGAATCGGCAAGTACGGTCCATGTTCACCATATTGGTCCTGTCCAATCCGGAACCTTGCGAAAGTTATTTGGTGTTTTTTCCCATACACATGGTGTCGGAAGTATTTCTACATTAAAGGAACTTCTCAAACGTGCCGAAAAAGAAAAAACTCTCATTCGTTATTTTATCCAAACCAATCTCACCGAAGAAAATACAAAACATGGAATGGGATTTGAAACCCTTCGCACTATGAAAGAAACTCTCTCCAGTTACCAAAATGAGTTTTGTATTTGGGAGGGGTTTATGGGAATGGGTCCGTCAACTGGTGATTTGGCGAAAACTCGGGAAGTATTTTCGCTCCTGGCAGAACTACGTGATACTTACTTTCCCGAAAAAAAACTGTCTATGGGAATGAGTGGTGATTATGAACTCGCAGCCGAGTTAGGATCCGACTATTTGCGGATCGGTTCAAAGATTTTTGGAGAGAGGGACTATGCAAAGGAATCCGTTTGAAACTGTAGGAATTGTGGGCCTAGGAAAGATGGGGGCGGCGATTGCGGCGGCTCTTGTGAAAAAAGGAACCAAGGTTTACGGGTTTGATCCGAACTTAAAGGAATCTCCTGTGGCCGGTGTGACTCTTGTGAGCACACTTGAGGCAGTCAGTAAAGAGGCGGAAGTGGTCGTGATTGCGGTAAAACCAAATCTTGTTGTTTCCGTTCTAAAAGAATTTTCCAAACCATCCACTTTTGTTTCGATTGCCGCCGGGATTTCCTTTTCGCAAATTTCAGAAGCCGTTCCCAAAGGATCTCACTCTGTAAGAGTGATGCCAAACCTACCTCTGGTTTCTGAACGAGGGGCCTTGGCGTACTTTTGTGAAGATGGGGCAGCCCCAAACGTGGAACGATTGTTTTATGGAATGGGTACAACGATTCGGGTCGGAAAAGAATCACTAATGGATGCAGTGACCGGGCTTTCTGGTTCAGGGCCAGCTTATGTATTAACTTTTTTACAAGCAATGGCGGAAGGGGGACTACAAGAGGGTTTGAGTTATGAAGAATCTTTGTCCTTGGCCATGGAAACCATCGAAGGAACTTTAGTGTATTTTAAAACGCTAAGAAAGGAAAACAACCTTCATCCCATGGAAGTGAGAAATTGGGTGACTTCTCCCGGAGGAACTACCATCCATGGCTTAGATGCTTTGGAAAGGGGAGGATTCTCAACCGCCGTTAGAGATGCAATCAAACGAGCGACGGAGAGAAGTAAGGAATTGGGGAAAGGATAATAACGGTTGCGCGGACAGGATTCGAACCTGTGGCCTTTGGGTTATGAGCCCAACGAGCTACCAGCTGCTCCACCGCGCAGTATAAAACCATTATTTTAAAGATTGGTAAATTGTCAACGTAAACGTTATGAAAACTTTGCTATTTTCTCCCAATTGTAAATTTATCGATTTCCGCCAAAATCTTACTTTACAGTAGTCAAAAAAGACGAATGATTCCTATCTTATACAGAATTCTGGCGGTGCGTTTTGTCTTTTAAAGAAAACACTGATATCGTTTTTGAGCATTACGAAAAAAAAAATCTACGACCAAAAACAACTACTGGAAATCTCTCGTGCCCTGAATTCCACGTTAGACTATAAGTATTTAATTGATGCTATTCTTAACATTTGTTTGGCGCAATTACAGACTCTTCATGCAGCCATGTACTTAGAGCCAGAAATTGACTTGGGGTTATTCAAACTAGAACCCCAGTCCATCAAAGGATTTGAGTTGAGTGTGGAAGAACAAAACTACGAAATCAAAATCGATAGCCCTCTCATCCATTATTTCGAAGAAAAACCCAAAGCCGTAACCATGGACCAGATTCTACTTATGGATTCTTTGAAGTCCATCCCTGACATTACCTACCTTCGTAAGATGGGAGCCGAGATCTTGGTTCCACTCAATGCGAAGGGAAAGGTAAATGGTCTTTTAGTCCTTGGTGACAAAATGACTTCCGAAGAGTTTTTGGAAGATGAAAAAGAATTTATGACCACCCTTGCCAACCTTGCAGGGATTGCTGTAGATAACGCTCGTTTGTATGAATTGGCAACTGTGGATATGATGACGGGTCTTAAAATCCATCACTACTTCCAAACAAAACTCAAAGAAGAAATGGATCGTTGTCGTAAAAAAGGAACCAAACTTTGCCTATTGTTTACAGATGTGGATCATTTCAAAAGGTTTAATGATACATACGGCCACCAAGCAGGGGACGTGGTTCTCATTGAAGTCGCAAAACAAGTGATCAATGCAGCGCAGCGCCACCACATACCAGCAAGATACGGCGGGGAAGAGTTTTGCCTTGTGATGCCGGGGGCAACGGAAGAAGAGGCGATGGTTAAGGGAGAAGAGATCCGTAAGGCTGTCGAATCCATGGTTGTTAAAAATCCCAATGATGGAACGGACCTAAAGGTCACTTTGTCAGTGGGAGTATCCAGCTTTCGCACCACCGACCGTAACAACAAAGATCTGATTGAGAGGGCCGACAAAGCCTTATACCAGGCAAAACATTCTGGTAGAAACCGCACAATTTGTTATAAAGATTAGGAAATTTGCCGATGGGTAGAGTATGGCAGAGCCGGCATACCTACTCAACGACCTCTCACCATCGGTTCCTTCCGATGTATATGAATCCATTCGCAATCGTGCTTTGGGTCTTTCTTCGTATGATTTCCAACCCTATTCTTGTTTTATCGAATACAAGACTAAGGATCAAAATACGGGGATTGAATATCGAGATTGTATCGTAGATTACACAAGATGTTCCAATTCTCGCTGTATCAAAAAATTGGTATAATTCTTTCTCTATTCTTTTTAGGGGCATGTATACCAGGCCCTGTGCGTTCCCACCAAACCTTTGTTCCCTACCAGTTTCCCACAAACAAAACGCTCCCACCGCACATCAGTATTTCGGTTATCGACAAGGGAACCCATCTTCTCCTTAAGGGAGCACAAACCCAAGGGCAAACTTATTCCTTTTTGTGGGATACCGGGTCTGATTTGAGTTTTTATGAATCGGCTGGTGAAGACGGGACTTCGGAATTTCTCTTGGGCGGTCAGCGGTTTACCTTGAAAAATAAAAATGGGGTTTTGCCGGAATCCATTCCGGGACTTCTTGGCCTCGATTTTTTTCGGAACAGTTGTATCTTTTGGTGTGGCGAAGAGTTAAAACAATTTCCAGAGGATTCTCCATTTTGTGAACACCCGGACGCTTACCTATCTACAGATCTAAAAATTCTGAATACAAAGAAGAAAGGGGCTCATTTTTATGTGCAATTTGAATATCCAGAAGGATATACCTCCTTTGGACTTCTCGACACTGGATCTTCTTTAAACCTTTTACCCAAGGGCCCCAAGGACCGATTTCTAGGAGAAAAGAAGGTATTTCTTGCAGGAAATAAGATCCAAACAGCGATCCAGATGGAATCGGCTTCTCCGTTCTATTTAGTGAACAAGTCCGGGATTCGAGAAGAATATAGACAAGTCCAGTTTCTCACAGGAATTTCACTTGAGAATTTCCATTTGCCGGGGGACAAGGATAGGGAAGAGGATTGGGTGATCGGTCTTGACATACTTCGGACACGTCCTTTGTTCTGGGACTTCTCCCGGGGTCGAGTAGGAATCGTTCATACCAAAAACTAAGGTGAAAGAAAAAGAAAAAATCATAGTAGCGATGAGTGGTGGGGTAGATAGCGCAGTAGCTGCAGGACTTCTTATGGAAGCGGGTTATGACGTGATCGGTGTGAACCTACGTACTTGGGAATATGAAGCTCCCGCCTGTGATACTACTAAAAGATCCTGCTGTTCTCCAGAAGACATCCGCGATGCTAGGGATGTAGGTCTTTCTTTAAACATTCCTTTTTATGTAATTAAAATGGAAAAGGTATTTGGAGAGCGAGTGATCGATCGTTTTATTAATGATTATAAAGATGGAAGGACACCTAACCCTTGCGTGGAGTGTAACACCTTTGTGAAGTTTGGTGCTCTTTTTGAACAAGCAAAAGTATTAGGAATCGAAAAGATTGCAACGGGTCATTATGCTCGTGTGATTGAGGTGGATGGTCGTTATGCCATTCGTAATGCTGTGGATATGAAAAAAAACCAAACGTACTATCTGTACGGTTTGTCCCAAGAAAATATTAAAAATACAGTTTTCCCTTTGGGTGAGATGGACAAAACTCAAGTTCGTGAAATTGCCAAACGGATGGGTCTACCTGTGGCGGAAAAACCAGAATCACAAGAGATTTGTTTTATTCCTGAAAATGATTATAGATCTTTCCTTAAAAAAAAGGGGATGGAGTTCACTCCTGGATTTTTTAAATTGGCATCCGGCCAGATCATAGGCAAACACCAAGGAAAAGAAGGGTTTACTATCGGCCAAAGGAAAGGCCTTGGGATCGCTTGGAAAAACCCACTTTATGTTCTCTCCATTGAAGATGATGGAACAGTGGTTCTTGGCGAAGAAGAAGAAACAGTATCTGAATCTTTTGTTTTAGAAGAGATTACCTACCAAGCACTGATGCCGATGGAAGTGGGCGAAACTAAGGAAATGAAAGTCCAAATTCGTTACCGAAGTGCACCTGTTCATTGTTTGGTGACTTCGCTTGGAAATACTTGGAAAGTAGAATTTTTAGAAGATGTAAAAAGTGTCACTCCAGGTCAATCAGCAACATTCTATCCAAAGGATGGGGATTATCTACTTGCTGGTGGAATTATCCAAAAAGGTTCGATCACAAGAAAGGTGAAGGCAAATTTTGTTTCTGAGGCGGAGAGTGTTACCATTTGAAATCGGTAGAAGGTAAAACAATCCTCATCATTGGTGGGGGGTTGTTACAAGTCCCCATCATCCAAACCGCAAAGACCATGCGACTGCATACTGTGGTTGCTGATATGAACCCCACTTCCATCGGATTTCAGATTGCGGACGAAGCCATCCTGATGTCCACAAAGGATGTAGAGGGGATGGTTCGGGAGTCAAAAAAATTTGCACAAAATTCTCCCATCCACGGGGTCATCACTGCCGGCACTGATGCGAGTATGACAGTGGCAGCTGTGGCCTCTGCCTTACAACTTCCAGGTATTCGTTTTGTGGATGCAGAAGCGGCATCTAACAAAGGGAAGATGCGTCAAAGACTAAAGGAATTTGGAATGCCCATTCCTCGGTTTGCCGCAGTTTGGTCTTTGCAAGATGCGAAAGATGCACTTGATTCTTTGACCTTTCCTTTGGTGATGAAACCTGCTGACAATATGGGAGCACGAGGTGTCATCAAAGTCACAAACAAAGATGACCTTCCCACGGCCTTTCGCCATGCCAAAAGGTTTTGTCCTACGGGAGAATTGATTTTAGAAGAGTATATGGAAGGCCCCGAACTCTCTGTGGATGCCTTGGCTTTCCAAGGTCAGATCCGGATGACAGGGATTGCCGACCGAATCATCGAAAGAGAACCCTATTTTATTGAAGTTGGGCATAACATGCCTTCTGCGATGTCCAAGGAAGTTTTGGATGAAGTGGAACGAGTGATGGCGGGTGGAATGCGAGCTCTCGGAATCCATTTAGGTGCAGGAAAAGGGGACATCAAAGTCACAAAAGAAGGTGTGAAAATTGGTGAAATTGCCGCAAGACTTTCAGGTGGATTTATGTCTGCCTTCACTTATCCCTTATCTAGCGGTGTGAATTTAAATCGTGCAGCACTTCTTATTTCCCTTGGAGAAACTCCCGATAATTTAGATCCCGTTTTTAGTCGAGTCTCTATAGAACGTTCGTTACTGTCTAAACCAGGAAAACTTGTTTCCATTGCTGGAGTGGAAGAGACAAAAAAAATTGATGGAGTTTCAGAAGTTTTTATCCAATCCAAACCTGGTGATATCATAAAGGAACCTACAAATAACATTGATAAGTCGGGGCATGTCATCATTGTTGCTGACAATTTAAAAGATGCGGAACTTGTTTTTGAAAAAGTAAAAGATACCATTCGTTTCGAGGTAGATGAACAATTTTCTATCACAGAAAAAGAAATAGGTGACCAAGCGAGAATTCGTTTTGGTAAAGATATTTGTTGGGTCTGTAAACAATGTGATGGAAGTAATTGTGCCTCAGGGATTCCTGGGATGGGCGGAGTGGGTCGAATGGAAACTTTCCATGACAATAGCGAGGCCCTCGCTGAATATTCGATTTTACCGGGTTATATTCGAGATCATGTACTACCTGAGATCCAAACCAAGTTTCTCGGTTTTGATCTAAAAACTCCAATCATGGCGGCACCAATGACCGGGGTGGGAACGAATATGAACTTTGTGATGACGGATGCCGATTATGCAAATTTGGTAGTTCGTTCCTTTGTTCAAAATGGAAGCCTTGCTTGGCTTGGAGATGGTGCTTCTCCTGAAAAATACAAAATTATGTTAGAGGCATTAAAGAAGTCTTCCGGAAAAGGCATTTTGATTTGTAAACCTAGGGAAGATGAATCGATGTTAGTGGATCGTTTTTCCGAAGCAGAAGCGGACGGAGTGTTCGCTCTGGGAATGGATATTGATGCTGTGAATTTCAAAACCATGGTACAAAAGAATTTATCCAGTATTACTCGACCTCTTGACCGTCTGGTTCGGTTGAAAGAAAAAACAAAATTGCCGTTTATTCTTAAAGGAATCATGAATCCAGAAGATGCAAAGTTAGCTTTAGAAGGTGGGTTTTCTGCGATTGTTGTTTCTAACCATGGCGGAAGGGTATTGGATGGAATGCCGGGAACGGCTCGTGTCCTTCCTAAAATTGCAGAGGTAGTAAAGGGCAAAATTCCACTCCTCGTAGATGGTGGCATTCGTTCGGGTATGGATGTTTTTAAAATGTTAGCGCTCGGTGCCGATGCCGTGCTTTTGGGAAGGCCCGTTGCCATTTCCCTAGTCGGTGGTGAGGAAGCGGGAATTCGCTTTCTTTTACAAAAATATTCGGAAGAACTAAAACAATCAATGAGTGTTACCGGGGCCAAAACTTTGGTGGACATCAAGCGATCTATGTTGCTTCATAAACTTCACGGTTGACTATGGATAAGGAAATCAAAGACCCCGATGGTATTTTAAAGGTAATTACCGCACTTTTCGGCAAACTTCCGGCATATATTATTTATTCTGACAAAGAATTTCCTGTTAAGATCATTGCATTAAAAAATAAAGCTCTAATCATCAATACCAATCTGAAGTTTCCAAATAGAGATCGAATTCTAACAGTTGTTCATAATGGAAGTAAGTTTTTAGCACATTTTATTGTAGCTGGCGGAGATGGAAATGGAATCGAAATCCTAACGCCTGTTAAAATCCAAATTACCACCGCATCAAGACAAGGATCTCGGGTGGAAGCCAGTCAAATCCAAACTGGTATGGTAGTTTCTAATATCATCAATGTAAACGACGTATCCAAAGCCATTGGATTTGATGATAAAAAAGTGGATGCCATCCTTCTTGCTTACAGAGCCAAACTCACCAAAGCTTTCCCGTTATCTTCTATATTCTTTGCTGGTCGTATGGACAATCGTCTGCGCCTGATGCACCACTATGATAAAGATATTTTCATTGTTGACCGTAAGGAAAAGTCATCGGCTTCGGCGGATTTTTTTCCATTCGATGAGTATTTGAGAATTTTCGATAGTTCTAAAATTCCAGACACATACACTTCAGAAATCTGCGTACCTATTAAGTATAAAGGTTATGTGCATCTTGGTTATGTTCAAGTATTAGCTGAAAAACCTCTCGATTTCGAAATTTACAAACAAATTCAAAACTTTTCCAATGCAGTGAGCCGTGATATCATAAGCACGGGTGTTTTCCAAGAATCTCGTGACGTCTGTCAGGTAATGGACTTAAGTATGGGTGGTATTAGTTTTATTCACGCACCATCCCGTTCTTTCTCAAGATCTGTTACTTTGAATGGAACCATCCTTTTTGATTTGAACTTGGAAGAAGGTAAACGAGTTACAATCCGTGGAATCATAAAAAACATCCGTAACCAAGAAACCAACTTCCGAGTTGGTTGCCAGTTCTACAACCTAACAGAAAAAGATTTAGAAGTTCTCGGAGTTTTTCTGGATGCAGGTAAAACAGAGGAAGAGGCAAATGCTCCGTCCGAGGAACCACCGATGGATACCAATGAGAATGGAGAACCGGCCGCCGACTCGGAAACAACAGAAGAAGGACCAACTGTGGTGAGTGCTGCGGACGAACCTGGGGATCCCTTTGGAGAAGTTATGGATGATTTTTCTTCGGATACACCCATTTCCGAACCTTAAAAAATGACTGTTTACAAGTCATTGATTCGTTATCCCTATACGGGTAAGACAGTTTTTGAATTCCTAACAACAAAATTTCCTTACCATGACCCCGAAGAATGGGGCTTCTTACTCAATGAAAACCGTGTCAAAGTCCAAGACAAAGTGGCACTTCCTGATTTTGTTCTTCAGGAAGGAGATACCTTAACCTATGAACCCATCCCGGGTCGGATTGAGGAACCTGAAGTTGATACCAACTACACTATTCTAAAAGAAACAGAGGATTTCCTCTTTGTAGACAAACCGGGAAACCTACCTATGCACCCTGCAGGAAGGTATCGCACAAGGACACTACTCAATCTTTTGGAGAAAACCTATCCCAGAGTGATTCCTGTCCACAGGCTTGACCGGGAAACCTCGGGTATTGTGATCTTTGCCAAAACGGAAGAGGGCCGCACCTGGCTTCAAAAAAAATTTGAATCAAGAGAAGTAAAAAAAGAATACCTGGCTGTGGTTCGAGGTTATTTTCAAAAGGAACTTACCCTTGAGGGTTTTATGGGAAAGGATTTGGATTCTGCGATCCGTAAAAAAATGAAATTTTCATCATCCGAATTTCCAGATGCCAAGTCAGTTTCTACAAGTTTTATTCCACTAAACTTCAACGAGTCGCAAAATATTAGTTTGGTACTTGTGCGGCCCATTACAGGCAGGATTCATCAAATCCGGGCAAGCCTTCTCTATTTAGGATTTCCTATTCTTGGGGATAAATTGTATGGCCCAAGAGAAACTATGTTTTTGGATTTTGTTCAGTTTGGACTCAGTGCTTCTTTACTAGATGAGCTGGGATTTGAACGCCAATTGCTTCATGCACATAGCATTAGTTATATGGATGAGAGGGTTGGTAAAAATTTACTTATCAAATCAAATCCACTGGCAGAGATCGAAACCTTCTTCCCAAATTCTAAAGACTATGTCCCATAGGTTTTAATAAAATCTAACTCAAGATTCGCCTTTCCTCCGATCTTTCTATAAAGAGAGAGGAGGCTTTTGCAAAGGATGGCAGGAGCAGGCAGACTATTAAAGGATTCCGATAAGATTGTATTTGGTGAGTTTTGGACTGCAAAACAACGCCAAGGACATCCAATTCATCATACCGTAAGTTATAGAGCATCATTTAAACCGGAACTTCCTTCTTTTTTTATGAAGGAATTTTTAAAAAAGAAAAATAGGATCGTATATGATCCGTTTGGTGGAAGAGGAACTACTGCGATTCAGGCTAATATTGAAGGTCATGTGGCGGTTCATAATGATATTCACCCATTGTCTATTTTTCTTGCGAGTGCAAGGCAGTATGTTCCGAGACTCGAGGATTTAGAAAAGAAGTTAAATTCCTTGGATTTAGAAGCGGAAGTGGAGGAAGATCCCTTTGATGTGAATCTCCTTCCTTTTTTCCATCCACGCACTTTAAAGGAAATCAAAAACCTAAAGAAGTATATGGCAAAAGATCCGTCTGTGGAAATGAAATTCATTTCGCTTATCGCATTGTCTCGGTTACATGGCCATAGCACTGGATTTTTTTCCGTATATACTTTTCCTCAAGTTTCGATTCCCCCGGAATCACAGGCAAAGAATAACATCAAACGCGGGCAAACTCCCGAGTATCGTCCCATCAAACCGAGAATCTACCAAAAGATGAGGCGAGATTTGGCACTTCCCATTCCTCCGTTTTATCATGAATTTTCGAAGAACAACTTGTATTCACTAAATTCAGCAAATTCTGTTCCCAATGTAGATTCGGAATCTGTGGATTTAATTGTCACTTCACCACCATTCTTAGATAAGGTGGACTATGAAGGGGACAACTGGCTACGTCATTGGTTTTTGGACATTCAAAAGTCAAAAGACAGAAAGCTCAGTATATTTAGCAATTTAAACGATTGGAATGAGTTCATTCGATCTACCTTAAAAGAATCGGCAAGGGTTCTAAAAAAAGGAGCTTACATGGTAATGGAAGTAGGAGAAGTCAAAAAAGGAAATTCCATTCTGTATTTGGACGAGGACGTGGTGCGGATGGCGGAAGGAACGGGACTTGTTTGGAACAAAACCTACGTCCATACGCAAAGTTTCACAAAACTTTCAAATTGTTGGCAAGTTTCCAATAACGAAAAAGGCACAAATTCCAATCGTTGTGTTGTTTTACGGAAAGTTTTATAAGTCTAATCTTTGTATGAAACAATTTCGATTTCTTTTGATACTTTCTTTTTTAGGTTCTTTCGGATTGATTACTGGTAGTGGTTTTGTAAATGAGTTGTCTGCGGATCCTTTGGATTCGCACCCAATTGAAATATCAATTAAACAGAAATCACCGGGAAAGTTTGAGTTGGAATTGTTTTTGCCAAAAGACTTTGGGTTCCAGATGGAAGCACCACACAGGATATTTTTATCGGGAACGGATGGACTTAAAGTTTTGAATGCAGATTTAAAACTTAAAGGGCCGGTTCACTCCAAAAAACCAGAATACTTTGAATACTTAAAACCCTTTACCTTCCAAGTGGAAGGAAAGGGTAAGTTACAACTCGATGCGAAGTTGTTTTACTGTAACTTTGTAAAAAACATTTGTATACCGGCTAAAGTTAACAAATCGTTTTCTATCTAAGTTCTAAATCATTCTAAATCTTTGGTAACTAGGCGTTTTAAGTTGGATTTTTGAATTTGGTATAAGAAAAAATACCTTCCGCCAATAGAAACGTTTTTATCCACAATCTTTCCTTCTTTAGAAATCTCGCGGAGTTCTTTACGTCCCTTATCAGAAAGATTAGGGATGGTGTATGTTTTTAATAAGTTGAGTGACTTTTGTTCTGCAATTGTTTTTGCTTCATCCATTCGTTCGGATTCTGTTGGTAGAACACTGGACACGGCTACTTGAAACAATGTCTCAGAAATGAATCCTTCTTTTGCTTTAGTAAATTCTAAAATGGCTTGATTTTCTGTATCATTGGCTTGCGGCACAACTTCTTTGGTTTCTTTGGACTTACAATTCCATACGAGAGTTACAATAGCGAAAGAAAGGATAATCCTTGTTAGAGTTTTGTTCATTTACAATTTCCTAGGTTCTGAAATGTGAGTTTTTTCCACACGTTCCATTAATTTAGGTTGGATGTTGCGGAATAGGAAAGCACATTTTGTTCTATCTGTGTAATCTTCTTTATATAAGGTAAGAGTGTCAAAGAACCAGGCAAAGTTGTGTAAGTTTTCAACAGGATTCTCTTTTTTGTCTTGGGGATTCCCCCTAACTTCGCCTAGGTTCTGGCCTGTGATTTGCGACTGTGAAGGATTTGTAGTGGATTGCCCTTGGGTAGTCTGAGCATTTTGTAGGGTCATCGGATTTGCGGCTGTAGTCGCACTGGTTTGAGTTCCCGTGCCTGAAGTAGTGTTCTGAGGAGCATTGGCAACGACCCTCGTTTGTCTATCTTTCCCTTCTAAGGATGCCGCATATTCATCGAACCCCTCACCGAACCTGTGCTTTTGTCTTTGGATTTGTAGAAGGAAGGGCATACTCAATCTCTCTCTTTCTACAAATGCTCTCCGTTTACAATCTTCACGTCTTGCGTTTCCTGAGATTTCTTTGTAAGTCACTGGGATTTCGACTTTGATTTGAAAAAATTCCCGAGAAATAAACCCTTCATCTTTTTCGTTGAGGAGAGCTTGTTCTACATAATTGGGATCAGCAATAGTGAAGAGGCGACAGGAACAAAAGAAGCTTAAAATTAGAAGTTTACGAACCATTTCCACCTTCAAGACTAGTAGATGATGTCGAAATTACGAATCTTTTTCCTTTGTTTCTTACTACAATTTTTACCTCTTTTTTCCCAGGACCAATTCTTCGGAACCTCCGAATCCCAATTTCGTGAAAAGATAAAAACCATCCGTTTGGACAATGGTCTCACCGTTGTGCTGATGAAGCGAGGAACTTCGCCGACAGTTGCCTTGTACATCAAATTCCTTGTAGGAGCTGTGGATGAAACACCGGAAGAAGCGGGTACGGCTCACCTTTTGGAACATATGCTTTTTAAGGGTACCAAAAATGTGGGGACCACTGACTTTGATAAAGAAGAAAAATACCAAAAACAAATCGAAGTTTGGGGAACAGAACTGGATGATCTCAAATTAAAAATTCGAGACCTTACCACACGAGGAGAAACCATTCCTCCTTCTTTACAAGAAGAGGTGGAAACCTTAAATCGAAGGTTAAAAAATCTCATCCAACTCCAAGATGAGTTTATTGTTAAAAACGAAGATTCTTATATTTATGAACAAAATGGTGAGGTTGGATTCAACGCATATACCTCACAAGATGTCACAAACTACCAAATCCAACTTCCCAACAACAGAATCGAAGTTTGGGCAAAGATTGAATCGGACAGATTAAAAAATCCTATCTTAAGAGAATATTATACGGAAAGAGATGTTGTGATTGAAGAACGTCGGATGCGTACTGATGACAGTGGAGCAGGTGTTTTACGAGAAAAATTTTTCTCTTTGGCCTTTGAAAGTCACCCTTACAGAAAACCAGTGATTGGATATTCTACAGGCCTACCTTTTTTAAAAATAGAGGATACCAAAGCCTTTTTTAAAAAACACTACACACCAGATCGAATGGTCATCTCCATTGTGGGACAATTTGATTTTGAAGAAACCGAATCAATCATTCGTAAATATTTTTCTGATCTAAAACCTGGTAAACCAAGGCCTACTTATAAAGTGGAAGAAAAATCTTTTCCTGGGGAAAAACGATTCAAAGTTTATCACCCTTCGGGAAGTCAGATGATGGTGGGTTGGCTAAAACCCCCTTATCCTCATAAAGATAATTCTTCTTTTGATGTACTATCCACCATCCTCACCTCGGGAACGGGATCTAGGTTGTACAAACGATTGGTTTTGGAAGAAAAACTGGCTGTGAGTGTAGGGGCAGCTAATGGATACCCTGGAGAAAGATACCAAAATTATTTTGTATTCTTTATCAAACCGAAAGAGGATGCCAAACCAGAATTGATCGAAAAAATCATTTGGGAAGAACTGAATAAAATTAAAGAAACGGGCATTCCCAAAGAGGAACTGGATAAAGTAAAAAACCAAATGGTTTCCGATTTTATTAAAACCTTGGATGAAAATGGAAGTATTGCTGATCTTCTAAGTTATTATCAGTTGTTATATGGTGATTGGGCTGGGCTTTTCCGTCAATACTCTGCCATCATGAAAACCTCATCAAATGATATCCAAACTCTAATTCCTACATATCTTTCTAAAGATAAAGTAGTTGTGGGTGTATTGGAAGACGTAAGGAAAAAATCAAAATGAAACGTATTTATTTAATTCTTTTTGTAGTTGTCGTTTCTGGTCTCTCGGCTCGGGAGATGGGGGAGTTTGTTCGGGATTTAAAATTCAAACCATTGGAGTTTGAAGTGCCAAAAATCACATCAGTAGAACAACCCTCAGGTGTAGAAGTATTCTCATTAAAAAATGCAGAATTTCCTATCGTGTATGCGGACATTTATGTTTACCATGGAAAAAAACATTTAAGGAAACGATCTGTCGAAATTGCCAGATTATTAGAAGATAGTTGGGAGTTGTCAGGATCGGCAACATTTCCCAAAGAGAAGTTTTTAGAAACACTCGAGTTTTACGGAGCGTCTTTTTCAGTTTCCATCGATTATGAAAAAACAATATTCAGCATCGCTTACCTGAAATCCACAGAGAAGGAAGTCCTTCCTGTTTTGCGGTCTTTTTTCGCAGAACCAAATTTAGATGAGTCTTTGATGGTTACCACCAAAGGAAAGTTAGGTGAAGAGATTAAACGTAGAAATGATAACCCGACGGCACTTGGATCAAGAAAAGCGAAGGAGGCGTTGTTTCGTGGAACCATTGCAGGAACTTCTATGCAGCTTTCTTCGTTAGAATCTCTGAAACTCGCTGATCTTGTCCAGTTCCAAAAAGAAATCTTAAGTGAGACCAAACGAAGGTTCCTTTTGACTGGTGATTTTGATTTGAAATCCTGGGAGAACTTCCTGCCGAAGTTGGCAGAGGGATCAAAAACACAGGACTTTGAACTCATTACGCCATTGATCTTGTCTGAAAATGTAAAAAAAGAAGGAAAGGAAATTCGTTTGGTGGCCAAAGATGTAAACCAAACATTTATTTCTATGATAGGAGTCCTTCCTGAACACAACCATCCTG
Organism: Leptospira vanthielii serovar Holland str. Waz Holland = ATCC 700522; assembly: GCF_000332455.1. GTDB lineage: Bacteria > Spirochaetota > Leptospiria > Leptospirales > Leptospiraceae > Leptospira_A > Leptospira_A vanthielii. The sequence goes on along the minus strand of NZ_AOGY02000042.1, from coordinate 110,355 downwards.
ATTTTTATGCCATCCAAGTTTTAAATTATATCATTGGTGCTGGTGGGTTTAACTCCTATTATATGAGAGAGATTCGAAACAATAGGGGTCTTGCTTATTCGGCGGGGAGTAATACTGAATTCCAAGAAAATTATGGAACCATCCAGTTTTTTGCGATGACCAAAACGGAATCCGCAAAAGAAGTTCTCTCCCTTATGCGAGAACTCATCCAACCCAAACTCATTGACTCTTTAACAGAAGAAGAACTGGTTCGGGCAAAAAATGCCATCATCAACCAGTTTGTATTTCAATTTGAAGATGATAAACGAACTCTTGCCAGCGAAGTGAGAAGACGTGATCATAAAATGCCAGAAGGATATTTACAGAACTTCCGAAAGGAGATCGACCGATTGACTCTCTCTGACTTAAAAAGAGTGGGTAATCTTTATTTCCAATCGGACAAATTATTGGTTACGGTTGTGGGGCCCAAAACTTTGGAACAATCCTGGAAAGGATCGGTAAAGGTAATAAATCCGGAAGATTGATGTTAACTGCTAGTTTCGAATACAAAGGAACCAAATTTGAAGGTTTGTCCGAAGGTGGGATTCGGACATCCATCATTTGTCCTTCTCTTGACTTTATGTTTGATTTTGGGTTTATCAATCCTGATAAAATCCATATCGGAAGAATTCTATTATCGCACGCCCATCTGGATCATTCTTGTGGAATTCCATATTATGTGTCACAACGGAGCCTTCGCAAACTTCCCGTCCCGAAAATTTACCTTCCCAAATCTTTAGAACCAAAGATGTCGCAAATTCTAAAACTATATTCCGAAATTGAAGGTTTCGATTACGATTGTGAACTTGTTGGCCTCGAGTTTGGGACCAGAGTAGATTTAAAACCAGGTTATTTTTTTAAACCTTGGGAAAGTTTTCATAGAGTTCCTTCTCAAGGTTATACGGTTTATGAAACCAAACGTAAGTTAAAGAAAGAGTGGACAAGTCTCAATTCCGAAGAAATTCGAAACAAAAAAGATTTGGGCGAAGATCCTACGGAAGAAATCTCTGTCCCTCTGGTTTCCTTTTCTGGAGATACAAAAATTGAATATGTATTAGAAAATGAAGATGTTCGAAAGAGTAAAATTCTATTTATGGAATGCACTTATTATTGTGAGAAGAGGGATGTGAGTCGTGCACGGGAATGGGGTCATACCCATTTTGATGAAATTGTTGAACATGCGACCGCTTTTGAAAATGAAGCTATTGTTCTCATCCACCCATCGAAACGTTATAGTTATCGCGAGTTAAACGATATCCTTCGTAAAAAAGTTCCCCCAATTCTGAAAGATCGCATTTCTCTTTTTTTACCTCCCAAAACATGAAACCAAGACCGAGTATTTATATCCCAGAATTGGAATCTTATATAGATTCTAGTTTGGTGTACAAACCAAATCCCATATTTTCGGAAATGGAAACGTATGCCAAAGATAAGAACATTCCTATTGTGACTGCTGCCACGGGAGCTGTGTTGTCTCATTTGGTCTCTCTTTTGAAACCGAGTCAAGTTTTGGAATTAGGGACGGGCCTTGGGTATTCGACACTTTGGATGGCCTTGGGTTCCCCGAATTCGCAGTTTGTAACTGTGGACCGGTATGAGGAGCAGGCGGCCCTTCTAGATGAGTATGCCAAAAAAATGGGAATCTGGGACCAAATTCATGTTAAACGGGTCACCGCGTCCGTTTTGGAATACTTACAGGAGAACCGAGAGGAATGGATCGATTCTGATCTTTTTTTTATAGATTGTGATAAAATTACCTACCCTGAAATTTTTCGAATCCTTTGGAGAGATTCCAAACCAGGAGCCAGTTTTTTATTCGATAATATGTTGTGGCATGGACGAGTCCTTCATCCCGATCCAAAGAAACCATCTGATTTGGCCGTCATGTCTCTTTGGGATGAGGTGAAATCCCAAGTTTTTCGTTATACATTGTATTCTGTTGGTGATGGATTACTCTTTTTTCAAAAGGATAAAAAATAGTAGTCAAACCCCTGTAATCTCGGCTATTCTGCTCCTTGGTTTAAGGAGAGTAAGTTTCGTGTTAAAAAATAGTTTCATCATCCTTTCGTTTTGTTTCTTTTGTTTGTCTCTGCTTGCACAAGAGTCTGGGGCTCCCGAAAAAGGGAAAGAGTCCTTTGAGGAACTCGACAAACTAGACCAAGGGAACAACTTAGAACGAAAACAATATAAGAATATTTCTGAAAATAACAAAGACCGCGTCATTAACGCCATCAAACTATTAACGATTGTGACTGCTAACTTTGGGGATGAAGTTCCTGATTCGAAAGCGGCCCTAGACAAAATCAAAAAAGATTACCAAGTGGTTTTACGTTATTACTACCGACGTGCTTACATTGCTTCGGGGAAAGCGATGGTTACTTTGGAAAAAGATATCTCTACTCTCATGGGTAAGTTTTCAAAAAACTATGATACCAAAACACAGAACTTACTTGCTGAATGTGCTGATTTAATCACAGGCCAAGAACAATCCCAACTTGTGGAATCCTCCCAAGAAGGTTCAAAAGTAGTGGTTCCTTACCGTGAGATTGCAGAAGGCCAACAAAAACTTCGCATTGCTTATGGACAAATGGGATTAGCTACAGACATGTCTCGTGACGATCGTTTTTACGATGCTATCGTACATTACCGGATTGCCAAAGATTATGGAATCAAAATCCTTTCTGATTTCAAAGAAGCAGAAGCGGACAAAAAAGCCATCACTGATAAATACGGTAAAGACTTAAGCGATAACAGAAACCAAATCTTTAGCCAACCTACAAAATAGAACTTTAAACTTTTTCTTTTCTCCGCCCCCCTGGGTGCGGAGAATGACCCATCGTGCTTTTTTTATCTTCATTATTCTTTCGTAGACTTTTCTTCATTTTTGGTTTTGTTTTTTTCTCCTTTTCCTTGGGAGCGGTACCAGTCTTTCGTATTGTTGTGGATCCAGGCCACGGGGGAATTGCCAAAGATCCCAAGGCGCAACATGGGGACAAATATGACAGTGTCACCCAAACTTACTTAGAAACATACAAACAAGGTACGGAACATGGAAACATCACCGAAAGAAAGGTAGTCCTTGACTTAGCCAAAGAAGTTCACCGCATCTTAAAACTAACAGAGACAGATGCCGGTTGGAAAGAATTTGAAGGGTATCTTCAATTATTCTCCAAAAAAACAGATTATACAAGAGTTACCTTCGAAAGTAAACTCACTCGTGAATCATCCTTTGATGAGGATCCCACATCCGATGATCCCAATGCCACCTACCGGTTGTATGATTTCCCAGACCAAAAAACAGGTGTTCGTCGGAAAGGAAGATTGTCTAAAATCAATGAACAAAAACCTCATTTAGTTTTGTCACTGCATTTGAATCCTGCTAGTAAAGGCCAAACAGGGGGAATGGGGGCAGTCCTCACCCCAGGTTACAAAACATTCTCCCAAATCAAAAAAATATCGGAAAAGAAAAAATCACAGAACTCATTTCTTAACGGCCCTTGGTCGGACTGGCTCGTTTTTCAATCGGGATGGTCCAAGTTGGAAAATGCCATGGCGGATACTTGGATTTATCTACATGGATATTGGTCTAAAAAAAATGGGAAAGAAGCCGATGTTTCCAAGTTTGAAGGATACCGCCAAAATATGATTAGCTGGCGATATGCCGATGAACCTAACTGGGAAAAACAAATTGGAAAACCAGGCCCTTACGCCACAACCCACGAAGACTTTTCGGAAACAGGAAAGTTTTGGGAAAGGGAAAAGGGAAAAAAAGAAGAGTGGAGAAGGGAAGGGGGAAAAGAAGGATTTGGTGGTGACAACCACTATGTAACTAAGGAACTGATGCGTTTTGTCCAATATGGACTCCCCGTCCAATTAAAAGAAAAAAACTCTCCTTATCCAGAACTTGGTCCTATCCAAAAACCTTATATATCTACTTACAGCCTTCCGACTTATACCAATGCCCTTTGTGCTTTTATCGAAATTGGTTATGTCAACCGAAGCCGTGATATGAAATACCTTACCCAAAACAAAAAAGAGACGGCCATTTCCTTGGCAGTGGGCATTTACTCTTTGTTTGTTGGTCTGGATGTGAAAAAAAATGTCAATCTACCTTATAACCCAAAAGGTAAAAAAGTAAATTGGGAAAGGTATGAAACTTATTTTGATGATGTTTTATAAATCACTGATACACTCATGAAACCAAAAAAAGAATCTTCAAAAGTACTCGGCCATCCACTCTTTCAAGAGTTGATCACGATGTACCAAAAGTCTCTCCAGAAGAGATACTCGCCGGAAAATTTGTTATTATACCCTGAATTTAGTTCGATACCTCGTTCTAAAATTGACCAATTGTTGCATTTTTTTTTAGAGTACCTGTATCCTGAATATTCCAAACGGAAAGAATTGGACTCCGCCTTTGATGCGTTATCTGGTTTTGTAAACCATCCTACAAAAATTTGGGGAATCCTTGGAAACTTGACCATGTCTATCTTTCGTTTTGGAAAACATTTTCCCATGGCATTAAAAGCAGGCCTTGCGGCCCTCCATTCCTATGTGACCGCCCATCAGTTTGAAGAAGAACTTGTTTTGGAACTTGATAGAAGAGAAAACAAAGTTAGTTTATTACAATCAGAATTTGCAATGGATTCCCTCATTGCTAAAGTAGAAAAAAAGAAAGCCGATGCTTTTCGAAAAGACATTGGTGCTTTATTCAAAGTGTTTTCCGATGCAGAACTCATTCGTAAAATTATTTTGATTATGGAAGATATACTCGTTAAGATGGAATCGAAGGGTAGTTTGTATACAGAGGAAGATAGAAAAGGAATTACATTGGGAGTTTCGATTCTAAAAGAGGGGAGAGGAATCTTTGATCAGATGAAAGAAGAAGAAATAAACCTTGTCTTACAAGCCATTGATACCATCGAAGAAGATTTTTATCAAAAGGCTTGCGAGAGAGATTCGAACTAAATTACTGTTGGTACCGATGGCCGGAATCGAACCGGCATGATGTTACCATCGGTGGATTTTGAATCCACTGCGTCTACCAATTCCACCACACCGGCATAAATCAGTCTTCAGCTTCGATATATTTACCTTTTCCGCGGGCCACTATTTTGCCGATCTCATTTTCTATTTCAGCACGGTTTTCTATGATTTTTTTGTTCTTTTTCACAAACCAACCACGTAAGTGCAATGGTTCATTCACTTTTGCAGGTTGTAAGAAACGAATGGTTAATTCACCTGTTGTGGTTTCGAAATTCATCGCTTCGTTGATCTTAACCATGATTTCATCTAGGATGGTGGATATAATTCCTGGGTGGATTTGATCCGGTAAACCCTGGTATTTTTCGGGGCAGGTGTAATCACCGAAGGCAGTTTTTGTGTCTTCGTCGAATGTGATTTTTAACTGCAACCCGTCTGCATTGTCCGGTGAGGAGGCAAAGCTGAGATTTTTTTTCGCAACGGATTTCATGCCACCATGGAACGCAAGAATTTCTCTTGTGTCAAGCAGAAAAAGAACTTGCGGTCATTTTGGCCCGAAAACCCCCGTAAAATGCTAGGAAATCGAATATTCTTTGAATATACCTTAAGTTACTGTATAGGAAACCTCGAAAATAAAGAGTAGAACCCTTTTATGTTAACCACCCTAATGATGTTACTCGGTCTTTCCGGCGCTGGTGCCGACCTCAATGATATCGCTGGGAGCGAAGGGGGTGGTAGGCCCAATGTTGACTTAAGTCCTCGCCAAAAACGGAGACAAAAACAAAGACAATCCGCGGAAGTTGAGGATACAAAACCTCAATCAAAATCACCAAAAAAAGAAAGGCCATCTTCTGGTGGTCGTGGCCAAGAATTAAATTTCCAAACAGATCCCAAGGAACCTAAATCCAAACCAAAACCTCTTTCGGAAAGACTTTCCGATTTTGATGAGGAAGAAGAGGAACAAGGGGAAGCTCTTGGTGAAGATTCTGGAAAAGAGCCAAAGTCCGGTAGAGGTGGAAGACGTGAGAAACAGAAACCACCCAAATCTCTCAGCGACCTTCCGTTAGGTGAATTTGGAGAAGAGGGTTCGGAATCTCCTTCATCTGGTGAACGACCGCGAAGGGAAAAACCGGATATTAGTTTTTCTGCAGATGATATCATTTCCAAAAATTCGAAGTATTCCTTTCATAGAAGACCACTCCTGAATGCAGAGGCACTTGTTGAAGCCGAACAAGTAGAAGAAGCCATCGAGATCTTTGAACGGACGGGGAACCGAATTCCTGACCAAGAGATCAAAGAAAAAATAAAGAAAAACATCCAGGACTTAGAAGAGTTTTTAGAAGACAATCCTCCTTCTGGAAAACCAGGCGAACCAGGAAAGGACGAAAAATCCAAACAGGATCCATTAGGAAAAGAAAAACCAAAGAAAAAAGATCAGAAACCTGGTGTTGGCACAAAACCTGACAAAGATCTCACCGATCTTGTGGGTGCCTTAAAAGAAGTCTCTGAACTATTTGCAGAATCGATTGCGCGTGCCATTCAATTTGCACAAAGTTCTCCGCCACCTAACTTTCCGCAATCACCCCAATCCTTGCCACAAAGTACTGGATCTTCTGCGCAGCAGACATCGCAATTACCTCCGCCCCCACTTCCGCCAAACGCTGTTGAGACGGCAACACCCGCAGGAAAACCAATCCAACCTTCACCTGCGCAAGGCCCAAGCCCCATCTCTGGCCCTCAGATCAACCAAAACGTTTCCGGTGGAAACCAATTAGTTCACCCAATAGTATACCAGTTTTTACAATCATCACCGCAAGCACCAGGATTTGATCCCAAGGTCGCACAAAACCAAGACCAACTCTTACAATCACTAAACCAAGGTTTGACGACGGGGGGACTGGCTTCTGGATTTCCAGGCGCTCCTATGGCACCACCGGGATCGGGAATTGTTGGTCCTTTTTATGTTCCCCCAGACATGCCTGGTGCGGGTATGCCAGGTGGTTTGGGAAGTCCCACGGCCCCAGGTGGTCTGCGCCAACCTCTCGACTTACAGACGCTAGCGGATCAGATTTCCAAAAAAGATGTTTCAGAGCTTGATCTTCCGGAAGACACATTTTTTTCCAATGATTGGAAACAATTCAAAGACCTGCCTCTGGTGGACCGAAGGTCTGGTGAGGAACGTAGAAAAAATGCGGACAGGCGAACCAACCTAGCGGGAAGAAAGGATCGAAGGTCTGGTGAGGATAGAAGAAAGAAAAACCGATTCCTGGAACGGGAAGATTTTTTAAAAAACCAAGCCCTAAAGAAAATTGAAAAAAAAGCAAAGGAGCTAGAGGCCAAAGGAGAAGAAGCCTCTCTCAATGATTTACTAAAACCATATTTCCCCGACCAACCAAACTTAAAACTGCCTGAGGATTGGGGTCTTGAACCCATTGGTCTTCCTGATCCAAATGATCTGCGTAGGGATGAAAAGGAACCTCCTCTCCACCCACAAGAAAAAGCTGGGTCAGGCGAAGAACCGAATTGGTTTGACTCCACAACGGATGCTCTTCGCAAAGAGTTGGAACTCCCAGATCCTATTGATCCTCAAACGGAAAAGTTAATTTCACCAAAGGCAGATTTACCTGCGGCAAAGGACCCAGACCAACAGAAATCAGAAACCATCATCGAGACGGATCTACCGATCCAAGTAGAGCTCACCAATCGGCCGTTAACGAGTGAAGATTTAAGGATTGGCCTACCCGATGCGGATGAAGTCTTTCGTGACCGCAAACTCAAAGAAGAGGCGGGTGGTGCGACTGCTGGCGAAGGGCCAGCCCTCGAAGATGTAGAGGCTCCCGAAATTGAAATCGTCGATGGAAACTTGGGTGAGATTGCTGAGGAAGAATCTCCTATCCCACTGGATGAGATGGCCGAAAAAGCCACAGAGGATGAACCGGAAAAAATCATCCATGGGGTTTTGGAACTCAAACCCCCCGAAGCAGACGACGCACCATTTTTAACACTCACTTATGATTTTGGAAAAATTCCGCATGCGTTTCGTTTGTCGAAGAATTATTCGATTATGGAATATTCGTATTATAAATACAAACCTATGCTTATGAAGGCCCAAGAGTTTGCACGTCGTAAGATGCTAAAAAATGCTTTGAACTATTACAGAGTGATCAAATCACAAAATATCCCACCAGAACTTCGTAAGATGATCAACCGAAACATCAGGGACATCACCGAGTTTATGGAAAAATTCCTTATGGCCAAAGGGAACTAACTCTTGACATTTTTTTTTATTTTTACAGTCTAACATTTATAAGTGAGGTGTAAACCGATGAGATTGCGAACTAGAAAATAGGCAAACAAAAACAAAAATACTAAATCCATCCTTCTCCTATTTTTTTAGGACAAGACTTGTTTGCCTATTTCCCCTTTGGAAACTACAGGAGCTTGTCGCATGTCCGAACATATCACCATACATAACTTAAACTTTCTTTACGAATCACAATCTGAATTTTTATTCCAAGATCTAAACCTTCATTTCGGGCCAGGTTGGACAGGAATTGTCGGCAAAAATGGAAGCGGAAAATCTACTTTGGCAAAACTCATCGCGGGTGAGTTAGATCCTCATAGTGGAACCATCCAAGGCAAACAATCTCTGTGTTACGTATCTCAAGATACCTACATAACACGGGAAGTTTTGGAAGATCTTTTATACAATGATTCCAAAGAATCAGGTCGGTTTAAAAATCTATTGAAGATACGAATCGAATCTCCGGATGACTACGATTTTTTAAGTTTTGGAGAAAAACGGCGCCTGTTACTTGCAGTGGCACTTTCGGAATCTCCTGCGGTTTTGATTTTGGATGAACCTACAAACCACTTAGATTTCGAAAGCATTCAGATCATTCGGAATACTCTTTCCCATTATCAAGGGATTGGAATTTTGATTAGCCACGATAGATCTTTGTTAGATGATCTTGCTACCCATTGTATTTTTCTTGAAAAAAACTTTTATTCTCAAAGGCCCGGAAATTATTCAGAGGGCAAAAAAGAAATGGAAAGGGAGGCAATTGAGAGAACCCGCGAATGGGAGGCGGCTCGCTTTGTTAGAAAAAAACTAGAAGCGGAACTTACTCGCAGAAGAGAAGAGGCAAGTTTATCACACAAACATAGATCAAAAAAAGGATTGGATCTCCATGATCATGATGGTCGGTATAAAAAGAACTTAGCAAGGGTGAGTGGGAAAGATGGCCAAGCCGGTCGACTCAAACAACAGTTAGATAAAAGAACCGAACATTTGGAACGTAAGGAAAATGAAATTTTTCTCCGACTTCCAGAAAATGAAAATTTAGGAATTCTTTGGAAAACAGAAACTTCCAAAAGGAAACATTTGTTTTTATGGGAAGAGGAAAATTTTGATTTTGGTTTTATGAAATTGCAAGTGCAATCCCATATACAAATTCTTCCCGAGTCAAAAATTGCCATCACCGGAAAGAACGGATCGGGGAAGTCTACACTCCTTAAATTTTTAGTTAAACAATTAGAAGAGAAAAAAATTCCCCATTTGTATTTGCCCCAAGAGTTTTCTAAAAAAGAGATACAAAGTTTGTTATGGGAATTTCAAAACCTACAAGCGGATGTGAAGGCTAAAGTTCTTTCTGGAGTGCATAGGCTCGGGAGTGATCCGAAACGTGTTTTTGAATCGCAAAGTTTTAGTCCGGGAGAAATCAAAAAAATATTTTTATCTCTCCGCTTAAATGTGAATCCCGAAATTCTTCTCTTAGACGAACCTACAAACCATTTGGATATAAAATCTTTGGAAGCACTCGAGAGCTCACTCAAGGCACTTCGCACAGCTTTAGTGGTCGTGAGTCATGATAGGTGTTTTGTCGAATCCATCGCAAAGGAGGAATGGTCTTTGGAAAACCTGTCTGTGACCCAAAAACATCTAGACAGAATCTAAGGATTGTACTTAGAATAATTCTAAGGAGTGACTCTATGCCACAAGTGACATCACATGCCCCTGATTTTAAAGCAACCGCTGTGATCGGGGACAGTTTCAAAGAAATCAAATTGTCTGATTACAAAGGAAAATGGGTGGTTCTGTTTTTCTATCCACTCGATTTTACATTTGTTTGTCCGACAGAAATTATTGAATACGATGCGAAACTCGAAGATTTTAAAAAGATCGGAGCAGAAGTTTTGGGTGTTTCCGTTGATAGCGAATTTTCGCACTTAGCTTGGAAAAAAACTGCCCGAAAAGAAGGTGGTATTGGTGAGATCAAATACCCACTCATCGCTGACAAAACAAAAGAGATCGCAAAGTCTTTTGGAGTTCTGATTGAGTCAGGTCCTGATGCAGGTGTTGCCCTTCGTGGAACTTTCATCATTGATCCTGCGGGAATCATCCGCCAAGCAACTGTTAACGACCTTCCAGTAGGACGTAACATTGAAGAAGCAGTGCGCCTCATCAAAGCTTTCCAATTTGTGGAAAAACACGGTGAAGTTTGTCCTGCAAACTGGGATGAAGGAAAGAAAACGATGAAAGCAGATCCTACTGGATCCAAAGCTTACTTCGCTTCTGTAAATTAATTAGAGAATCTCTAAGATAGAGACGGGAGACAATATGGAATCTACAGCCAGCCTAGACAAGGCACCTTTTGAATTTTACAAACCTGATAATTTTCCAAAGGGACTCACTCGTAAGGTTGTAGAATCCATCTCCCATATCAAAAACGAACCAAGTTGGTTGGCGGAATTTCGTTTGAAGGCTTTTGAAGTCTATGAACAAAAACCCATGCCTACTTGGGGCTTCATTCCTCAATTTCATATTAATATCGATGACTATGTACATTACGTAGGTTCTAACCAAAAGAAAAAAAAATCTTGGGACGAAGTGGATCCTGAGATCCTACGTAGTTTTGAAAAGTTAGGAATTCCTGAACACGAAAGGAAATACCTAGCAGGAATCGAAACTATGAACGATTCCGAAACCATCTATGCCAATGTGAAAAAAGAACTCACCGACCTTGGAATTATCTTTTGTGACATTGATACTGCCATCAAAGAGTATCCAGAACTCGTTCGTGAGTATTTGGGAACTGTGGTTACCATTGGTGACAATAAATTTTCCGCCCTGAACTCAGCAGTATTTAGCGGTGGTAGTTTTGCTTACATTCCTAGAGGAGTCAAAACTCCTATGCCTCTCCAGGCTTACTTTAAAGTCACTGCAGCAAGTTCCGGACAATATGAACGGACCCTCCTCATTGCAGACGAAGGGGCTCATTTAGAATACAGCGAAGGTTGTACTTCTGTCCAAGACAAAGGAACCAATTTTCATACAGCCGTAGTTGAACTTGTGGCTAAAAAAAATTCTAAGATCTTTTATACCACAATCCAAAATTGGAAAAAAAATATGTACAATTGGACCGTGAAACGGGGGATATGCGAAGAAGCAGCCCACATCACTTGGACCGATTGTAATATTGGTGCCAATACCATCAAATACCCAGGGATTATTTTAAAGGGTGATCATTCTACTGGGGATGTGCTTTCCTTAGCTTTTGCAGGAAGTGGACAGGTGCAAGATACGGGGGCTCGGATCATTCATGTCGGAAAGAACACTCGTTCCAATATCCTTGCCAAAGGGGTTGCCCTTGACGGGGGAATCAATTCTTACCGCGGACTTGTTAAGTTTGAACCATCTAGCAAAGGTTCTTACAGCCATATCAAATGTGATGGGCTTATGATGGACAATCGTTCTCAGTCCCATGCGTATCCTTACAACGATGTGTCAGGGGAAGAAGGAACTCTCAATTACGAAGCGACAGTTTCGAAAATTGATGATGACCAATTGTTTTATCTGCAATCACGCGGGATGTCGGAAGACGATGCGAAGTTACTTATCATCAACGGATTTTGTGAAGGTGTCACCAAACACCTAGATGTGGAATATTCAGTAGAGATGACAAAACTCATCAAAATGATTTTGGAAGACGGAAAGGTGATTGCCGAAAAATAATCGGCAAATTCATTCTTTAGTTTTATTTTTTAAATACTAGAACGGCTACGGCCGCACTCGCAATCAGTAGTCCTAAATATTCTCTGACTTCTTCCACTTCCATCCCAAAGTAGGGAGCTTGTGTGTAGTAATACCCCGCTAAAACTAAATAAATGGGAATCAGAATCCACCCAACGAATTTGGGTATCTTACGGTAAAATCCTGCTAGGGCAATGGCAGCCACAAAAGCATAAATGGGGAACCAGAGGTAAGGGTCTGGGTCATTCAATTGCAAATAAGCAAAGTAAAGGAAGGTCGGGATACAAATAATTCGAAAGAGTTTCATAGGTCTCACCAAAGTTTTTTGATTGCGGACACAAATCCAAGCCATTTATCTTATGACTGGAACCTTAAGTATTATGAAAATCCAAATCTTTGTCTTATTTTCCCTTTTGTCAGTCTCTGTTTCTTGCGATGATTTAGGCAGAACTGTTTTAAAAAACTTCAATAAGAAGTATGAAACCGATGGCCAAGTCCTCGGATCCAAACCTTTGTTTGTTGGAATCGATGCTAACCGCAAACAAATCGCCATCTCTTTACAAGAAGTGGTGAAAGTAAAAGAACCCACCGACATCCAATTTCCACCGGGGGACACACCCTTTCTTTTTGCCTTGGAAAAAGCAGGAAACCTCATCCTTTTTGACAGAGAAAAAAAGACAAGTCGAGTGCTTGCTAAATTTCCAGTCATTACCGACAGCGAAGAGGGTCTTCTTGGCCTAAGCTTCCATCCACAATTTCCCAAACAACCGAAACTTTATACCAATTATGTAAAGTCCATTGCCAGTAAAGACATCACCATTGTTTCTGAATGGGTTGTAGAAAACCCAACCAGTTACGATACCATGAAACTCGTAAACGAACGTGTGTTATTGCAAGTGGAACAACCTTATCCCAACCACAATGGGGGACAGTTGGCATTTGGTTTGGACGGACATTTGTACATTGGACTTGGGGATGGAGGTTGGAGAGCCGATCCTAAAAACAATGGACAAAATCCAAATACCTTACTTGGATCGATTTTAAGAATCTCTGTATCCCCTGACACCCAGTCGAAAAAACCATATTCCATTCCTACGGATAATCCCTTTGTGGGAAAAGCCGGTTTCGCCCCAGAAACTTTTGCTTATGGGATTCGGAATCCTTGGAGGATGAGCTTTTCACCTGACGGACGTTTGCTTGTGGCGGACGTAGGCCAAGATGCTTATGAAGAAGTAGATATTATCCTTTCTGGAAAAAACTATGGCTGGAACCAAACGGAAGGATTCCATTGTTTTACTGACGGTTGTAATACGGCGCTTTACCAACCTCCTTTTTATGAATACGGAAGAGAGGAAGGCCAATCCATCACTGGTGGGTATGTTTATGCAGGAACTGCCATTCCTAGTTTGAAAGGAATGTATGTCTTTGGGGATTTTATCCAAGGAAAAATTTGGGCCATCCCAGTCCCAAAACCGGGAGAAAATACAAGGATTACAGAAACCTTGGCTCTTGGAAAATGGAACCTTCTCATCCCGACCTTTGGACGGGACAATGATGGGGAAATTTTTGTAGCAGACTACCAATCGGGAACCATTTACAAAATGGTAAAACCATAATCAATTGCACCGGTCCAAAACCACTTGATCACTTTTTTAGTCTTATGGAAGTTTCTTAATTTTTATTTATGAAAAAACTATTTTCTAAATTGCCGTTTTACATTCGATTTCACTTACTTCTCGCTGGCCTTGGGATTGTATTTCTTACCATCTACCGGGCCTGCTTTTTTATCATGTATTCTTATCGAATCCATGACAAATCAACTTGGATCATTCTGAAAGCTTTTTTAAAAGGGGCTAGGTTTGATATATCCGTCTTGTGCGTGTTACTTGGCGTGAGTTTGTTGTATTCTTCGTTACACTTTCTCAACCGCAACCGAATTTACAGGGCAGTATGGCGAACCTTTCCTGTCATTTTGATTATCCTGCTACTTTTTCTTCTCATTGCCGATTTGATTTATTATGAGAACGGAAACAAACATTTAGGATACGAAGCCTTTGCTTATTTGGGTTTTGAGATGTTGCCCCTTGTGGGTTCTGCCTTTTCCCAAAATCCTATTTTGTTTTTGTTAGGGCTTTTAGTCATCGGAGGAATTAGTTTTGGAATTTATAAAATCCAATCTAAGTTTCCTTATTCTCATGTAAATTTACACTACAAATGGGCGGGCTTACAGTTCCTTGTGGTTTTAGCCCTTTTAGTTCTTGGGATCCGTGGAGGCATCCAAACAAGTCCGCTTCGGACAAGTGACGCCATCATCACCAAAGAAACCATCATCAATGATTTGGTATTAAATCCCGGTTTTACTGTGATCACTGACTTAAAGATGACGAAAGTCGATGACCGTCACTTTATGAAGTTAAGTGATGCCAGTGTCATTGTACAAAAAGAAGTGACCTATCCTGGTGCCAACTTTGTTAGCGAAGAGTATCCTTTACTTCGAAAAACCACAGTCGCAACTAGTAAACCTTTGCCACATATCGTAGTGATAGTGTTAGAAGGTTGGACTGGAAAATTTATTGATATCATTGGAACAGGTAAGGTAGATGGAAAAGTTGTTACTCCTTATTTCAACCAACTCATCCGCCAAGGAATGTTCTTTAAGAATTTTTTTGCGAGTGGGGGACGAACGACCAATGGTCTTATGGCACTTATGGGTGGAATTCCCGACAGGCCAGGACTCTCTGCGGTTCGCACACCGCAAATCCTGAATCGTTTTTCAGGCCTTGGCAATATTGCTAAAACCATTGGATATGAAACTCTTTTTGTAACGGGAACCGATCTCAGTTTTAACAATAAGGGAAGTATCATGTACCATTGGGGTTTTGATACACTCGTTGGCAAAAGTGAGTTAGAAAAAGTTCCTGAATACAAAACGGGACCTTGGAGTTATTTGGGCGAAGCCTCACTCGATGCGATGCATAAAAAACTCCTTCTAGTGAAACCAGAAAAACCGATTGTTTCTGTGATCCATACAGGAACCACTCACTATCCTTACAAAGTGCCCGATGAGAAGTATCGTTTGTTTGAATCGACCACGCAAGACAGCGAATACTTAAACGTCCTTCACTATGCAGACTTTGCATTGAATGAATATATGGAAAAAGCAAAAAAAGCCCCTTATTTCAAGGATACCATTTTCTTTTTTGTTTCTGACCATAGCCACCACCGGTTTCTCAACTATTACGAAGACCGTAGTGTTCCCCTCTTGATTTATGCACCGGGAAAAATTAAACCGGAACTTCGCGAAGACATCACCTCTCAACTCGATTTAATTCCGACCATTCTCGGATTTATGGAAAGGGAAGTATACTTTAGTGTAATGGGTCGGGACTTACGAAAAGTAAAGGGTCATTCGGCTTATTTTGCCTACGGGAATATCTTTGGATGGATCGAAGATGATTTTTTGTATTACCAGTCGGTTTCTGGGGGACAAGGGGAAACAAAGACCATCAAACCACCGTTTGTGGACATTGGACTCTGTTACAAGGATATCAACTTATGCAAAAAACATGGGGATAAGACCAAAGCTTTCCTAAATTTAGGAGACGAACTCCTGAAGTCGAACCATTTGTTCCCTTCGGAGTCCGTTCTTAAAGAGATTAAATCTAATACCAAGTATTAGAAATATTACTCAAATCAAAGAAGGTCTTTCGTTTGAGAATGATCCAAGCTAAGGATACAAACGAGAGGCCAATGAGTGGAATGGCAAAGATTTCAATTTTTGGAATATTGGAATACACAAGGGCACCCACAAAAGCCAAAATAAAAAGAACATTCCTTACAACTTCTGTTCGTCTTGACCATCGTTTCATTTCCATTGTTCTATCGATGGAGAACAAACTAAAGATAATCACAATGGATAAAATTCCAAGAGTCACCATATCTTTTTCTAAATTGATTTTTGCTACCTTCCAAATCACAAGACCCACAGCCATAAGTACGGCCGCTTGGAGAGCTACATAAATCATAACACCCATAGGAGGTTTTGGATCATACTTAACCACTTTGTCTGGTTCGGGAGCAGCATCAGCACTAGTCATTAAGTAAGTTGGTTTCCAACCAGGAGGTCCAAAAATCGTTTTAAACACATCACCAAACGATTTACATTTCAAAATTTGAAAGAACATATCTTTGAATACATGTAAGTTTACCGTGATCGGATTGAAGGAGTTCACGGGTTTTGTCAAACCATAGATAGGTTCTTCTGCTTCCCATTCAAAGGACCCAAACATACGATCCCAAATGATAAAAATTCCCCCGTGGTTGCGGTCAATGTACTTGGGTTGGATTCCATGGTGGACTCGGTGGTTGGAGGGAGTCACCATAAACTCTTCTAAAAATCCTAACTTCCCAACAAAACGAGTGTGGACCACAAATTGGTAAACTTTTAGAATTCTGTGACTGAGTAAAAACATGGGCCACGGAATTCCGAGTAGGGCCATAGATAGAAAGTAAGTATATTCGAATATTCTTTGTAGTCCATTCCCTCGAAAGGCAACGGATAAATTCATTTCTTGTGTGGAGTGGTGGGTGACATGAGTGGCCCAAAACAAATTGATTTCGTGACAATGTCTGTGAAACCAGTAATAGACAAAATCAGCAAAAACGACCGCAAAAGTCCAAGCTCCGAGAGCCTGCCAGTTTATTGAAAAACTAGGCGAAAAACGAAACGGGCTTTCCAATGGAAAAAAATGGTAACCTAATGCAGAGAGTGAAAAATTCTTCTCTACTTTGTCATAGACATAGAGTGCTCCGAGTAGGATCACCACTCCAATCAAAGCAAAGATCACACCCGTACTCACATCGGCAATGAGAACGTTCAATCGGTAATATTGTTTTCCTTTGAAGTAGGAAACAAAAATCTCGATTCCTATCAGCGCGACCATGACGATAAAGGCGTATTCCATAAAGGCGTCGCTATTCATTCGTAAATTTTCCTCACTTGATACTAGGCTTTTGAATCAATGCGTGTAAGTCAATGTCCATTTGGATTCAGTAATTTCACTAAGAATGGTCCTGGAATTCTTTTTTAGACTTGTTCCAAAGGCGATTCTGGAGTATGAATAGAGAATTGCCGGAAATCCTTGTCCCTACGGGGGGCACAGAAAAGATTGGCTAAAGGTGGAAAATCCAAACCAATGAAAGAGGAAATACCGGTTCTCAAAGGGAAAACCAAAAAAGAACTAGAAGAGCTATGTGTTTCCTTAGGTCTGGAAAAATACCGAGCAGCACAAATTTATACGGGGATCTATAAGAGCCGTTATACGAACTTAGACCAGTTCACCACCCTGTCTAAAGAAGCCCGCGAAAAATTAAAACAACATACATCTTTCCCAGAAATCGAACTCGGAAGGGACTTAGCATCCAAAGAAGACGGAACTCGCAAATTCACTTTTTATGTGGGCGAAAACAAAGAGATCGAAGCCGTATGGATTCCTTCTGGGGATGGTGGTCGTAAAACCATTTGTATTTCATCTCAAATCGGATGTACTCTCAATTGTAAATTCTGTGCCACGGGACTTTTGGAATACAAGGGAAACCTGCATACTTGGCAAATCCTCGACCAAATTTTACAAGTGGAACGTCTCGTCGGAGACCGTGCCACAAATATTGTTTTTATGGGAATGGGTGAACCCATGCACAATTATTTTTCGGTGATGAAGGCAGCTCATATCCTTCGTGACCAGGAAGGTTTTGGTCTTGGGGCACTTCGAATCACCATCTCTACTGCCGGTGTGACTACGGGGATCAATCGTTTTATTGAAAACAAAGAACCGTTTAACTTTGCCATCTCTCTGAACCACCCGAATCCCAATTCTCGTTCTTCGATTATGGATGTAAACGACAAACATCCGTTAGACAAACTAGTGGAATCAGCAAAAAGATTCACAAAGGAACTCGACCGCGCCATTACTTTTGAATACGTAATGATTCCTGATGTGAATATGGGTCGCGACAATGCGGAGCGTCTTGCAAAAATTGCACGTTCAGTCAATAAATGTAAAATCAATGTGATCCCGCTTAATACGGATTTTACCGGATGGCGTAGACCCACAGACGATGAAGTCAAAGATTTTGTTATGCATCTCAAAGCAAAAACAACAGCTCCCATTCTCAACCGAAGGAGTCCTGGCCGGGACATTAACGGCGCTTGCGGAATGTTAGCACTCAAAGGAATTCGAAGTGAAACACGGTAAATGGATCTTAACTCTTGCGCTAGCTATCTTTTTTGTGAATTGCCAAGATATCGTAGAAAAAAAATGCCAAGCGGCTTGCGAAGTATTTGTCACTTGTACTGAGGAAGAACTGAAACTCACTCTAGCACCGGATGTCAAACGTACAGGTCGAATCCAATGTATGGATGGATGTACCACACACAATAGTGATATCCTCCAATGTTATGACCAAGAACCCAATTCCTGCAAAGGATTTGGACAATGCCTCCTACAAATTGGTACTTTAGAATGAAAGAAACACTCAATCCCTCTGAAAGAATTTTTTATCGAATTCTCTTACTCATCGCATCCCTTCCAGTTTTATTCACTCTTCCTTTAGATGTGATTGATATTGACAGTTCGCAATATGCAGGGATAAGCCGTGAACTCGTGTTATCTGGTGATTTTTTTACTTTGTTCGACAATGGGAGACGTTATTTAGATAAACCCATCCTTACCTTTTGGACAATTGCCACATCCTTTTCTCTATTTGGAATTAACAATATTGCCTTTCGGATTCCTGCGATTTTACTTAGTTTACTTTCTGTTTTCTCTATATACCGCATCACCATTTTAACCGGTGGAAAAGAAAGACAAGGTTATTTGGCATCTTTTGCTTATCTTCTAGCTCCTGGTTTTTATGCCATGATTGTGGATCCAAAAATTGATGTGTATCTCACCGCTTATTTGGTTTTTACTTATCATTTTTACTATTTAGGAAGAAAGAAAAATCCAAACTTCTTTTACTTAATGTATCTGATGATGTCTATGGGATTTATCACCAAAGGTCCTATCTCTGTTGTGATTCCTGCTTTGTCCATTGGTGGAGACATTCTTTTTCGCAGGGATTGGAAGTTGTTATTATCGATGAGAGTTCCCACAGGGATTTTTGTCCTCGCTTCCCTTCCTGCCTTTTGGTGTGTTTTACTTTATAAAAGTTTTAACTCTTATGGCCCCTCTTTCTTTTTGTGGATCCAATCTTTCGGTCGTTTTTACAAAGAAATGTATGATGTGAAGTTTGATCCGTTCTACTTTTATAAATCCTTTTCTTGGGCTTTTTTTAGTGGGGTGGTGCCGATGATTATCTATATCGCATTTCGCACTTACAACTATATCAAGTCTCTGGGTTGGAAAGAAATCCTTCGCAAAATCCGCGCTAACGAATACAAAGAAATCGACTTTGTGATACCATTTTGGGTATTTCTATTTTTATTTTTAATTTCTTTTTCCAGGTTTCCCCTCCCGCAGTATACTTACTGGGTATTGCCGGGGGCCGCCTTGTATTTTGGAAAGATTGCTGAAGAAAGTTTGTTTCGTTCCACTGTAGAACGCCTTCGTCCCTCTTTCCTTATCGCTGGCCTTGTGTATTTGGTCGGGTACTTTCTCATTCCTGTTTTTGTTGCCGATGTAGGAATTGTTTATTATGTATTTGGTGCGATAGGGATTTTATTTATCATGTTGTCGGCTCAACTCATTCCATTGGAAGTGCTTGTCACTTTAGTGGGAGCCACACTATTTTTTAGCGCGATTAGCATTCAATTTTATCCACTACTCACTAGTTACCAACCGGCTAAAGAGTTTGGTGCTAAAATCAAAGAACTAGAACCAAATGAACCAGTTGTGTATACCTTCTGGTTGTCCAATTCCAAAAGGTCTTACGGTTTTTATGCAGAAAGAAACTTTAGAAACGTATATGATCGGGATAAATTAGACAAACTTTGGTCTGAAAAGCCGGAGAGGCTTCTCATCCTTCCTTCCGAAAAACTTGGTCAATTGCAGGAACTGGCAGGGCCTGGATACAGCATTGTGCCGGTTTTGGAGCGTGAATCCTTCAAAGTGGCCACACCGACTATCGGATTCTTGAAAAAAGAGACAAGGGGCCTCGTCACAAAGAAAATTTCTTTGGTTTGGCTAAAAAAAATTCAGGGGAAATCTTCTAAAAATTCGAAAGTATAACTAGGCTAAATTGTGTAAGTCTGGTTTTTAGGGCCCTTCGATGTCAAATCAGGGCCTTTTTTTTTGCCCTCTCAAAATCTGCCGATTCTGTTTTTTAGAGACTTGTACTAATGATTTACAGCGGATCACCATTGTTCCTTTCCAACAAAATACATTTTTGGAAATATTTTTCCAAGAAATCCTTTTCATTTTTTAAAAACACGGTGTAATGACACGTCACATACGGTGCTATATGAAAAGTTTAAAATACATTTTAGGTCTATATACATTTCTCTCCATCCTCATTTTATCTGTGGTTGTATCGACTCTCATTTTGTATTTGAACTGGGGTCTCCTTGTTAAAGTCTACCGAGGAGAAATGGAAAACGCAGGTAAAAGTGCCGGTGCCGAACTTTCCAATTATTATAAATCGCAATTGCGAATCGCAGGTCTTCTTTCCAAACAAAGAGAGATAGTAGAATCCTTTCAATCCGGAAAGGCAAAATTTGCCACCGATCTTCTCGTAGGTATGATGCAAGAAGCGAATGGGGAATACGAAAATATCTTTTTATCAGAGCCCATTCAAAACGCAAAAATTTTTGCTGCAGGAATCCCTCGTTCCATTGGATACCAGCTGGAAGAATCTAAAACAGGGGACCACGTTATTGTCGCTCTAAAGAAGAAATTTTTAATAGGATCGGTGCAAGAGTCGCCAATCACTGGTTTGCCGGTGAGTTTGGTTTCTTTTCCCATTGAAGATAATGGTCGTCTTGTTGGAATTTTATGGATTGCGTTGAATTTGGAACAAGTTTCCAAACGAATGGGAGAAGGAATCCATGTGGGAGCCAATGGTTATGTAACAGCCATCACCACCAAGGGAGTTGTCTTTGCAGGCCCCGATAAATCCAAAATTCTAAAATTAGATTTAAGTAAAATTCCAGAAGGTCGTCCCATCCTAGAAGCCAAAGACGGAGCTTACTTTGAATATACAGAAAATGGAAAAGACTTTGCCTTTCTTATCAAACGCCTAGAAGAATGGAATACCATCATTGGAGTGGTGCTTCCTAAGTCCGATATGAATTCTGGATTCATACAGGTGGCGATCACAGCTCTTGTGGTTGTATTTTTAATTACTGCCCTTGTCGTTTTTGGAATCTTTCGGTTCCTTAAAAAACGTTTGTTACCTTTAGAAACTTCCGTTGCCATTTTAGATAAAATGGCTGCTGGCGATTTAACTGAATCCTTTACTCTCACCAATCATGATGAAATTGGACAAATGAATTTAGCACTGGATGGTTTTGTCAAAAGTATTCGTAACTCTCTGGGAGAGATCCAGGCAGTGGCAGAAGAGATTGCGTCCTCTTCCGAAAGTTTGCGTGATTCTTCTGCTAATTTTTCTGATATGGCGCAAGGAACGGCTGCATCGGCGGAAGAGATCTCGGCCACCACAGAAGAAGTGGCGGCCAGTATGGAAACCACTGCGGTCTCCACTGTCAAACAACACGACAACATCCTTGAGTTTAATCAAAAGATTTTGGAACTCTCCAAAGGAGCCATCCAAATTGAAAAGGATACCAAGGCAGCCCTTGCCAATACAGAAAACATTACTAAACAAGCCAAACTTGGTGGTGAGTCCTTAAACCAAATGAAGGACGTGATTGGTGTCATCTTGGAATCTTCCTCTGAAATGAAAGAGGTCATTGGAATCATCGATGAAATCTCGGACCAAACTAGTTTACTGGCACTCAATGCTGCGATTGAAGCGGCAAGAGCAGGGGAGGCAGGTCGTGGGTTTGCCATTGTTGCCGAAGAGATCTCCAAACTCTCTGATAAAACCGCCCATTCCATCCAAGCCATCGAAGATATGATTGGAAAGAACAGTAAGGAATTGGAGGAAGGTGCCAAGGGAATTCGTTCCTCTTTGGAGCTTTTGAACCTGATCATCCGAGACATTGCCGAAGTGGAAAGTGTGATGAAACGTCTTTCGGAAGCCACCAAATCCCAACTGAGTTATAACCGGGAAGTGGATGAACGCTCCGCTGA
Organism: Leptospira vanthielii serovar Holland str. Waz Holland = ATCC 700522; assembly: GCF_000332455.1. GTDB lineage: Bacteria > Spirochaetota > Leptospiria > Leptospirales > Leptospiraceae > Leptospira_A > Leptospira_A vanthielii. The sequence goes on along the minus strand of NZ_AOGY02000042.1, from coordinate 88,050 downwards.
AGTGGGTCGTGAATCGGAGTCCATTCGCGGGGCCATCGACGAACAAAAGCGTGCCATCGAACAAATTTCCCAGTCTGTCGTTGGTATCAATAATGAAACCATGCACATTGCCACAGGTTCTGACCTAGTTGCTTCTTCTTCGAAAAGTCTATCTCATGCAGCAGATACTTTGCGTTCGATTACCAAGCGGTTTACAATCACTAGGAGCTAGAGGAATCGATTCAGGTGAACCTTATGCAAATCTTAGGCCGATTCTAACTCATTCTAATTTTTTAACACAAAAATAACGCCCGTTTGGTGAGATTGAGGCGACTTATTGAGACTCGGTTTCAATAAAGAAAGTTTCAAAAAAATTTGGAATTATGTCTCTTTTCATGTTTTTTCGCAACCAAAACCCTTACATACTTGCTTTTTTTCTTATTTTACCTTTCCTTGTCAGAAGACAGTGTAAACGGATTCAGGAAATCTGCGAATGAATATAAAAATACTCAAGATCTCTGTGCCTATCGTTGCGATTGCAGCGCTTGCATATTTGATTTTTTCACCTAGCCGTTATGTGGGCTATTCACCCGACCAGCCCATCCCCTTCAACCACAAGATACATGCGGGCGATAACAAAATCGACTGTAAGTATTGCCATACCGGTGTTGAAAATTCGGCCCATGCCACAATTCCTCCAAGTTCCACTTGTATGAACTGTCATGGAGCAGGTAACGTAGCGGGTAACCAAGAACATGTTAAGTGGCTTAAAGAACAATACGACAGCAACACTCCAGTTCCCTGGGTGAAGGTCCATGACCAACCAGACTTCGTATACTTCAACCATTCAAGACACGTACAACGCGGTGTTGATTGTTCCACATGCCACGGCAACATGGCAGAGATGGTGAAGGTTAGACAGTCCAAGTCCCTAAATATGGGATTTTGTGTCGATTGCCATAGAGAGAACAATGCTCCTAACGATTGTTCTACGTGCCACAGATAATCGGGAGACAAGTAATAATTTATGATGAAAGACGATAGTTTCCAAAAAGAAAAAAAATCGCTTTGGCAGTCTTATGAACTTCGCGGTACTTCTCGCGAACGTGAATTGCAAAAGCAAGAATTCTATAAATCCCCGGATCCCCTGATTGCAAAAATCAAAAAGGGTGACTTCGATCGCAAAACTTTCCTTAAGTTTATGGGTGCCTCTGTAGTTATGACTACTGTGGGTTGTATCCAAAAACCTGCTGAAAAAATTGTTCCTTATGTGAACCTCACGATAAAGAACCCAGACAATAACGAAGTAGAACAGTATGACTTCGTAAAACATGGACATTCTTACCACTATGCATCCGTATGCGGTGGATGTTCTGTTGGTTGTGGTGTCTTAGTAAAAGCAAAAGACGGACGACCTTTGAAACTCGAAGGAAATCCAAGCCATCCGATTTCGGAAGGTGCGCTTTGTGCTTCCGGCCAAGCCTCTATTTTTGATTTGTACGATGCAGATCGTGCCAAAGAACCACAACAAGTGGTAAACGGAGCCGCAAAATCTAGCGACTGGTTTGTTTTAGATAAAGATGTAAAAGAGAAACTAAATGCCAACAAAGGAAAAACCATTGTTGTTACTAAACCTCTTACTTCTCCTGCGACACAAGAATTCATTTCTGAATTCTTAAAATCAGTAGGTGGTGGAAAACACATCGAAGTGGCGTTTCATTCTTCTGATGATGCGATCACTCTTGCTCAAGAGAAATCTTACGGAAAGGCAGTGCTTCCTAACTACCATTTCGACAAAGCAAAAGTAATCCTTTCCATCGACAGTGACTTTTTAAACAACACTAACTACCACAATGACTTCTCTAAAAGAAGAGACCTGCAAGACAAAGGTGTAAAATCCTTCAATGCCTTCATTGCGGCAGAAACTCATCCGTCTATGACTGGATCCAACGCAGACCAAAGGGTTCCTATTAAACCAGGGGACCAAAGAAAGTTTGCTCTAGTCATTGCAAAAGCCCTTTCTGATTTGGGAGTGGGTGGAGCTACAGGAGTTTCTGGAATCAATGTAGAAACATCGGCATCGGAGCTTGGAATTTCTAAAGAAGTGGTTCTACGCACAGCTAAAGCTCTTGCTTCTGCTAAGGGAGAATCCCTTGTGGTTGCCGGTGGATCGAATTCCCTCACAGAGGACGCTGTTGATTTACAAATTGCAGTGAACATGTTAAACAGCATGCTCGGTAACGATGGAAAAACAATCGATGTTGGAAACCCTTTGAAAGATGGACTTTCTAACTATGCTGCCAATTTAAAAACTCTCGCAAAAGACTTAAAAGAAAGAAAGGCCGGTGTGGTCATTCTTTTTGGTGTGAATCCTGTTTATGAGGCGCCTAACGGAGATGATTGGAAAAAACTTCTTCACGAAGCAGCACAAGTAGTTCAAGTTTCTGACCGAGTGGATGAAACGGCCCTTGCTTCGAATTGGCTGGCTCCCGTGTCCCACTTCCTTGAGTCATGGGGTGATAACGAATCGGTAGCAGGAATTGTTTCCATCCAACAACCAACCATCCGACCACTTTTCCAATCCAAAGCATTTGAAGATATGCTCATCACTTGGGCTGGCGGATCACTCCTTGGTGCGAGTTCTCTTTATGATTACCTGAAATCAAAATACTCGAAAAAAACCAACTGGGAAGATTTACTCCGCAAAGGGGTTCTTGTTTCTGGAAATCCAAAAGCAGACAAGTCAGGACGATCTTTCCGCGGAAATATCGCACCACTTGGGGCTTCGAAATCGGGACTCACTGTTTCTCTTTACGAAAGCACCGCCATCGGTTCTGGAGAAAGAGCAAACAACTCCCAACTCCAAGAACTTCCGGATCCTGTATCGAAAGTGACTTGGGACAATTATGTTGCGATAAGCCCGCAATACTCTCGTTCGTCGGGAATCAAATTGAATGACGTTATCACAGTTACTGTGGGCGGAAAATCATTTGAACTACCAGCTCTCATCCAACCGGGCCTCCATCCGGAAGCCGTGGGAATTGCTCTTGGTTACGGAAGAACGAACGTGGGTGAGATTGGAAACGGAGTGGGTAAAAATGCATCAGTTTTTGCAACAGAAGTAAACGGATCTTTCGTATACTCTGGTCTTTCTATCACTCTTTCACCGACTGGAAAGAAATACAAACTCGCAACCACACAAGACCACCATATGATGAGTCCAGGTGTGATGATGGGTGTAGAGTGGAAAGAAAGACCTCTCATCATTTCCGCAAAACTCCAAGATTATGCAAAAAATCCTGGGGCCGGAATTCCTGAACCAGAGATTCCAAAAATCCTAATCGATGGAAAATTACAAAGAGCACAAGGTGCGAATGCTCCTTCTGACCAACCAGGAAGCCAATTCGCCTACCCAGGATACAAATGGGGAATGGCAGTGGACCTTACTTCTTGTTCTGGTTGTGGTGCTTGTGTTGTTGCATGTAATATTGAAAACAACGTGCCGATGGTCGGACGTGACGAAGTCAGAATGGGTCGTGAGATGCATTGGCTTCGTATCGACCGTTATTATATTGGGGATCCTGAAAAACCAGAATCACTCGAAATCGCACACCAACCACTCATGTGCCAACATTGCGACAATGCTCCTTGTGAGACAGTTTGTCCAGTAGCTGCGACTGTTCACAGTTCGGAAGGAACCAACGATATGGTTTACAACCGTTGTGTGGGAACTCGTTACTGCTCCAACAACTGCCCTTACAAAGTGCGTCGTTTTAACTGGTTAGAACATTGGAACGAACACAATTTACTCGGAGAAGCAACACCTACGTTTAAGGCTCGCCCTCCAAGAAACTTGGGTCTCAATCCAGATGTAACCGTTCGTTCTCGTGGGGTTATGGAAAAATGTAACTTCTGTGCTTCTCGAGTTGCTGAGAAAAAAATCGCAGCGAAAAACGAAGGAAGAACATTGCGAGATGGAGAAGTGAAGGCTGCATGTGAACAAACATGTTCTTCCAATTCCATTGTGTTTGGTAACGTAAATGATCCTGAATCTAAAGTAGCGAAGCTCTTGAAAGACCCTAGGTCTTACAAACTTCTGGAATACCTAAACATCGGACCTGCTGTCACTTACATGACTCGCGTTCGAAACGACGTTTAACAGGGAGAACACAAAGGGAATGTCATTAGCACAAGCAGTTCGAGATAAATTAGACATCCCCGACCTGGTAACAGGCGGGAAGTCGCTTAAAGATGTAACCGTTGATATCGCAAAACCAAACGAAGATTTTCCTACCAAACTTTGGTGGAATACTTTTCTTTTGGTTCTTACGATCACCCTGATCGACGTAGCCATTATCGGTTATTTGTTTTATGAAGGTCTTTACCTCCTCGGGATCAATAACCCCGTAGGTTGGGGATTTTTCGTAGTTAACTTCGTATTCTGGATTGGTATCGGTCACGCAGGAACATTGATTTCTGCGGTTCTATTCCTCTTCCGTCAAGGTTGGAGAACAGGGATTAACCGTGCCGCAGAAGCGATGACAATCTTTGCTGTACTTGTTGCCGCATCGAACCTCATCCTTCACGTAGGTCGTCCTTGGCTTGGGTTTTGGCTCTTTCCTTATCCAAACGAAAGAGGCCCACTTTGGGTGAACTTTAGATCCCCACTGATTTGGGATACTTTTGCGGTATCCACTTACCTTTCCATTTCCATGGTGTTCTGGTATTTAGGGCTCATCCCTGACCTTGCCACACTTCGTGACCGTGCTACTGAAACTTGGAGAAAGAACTTATACAACGTTCTTGCTTTTGGTTGGGTGGGATCGGCAAGATCTTGGTCTCATTTAGAAATTGTTTCCATGATTTTGGCAGCTCTTTCCACACCACTGGTTCTTTCGGTTCACACGATTGTATCCTTCGACTTCGCAGTTTCCATCCTTCCGGGATGGCACACGACCATTTTTCCTCCATACTTTGTTGCCGGTGCGATTTTCTCCGGATTTGCTATGGTGGTAACTCTTATGGTGATTGCTCGTGAAGTATTCAATCTTAAGAACTACATCACCATGAAACACTTGGACAACATGAACAAGATTATGATGGTAACAGGTCTTATCGTAGGTCTTGCTTACGGAACAGAATTTTTTATCGCTTGGTATTCTGGAAACGAATACGAAGTGTTTGCGTTCTGGAACAGAGCTTTTGGTCCTTACGGTTGGGCATACTTTATCATGATTTCTTGTAACGTATTGTCACCACAAGTGTTCTGGTTCCGCAAACTTCGTTACAACATCCCTGTGATGTTTATCGCATCTCTTGTGGTAAACGTTGGTATGTGGTTCGAACGATTTGTGATCATGATGACGCTCAACCGAGACTTCCTACCGTCCAGTTGGGCAATGTATACACCTACACTTTTCGACTACGCAATGTTAATCGGAACTTTCGGTATCTTCTTTACTCTCTTCCTTCTCTGGTGCCGAATTATGCCAGTGATTGCGATTGCAGAAGTAAAAACAGTGATGCCACAAAAAGAAGGAGCACACCACTAGTATGTATCTTCCAAAATTAGAACAGTTTCACAAATATAAAGAAATGGATGAAGGAGTTTTCGGAATTTTCGAGACTCCCGAAGCAATCATACATGCGGCAGAAAAAACCAAGGAAAAGGACTACATCGGGTTTGATTGTATCCTTCCTTATCCTGTTCACGGGATTGATGAAGCGATGGGAACTCCAAGATCTGGACTTCCTTGGATCACCTTTGTAGCCGGAATCTTTGGATGTGCGATTGGGATCCTATTTCAGTATCTCACTCATGCCTATGACTGGCCTCTCAATATCTCTGGAAAATCTCTCAATGCATGGTTTGCTTATGTGCCCATCATCTTTGAATTAACTGTATTTTCTGCAGGGATTTATACTGTAGCTGCACTATGTTTCTTAAGCGGTATTCCCAAAGCAACCCGTCGAATCCTACACCCGGATTTGACATCTCACAGGTTTGCTCTTTGGATTCCTAAGTCTGCTAAAGGTTATAACGAATCAGAAGTTGTTTCTTTCGTGAAAAACCTTGGTGGATCGGAAGTAACCGTGGTGAAACCGGAGAACCAAAAATGAAACAAAACATCTTTAGAGTTTTAGCACTTGCGGGACTCCTTGTTCTCGTGAATTGCGATTACAAAACTCCCGTTTATGAATATTTTCCTAGTATGTATGATTCACCTGCGCGTGAATCTCAAGAGGATGATTCTTTTGCAACGAACGGTTCTGCGTCTCGTATCCCTCCAAAGGGTGCGATTCCAGTAGGATACTTTCCGTATCCGTATGCAGCAGAAGCAACACCTGATACTCTTCCTGGATCAGACAAAGGATTAAAAAACCCTATCGCCAAAGCAAACTTAGGTGATCTGATGATTGGTGAAAAACGTTACCAAACATACTGCACACCTTGCCATGGGGTAAGAGGCCTTGGAAATGGAACTGTTGTGGGTCCTGCACCTAGGTTCCAACAATCACCACCTTCCGTAGTCTCTGATAAAATCAAGGGTTGGTCTGATGGACAAATCTATCATATCATCACTATGGGGCGGGGACTTATGGGAAGTTATGCTTACCAAATCGAACCAGAAGACAGATGGAAGCTCATTGCTTACATAAGAAAACTTCAAGAATATGAAGTTCAAAATAAAAAGGCGAACTAGGGGAAACTATGAGCGCGACAAAAGCAGCTAAACTAGACGAAAAATTACTGCAGTTCAAACTGCCGGCAACCCTTCGTAATGCCCTCATTGCCATGATCGGAATTGGAGTGGTGAGTTTTCTCATCGCTTTTCTTGGTTTCGGTCATGAAACATCTCGTCACATGGACGAAGCAGGTCATTTCCACCACACAAACTTAGGTTACCATATTTTACTCATTGGAACTTATTTTGTAATCGGTCTTGCCATCACAGGAATTTTCTTTACCGCAATCCAACACCTTACGGGATCACATTGGTCTGTCACTGTTAGACGACTTTTTGAAACCTATGGACTTTTCACTCCCATTGCAGGCCTTCTGCTTGTGGGTGTAGTTTTTGGAATGCATGACCTCTATGAATGGGCGGATGCGTCAGTTCGTGAAAACGATCACCTCATCCACCACAAGTCGGGTTACTTAAACCCAACAGCATTCATCATTCGTTGTGTAGCGTTCATTGGTATTTGGACTATCTTTGCTTACATCTTTCACGGAAAGTCTGTAGGCCAAGACAAAGACAAGGTTGTAGATACAACAAAAACTTTGGCAAAAATCTCTGGTGGATTCATTCTTTTCTTTGCACTATCCTGGTGTTTCATGTCGTTTGACCTTCTCATGTCGCTTTCCCCACACTGGTTTTCTACTATGTTTGGTGTGTATGCGTTTGCAGGTGCTTTCCAAACATCCCTTGCTTCTTACCTAATTGTAATCGCAATTCTGAAGAAAAACGGATACCTCGGCGAAGCAGTCAACGAAAACCATTACCATGACATTTCAAAATTCCTTTTGGGTATGACAACTTTCTGGGCTTATGTGGGTTTCTCACAGTTTATGCTCATTTGGTATGCCAACATCCCAGAAGAAACTTTCTTCTATGAGATGCGTATGACGGGCGGATGGGGTTACACAACTCTTGCACTTCCTTTTGTGAAGTTTGTGATTCCTTTCCTCCTCCTTCTCAATCGTCCTAACAAAAGAGACATTGATTTCCTTTGGAAGTTAGCTGTGTGGATTTTATCGGTTCAGTTCTTTGAACTTTTCTGGTTGGTATTCCCTGCAAACTTCGAGAAGTTTTCCATCCTTCACTTCGTTCTTGCCTTTGGTGGAACTGTAGGCGTGGTGGGAATTTTCGGTTTCTTCGTCTTCAAAAAGTTGGAAAAACACAGCTTAGTTCCGGTAGGAGATCCTCGTTTAGATGAGTGCCTCCACCACCACCAATAGGAGAATTGTTTTGAAACAAAATATCGTATTACTAATGGTTGTCGGAGCAAGTTTTGTAGCTTGTTCCAAAAACGCAGAAGTGGCTTGGCATAAAAATTGTGATGCCAAAACAAACAAAGCAAGTTTGGATTTTACTGTTCCATTGTATTCCGAAGCAGATTCTAACTCTAAAGTGGTGGAATTTGTTCCGGCAGGAACAGTCGTTAAAGTATTTGAAGCTCGTAACCACAACGTATGGGCCCCAAAATACTTTATTAAAGTGCAGACGGCAAAAAACGAAGGTTATATGAGCCCACGTTGTTTTGTTGTCAACCAAGATCCGGAAGTAAGTGTTTGGAGATATTCCAAAGGACTCGTAAAGGAATACAATCCCTTCTACAGCCCTACAGACAAAACACATTACCCACGTGGTTATGAGTATGGTAGCTTAAAAGATCTTTCAAAAGAAAAGATCCCTCTTTCTGACCTCACTAAAGGTTTGGAAGAAGTTCCTTACACAAATAAAAACATGTTAAAACAAAACTAAGAATTTTGTAAAGTTAGGTTTGGTGGGAGAAATCCCGCTGAACTTTCTTTTAAAAAAGACCCGAGGGAAACCAAGGGTCTTTTTTTTTCCACTTGACAGGGGTTATGTTGTTGTTCATTTAATAACTTCTATAAAGGAAAAATGAATGAAACATATGTTAGATAGAATTTCTCTTGGGGTTTTGACTCTTCTTGTCGCTACCAATTGTACTACTGCGAAAATAAAGGATGTCAAACCAGATGTAAGTGGACCTAAATTGAACATTTACTTTTTAGGGGGAGATACAACAAATTACGTTGGAAAAAAGCACATTACAGATAGTAATTATGAATTTGCAGAAGTGGATATTGCATTTCAAAATATATCAAAAGACCCTTACCCTATCGATTTTCAATATATGTATAATGAAGCAAAGGGGAATAGTCCTGAATCAGCAAGTATAGTTGGACTTTCGTATTGTTGTCATTTTGGTGAAGATTTATTGCAAGACTTACAATCAATAGTTTTACTAACATCCCTATACGAAGCAAATCTTTCTCCAGGACAGATTGAAACGAGAAGATATTATTACTTAATAAAAAAAGGTGAAATTCCCAAGGAATTAACTTTCTATAAGAAGTTAAACAAGGAAAAGGATGGCAAAGAAGGTTTAGAAAAAATTGCTGTGATCCCAGTTAAAAAGTAATCGGAAAAAATGCAAAAGACCCGAGGGAAACCAAGGGTCTTATAGTTTTCTTTGCTAGTGGTCGCAAAATCCAGTTTGTCCCAATACAATAATTCGTTTTTTATATTTAAAAAAACCAAAAGAGCTCCTTTACTTTTGGATTTCTGAGTGTTAGACCAATCCAAAGTAAGAGGCCAATGTATATAGGAAAAAGAGTGTGAGAGAAAAGCGGATTTCCCACACGTAAATGAACGGCTACAGCTCCGCCCAAATAGGCCGTAAGTAGTAGGGCACCTAACGCAGACGTTTGCGGAATGGCATATAAAATCGTGATGACAAGAAGTATAATGCCAATCGTCACTGCTTGGGATCCGGGGATTCCTAATTCCTGCATACTCTTTAAAACAGGTTCTATTTTTGCCAGTTTTCCCACGGCATCAAAAAGTAAAAAAGCAATCACAAGTCCACTTAGGATTCTTCCCACCCAAAGAAATGTTGGGGAGCTATTGAGTTCGTTCATAAAATCACCTCTTGTCAAAAAATCGATCTCGCCAGAAAAACATATCAACTGATATGTTGTCAATAGAAATTATAATTATTATAAATATGAGTCATAGGTTTGGGCATCATTTGGAATGGGATTTCAAATTGGTGTTCGATGGGAAAGCAGGGAAGGTTTTATGAGGGAACAAGGCTAAGGGAATGGGAAAACAAGAGGAAACTCGTAAACTCATCATCGAATCTGCTTTTTCACTGATTTACCAAAATGGGTTTCAAGGAGTGGGGGTTCGTGAAATTGCAGAAAAAGCCAATTTGACCATTGGGGCTTTCTTCTATCATTTCCCGACTAAAAACCACGTGGGTTATGCCATCATCGATGAGTTTTTATCAAAAGGAATTATGGAGCGTTGGATCCTACCGTTGGAAGGTTATGAGAACCCCATCGAGGGAATGATACATACGTTTAAAAAAACGTTTGATGAATGGCCTGATGAGTTTGTTTCTAGGGGTTGTCCATTGAATAACTTAGGCCAAGAAATGTCTGCCATCGATTCGGAATTTCAGAAGAAGGCAAAAGATTTGTTGTCTACCTGGATACAGAATACAAAAAAAAATTTGGATTTAGCGAAGAAACAAAAAATCCTTAAAGCGAATACAGACACTCGGAAACTTGCCGAATTTATTGTTACTTTTCAAGAAGCAACTTTTGCTATGGGGAAGGTGATGAATGATCGTAAAGTTTATGATTCTTTGTATGTGTCCTTTAGAGATCATTTGCGAAGCCAGTGTATTTGAAATCGTAGGTAGATTTTAGGAATCTGTTAATTTCTTTCCACGCCCAAGGAATGGTTCTTACTCTTTTGTTTTAGCATACCTTGACATTCTTCTTTTAGTTGTTATACTCACATCCATGGGCCAAAAAAGAACCATTGCTACCTCCGCCTCCGAAGAACGATTAGAAAAACTTCTTGAAGAAAGATTAATTCCAGGATCCAACCAAGAATTTATCGATAAACGAATTTGGGACCTTTTTGGAGAAACATGGTGTGTCATGTTTACTGATCTTTCTGGATTCTCTCGCGGTGTTGCGAAATTTGGAATCATTCATTTTTTGCAAACTATTTATGAGTCACAAAGAATTCTTATTCCTGTTCTAGATGAGTTTGATGGAATCCTAATGAAAGACGAAGGGGACAGTCTTATGGTTCTTTTTCGAAATACGAATAAAGCCATTCAGTGCGCCATCCATATGCAGAAGGCATGCAAACGTTATAACGAAGGAAGAAGTGCTGAAGAACAAATTTTACTCTGCGTCGGACTTGGGTATGGAAAAATTTTAAAGATTGGAGACACCGATGTATTCGGCTCCGAAGTAAACGCAGCGTCAAAGTTAGGTGAAGATACGGCCAAAGCCTGGGAAATTTTAGTCACAAGTGCTGTGAAAGAGAATGCAGACGATACCACCGACTTTGATTTTGAAGGGATATCTGAAATTCCTCCTGGCTCTGACGGAGCTTACCGTTTGGTTTATACATTAGAAGAAGCGAAGTGGGTTGTATTATGAACGGAAAATATAGGTAACAAATATCACTTTAGATTTTGATATAAAGTTTCGAAAGGAATCCGTTGGCGATTTTGATTGTTTGAAATGCAAATACTAAATCATTCCATAAATTCATAGATAGATCGAATCTCTCCGTTTGCCTCTACATAAGAATACAACTCTTGGAATTCTTTGTTTTGGCAAAGGGTTCCTGAATCTCCGATAAGAATTAAATGTGATTTGGCGCGTGTGAGGGCCACATTCAAACGTTTGGGATTGAGTAAAAAACCAATTTCCCCATCTGGATTGGACCTGACCAAACTAAGGATGACAATTTCTGATTCCCTTCCTTGGAAAGAGTCAATGGTTTGGGTGAACCATTTTCCTTCGGATACTTTTACCAACTTTTCCACTTGGCCTCGGTATGGGGAAATTACCGTTGTTAACTCTTTGGGAATTCCTAAGTGAAACAATTTTTCTATCAACTGGATTTCTGTGTGATTGAAAAAACTGGGTTCTTCTCCTTCTGTTTCTTCCTCGGAATCACTGCCGGCCGTGTCGATCCAAAGGATAGGTGGATTCGAACCTAGGACCTTCGAGATATCAAGGGAGGAAGTCCATTTTGCGTCGGGATGGGTGAGGATTTTACTTTCGTAATAGGTTTGGTTGGGAAACCCAAGAATTTCCGGTTTCATCCTGAATTGTTTTTCTAAAAATAAAATCCGTTCTCCAGAATCAAAGGCCACTGCCTTTTCTAAAAAACTAGGAATGGTTTGGTGGTCAGGGTGAGAATAACTTGCACCGAGTTGTCTGGGATCTCCAAAAAAGAATGTTTTTTTTCCCGCATAGAGAGCCATATAACATCCGGGGTCCAAACTTTGTGTGGCTTCATCTACGAATACAAAATCAAACTCTCTTCCTTTTTTGAATTCATTTCCAAAGCCCGAAAAGGTAGATACGATCAGTTCGGCATTGTCGAGTAACTTGGTGCGAATATTCGATTCTGCTTCTCTGATAGTAGAAAGTAAAAACTTAGCTTCTTTACGGAGTGCCTTTTTTTCTTCTCTTTCTTCTTTTCCAAAATTACGTTTCCAAGAGTTGGCTTTTTTCTGAAGTACCTTTAGTTCGGTCTGCCAGTTATGAATTTGTTTTTGGTCGGAATGTGTTTGGATGAGGTGGTCGATATGGTGGGGCAAAACATCCTCTTTGATTTTGGTGGAGTTACCCAACCGAATCACACGAATCCCTTTTTTTTGTGCAAGCTCTACAATATAATCGCAAGCAAAGTTTGTGGGGCAAAGGGTTAATACTGATTCATTCCTAGATTTAATCTCCTCTACAGCTTGCATCAGTAAGGTGGTTTTCCCGGTTCCTGGAGGTCCGAAAACAACTCCGTAATCATTCATTTGAAAGATTCTCTCTATCGGTGGTTTGCCCTGGCCGGCCTTGGGAGGTGTTGGTTTTTCCCCGAGTCCAAAACCCAAAATCCAATTGAGTTTTTTATGCGATAAACTTTCTTTATCTTCTAAAACTTTGGTAATGATTTCATTATACAAATCATAGGTAGATTCTTGGAACCATTTGGAGATTTGGAATTCTTGGTCTTCCCATTCATAGTCTCCTCGGACTTGGATGGTGAGCTTCGTATCAGAAACCCGGTAGATATTTCCAAATATGGTTTCTGATTCGCATTTAAGTAGGACGGGAATTCCTGGTTTTAACCATTCTTTTGCTTTTGTGGAAGGAGAGATTTGGAATTCTGCTCTCCACGTATTACCCACAACGAATCGCAAATCTTCCAATAGTGCGGATTTAATGGCTTTGGCATCCGAACCTTTTTCCAAAAATAAAGAACGTTCGTATTCTCGTTCTTTTGATAGAATTGTTTTTACGTATAGAATTTCTTCTTCCAGTGAACCAAACTCTTGTTTTATGGTTCTTCCCATTCAATGTTCTCCAAGGTTGTAAAAAAACCGTTTCTCAGTAGGGGAGCAAAGTCGATAAAATCGGCTGCTTTTAAATATAAGGAATCTTCAATGGAATAGGCTTGGATGAGGTTGTTTGCAGCCTCTTCCAACTTACCCAACCGGCAATGGGCCCGAGCTAAGATGATCAGTGTTTCCGGATCAATTTCTTTACAATACTGGATATGGGTCTTAATGGATGTGAGTGCATTTTCTGGATCTTCCGCATCCAAATAACATAAAGCTAAGAGATCATAATCTAGGAACTCTTCTGGTTCCACCATACTAAGAGACTTCTTTAAAGATGCTAGTGCCGAATTAAAATCTCCACGAGAAAAATACAAAGACCCAAGTTCCGCCCAAATGTCTTTACGATCAATCCCTCGGCCATTACTTAAATGTTCTTGCGAAAGAGCTTTTTTTAAAACTTTGATCGCCTCTTCGGAACGTTCCATATCTTTCAGAAGAGAGGCGAGGAGTAGGTAGTTTTCTAAATAAGAAGGAAAATAGGTAATACTTTTTTGGAGTAAAACTTTCGCAGATTTAAATTTCTTTAATTTGATCAGATAACGAGAATATACAGTAATACTTAAAGGGTGGGAGGGGTAATTTTTGATGATGTCTTGGAATAACGATTCCGTTTCTTTCGGATTTCCAACAGCATACAAACACCAAGCTTTTTTGGCTTTGATTTTGATGAGAGTCGATTCGTCGGTTGTATGCGACTCACTCTGGGCATAAACATTAAACGCACGTGTGAATTCCTTTTCTTCTTCCAGGAGTTTGGCTTCACGGATCAGGGAAAAAAAAGAACTCATACGACGTTTTTTACTTCAGGAAATAAGGGATTCGCCGATGGGTAGAATAGGGAGTAAAGATTGTAAAAGGAGGTCCTATTATGGTTCCATCTACACCTATTAACTCGGTCGTCAATTTGCCGAAGGAAATTTTCCAGGCCCAAAACCAACTGTCAGAGAAACTCATGAAGTTGGCTGCGGAAGAAAAAGTAGGCCCAGTAGCAAAAAGCGAACGGTTACTCGACATCTACTGTTAGTTAGTCTACCCGGGTTTCTGGATTGAAAACTGGTCGTTTTCTTTCCATAAACCCACCAATGGCCGAACGAAAGTCTTTGGAATCAAGCATACTCGCATTCCAAACAGCTACATAATCTAATCCCTCTTCGATAGTCTTTCCAATTCCATGGTTTAGGACTTGTTTGACCCCGCGAATTACGATGGTCGGGTTCTCTGCAATTTCTTCCGCGGTTTTTAATCCGGCTTGGAGTAGGGAATCAAAGTCTTCTGTGACCTTTGTCACAAGTCCCATCTCAAGAGCTTCCTCTGCACTGATATCTTTTCCGGTCAAAGCCAACTCTCTTGTATGGGCATTTCCAATCAGGTGAGGAAGTCTTTGTAAAGATCCCATATCGGCGACTATGGCGACTTTGGATTCTCTAAGTGAAAAACTCGCATCCTTTGACGCATAACGAATATCACATGCGGAAACTAAATCCAGTCCACCACCAATACAGTGTTTTTGAACTAGTGCAATGGACGGTTTTTTGGAATTGTAGATGGCATTGATTCCTTTTTGCATCGTAAGGATGAGTTGGTAGAGTTTTTCCCGACCATCTGCAAATTCTCCTTGGAACACTGATTTGAATTCTAAAAAGAATTCTTCCAAATCAAGGCCAGTAGAGAAGGATTTCCCCTTCGCTGCGATCACAAAACAATGGATTTGCGGGTCGACATTGATCTCATCCACCATGTCGGGAAGATCCCGCCAAAAAGGCCAATTCATGGCATTCCGTTTTTCGGGACGGTTTAACCAAAGGATGGCTACGTTTTTTCTCTTTTCAATTTCAAAAAATGGAGAAGGGTTCATACGTTTGTTTTTTCCTTTAGCCAAAGTTTTTTAGAAATCATGAGATACACACCAAAGAGGATAAGTGCAATAGAAATATACTGTGACTGAGAAAAACCATGCCAGTAGTATCCAGTAAGGAATGTTGGGTTTCCGTTGGCATCAGGAATGTTAACAAGAGTAGGCGGGTCGATAAATGGAATGACCGCTTTGTTTACACGTAAGAACTCGATAATGAGTCTTGCAAATCCATGGATGATGAGAAACTGTGCACCGATACTCCATTTACGAAAATTTTGGTACCTTGCCCAAAATTGAAAGTAGGCAAAGTATCCGAATGCCATAATGGATTCCATCACAGGTGTATTCCAAACGGGAACACCGGAAGGGTGGGCGCCATGGAAATCAAATACGAAAAAAGGAATTCTCGCATCCGTAGCAAAACCGTAACAGCCATCCCCGCTCACAAAACATCCAAGTCTACCTATCGCATAACCCATGCTAATCGCAGGAATCACTGCATCGTAATAGGAACCGATGTCTAGTTTGTGGTGACGAAAATAGAGAGTGATGAAAAGCCAGCCGAAGAGAAGGCCTCCAAAAAATACAAGTCCACCACCGCTAAATAAAGAAGACCAAAGTCCAGGGTGTCCTGGAAATCCATTCCAGTGGGTGAGGGGGTAAGTATACTGCCCGTCGTATCCCGGAACATCTATAAACACTTGGTCCCAAATTTCGAAGATAAAGAAAATTTTGGCACCAACTAAGGTACCTAAAATCCCAAGAAAAATCAGCCAGTCCGAGTGGCTCGGATCCAACTTTTTTCTTTCCAACTCCTTCGGGAGAAGGTAAGAACCAACAAGAAAGGCCAACATCATGAGAAGGCTGAAAGTGGATAAACCCTCCCAGCCAAAGGGATTCGGAATCGGAATTCGATCTAACATAGGGGAAAGGGTAAAATTTAGGCTAAAAGGGGAAAGGAGAATTTCGGACCGGGGAAACCGTTAAATTTAGTAAAAAATTAGGTTGACTCTAGATAGTTTAATATTAAACTATCTCTTGTTGATTTAAGGAGAACCAAATGTTCGATACCCTATTTTCTACATCAGGGGATATTATCCCTCTTATCTTACGCATCACAGCTTTTGTTGTGATTTTCCCACACGGTGCCCAAAAACTACTCGGTTGGTTTGGTGGATACGGATTCAAAGGAACTTACGGGTTTTTTACGGGAACAATGAAGTTTCCAGGAATCCTTGCAGTTCTTATCATTCTCGGTGAATCTTTTGGACCAGTGCTCCTACTTGTGGGTTTTTTAACTAAGTTTGCTGCGGCTTCTATCGCTATCATTATGATTGGTGCTGCTGTCCTTGCCCACAGACAAAACGGATTTTTTATCAATTGGAATGGAAACCAAAAAGGAGAAGGATATGAGTTCCATATTCTTGCTTGTGGTCTTCTTATCGCCCTAGTGGCTGGTGGAGCTGGTGTGTATTCGGTTGATTTTAACTTAATCGGAAAATTCTAAGATTCTATTTCGAACTGGTTCGACCTTTGTCTCTGTTGGATTTCCAACAAACAAGGGTTCGAACCAATCCTTTCTATTTCATTTAATCTAAGTTAATGTATTCTTCTGGATCGAGTGGTGCATCAAGACCGATTCGCACTTCATAGTGAACGTGAGCTCCCGTTGCCTTTCCCGTTTGTCCTACAAGGGCAATTTTATCTCCCCGTTTGACACGGTCTCCCGGATTTACTAAAATGAGAGAGCAGTGGCCATAGAGAGTAAAAAATCCATTTTCATGATTGATCCGAACTGATTTTCCAAGACCTCCGACAGCGGTATCAACAGCAATGATTCCGGGACCTGTGGCATAGATGGGGGTTCCTTCACCCGCAGCAAAGTCAATGCCTGAATGATACTCACCCACCGGTAAAATTCCAAAAGGATCACTTCTATACCCGAAGGTGGATGTCACAACACCCACACCTGGTTTTAGGGGACGGCCTCTCGGCATAGAATAAAAAATACTTTCTCTCATGGAAAGATAATCAATGGCATTTTGAAAATTGGGAACGAGATTCCCTAACCTTACACCAAACTGTGTATAGGTGGTAACTACTTGTTGGAATAACAACAGATTAGAATCAAGTTCACTTGCATCTTTGCGGAACTCTTCTTTTAATAAATAATCTTGGGTGATCATTTCCTTTTCTGGAATTTCTTCCCAAGCAAGGAGATTCAAAGACTCCGCTGTGGATTCTAGTTCTTCTACGGAATCTCTTAGGTCTTGCGATAGTAGATCATAAAACAAAAAGGAGACCAGTTGGGTTTCCGTTTTTTTCTCCAAAGAGAGATCTCGGTCAAATAAAAAGGAAAAATAAAAAAGAAGGCCGAAAGAAAGTAGGACAAGCGAGAGGGAAAGGCCAAATAAAAACCCAAGCATCCCGACTGAGATCTCAATTTGGGCCAAAGCTTTTTCATCATTCGGGATGAGGACGAAGCTCACTTTCTCCCGACTGCGGGAAATCCACTTTTGGAGGCGCTTTCGCCAACGTAAGTGTGCAATTTGGAGCCTTTCGTAGGCGGTTGTGACGTAAGTTTCTGCCAATGTTCGTTATTCCGCCAATTTTTTCCTTGCCCATGCCATTTTTCAGGGGAAAGTGGATGAATCCAATATGTTTAAATTTCTCACTTCTCTTTTCAGAAAGAAAGCCGACTCTGTCGATTCCTTTTTGATGTACCCCGAGGGAAAGAGATACTATCGAGAATCCCATTCTATCCGCAGGGCCAATATCGATGAAGATGCCATCAAAATCATCAATCGATTGAACAAGTTTCGTTACAAGGCCTATTTAGTCGGTGGAGGGGTCCGAGATCTGCTTATGGGCAAACGCCCGAAAGACTTTGATATAGTCACAAGTGCGACTCCCAACCAAATCAAAAGGGTCTTCAATAACTGCCGAATCATCGGTAAACGATTTAAAATTGTACATATCATTTTTAAAGGTAAAATTATTGAAGTATCTACGTTCCGATCACTACCGGAACATCGTTTGGAAAAACACAAAGCAGACAACGATTATCTCATCAAACGGGACAATTCCTTCGGTACAGCAAAGGAAGACGCGGCAAGACGCGACTTTACCATTAACTCCTTGTTTTACGATCCTAAAAACGATTCCATTTTGGATTACGTTGGTGGATTTGAAGACATTCAAAAGAAAATCGTTCGGGTCATTGGTGATCCAGATATTTCCTTCAAAGAAGATCCGGTTCGTATGTTACGAGCTGTTAAGTTTTCTGTTTTACTTGGACTCGACATCGAGAAAAAAACCAAACTGGCAATCAAAAAGAACCGGTTGGAACTTGATAAGTCGTCCACAGCAAGACTTTTAGAAGAATACAACAAGATGTTTAGAACTTGGAAGACTTCGATTATTTTCGAAGGCCTTGCCGAGAATCATTTGCTTGATGTTTTATTCAAAGAACCTGCAGATAAACTAAAGAAAACAGATGTAGAGTGGCGTGAACATTTTATGGAAACACCACTTGGGAAAAGACTCGCAGTCACTGACAAACTCCTTTCTGCCCGAGAAGAGATGACACCTGCTATCTTTTATTCGTTAATTTTCTATGATATCATCAAAGATCTTTATGAAAATGACCGAGGGCATCTAGCGCATAACATTAAAGAAAACCTCCAACCTGTTTTTGAACGTATGGGAATTCCTAAACGCGAACAAGACAATTTGGTAAAAATATTTATTAGCCAACCTCGTTTCCAAGTCACTGATGATGAAAAAGAAAAACAAAACTCTTTTTTCAAGAAAAAGGACTATTTCTACGATGCGTTTATGGTCTACAAGATCGTAGCAATTTCGGAAGGAAACGAATCGGCAGTACAAACTGCTTTCTTTTGGGAAATCTCTTTACGACAAAGACCGAAACCTGATAGCCATCAGTTCGGACAACAGAATCGTAAAAAAGAACCGAACAAAAAACGTCCTCCTAGAAAGAAACATAGAGACAGAAGAAGTGGTGGTTCACAAAATCAGAACAATGTTCAAGACGGAAACCAATCAGACTCTGGCAAACAACCAGGTTCCGCTTCCGATCGACAGACCTCTGATTCTGACTCAGAAGAAACATAACTAATTGAAGAGGTAAGGTTTTCCCACCTTACCTTTTTTTCTATTCTTTCGTCGGATGTACCGATGGAAAAACTGCAAACACTAACAAAAGTATTACTTCTCGAAGATGATCCAACCATTTCCCTTCTTTATAGTGGATTACTTCAAAAACAGGGAATGGAAGTCACGAGTTTTGCAGAAATAAAAACCGCTTTGGATTACATCGAAGCCAATCATTTTTTATCAGAAAGTGTGATATTAACAGATTTACAATTACCAGATGGTAATGGTTTGGAATTTGTTCGGGAGATTCGAAAGATAAACAAGTCCATTCCGATCATTGTCATAACATCGACAGAAGATCCAAAATCGATCATCGAAGTGATGAAAGAACATGTTCAAGAGTATATCATTAAGCCAGTCATTCCGGCTGAACTTATCTCTAGAATCAAATACCAACTTTCCAATAAAGATAAGGAATATCAATATTCGGAATATGAAAGAGAAAAGATTATATCTCTTGAGAAACTTTTAGATTGGTATAGTTATAAGAATCATAGCCTAAAAAAAGGTGATCTAAATACACAAGACATGCATAAAAACTTGTTTTATGGACTTCGGACCAGTTTGGCTCAAGGTGCCGGATTTGGAATTCTCACACAGATTATCGATATCATTAAAGTGATGCCAAAAGCTCCGAATGGAAACTTTATTTTGGATAAAGATATTTTAGATTTACTGGAGGAAAATGCTAACTATTCCAAAAAAGTATTAAATAGATTTACTGAAATTGAAGATGTAATCTTTGATCGCATACCTGCACAATCGGCTACCCCGAACCAAGTTCTAAAAGAACTCTTAGATGTTAAATCTGAAATGAGTCATCTATTTTCGCTCAAAGAACAATCTTTCTCTATGGGAGAAATCGATCCAAAGTATTTGGATGAAAATACTATCGTTTGGAACCAAAATTATTTCCATAATGTGTTTTATGAATTGTTACTCAATGCAATGAGGTTTTCTGCCTTTTCAAGTAAGATTTATACTATGTTTCAATCAAGTAAAGAGGGGTTTCGGTTATCTATTGTAAATTCATTCAGCGACGATTTTCAAATGAAAGATGGAATTCCCAATGAATACTTAGAATTAATATTCGAACCTTTTTTTCGATTGAATAAGAATATTTATGAAAAACATGGCTCGCTTGATTACGGAATCGGACTTAGTTTTGTTCGACAAACATTACAAAAATTCGGTGGATCGATTTCCGCATTCAACATTATCGATCATAGGAACAACACGAAAGAGTCAAAGATTGAGTTTAGGATTTTTTTACCTTATTCCTCTTCAGTGAAATGAAGAAACCCACGAGACTTTGGTACATAGATTTTTCCACCTTTCCTAAATTGCACTCCCGGTTTTCCTTTTTCCAATTTTCCCACCATGGTTACGGGAATTCCGGCAAGATCTGTCGGCAAAATTTCGGGAGATAAAAACAAAAGTTCCAACTCTTCTCCTGAACCTAAACATAAATCAAATCCGAGTTCTGACAGGGCCAAAGGATCCAAAGGAATCGATTCCACTTGGATTTTTAGTTTTCCTTTCGAGGTTGTCGCCAACCTTTCTGCGTCTTGGATGAGACCGTCCGTAATGTCCATACAGGCATGGATCTGGAATTTTTTGAGAGAATTTAGTATCGCATAACGAGATTTAGGAGAAAGGTGATGGGCGATTGTTTCTTGGTATCGTTTGTCCTTGGATTTTTTTTTCAAAACCTGAAGGCCGAGTTGGCTTTTACCGAGTGACCCTGTGATATAGAGATAGTCTCCCGGTTTTCCCCCAGAACGAAGCCAGGGTTTTTCCACCGTCCCCACAACCGTAAGTGTGAGCTGGGTTTTGGAGGCAGAAAATGTGTCGCCCCCCACCAGTTTCATTCCATATTGATCTAAAGATTTACGAAGTTCTTTGGAAAAGGCGCGGATCCATTCCTTTTTACGGGAGAGGGGAGATAGTCCCAGATTTAGAAAACATTCTTTCGGTCTCCCTCCAGAGGCTGTGATGTCGGAGACATTGACTTCGACAAGTTTTCTTGCTAAAATAGGGGCAGAGGACCACTCATGGAGGAAATGAGTGCCTTCGGAAAGGGAATCTGTTGTCACGAGCCGGTTCGGGGCCAAAAAATAACAATCATCCTCAGGGGGAGGAGTGGTTCCAAACAAAGTTCGTATAATTTCGGATTCTTTCAAGGCTTACATCCAATAAATTTGTTTGACCCGGTGTGAAAACCGAAAATCCTGACATAAAAGAGGAAAATCTCGTACTTATGGAACTATTGTCTAAAGCCCACAAGACCCCTTCTATCGCAAAAGAAGCCGTACAAAAACAGTGGTTTGTTGTGGACGCAACTGATAAGACTCTCGGAAGATTGGCAAGTCAAGTAGCTTCCCGACTTCGCGGAAAACACAAATCTACCTTCACTCCTAACCAGGATTGCGGAGATAATATCATTATCGTTAATGCATCTAAAGTGGCAGTCACTGGCCGCAAAAGAGAACAAAAAATTTACTATCATCACTCACGTTACCCAGGTGGTATGACTGCAATTGCATTCCATAAACTCATTCAAGAAAATCCTGAACGAGTGATCATGGAAGCTGTTAAAGGAATGTTACCTAAATCTAAGTTAGGTGATCAAATGTTGAGAAATTGCCGCGTGTTCGCAGGTAATGACCACAACTTGGGAGCTCAAAAGCCCCTTAAACTGGAGTTGAAATAATATGGCGCAAAAAGCAATTTGGGCAGTAGGCCGTCGTAAAACATCTGTTGCACGTGCAAAAATCGCATCTGGAACAGGTAAAATCACTGTAAACCATAAAGATGTAAATGATTACATCAAAAACGGAGATCACCTAGTTCGCCGTGCTCTCGAGCCTCTTTTCATTTTAGAAGCTCGTGACAAATATGACATTGCACTTAATGTATCTGGTGGTGGAGTGGTAGGCCAAGTGGGAGCAATCCGACATGCTGTCGCTCGTGCACTTGTTGCTTTTAATGAGGCTTTTAAACCTGCTTTGAAAAAAGAAGGTTTTCTCACTCGAGATAGTCGTATGGTGGAACGTAAAAAATACGGTTTACACAAAGCTCGTCGAGGAACTCAGTTCTCAAAACGTTAATCGGAAATCCTCTTTTTTTTCCGAACCAAAGCCTCCTGGAAATGGGAGGCTTTTTTTTTAGGTAGGTACCCTTCTTTGAACCAACTTGTATTTTATTTTGCCTTCGCAATTGGTACCTTTGCCAGTAGTTGTTTTTTATATTCTATTGTAATTTTTTGCCAAACCTTAGATGCTGTGAAGGGATTCTCAGGGATCGTTTTCTTTTTTCTATTTTTGCCCTTTCCTATTTTTTTCTTATACACAGGTTACTTACTCGATCATTATTCCAAAAAATGGGTGGTGGTGAGTTTTCAGTTTTTTCTTTTTATCTCCGCTTTTCTGTTAGGTGTTTGCACCGAGTTTTTTCATAACCATCCATTATTTTTATTGCCATTGGCTTTTGTGAATGGGATTGGAATGACTACTGTCCTTCCGGGACGAATGGCGATTTTACGAGAGGTGATGGAATCACATCGGTTGGTCTTTCATACCATTGCCGGGAACTTACTTCTCATCTTTGCTTTTGGAATGAGCCCTCTGGGTGTCGGTTGGTTTCGGGAAGGAAATGACTATCCTCGTTTATTTTTGGTTTTGGCATCTTTCCATTTACTTTCAATGATCGCCTTTACTTTGTTACGTTATGATGGTAAAAGTCATTACGCAAATATTGGTTCGAAAGGTTCAAAGTTGGATAAGATTCCCTCTCTCTCCGCCAATCTTAAAACGGTATTGGAATTTCTAAAAGTAGATTCGGTTTCCAGGCAAGTGATGTACATGGCAGTTCTTAGTATGCTTGCACTTGGTCCCATCCAAGTCATCCTTCCTAAATATGTCCGCAATGAGTTGGGGCTTGGAGAGCTAGCTCGGGGAACCGTTCTTGTATTTTTAGGGCCTGGGTTATTTTTCGGAGGAGTTCTTACCATCCTTTTCCACCACCTGGAAAGAAAGGGCCTTGTTTTACTGATTGTGTTTACCCTCTCCTCTATTTTCTTTTTGGGTTTTGTTCCTTTTGGAAAAGCCTCTGCTACCTCTTTCTTTTTGTTTTGTTTTGGAGTTTCGGGAGGAGTGGTTTCTAGTCTTCTTCCTGCCATTTTACAAAAACGGGCCGAAGATGGAATCCGAGGACGAATCCTTTCGCTTTATACAGTTTGTTTCCAATTCACACCGGCAGTGTCTGGATTTTTTTCCGCCCTGCTTGCCGACACCATTGGTATGCAGTTAACCTTTGGAATTTTAGGTGGGGTATTTCTCTGTTTTGCCTTGTTTTCTTTTCTCCAATACAAGGAATTACGGGAGAGTTAACTTCTAATTTCCTTGCCCTAGGAGGTGAAACCGATTTCGCTGTAAGTGTATGATGTCGAAAACTGTCCGCGAAATTGCTGAGTTGTATACCAATTACTTTAAAGAAAAAGGCCACACCATCGTGCCTTCTTCTAGCCTCATCCCTAAGGGTGATCCCACTCTTTTATTTACAACCGCCGGAATGGTTCAATTCAAACCTCTATTTACGGGAGCAGTCGAGCTACCTTACACAAGAGCGGCTTCGGTGCAAAAATGTGTTCGCACCACAGATTTGGAAGTAGTCGGTAAAACGGAAAGGCATTGTACCTTCTTTGAGATGCTCGGTAACTTCTCCTTTGGAGATTATTTCAAAAAAGAGGCCATTGAATACGCATTAGATTTTTCACTCAACCACTTACATATCCCCAAAGATAAAATTTGGGTGACCATTTACCTAGATGATGATGAAGCTAAAAAGATTTGGATGGATGCGGGCATTCCAGAAGAACGGATTGTTCGGCTCGGAAAAAAAGATAATTTTTGGGGACCTGCGGGAGATAGCGGGGCTTGTGGTCCATGTTCGGAATTGTATTTGGACCGTGGTCCCGAAAAAGGTGGTCCGAATTGTGGAAACAATCCAAATTGTAAACCAGGATGTGATTGTGATCGTTATTTAGAATATTGGAATTTAGTATTTAACCAATTTAACCAAACGGTTTCCGGGGAACTCCTTCCTTTAAAACAAACCGGAATTGATACAGGTTCTGGACTGGAACGAGTGGCCATGTTATTACAAGAAGTGGATTCGGTCTATGATACAGATGAATTAAAATCCATCATTCGAAAAATTGAATCACTTTCCGGCAAAACTTACGACGAATCCACAAAACAATCTTTTCGAGTGATTACGGATCATTCTCGTTCCGTATTCTTTTCGCTTGGTGACGGAATCTATCCTGACCGCACGGGACGTGGGTATGTGATAAGACGTCTCATTCGTCGGGCATCACTCTTCGCAAGAAAACTCGGAATCCACGAACCGTTTTTATACAAACTCATTCCTACTCTAAAGGATTTGTATTCGGTTCGGTATCCAGAACTGAAAGACAAAGCGAAAGACATTGAATCCATCTTAAAAAAAGAAGAGGACCTTTTCCTTCATACCTTAGAAGTAGGACTCGAAGAATTAGAATCCCTTTTGGATCATTTAAAATCAAACAACCAAACTGTTGTTACCGGGAAAGAAGGTTTTCGGTTGTATTCCACTTACGGGTTTCCTCGTGAGATGACCAAGGAACTTGTAGAGGATCGGGGATTTGGTTTTGATGACAAAGGATTTGAAGAAGAACTAGAAAAAGACCGTGACCTTTCCCGTGCTAGTTGGAAAGGAAAAAAAGTCCAATACCTAACTGGTCTTTCGGCAAGTCCCGAACTCAAAACAGAATTTTTGGGATACACTGCCGCAAAAACCTCGGCAAAAGTAATCTATCTCTTTGTAGACGGTAAGTCTGTGGCTTCGGCAAAACAAGGAGAGGAAGCGGTTGTGGTCTTGGATCAAACCCCGTTTTATGCAGAGGGTGGTGGTCAGATTGGAGACTGGGGTTATCTAAAAAAAGAAGGTTTCCAGTTCCAAGTCCAGGACACCCAAAAAGAAAACGAAACCTTCCTCCATCTCGGTGTGATTCTAAAAGGCAATATTTCTGTTGGTGATTTAATCGAAGCGGAAATTGATACGGGACGTCGGCAAAACTTAGCCAATCACCATTCCGGCACACACTTGTTAAATGGGGCACTCCGTCGCATTCTAGGGAACCATGTGGCTCAAAAAGGTTCGATTGTTTCTTCTGATTATCTACGTTTTGATTTTTCCCATCCTAAGGCTCTTTCGGAAGAAGAAATTGTCTCCATCGAAAAAGATGTGAACGATGCCGTGAATGCACAGATCTCAGTGAAAACAGAAGTTTTAGATATTGATGCCGCAAAACAGTCCGGTGCTTTGTCTATGTTTGATGAGAAGTATGGAAATTTGGTTCGTGTGATTTCTATGGGCGATAAATCCAAAGAATTCTGCGGAGGAACTCATGTTTCTAACACAAAAGAAATTGGATATTTTGCCATCATCAAAGAAGGAAGTCCCGGTGCGGGAAATAGAAGGGTAGAAGCGATTTGTGGCGAAGCGGTCATCGAATATTTTTTGTCCCAGTTTCAAACCTTGGCTGCAAAAGTAGAAACCCATAACTTAAACGCCAAAGAAACGTTTGGTGATCTAAAAGAATTTGGAATTTCTACAGAGGTTCCTGCCCCCGAAGACCTTCAGAGTTTATTTTCCAAAAAAGGGAATGCTGCGGTAGAATTTTTGCGTAAATTACGCGAAAATTTGGAGACGGAACTCGAAGAAAAATCCAGTGCCCTGTTTAAAGCCAAAAAGAAGAAGGAACAACTCAGTTTCCAAATGAATCCGGAACTTGTGGATGGACTTCTGAAAAAGGCAGTTTCTTTGTCCAAGGGAAAAGTGGTGACTGAAGTTTTCACTTCTGTAGACGCCAAGTCCCTAAAGGATTTGGCCGATAGCCTCAAAGCCAAAGAACCAGAAATCCTTTGTCTATTTGGATCGGTAGAGGGTGACACAAGTTCCCTTGTTTTTATGTGCAATAAGGTACTCAATGAAAGAGGAATCCACTGTGGAGATCTTTTGAAAGAAACCTTAGTTTTGTTAGATGGGAAAGGTGGTGGGAGACCAGATATGGCGCAAGGTGGTGGTAAAAAACCAGAAAACCTAAAGTCCGCTTTGGAATTTGCATTGGGACTTGCCAAAAAGAGTTTAGGATAATAGGAAAGAGTTAGGAGGAATGTATGGCACAAGATCCATCATTTGACATTGTATCAAAAATCGAAAGACCGGAATTACAAAATGCCGTGGCCCAAGCCATGACCGAAATCCAAACCAGATTTGATTTTAAGGGTTCCAATTCCGAGATCAAACTCACCGAAGATACCTTGGTTTTGACCTCGGAAAATGAGATCAAACTGAAACAAGTGATCGATGTCCTAACGACCAAAATGGCCAAAAGGGGAATTAGCCTCAAAGCCTTTGATTTTGAGTCCAAAATTGAGCCAGCTACAGGACAGACGGTCCGCCAAAAGGTAAAGATTCAAAACGGTTTGGACAAAGAACAAACGAGACAAATCACAACCCTCATCAAAGACCAAAAATTGAAAGTCCAGGCCACCATCCAGGGCGAATCGGTTCGGGTTGTGGGCAAAAAAAAGGATGATTTACAAGAGGTAATGGCAGCCATTCGGAACGCAAATTTCAATTTTGACGCCAATTTTACGAACTTTAAGGGGTAAAATTCTACCTTTAAGTTCTGTATTTCGGCTTCCATTTTTTTTCTATCTATGTCTCAAAACCGGCCGATATTTCCCGTATGGACCCTAAAAAATCCGTATGGGAATGGACTTTGCCACGTAAAGACTTCCTTCCCTATCTATTAGTATTTTCCGGTGTGTTTTTACTTCTCTCTCTCTTTTCTTTTCAGGAAGGAGAGGATGGGTCGCTATTCAATTGGTTTGGAAGGCTCGGGCATTACATCGCCTTCACCCTCCTTTATCTTTTTGGAAAATCTTCCTTCTTATTTGCGGGTTTTGTTTTGATGTTAGGTGTTCTTTCACTACGAAATCCGGACTTTGATAGGCTTGGCAAAGCTCTCTTTTTTCCTTTGTTTCTTGTGGCAACAACTGTGAGTTTGAATCTACTCGAAACCCCCCTTGGTCACATAGGGGACAGTGGTGGGATTCTCGGTCAATTTTTCTCTTGGGTTTTTTCTTATCTTTTTGGAGAGACTGGGCGTATCCTCGTCGTATTCTTTTTATACTTATACTTTGCCGTGATCTGGCTTGAGGATGGGGCTTGGTCTTTTACTTTTGATGCGATTCATAAATATTCCAATGGAATTTATCGATTGATGGGAGGCCAAAGAGAACTCCCACATCTCCGACTTCCCAGTTTTTTGGATTCTGTTGTTTCCACTCGTCGTGCGCCGGTGGATGAAATTCGAAGCAAACAATGGTTTTCTGTCCAAACGGAAGAAGAATCCAAAGAAGACATTGCCAATCATTTCTGGAATGTGGTTGCCGATGAAAAATTGGGGCGGAAAACACAAAGAGCCGGAATGGATTTGGATCGTTTCAGAAACGAAGAAAAACAATCAAATGAAAGAGATGATTTTTCTATTTCGAAAGTTTCCAATCCCAAAACACAATCGGTTCGTTACCGCAATGCAGCAAAATTTGAAGGTTTTTTTGATGCGTCTGAAAAGGTATTTCGTTTCCAAAAATCAGAATCAAAGTTGGATTCTCTTGCGGAAGTGGAAAGAAACGAAATCTTAATTTCGAAACTGAGGCTAACGGACAACAGACGACTCAATGAAGAATTGGAAGAAAGGGAAAGTGTGCGTGAATCCAAAATTCTATTTCAATTTCCAGAAGCCAAATGGAAACCGAAAGTAGACAGAGTTGCAGACTTAAATGAACTAGAACTTCCCAAACTAGACCCTATCAAACTTCCGTTTGGTGGACAAAACCCAGTTTTCAAAACTTCCGGTTTGTCTTCACCCGTTGATTTTTATGAAGAGGAAACGGAGGACTATGAATCGGAAGAGGATGATTCAGAAGCCTTGGAATCATCACCGGACCTACTGACTTCTTCAGAAGAGGAGGAGGAAGTTCTCTCGAAAACAGAAGCCATCCAAATTCCCGAATCGGTGCGTCTTTCCCTTGTGGAAGAAACCGGTTGGGATGCGAGTGAAAATGGTGAAAATGATGAATCACCAGAAGAAGTGGATTCTCGTTCCGAAGAGTTTGAAGAAGAAACTCTCGAAACTTTGGCCGTGGAAGAGGCCTCACCCCTCGTTCGTTCCAATCTAAGTTCTGGAAATTTCGGTAAGAAAAAACTAGAACCAAAGGTAGAACAACAAGAACTGATGTTTGGCTCCATGGTTCCGAAACCTAAATTAAAGAAAGGAAAGTATTATATTTCTCCAAGACTTCTTGTTTCTCACCAAGTGCCTGTGGCCAATATCCTAAAAAATGATTCCGAACTAGATCTTATCTCTCGTAAAATTGAAGAGTCGACTGGACATTTTGGAATTGAGTCGAAGGTCGTTACCAAAGAAAGAGGACCAATTATCACGCGTTATGAGATCACCATTCCGAATGGAATCAAACTCAACCGTATCGTATCTCTTTCGGATGAAATTAGGGCCTATCTCGAGGTAAAAAACATTCGGATTGTGGCACCGATTCCAGGTAAGGCTTCCATCGGGATTGAGGTTCCGAACCGAATCAGAGAAGATGTGTTTTTGTCGGAAATTCTAAAAGACACCATCCTCCAACACAAAGCCAAAGACTTATCGATCTGTATTGGAAAAGACATCTCTGGAAAACTTGTGATGATTGATATTGCTAAACTTCCTCACTTACTTGTGGCAGGAACAACTGGTTCTGGAAAGTCAGTGAGTATCAATGCGATGATCACAAGTCTTATCTGCACTCGTTCCCCAGAAGAAGTGCGCTTCATCATGATCGACCCGAAAATGGTGGAGATGACTCTGTATGAAGGCATTCCTCACCTTCTTATGCCAGTGATTACCGATCCAAAAAAAGCAACGAAGGCACTTTCTTGGGCCATCCAAGAAATGGAAAGTCGTTACCAAATGATCTCCCAATTGAAAAGTAGGGACTTCAAAAGCTTTAATGAAAAAGTGGATGAGTATGCCCATGCCAAAGGGTTCCAAAAACTTCCGTACATAGTGATCTTTATTGACGAACTTGCGGATCTTATGATGGTTTCGGGAAAAGATCTCGAGGAACAAATCCAAAGGATTTCTCAAAAAGCAAGAGCGGTCGGGATCCATCTGGTGATGGCAACCCAAAGGCCTTCGGTGGATGTGATCACTGGTGTCATCAAAGCGAACTGCCCGGCAAGGGTGGCCTTCCAAGTGGCACAAAAAACGGATTCTAGAACCATTCTGGATACAAGCGGGGCCGAAACCCTTCTTGGAAAAGGAGACTTTTTGTACAGGTCTCCGACATCGAGTGACCTCCAAAGAATCCAAGCTCCCTTTATCGAAGAGAAAGAAATTGAGTCCATTGTGGAAGAGGCCAAAAAACAAGGGGCTCCTGCGTATGTGGAAATGAATTGGGAGGATGAAACAAACGTCGAAATGGCTTCCGATGAAGATGAAGAACTTTTTGACGAGGCTTGGAATATCGTTGTCACCGAAAAAAAAGCCAGTGCCAGTTACCTCCAACGCCGAATGAGAATCGGTTACAACAAAGCCGCAAGGCTTATGGAACTTATGGAAATGCGGGGATATGTTTCCCCACAAATCGGGGCCAAACCTCGGGAAATCCTGCGTTCAGCGTAAATCATCGACAAGAGAACTTTGTCTGAAAAACTGGGAAACTATGAAAGTATGGATCGGATCTTTTTTACTTGTATTTGGGACGACTCTCGGTGCCCAAACAAGTCCGGCTCACAATTGGCACTCACCTTCGGAAGTTGTCAAAAAGATAAAGAAAAACTTTAGCGATATCAATTCCTATTCGGCTGATTTTCTCATTAAAACAGAAGACAACAAAAAGGAAAAACAGATGCGCGGGAAATGTTTCTACAAACGTCCCGGCAAAATTAGATACAACTTCGCAGAACCGGAAGGGGACGAAATTGTTTCTGATGGAAAAACTCTTCATATCTTTATTAAGAGGTTAGGTGCTGTGGGAAAACAGGATTTAACACTCGATCGTAAAAACACTTCGGGTCCCATTTTTACCACAAACAGTCCCGATGGCCTGAACCGTCTTTTTCGTAAATACCATTATAAATTTGATACCATCGAACAACCTCGTTCTATGGGGGACGCGGCCAAATACTTTGTTTTGGATCTCGACCAAAGAGAAAAGATTGGTGGATTTGAAAAGATGAAACTCTTTGTAGATTCCGAATCTTACTTAATCAAAAAAGCAGTGGCTACCGATGGTCGTGGGAAAGTAACCACCATTTCATTTTCCAATATTAATTTTTCTGAAGAAATCCAAGATGGAGTTTTCAATTTCCACATGAGTGGGAACGCCAAAATTGTAAACAACCCACTTGTATCCGAGAACTAAGCAAAGAGGATATCATTTTGAATACAAAACGAGTCGGTCAAATCATAAGAGAAGCCAGGGAAGATAAAAAACTTTCCGTCAAAGATGTAGCCAAAGAAACAAATATCGCAGCTAAGTACATCATTGCTTTAGAAACAGAAGACTATTCTCAGTTCCCTGCAGAAACCTTTGCCCTTGGTTTTCTAAAAAATTATGCAAGTTACTTAAAACTAGACACAGCAATGCTTCTCAATCTTTACCGTGGGGAACAAATTGAGGAATCACAAGCTCCCCTCGAAGAGCTCACTCGTCCGACCACCACTGCTTTTAGTTTAGATCGCAATAAAATCATAAGTCTTGTTTCCATTTTTCTTTTTGTAATCTCAGCTTACATCATCTACATTAGTTTTGAAGACTCAGGATCTGGATCTATCGATGAGGAAACTACAGAAGTGGGATCTACTGTAGAAACCGTTGCCAGTTCCGACATTCCTTCTGGGATTAACTTTGTATCGCAAAGTGTTCCAGAAAACGCTAGTGTTCCTTTTATCTTAACCGAAGACCGCGGTGTGAGTTTTAGTGTAAACAACCAACAGTGTAAGATGTTCATCAAAGGTGTTTCTAATGGAAAGGCAAACCTTGGATTCAATATCTTCCCTGAGAAAAATGTATATTTTTTCCAAACAGCAGAAGGCGAAGAAACCATCCTTTCATATCGCATTGAGGAACTAACCTCTCTTCGTCGAGACATCCGAGTGGTGACGCAAGCCGTTACTGAAAAATCAGCCAAAGTCCTTGTGACATTAAAAGAAGAAAGAGAAGGGGCAGCCGTAAAATCTCCTGTAGGCGATGTTCCTATCCAAGTGACACTTTTTTTCTCCAAACCAAGTTATGTTGAATTTGTGTTAGATGGTCAGATGGGAGAACGAGGACCGGTATCTGCCGGCGAAGTCAAACACTTAGAAGCTCGGGATAGACTGGAGATCAAAGTGGGTGACGGTGGGGCCGTGGAGATGGTTCAAAACGGGAAAGAACGTTCGGTTCTTGGAAAACCAGGAAAACTTGTCAAAAAAATCTTTATCCGCAAACCAAATCCTTATGATTCTACTCAGTCCATCATTGGAGAGTTAGGCGAATAATGCCCAAGGTTAAGGAAAAAACCGAAGAGACACCGAAGTCGTTTTTTATCACGACTCTCGGTTGTCCTAAAAATACCGTTGATTCGATGGCCATGCATCAGTCGTTACTGAAGGAAGGCCTTCTTCCTGCGGCCGGTCCTGAAGCCAGCGATTTCCACTTAGTCAATACTTGTACTTTTATCCAAGATGCCACCAAAGAAACCATCCAAACCATTTTGGATTCCATCGATATCAAAAAACAGAACAAACAAAAGTTAGTGGTTGTGGGCTGTTTTGCGGAACGTGCCGGAAAGGAAATTTCCGACGACCTTCCGGAAGTGGACCTTCACTTTGGAACCGGTAAATATGATAAAGCTGGGGAGATTTTACGTAAAAACTTTCCTCTAGAATTCAAAGACCTAACTGAATTTAATGCCGATCTTTTGGAAAGGCTTGTCACAAGTAAGGGAATTGAGAACTATTCCAAACCATATTCTTATGTAAAAATTTCTGATGGTTGTAACAGAGGTTGTCACTTCTGTATCATTCCTAATTTACGAGGAAAGTATCGAGATACAGAAAGTTCTGATGTTTTAGAACAAACAAAACGTGCCGTGAGAGCTGGTTCCAAAGAAATTTGTCTTGTTTCGCAAGACACTGTGTTTTATGGAAAAGACACGGACAAACTTTTGGATTTGGTGCGTTCTGTTGCGGATGTAGAAGGATTAGAACTCTTGAGACTTCTCTATCTTTACCCAGACAAAAAAACAGAAAAGTTACTCGATCTTTATAAAGAAATTCCTAAAATTGCCCCGTATTTGGAAAGCCCTTTACAACATGTTTCCAAGTCTGTTTTAAAATCAATGAATCGTACTGGCGAATACGCTTACTTCAAATCGTTATTCCAAAAAGCAAGGGACCTTCGGCCTGAATTGGAAATTCGCACATCCTTCATCCTTGGTTTCCCTGGGGAAACAATGGAAGATGTGGAAGAGATCATTCGTTTTGTCGAAGATGTGAAACCGGAAAAGGTAAATCTTTTTCCTTATTCTCCTCAAGAGGGAACAAAAGGTGCGACCATGGACGGCCAAATCAAAGACAAAGAAATTGCACGCCGTGTAAACTTGGTTCGTGAGGCTTATCTCGAAACTTTGAAATCCATCCACCAAAATCGAATTGGAAAAATTTATCCTGCGGTTGTGGATGAGGTTTTAGAAAAAGGAGCGATCGTTCGTCGTTTCCAAGATGCTCCTGAGATTGATGAAATTGTCTATGTGGAAGATATGGGTTTGAAACTCGGCCAGTTCGGTCAGGTTCGTGTGGACTCTTTCTTTGAATTAGATATGGCAGGGACTTGGGTGGCTTAAGTTGGAAGATTGGAAAACCATTGCCAATATTCCGAACTTACTAACCGTACTTCGGGTTCTCGCACTTCCTTTATTTATCTTTGCCCTTTTCCAAAAGGAATGGGAATACCAAATTTTTGCCTTTGTTCTTTTTGCCCTTGCTTCCCTCACTGATCTTGTGGATGGATATTTGGCACGGAAGTGGAACCAACAAACAGAATTTGGGAAGTTCCTCGATCCTCTCGCTGATAAATTTTTAGTCATCGGATGTTTTGTTACCTTTTTATTCATCCACGAACCTATCGAAGTGTGGATGGTAGTTCTTATCATCGGACGTGATATGCTCATCACCTTCCTTCGTTATATAGCCGTTCGTTCTGGAAAAAGCCTTCGCACCACCATGATGGGAAAGGTCAAAACTGCCTTCCAGATGGGGGCCATCCTTATGATCCTTGTTGTGTTCATGTTGATCTCGGGCAAAAGGCGAGCCATGATCAATGAAACTTATGCTATGGGAAAACTCGCGGGTTACTCTACTTTTGAAGTGGCCTCCCAACATACGAATGAGTTTTATACGCTTGTCAAAACTACCGAAGTTTTAAGTTTTAAAGACTTTTTTGATTCTATCGCTTCCTTCGTTCCTTATTTCGGGATGTTATTCACAACTTTCATCACTGTGATTTCAGGACTTCGTTATATTGTGACCAATTATCAGTTGTTAACTTTTTCTAACCTAAAAAGGATTTTTTATGACCGTTCCCACAATTAAGGAAATCCTCGGACAAGTGGTTTCCGGCCACCATCTTGTTGATACTCACGCAGAACATTTTCTAAGTGAGGTGATGGATGGGAAGGTGACGGAACCTGTCCTTGCTTCTTTTCTCACAGCCATGAAAATGAAAGGGGAGACCACGGACGAATTGTACGGATTTGTTCGAGCGATGCGTAGTCATGCAATCAAACCCTCTAAAAAATTTGATTTTGATTTTTTAGACACTTGTGGGACAGGAGGGGACGGCAAAGGCACTTTGAATGTATCCACACTTTCGGCCCTCACTTTGGCAAGTCTCGGCTTTAAAGTTGCCAAACATGGAAACCGTTCTGTATCTTCACTTTCGGGAAGTTCCGATATTCTTTCTGGCCTTGGTTACAAACTCGATCAGGCCACAGCAGATTCGGAAGCGGAATTCCTGCGCACTGGCTTTGTGTTTTTATTTGCTCCCGCTTGGCATCCTGCAATGAAGTATGCTGGACCCGTTCGTACTGCCCTCGGATTTCGCACTTTTTTCAATTTGATTGGACCTCTTTCCAATCCCTTTTCCCCTTCCCACCAAATTGTGGGTGTCTATGATAAGTCTCTCTGTTTACCGATGGCGGAAATTCTCGGAAGGCTTGGTTCCAAACGTGCTATTGTCTGCCATTCACAGGACGGGCTCGATGAGTTTTCTATCTTTGAAGGAACCGATTATGCTTATTTTAATGGAAAGGAACCAGTTGAATTGTCCTTTGATCCTAAGGAATTGGGCCTAAATTCCCAGGAATTGGACAGAAATACCGTGTTCTCCTCTTCAAAAGAAGGGGCAGAATCCCTCTTTCGGGCGGTTCTCGACCCGAGGGAATCGACTGGCGGAACGGCAATGGTCGCCCTGAACGCGGGGGTGGCGATGTTTTTACTCGGAGCCGTGAGTGATATACGAACTGGGTACGAAACTGCCAAAGGGGCTCTCCTCGAGAAAAAAGTTCTCCGATTCGTTCGTGAAACATTGAATTTAACATAAGGCCTATAAACATTGGATAAATAGCTATGCTCAATTTTAATTTTTTAACACCAGATATCCTAATCCTTGCCCAAGAAGAGGGTTCCAAGTCGTCTCTACAGTCACTCATCATCATTCCGATCATGTTAGTTGCTATGTACTTTCTTGTGATCCTTCCGAACAAAAAAGAAGAGAAAAAACGTAAAGAGATGATCACCAATCTCCAAAAAGGGGACAACGTTGTGACAAACAGTGGTCTTCATGGAAAGATTGTAGAGTTCAAGGACAATAACGAAACTGTCGTTTTGAGTGTTGCTGCGAACACAAACATAACCTTTGAAACTAGCGCTATTCTGAAGAAGAAAGCCTAAGATGAAACGGCTCTTCTTAGTTTCCCTAGTATTCTGTTTTTCGGTATCCCTCTTTGCACAAGAGGGATTGGATTTTTTAGATAAGGTCAATGATAAACCAAAATCGACAACCACCAAACCGAAAGAAGAAACGAACGTAACCACAACTAAAAAACAAACCAGTGTTGTGACTACGACTGCGCCGACTACGGGAAAAAAGAAGAGATCCAAAAAGAAATCCAAACAAAGCCAACTGGCAACTACGGAGACCAATCCGCAAAACACCAATTTGGTTGTGAATCCGAACACAAATACAACGGTTATGGATAAATCCTTTCCTAGTTTAGAAAAACCGCCTGCGGTTTTAGAAGAAGAGGAAGTGGTAAACAATGGATTGTGGATGGATTCTAATGTTTCTGTAGAACCATCGGGACTTCCGGGATTTTCTGCTGATTTGAAAATTGGAAAGACAGAAGGTTCAAACTCGACACCTAATGTTTCCTCAAACAAAGAAACAGGAAAATCATTCTTTAATTTTTCTGATTTTTTTGCTAAATACAAAAAAGCGATGATGATCCTTGGGATTATCATACTCTTTGCTTTTTACAGACTTAGATCTGCTCGCCCGGGATCTAGCAGTCGTTCTTATAGAAGATAATAATTTTAGGAGCAAACTAACTTGCAATCGTATCGACTATTGATTCTTCCTTTTTTGATTCTGGCGGTTTCCTTTACAATCCTGTATCCGAACTTCGCCGATCGCACTTTAAAGATCGTTGTTAGAGAGGATGTGTATTCACTTCCTGAAGCCGATCAAAAAACAAGAGTAAACGCACTCTTTGAACGTTGGGCAAAAGATTATGGAAAAACTTCCGGTTGGACCATTGAACCGCAAGGAACTCTTCCTCCGAAAGAAAACCCATTTTATACTGTGAAAGGAAGGTTTATCACTTCCGCAAAAATCAATCAGATTTCGCAAGAAAACCAATCTCTAGTAAGTGAATCAAAAAACAAACTAGAACCGACTTGGATTGAAGAAACAATTCGGGGTGGAAAATCTTTATCCATTAAGTTGGGTCTTGACTTACAAGGTGGTATGCGAGTGGTTCTCAAAGGAGACTTTGATGATTACACATCCAAACTCAAAGATCTTTATGCAAAAGAATTGTCTGAACTCAATCTTACCTTAAACAATCCAGCTGCAAAACCTGAGGATAAGGAAAAGGCAAAATCGAGACTGACTGAAATTGAATCTAGTTTTGATCTTTCTCCCATGCGTAAAATTGTGGAGTTAGAAAAAGCAAAGATGATTATCGACAATCGTCTTACCACGCAAAATCTAACAGAACCACAAGTTCGTATCCAAAAGGAACAAGATGCGATTGAAGTATCCCTTCCTGGTGTTTCGAATTCGGCAGCCATTTTAGAAATTTTACAAAACACAGAAACAGTGGAGTATCGTTTAGAAGAGCCGACTCCGTTTCTTTTCAAAGGCCAAATTGCCGACAGTGAACGTCGGATGATGGATTTAGGCAAACGGGAAAACACTGACATCTATCTTTTTCAAGAATTAGTTAAAAACAAAGCTGGGAAAAAAGCCCAAGATGAGTTTTTAGAAGGTTTGGAAAAAAAATACAATATCCCTAAAGACTTTAAAGTGTATGCGATGTGGGCTCGGGGAAATTCTGCCAAGTCTGCATTGTTACCTCGGAGTTTCGTAGTTTTGGAACGTAAGATTGCCCTTTCTGGGAATGATATGACCAACGCTCAACCATCCTATAATTCCAATTCTTATGGATGGATGGTAAGTTTTACTCTCACTCCTAATGGGGCAGAGAAGTTTTTTGATCTCACTTCAGAAAATCGCGGTCGTAACCTAGCAATTGTTTGGGGAGATAAAGTGATCTCCAATCCGGTCATCAATGATCCGATTGCTGGTGGTCGTGCAGAAATTTCCGGAAGTTTTTCGGAACAAGAAGCGATTCGTTTGGCTAACGTAATTTCCGAAGGTGCACTTCCCATTCCTTTATCAGTTTTGGAAATGCGATTTATTGGACCTACACTGGGAATTGAATCAATCGAAGTGGGAGTCAAAGCCGTTGCGATTGGATTCTTTTTAGTGATGGTTTATATGATATTCTATTACAGGTTAGGTGGATTCATTGCCGATCTCTCTCTGCTAATAAACTTAATCATCTTGGCGGCCCTTCTCACACTTATGGATTTTACATTAACACTTCCAGGAATTGCAGGGATCATTTTGACTGCGGGTATGGCTGTGGATGCAAACGTCATTATCTATGAAAGGATTAGGGAAGAAATCGAAGAGGGTAGAGCTCTTTCAATAGCCGTCACTCGTGGTTTTGAAAACGCGTTCTGGACCATTATGGATGCAAACGTCACCACACTCATTGCGGGTATTTTAATGATTCGTCTTGGAAATGGACCGATCAAAGGTTTTGCGATTACACTTTGTTGGGGTATTGTTACCACTCTCTTTACTTCGCTTTTCCTCTCGCGGTTATTTATGGAACTGACAGTCAATCGATTGGGTGTCCATCACTTGAATTTAAGACCTTTCTTCTTTGGGAAAAAGGAGACTACAAATGCATAATATCAATTTCACAAAGTATAAATACTTTACTCTTAGTTTTTCATTGTTTGCGATTGTTTTCGGATTTGTTGTCACCTTCGCGAAGTATGGTGGGTTTGCTCACTCACTCGATTTTAACGGCGGACTTCGAACGGTTGTGGAACTTCCGGCAGACAAAACTCGTAACGATTTAGAAGGATACTTCCAATCCAAAAAAATTGAAGCAGTTGTGATCCTTTTGGAGAAAGAAAAGAATATTTACCAATTGGATATCGGACTAGGATCGTTAGAAACCATCGAATCTTTGTATAAAGAAATTCCAGAAGAAAGTAGAGAATCTTCTACTTCTGCGATTGATCGATTCGTGCAACTTGTAAGATACGAATACAAACTTCCGAAAGAAAAAGTTCTCTCTGCAGACCAAGTGGGTGCGGTTGTGGGTGGTGAGTTGACAGAAGTAGGGATCACACTTCTTTTAACGACGCTTGCCATCATCCTTTTGTATTTGAGTATTCGTTCTCAGTTTAAGTTTGCTTTGGCATCTTCCATTGCACTGGTTCATGATATCCTGATGACACTGGCTCTGATTGGATTTTTACAAATCAAACCAAGTGTTCCGATCATTGCGGCACTTCTTACTCTCCTTGGTTATTCCATTAACGATAAAATTGTGGTATTTGACCGGATTCGTGAGAATGCTCATGGAAAAGACAACTTAGCACTTTCCAATATCATCAATGTTTCCATCACACAAACTTTGGGTAGGACCATCAATACCTCCTTTACTACTATGATTTCCGTTGTGGCGATCATAGTAGGCGGGGCAGTGGAATTATATGATTTTGCTTTTATCCTTCTTTTTGGGGTGATTGTGGGAACTTATTCTTCGATCTACATTGCGGCTCCCATTTCTGAGATTTACGACCAACTCAGGAAAAAAAGATTCGCATAACAAAACATTTATGAATGCAGAGAAACGAAAGGAAACTTATTCTCTGCATTCCCTTCTCGGGTTTTTGGCAATGGGAAAAACCGGTGCCAATCCACCCGTCTCCGCAGTATTAACCAATCCTGATGGCTCCGTTTTGGCAAGTGCTCATACCCAAATCTACGGGGGAAACCATGCCGAAAGGGAACTTTATTCTCGTTATCCAAGTCCCAAGGCAGATGATATCCTTTCTGTCAGTTTAGAACCTTGTACCCATTTTGGAAAAACACCACCTTGCCGTGATTTGGTGATCGAAAGAAAACCAAAAGAGATCAAACTCGGCTGGAAAGATCCCAATCCTTTGATTCAATCAGGAGACTGGGAAAAGTATACAAAGGTCGGAATTTCAGTGACCCTCGACCCTATGCTTGCCAAAGTTTCTTTTCCTTACTTACAAGGATTTTTAACTCGGATACAAACTGAAAGACCCTGGGTTTGGATTAAGTCAGCAACATCGAAGGAAGGAAATTTTGCTTCTAAGGATAAAAAAAGAGAAAGAGTCAGTTCGGAGGAAATAGACCTCATCTTGCAGCTGTTACGTGCCAAGGTGGATGCGATTGCCGTAGGTCCAGGAACAGTGGTTTCTGATTCACCCTCCCTTCACTTTCGGATCACCGAAGAAATGATCCTTTCGCAAAAGCCGGGAAAACGAATCACGGAATTAGAACCTTTTTTTGAAGCAGGAGCTGGACTCATTTCTTCTTTGTTACAATATTCAAAGGAAACCGCGAATATCCATCAGTTAGAAGAAAATCTCTACCAACCCTATCGTGTTTTTGTTTTAGATCCGAATCACCTTCCTTCAGACGCATTCTTTGCAAAACAGGTCGAACTGACTGAGAAGATCGGCGACAAAAAATGTATTTTTTTTATCATAACTGAGGATGATACCAAACCTCTTTCCATAGAATTGGAAAATCAGATCCAATCACTTTCGCGCTTTGAGGGAGTGACTCTTCTTCCCAGTGATGGTGGCAAATTTTTAGAAATTTTGGGTGGGCTTGGGATCAACACTTTGTTATGCGAATCCGGTAGTTTTTTCCCTTCATTTTTAAATGAAGAACTCACCGAATCAGATCGAATCCTTGAGATTCGAAATGAAAACAAATCCCTACCTGACGGAATCCCTTTTGTTTATCAGAATGAGTTTTTGATTTCGGAATACCAAGTAGGTTCGAACCGTATTTTTATTAGAAAACCCCAAAGGAGCACATAAATCTATGTTTACTGGTCTTGTGGAAACTATAGGAAAAGTAGTCGAAATTAAACCCATTGATTCGGGGATCCAATTCACAATCGAAACAGAATGGGAAAATCCTGATCTAAAAATAGGGGACTCCATTGCCATCAATGGGGCTTGTATGACTGTTACAGAGTTTACGGACTTAGGAAATTTGTTTCAATTTTATGCTTCCTTTAAATCTTTAGAACTTACAAACTTATCTAGGTTAGGTGAAGGATTTACCGTTAATTTAGAAAGAGCAATGGCTCTTGGGCAACGTTTTGGTGGTCATATGGTCCAAGGTCATGTAGACGGAATGGCAAAGGTCATTAGCCGAAAACAAATTGAAGCGGAAGTGGAAGAGTTTTGGGTGGAAATTCCAGAAGAACTTCAGCGTTATTTTGTGAAAAAAGGATCTGTGACTTTAGATGGGATTAGTCTGACTGTGGTGGATGTAAAAGATGGAAATATCCAACTGATCTTAATTCCAGAAACGATGGAAAAAACCAATGCAGGTTCCTGGAAAAAAGACCAACGATTGAATGTGGAAGTGGATGTGCTTGCCAAATACATTGAAAATTATTTGAGCCAAAGGTCAGGTAATTAGTTTCTTTTTAGTAAATCGTCAATATCGGAATCCATATCATCCTTAGCATATTTTGTTTGGAAATCAATATCAGTCATAATTTCGAAAAACATATCTAGTTTTGCTAATTTGAATACATTCTGGATCATAGGTTTCATACCTACGAGAATGAGTTTCCCCTTTTTGTTTTTTAGAGAATTCAAACTTTTGATAAGGGAGCCAATACCAGAGGAATCGATATAGTCAAGGCGACTCATATCAATGGAAACAATACTTGGGTTTGGTTCGATGAGTTTGGCAAAGATCGATTCAAATTCCTCAGTGGATTCAATATCAAATTTACCCGCGATTTCAATGATTTTGATCTTTCCTGTTGTGTTCAGTTTCAGTTCCACATGGCCTCCGATCCGGATTATTAAGACAAAAGAAAGGGGAAAAATCAATGAATTTCTTTGGGAATCTTCTTTAATTCGGAACGCCTTTCAGAGTTTTAGTATATAGAGGCCTTCCCCTATGATACGTCCGATCGAAGAAGCAATCGAAGAAATCCGCCAAGGCAAAATGATCATTCTCGTCGACTCTGAAGACAGAGAAAACGAAGGTGATTTGGTCTGCGCCTCCCAATTTGCAGACAAAGATAAAATTAACTTTATGGCGACGCACGGCCGCGGACTTATCTGTGTTCCGATGGAAAGGGAAAGGCTCCAAACCTTGGGTCTAGGAAAGATGGTCGATGACCTGACCCTAGGAGACAAACACGGAACCGCTTTTACCGTATCAGTGGATGCCAAACACGGAACCTCCACGGGAATCTCTGCACATGACAGAGCAAAAACTGTTGAAGTACTACTTGATCCCAATACTAAATCAGAAGATTTGGTGCGTCCTGGGCATTTGTTTCCACTCCAAGCCGTGACTGGTGGGGTTTTAAGAAGAGCAGGGCATACAGAAGCAGCGGTCGACTTATCAAAGTTAGCGGGATTGTATGCCAGCGGTGTCATTTGCGAAATTATGAATGACGACGGTTCTATGGCTCGTATTCCTGATTTGGAAAAATTTGCAAAAACCCATGGACTGAATATTTATACTATTGAAGATTTAATTCGTTACCGTAGACACAAAGAAAAATTAATCCATTTAGAAGTGGAAGCGAATCTTCCTACTGAGTTTGGTGACTTCAAAATCAAAGCCTATTCCACTCAAATTGATGATAAAATTCACATGGCTTTGGTTAAAGGTGAGATTGATCCCACAAAGCCGGTGCTCGTCCGAGTGCATAGTGAATGTTTGACTGGTGATATTTTTTCTTCGCAGCGTTGTGATTGTGGCCCGCAACTCCACAATGCCCTACGAATGATAGAAAAAGAAGGGAATGGTGTATTACTCTATATGCGCCAAGAAGGACGTGGGATTGGTATCATCAATAAACTCAAAGCTTATTCATTGCAAGAGGGGGGACTTGATACAGTAGAAGCCAATGAAAAATTGGGTTTTGCTCCCGACCTCCGCGAATACGGAATCGGAGCTCAGATTCTGCGAGATATCGGGGTAAAACAAATGAAACTCATCACCAATAACCCCCGTAAGATTGTGGGACTCGAAGGATACAACTTACATGTAACAGAAAGAGTTCCCATAGAGATTGATCCTGTGGAGGAAAACTCTCGTTACTTACATACCAAAAAAACAAAGTTAGGACATTTGTTAAACTTACACGGTTAATTTATGAGTTTAATTCATTTCCTCTAGAGTATATTTGTTTTTAAACTGATACTCTGAGAGGAACCACCTAACACTGGATCAGAACAGAAGTGATTCCATTTCTTACGGGGATAACCTGGAACGGTTCCATCCCGATTCTTTTCTTTCAAATTGGATCCTGTCGTGGAGTCTACCCACCCTTCCTTGCCAAAACTCGATTTTGATAGGGAAAACTGAATACCCACCCCAGTTTTCTGGCATTGGGACAACTTTGCCTTCCCATTCTTTGGTAAGTGAAGCAAATTTTTCTTCCAAAAACTCTCTCGAAGGCACCACCGAACTTTGATTTGATGTGAGTGCTCCTATTTGGGATTCCCTTGGTCTTACTTGAAAGTAAGTTTCTGATTCTTCCCGAGCTATGCGACTCGCTAATCCTTCGATACGAATTTGTCTTTCGAGTTTCGGCCAAAAGAAATTCAAAGCTACCTTATTGTTATCTGCAATATCTTTTCCTTTATCGGAATTGTAATTGGTAAAGAATTGGAATTCTTCCCGGATTAGTCCTTTCAGTAGAACGATCCTTGCGGAAGGTTGTCCTGTTTTGTCAACCGTAGCCAAAGACATAGCATTGGGTTCTTGTTCTCCTTCTGCTTGTGCCTCCGAAAACCAAAGATTAAAAAGTTCTAATGGATTGGATCCGGCCGTTTCTTCCGAAAGAACGGAGCGAGTGTAAAGCCTTCGCATATTTTGTAGGTCATTCGATGTTTCCATAAATAGAGAATCCCTCCCAGTTGTAGTAATGGACAAGTAATTTGGAAAAGTAAGTTAAAAACAATCCAAGTGAAAAGTAAAGACCCATCGGAATTTTTTTTCCCTTTAAGGGTTCCCCTTTTTTTCGTAGGAGAAAACTAAATCCTACTGCGAGTAGATACGACGAGTTGAAATACAATATCCAAAAAGGATTCCCTGCGATCGCGGCAAACACTGGGGAAAAGAGGACATCTCCGAGTCCCGTCCCTCCGCGAAAGAGTAAGTAAATGAAAAGATAAAAAACTAAAAATCCTAAATAAACCCAAAGTGTTTCTAAATTGATACTCTCACCAAACAAAAGGTAATTGGACAAAAAACCAAATCCAATCAGGAAAGGTAGATTTTCATAGTCGAGAGAAAACTTTGCCACATCTGTCATCATAGAAATCAGTAGATGGCCAAATAAAAAAAGAAGGACTAACGTTCCAAGAATGTCTTCGGAAACAAAGTAAACAAATACTCCTACAAGACCAAAAAGAAATTCTGTCAGTGGGTAGAGTTTCGGAAGTTCAGTTTTACACTGAAAACACTTTCCCTTAGTTAAAAACCAACCAACGATGGGAGTGAGGTGGGTTTTTGTCACCAAATGCCCGCAAGTCGGGCAATGACTTGGTTTTGTAAAAATAACTTTCCAACGACTTAAACCCTGAAAATCCTTCCTCTTTTTGCCATAACAAAAAGTAAGGATTCGTTCGCCGAGTGTTGTATAAAAACTAGCAAGGCTTGCTCCAAAAAAAAATAGAATTACATACGTCGAGAGGCTCCAAAGGAATAACCAATTCGATTCATCCATAAAATCTTCTATTTCCTTATCTTAATTGGAATGAAACCCTATTCACTTTCTTTGGAAAGTTCCTGAAGTGCTTTCATTCCACGTTTTAGCGTATCCCATTCGGTAGCAAAAGATAGTCTTACAAAATTCTTTTTATCACAGAAAATAAATCCAGGAACAAGAATCAGGTCTTTTTTGACTGCCCTTTGGATGAACTCTTCATCGGTTCCGGGAACTGGAAAGAAGGAATAAAACGCCCCACCCGATTTTTGAATCGGGTAGTAGTCCTTTAAGGATTCATAAACAAAATCCCGTTTTTCTTTGTAATCTTGGATGTAAGCACTCATATCCGTTTTAAGGGCTTCGATTCCGGCCCATTGGGTGATGGATGGTGCACAAACCACGGTATACTGCTGTAAGGTGGTAAGGGCTTTGATAACCTTGTCTTCGGCAAGGATGGTTGCAAGCCTAAGGCCCGTCATATTGTAGGTTTTGGAAAAACCAGTGAGTGTGATGGTTTTTTCATACTCTGATCCAATCGAAAAAAACTGTTTATCATAATCAAAGAGTTCGTAAATTTCATCGCTAATCAGATACGCTCCTGTGCTTTCTGCTAAATTGGCAAGGGCACGCAGTTGTTCTTTGGATAAAACTTTTCCTGTGGGATTGGATGGATTGGAAAAAATAATGAGTTTGAATTTGCGGGATTTTAATGATTCTAAATCTGTGGGTTTGAAACTTTCATCCAAGGGAACTACTTTTCCACCATAGAATTTTAACATCGCTGGATACATCAAAAAGTAAGGAGAGATCACCAAACACTCGTCACCTTCATTGACAAGAGCATTGAAAAGAAGAAATAAAGCGGAAGAGATTCCCGA
The DNA here is from genome assembly GCF_000332455.1 of Leptospira vanthielii serovar Holland str. Waz Holland = ATCC 700522. Taxonomy (GTDB): domain Bacteria; phylum Spirochaetota; class Leptospiria; order Leptospirales; family Leptospiraceae; genus Leptospira_A; species Leptospira_A vanthielii. Next base: position 43,206 of record NZ_AOGY02000042.1, on the reverse strand, counting down.
AGTAACAAGGATTCGATCTTCATGAGCATAAGAAATTTGGTTTTGAGTGCGGTATTTTTCTGCCATCGCAGATTTTAGTTCGGGAATCCCACCGGTTAAGGTGTAGGAAGTTTTCCCATCCCGAGCTGCTTGTGTCAAAACCTCGATGATGTTAGGTGGGCAGGGAAAGTGCGGTTGGCCAATACTCAAATTGATCGGGTTTTGGATACTCCGTGCGAGTTCAAAGGCCTTGCGGATAGGGGAGGAGTCAATCCCATACATTCTATTTGCGAAATCCATGGAATCATCATGGTTTTTTGCAGAGGTACCGGTCAATAGAATTTGGTTTACACCTAGGAAATGAGTAGAAACCTGAAGGATATGGATTTTGTAACCATTGCCGATGTGAAAGTGCCGGTCCTCCCGCACTCCAATAAGTTTCCTGTTTTTCCTTCCAGCCTTGTCGAAACCGACTCGGTGAAACAGACCTTACAAAAAATTTTATACCCCATGCTCGAAGGAATTCCTGTCCTGCTTGTTGGTGATGCCGGTGTAGGGAAAAACGCTCTTATTTATTATATTAACTCTCTTCGCAAACAACCGACCCTTCGGTTTAGTTTCAATGAAGACACACTTCCAGAAGACCTCATTGGATCCTACCGGATTCTTTTGGATGGAAAAGGATTTACTTGGTCGAATGGGCCACTCACCAATGCTCTTTCGGAAGGACTCAGTTTTGTTGCCGATGAGATGAACCTTTGTGCCCCCAATATCATCAAACGATTTTCCTCTGTCTATGAATCCACCTACTTAGACCTACTCGAAGGTAGTGGGGAACGAGTGAATGGAAAAACAGGGTTTTGGTTTATTGGGACACAAAACCCAAGCGAAGGTTTTGAAGGTAGAAAACCCCTTCCCTTTGATATTACCAAACACTTTGCTGTTGTTTATGTGGATCCTTATTCACCGGATGAGATGTTTTATATCTTAAAAAAACTTTATCCCATGCTTGCAGAAGATGTTTTAAAACAAATCATTCGCATCAGTTTAGAATCGGAAGCTCGGATCAAGTCTGGAGAGATTGGAAAGGGTGATTTAGAAAAATACCACTTCAATTTAAGAACTCTTCAAAAGTATTGTAATCGTTTGGTTTTATTTGGAGCCAAAGACAAAACCGTTGCTGCCAGAGAAGCTTTGTATTTATTCGAAGAACCATTCCGCAAAAAAGAGGACAAGGCCAAACAAAGAGAACTCATCGAATCCGAGTTTGGTGGAGGAATCAAAGTAGTTCCTACTAAAGGTTATGTGCAAGGTTCTACGATTTTTTGGAACGACAAAGAAATCAAAACTTGGGATGAGAAAAAAACCATCTCTCTACTTTCCACCTATCCCACACCAGAACCAATCTTACATTTCCTCGACCAAGTATTCACGGCCATCCAGGCAAAAGAAAATATTCTCGTTGAATACAGAGAAGACCAAGACCCACAAGAATTTTTACCACTTTTTACAGAACTCACGGGAATTGAACTGGAATCTGTAATGTTATCCAAGGGGATGCATACATCCGATGTGGTAGGGGCTCTAAAACCAACAGAAGAAGGAAATATCGAAAGTGTCACTTGGGTAGACGGCCCCCTAACACGCTCGATTCGAAAAGGACATATCATTCTTATCTCAGGACTCGAATCTGCTGGTGCGGAACTTGTGGAAAAAATGAATATGCTCACCGATGATGCAAGATCTCTCACTTTGCCACCAGAGTCAGGTGAGTATCTCCCTATCCAACTCACAGAGAAATCCATTGTTTTTGGAATGAAATCTTTTCGTGCTTCCAAATCGGTCACTAGTATCTCTCGTGCCTTTCGTAACCGTTTTACTCCTATTCTTTTTCCTGAACTCGAAGATGTGAAAGTCCTAGAAGAAATTTTAGAGTTTTATCTGCCCGAAGGAGTACTACCTCGCAGTTTGGCCCGGTTTCATTTGAAGGCAAAGGAACTCGCAGAAAAACGTACGATCGGATCGGCAAACCTGATGCCCTACCGATTTGGAATTGCTAATCTTCTCAAATGGAAAAACCATATTTACCGCTATAACCAAACGGATGTGAAAGACATTGCGATCCGCGGTGGAAAAATTTATTACACAAACCAAATTGCTGATCCCAAAGAAAGAAAGGAACTCGAAAGACTCCTCGAAGGGTTTCTTTCCGGTGTGGAAGTTGTCTCAACACTCTTCGAGGAAATCGAAGAGAAAAAAAAACGTTTACCGTTGAATCAGGACTAAATCGTAAAAATTGGTGGGATCCGGAACTTCATAAACGTGACCCCCTAACAGGTGTTGCAAAAAAGCTGAATTCGGGTGCAGAAACCAAACGAGGAATTGAGATCAATACCCCAGAAACCGGGGGTGGCACTAAAGAAGGACCGGATGCTTGGTATGGACAAGATACCCAAGGAAACCAAGGCCAAGGCGAACCACAAGGTGGGGGTGGTGCTTGGGGTTACAGAACAGAAGAGCTCTACAAACAATTCTTAAAAAAACGACGTCTTCTTTGGGACTATTCCATTATGGTGGGTCTCGAAGAATTTAAGTCTGTGTTTGGAAAAGAATTGGAAGAGGTGGAACTCAATTTAGAACAACTTTTTGATCCAGAAATTGACATCAACCGGATGTACAAAAACGAAGGATCGCGGGTGGATGCAAGGAAATACATTTCTTACAAAAGTGGAAGGGGAGATACAAAAATCTTCGATAAAACCACAATCGAAAAGAACGATGAAAAACTAAAAGGTGTAGAAGTGACATTCCTCGTGTCAAAATGTCGAAGGATCTTTAACTTCGAGTATTCGATTGCCATGCTTTCGGCACTTCTTGTCAGCTTACATATCTTAAACGAACATGATATCAAAACCAGTGTCCATACTTTCTGTGATATTAAAAACTCCAAAGATACAGTGGATATTTACAATCTAAAGTCAGCAGAAGAAGACTACACCGCAGAAAAAGAAGGAGAAGTATTTAGTGCTCTCTGTAAAAATTGGCATGGGGATAGCATTCCAGAATACCAAGTGCTTTCCAATTGTGAACGTTATTTTTCTCCTGATGCCCAAACCAAGATCATTGTTTTACTTTCGGACTTCCGAGGGCAAAGGGCAAAGACTTATATCGAAGATGAATTAGCATCTTTTGATACCCGTCGGATGAAAGAAGCTGTACTGAAAAACCAGGACAAAAATTATGTATTTTTAGGGGTGGGACTTGGGTCTCGTTACATTGCGGAACATGTGTTCCATGACTCCCTTCAGATTACGGCAGATAACTTTTACTCCATGCCAAATCTCATCGGAGCAGAAATTGCGAGATTGGTGCAAATCCACCATTCCCTCAGACAGTAAACACTATGGGCAAAACCAAAAAAGACGACAAACCACGCGGAACCGATCCTTTAATCAATAAAAAGGCAAAGTTCAATTTCGAGCTATTAGATTCGTTCGAGGCTGGTGTTGTACTCACAGGTTCTGAGGTGAAAGCCCTTAGAGAAAAAAAAGGAAACCTAACGGATTGTTTTGCCAAAGTGCGAAACGGAGAAGTTTTTTTAGAAAACTTTCAAATCCCTCCTTACAAAGATGGAGGTTATGCGAACCATCCAGAAATTCGTCCCAGGAAACTACTCCTTAAGGCAAAAGAAATTCAAAAAATAGATAGATCCATCAAAGAGAAGGGGCTTGTACTCATTGCCACTCGCTGTTTCTTTAAAAACAATCGTTTGGTGAAGATAGACGTCGCTCTCGCCAAACCAAAAAAACTTTACGACAAACGTGACGACATTCAAAAAAAGGAAGCCAAAATCGATATGGAAAGAGCCATGAAGGAACACCTACGCAAATGAAAGGACTTCCAGTGGTTACAATCGTTGGCCGTCAAAACGTGGGTAAGTCCACACTATTCAACGCCATCCTCCGAGCACAAAGCGCTATTACAGAAAATACTGCCGGTGTGACAAGAGACGTATTACAAAAGACAGTCGAAAGGGCAGAATTTAAAATTCCTTTCACATTGTCTGACACACCCGGTTTAGATATCGAAAATATCGATGAAATCTCAGGTGAGATCATAGAGATTGCCTTTGAACATTTACGAAATTCGGATTTAATCCTACATGTGATCGATCACAAAGACCTACGTAAGTATGATTACAAACTCATCGAACTTTTGAAAAAAGATGAAGTTCTGAAAGATAAAATGGTTCTGACTCTTATCAATAAAGTAGATACAGAACAAGATGAATATGACTTGGAGCCATTTTACAAACTTGGGTTAAATGAACTCTTGCCGATATCGGCATTGGGGCGTCGAAACTTCGATCTACTTTACCAAAAGATTAATTTTTTCCTTCCCGACAAAATCAAAATGCCGGAAGACCCCTATTGCAAAATTGCCATTATCGGAAAACCTAACTCTGGTAAGTCCTCACTTCTCAATACCTTCCTTGGTTACAAGAGGGCAGTGGTAAGTGATGTGCCAGGAACCACAAGGGATTCGGTATCTGATCAGTTCTATTTTCAAAACCATAAATTAGAAATTATAGACACAGCCGGGATTCGAAGAAAATCCAAAACCGGCGAAAGTTTAGAATTTTATTCTTATAAACGTACCCTCCATAGTTTGGGAGAAGCCGATGTTGTGGTATTACTTATCGATGCCATGAAGGGGCTCGGGGAATTTGATAAAAAGATCTTTGGGGAAATTCAAGAACTGGGAAAACCCATGATTGTAGCTGTCAACAAGTGGGACCTGGTTCCCGAAAAAGAATCCAATTCTTGGAAACATTTCAAAGACCGTATGGAGGCGAAACTTTCGATTTTGAAGGAACGACCACTTCTTTCCCTCTCGGCCAAAGAGAAACTCCGAACCCACAAACTCCTAGAATCGGTCGTGGCCCTCTATGAAAAGTCCCAGAAAAAGCTCACGACCCGTGCCTTAAATGACTGGTTAAGCAAGTGGGGGGGCAAAAATAAGGTGCAGAAGGCATCGAACCGACCTCCGAAGGTGTATTACGCCACGCAAGTCTCCCAGATTCCTTTTAAAATTTTATTCTTTGTTAATGATACGAAACTCTTTCCGTCAAATATATTGAGTTTTTACCGAAAGAGTATAGTGACCGAGTTTGGGTTAGATGGCCTCGCTGTTGAGATCGAACTTCGGAACAGAAACGAGGGTAAGGAGAGCAAGGAATGATACTTGCCATGGTCTTATTTAGCTACCTTTTGGGTGGCATTCCGGTCGGGTTTCTTCTGGCCAAACAAGTGCGAGGGATTGACATCCGTGAACACGGCAGCCGAAACATAGGTGCGACCAATGTCGGCCGGGTCATCGGTTGGAAGTATGGAATCATCGCTCTCTTTTTGGATGCACTGAAAGGTGCCATCCCAGTGATCCTTGCCTCTTATATTGAATCGCCTTATTCTCTCACCACGACAGAAATCCTACTTGGTTCTGTTGCCATCCTTGGACATACATTCACTCCTTTTCTCCATTTCAAAGGCGGAAAAGGTGTAGCCACGGCTCTCGGAGTTTACCTGACTCTTGTTCCCATAGTCACGGTTTGTGCCGTTGTGATCTTTTTTATCGTGTATAAAATTTCGGGATTTGTCTCTCTTGGGTCCATCCTTGCGACTTTGTCCATGCCCTTATGGTATTTTGGAACAACAAAGTTCATTCCCGACTCTGAATACCAACCAATCATCTTTTTTGTGTTAGTTGCTACTTTTTTTCTCATTTCCTATTCTCATAGAGAGAACATCAAACGTTTGGTGTTGGGTAAAGAACTACGAGCAACTTAGGAATGCAAACTGAAAGAGAATCCTCACTCACTCAAAAAGAAAAACTTTTTCTCCTTACCAAATTTGTAGAGGACCATCCGGAAGCGGAGATCCAGGACTTCTACAAATGGTTGTATTATGGTGAATTCGGAATGGAGGAGTCCTCTCTCATTATGACGGGAAGACAATCCATTCCAGAATTACATGTGGTTCTTAGCGAAATTAAAAAAGAAGAAACTGAAAATACTGAGTCGGAACTAATTTGGGAACCTATGGGACTTGCCGCACGTTTTGTGAAAGTTTATGTAACGAAATATTTCCATATGGATTGTCCGGTGAAACGCCTCGTCAATTTACTGGAAAGATCTCCCGCCTTTCGTGGGGCTAGGATGAGTTTCAAATTGGATTGGAATCTTCTGAAAGAAACCGCTTTGGAATTACGACCCGAACTCACTCGTCGCGATTTTATCAATTTTGAAGAAAGGATTAATTTCCACCAACTGCCAGCAATGCCGTATACTGATGGTTATGCGGAAAAAAATCCCTTTGCCTACCGAGTGGTATCTCAAAAGTTATTTTTTGATTATTTTCCTGAGTTTGAAGACAATTCCGTCTTTCATCCTTTTTCTGGAAACGAATCCATCATAGGATAAAGACTTCGTTTTAGGTAACGGATTTCTTTTTTAATCGATTGAATCAAAAGTTGGTTTTTTCTCTCCGACTCCAAATCTTTATGACGCAAAATATAAATTTCTGTTTTACGCACCATTCTTCGTAAATACGACTCTTCTCTCATCCAGATCCAAATATCGGAATTTTGAAACGACTCTTTTGGTGTTTCTCTTTCAAATCGCCCGAGTCCCTGTTCCATAAATTCGAGATCCTTTTGGATTCGCCTAAATAGTGATTCGGAACCTTGGTGATGTAAGTAGTGGGGTGGTTTGCCTTTTGGATTTTGTTTGGATTCGTTTTTGGAATTTTTTTCCGACAAGGAAAAAATGGGGGTAGAAGAATCTGCTTTGGCATTGTCTGGATTCCAGATGGGATGATTTCTCCACGGGTAGTTGTGGTGGGGTGTTTTCTCCAAAATCTTTTTTGCATTGTCTGGACTCAAAGATTCGATTCCCGCTATCAAAGCTCCATCCTCATTTACATTAAAGAGCTTCATCTCACTCACAGTGCTCGCTGATTCCTCAAACCAGTGACGATACAAATCCAAAACATAATCGGTCAGAACAGAGCCTTCTCCATCGGTCCTGGGAACAAACCTGGTTTCTCTTTTGCGAATGATCACTTCATTGATTCTTTCTAAACTGTTTTTTCGGTTTAGAAGGGTCAGCCATTTTTCATTGTGATGGGTTCCCGTCGAATGGATCTCCCGTCCAGAGTAGGCCAAATCTTGTCCGAGAAAAAAAACAGAGGAAAATCCCATAAACCGTAACATATCAAAGGCAGTAGTGGCAACAGATCCCCCCGATTGGATATCGCCCACTTCCGTAAACACCTGTTCGGCGAGTTCCCCACCGGCAGTGACTTCTCGGACAAGCGATCCTTCCGCATCGACTTGGTATTTCGCAGTGACCGAATGAACTACCGATCGAAACAGAGGTTCTCGTAAAAGTGTGGGGGAGCTTACCAAATCGGCAAATAGGGGAATTTGGTGGAGAGTCTCACCCATAAAATGAAAAAAAGAATTGGTTTGTGCGTCCAGTGTGACTACTCCATCCGCCAAAATTCCTGCTTTGATTAGGACTTTGAGTGAGGTATCGCAAGACAAAACAAATACTTTGTCCCGAACGGATTGTAACCAAGGAAGGTTTTTTCGTAAACTAGGACCAGCTGACACGAGTATGGCGGTAAGTCCTTGAAACTTGTCTTTTAAAGAAGAGATGGGATAACGAGTAGGAGACTCTTTTCCTACATGGACCAAATTCCAAATGGAGTTTTTGATCCACAACCTCTCAAATTCAAACTTAGTGAGTAGATCACTCATTTTGGCTGAAAAAACAGTTTGGGTTTTTTCTTCTAACTCACGGTAGACGGGATTGCGATTTGTGTCTGTGGGATTACGAATAATTTTTAATCCACTCACTCGTTCAATGGGCAAAGAATCTAAGTAGTTAAAAAACAAAGGGAAAAACAGTTCACCTGAGAACAGGTGGCGACCTGGGACCGTCATCACTTGTTTTAAGACTTTATCCCAGATAACGGGAATTAGTGTTTCATCGTCTCCGATAAGGATGAGAATTTGACCTGGGGCCAATGTTTCGCTAATCTTTTGGATGAGGTGAGGATTTCCAAGCCCAAACAAAATCACAATGTCCGTTGCCCTTAAGGAATAAGTATCTAAAAGACGAATGGCTTGTGTGAGTGGAGAGAAGGAAGAAGAGAGAGGTTCCCCATTTAATGAGACATAATATTCCCCCGTCTTCTTGGCAGAGCCCAGTTCCCAAAGATTTCCGGATGGGAAGTTTCTGAAATAATTTTGTAAGTACGGCTTCCTTTCAAAAATTTCACTGGAAATGGGATCGATAATTTGGGACATAATACTATCTAAGGTTTTTTCTTATGTCTCCCAAGTTGTGTCAACCGGGAAACAGGGAAATCGAACGGCGAAACATATATGCATTTAAAGAGCCTGAGTATTGTTGGATTCAAAACATTTGCGGATGAAACAGAGATCAATTTTGATCCTGGGTTTACTGCTGTCGTCGGACCGAATGGTTCGGGAAAATCAAATATCGTGGATTCCGTAAAATGGGTCTTTGGAGAAAAAAGTGCCAAGGGACTTCGCGGAGAGAAGATGGATGATGTCATCTTCCACGGAACAGAGAGTAGGCGAGCGGCAGGTTTCGCTGAAGTTTCGATCCTTTTTGATAATGATGACCGGTTTTTCAATATTGATTATCCATCCGTCAAAATCACTCGCCGTTTGTATCCAGACGGGGAAAACGAATACTATCTGAATGATATCAAAACCATAAGAAAGGATATAGAAAAAACACTTCTCGATACAGGAATTGGTAAGTCTAGTTATAGCATTTTAGAACAAGGTCGGGTCGACCAAATCCTCAATTCCAAACCAGAAGAAAGAAGGGCTATTTTTGAAGAAGCCGCTGGGGTTTCTCGCTTCAAACTCGATCGCAAAGAAGCCACAAAGAAGTTGGATGATACCAACCAGAACTTACTTCGCATCCAAGACATTATGAACTCCATGGTCAAAGACCTGGAAGTCAAAGAAAAACAATCTGAAAAAGCAGAACAATACTTCAAACTCAAATCAGATTTAGATGAGTCTGACAAAAACTTACGGTTTCTAAAACTACGTGATTTTAAACGTCGAATGAAAAAGTCAGACGAAGATCTGCTTGAGATCCGCGAAAAAAACAAATCGATCTTATCTCTGATCCAAAACGAAACCAATTTGATTTCAGAAAAAGAAACCACCAAAGAGGCAAAGGAAAGGGAAATCGCCGAAATCGATAAGAAGTTGTTCGATCATTTATCCAAAAGCCAAATCCAGAAAGAAAAAATTTCGAAAAACAAAACCTTCATTATGGAGTATGAACTTCGTATTGGAGAAATCCTTTCGGCTTTAGAATCAGAAAACCAAGCAACGATCAAACTGGAAGTGGAAAAACGTGCCATTGAGCTTGAAAACGAACGTCAAAGAGAAATCCAAACCACTCTCCAAGAAGAGATCCAAAATTTGGAATCAAGACGTGTTTCTTTGGAACTTTCTATTAAAGAAGAAGAAAAGTCCATTGAAGAAAAAGAAGGTCGGATCAAAGAAAATGAAAAACGCCATATCACCCTCAGAGACAAACAAAAGACAGTAATACTAGAGCTTATCCAAGAGTTAGAAAATAAAAAAAGAGAATCGAGCGAAGGAGAGGCGATTCGGAATGCCGATAAAGTCGCTCTTCTTTCCGATTTAGAAAGGTTTACCAACAAATTAAAATCTGCTATTACAAATTTAGAGTCCTCTAAGGTTCCGAATGGTATTGCAGATCTTCGCGAAATCCAACTCGATCGTTATAAGGAAAACCTCACAGCGTTTTTGAAACGGGAAGATGATTTTAGAAACTTACTTTTTGATAAAGATGGAATCCTTTCTAAAAAAGAATCTATAGACCAAGCGATTGAAGATTTGATTTTAGAAAACGAAAACCTAACCAGGGGTATTCGAGACAATCAAAGTAATATCATCTTACACCGAAGTCATTGGGAAGAAACAAGAACTCATATTGTGGAACTCGAGAAAAAACTTCTGGAATCCAATTCTCGATTAGAAAACCAACAAAAAGAAATTGCAGTCCTTGATGAAAGAATTGGAGAAATCCAAAAACGGATTTTAGGTGCAAAAGAACAAGAGTCTGTCATTCGAGAAAAAAAAGAAGGTTTAGAAAAGGAAGTCGAAGTTTTAGAAAAAGAAATTGCGGAATCCTATCAAGAATTTTTATCCATGAGCCGCATTTTGGAATCGGAAAAAGAAACCTTACAATCGCTTGTGGAAGAAATTTCTGGAATTAAGTCTAATATTTCCAAAAACCAAGAAGTGTTTCAAAACCTTCTTCCTCTTCTTTCTGAAAAAGAAAGAACAAGTTCCGCACTCAAAGTCCAAATTGATTCTCTTGTAGAAGAGTTATACAATGATTATTCTCTTACCGACTCAGAATTGGAAACAGAACGAGGGGGATTGGAACTGGACCAAAAGGCAGAGGAAAGAAGACTTCGGTCGGCAAAGTCCGAAATCCAACTTTTAGGTTCCATCAATCCACTTGCGATTGAAGAGTATCGTAATATCAAAGAAATCTATGAACACAATCTCAAACAAAAGTTAGATATCGAAAGTTCAAAAAAAGATATCGAAGAAGTATTAAAACGAATCAATGAACAGTCTGAAAAACTTTTCCAAGAAACGTTTGAAAAGATCAAACAGAACTTCCAAGAAACTTTTTCTACATTATTTAATGGGGGGAGGGCAACACTAGAGCTGACAGAAAAAGACGACTCACTCAATTCCGGTGTGGAAATTATGGCGGAACCTCCAGGCAAACATGTTCAGAATTTGCGCCTGTTATCTGGTGGGGAAAAGTCACTCACAGCAATTGCACTACTTTTTGCAATCTATATGGTCAAACCAAGCCCGTTCTGCTTTTTGGATGAAATTGATGCGGCACTAGATGAAGCTAACAAACTTAGGTTCTGCCAAATTTTGGATCGGTTCAAAGACAAAACACAGTTCATTGTAGTGTCCCATGCTCAGTCTACGATTTCCAGAGCGAATGCCATTTTTGGGGTCACCAATGAAGAACCAGGGATATCGAAAATCCTCTCGCTTCGATTGGACGAAGCCAAATCTCTCTCCAAACAAATCACACAAAAAACAGGAACCGACAACTAGTAACTAGTCGGTCGGTTCCTTTCGTTTTCTGTACAACCAAAGGGTAAGATCTGTATCACAGCCTTACCCTTTTTTAGTTATTAGAACTAAACTTGTTTTGTTATTTGTTGCCTTGCATTTCTTTCATAATGCAAGACGAGAATGCTTTGCAAGAATCGCCACTTGAGAGGCAACCTGCAATTTTATCGTAGTATTTGGGACGGTTACAATTGAATTCACAGCCACGTCGGAGAGTGTTTTTTTGCTCTTCGGAAGCATTTGGGTTCACTTGCACAGTACAGCTATAAAACTTATCGCAAGCCTCTTTACACTTAGGAAAATCGGCTGCTTGGATGGATCCAGTAAATAATACCAGAGCCATAATTGAAAACAAACGGTTTGTTTTTTTCATACCTTGTCCTCTCGATCTTTGGTAGCGAAGACGGGAGTCGAACCCGTGACCTCAGGGTTATGAATCCTGTGCTCTAACCATCTGAGCTACCTCGCCCTATAACCTTAGATCGTTTGGTAGAACTAAATCTTTAGTTCTTTTGTCATTTTTTGAAGAGTTTAAGAATGGTAAACAAAAAAAAGCCCCGACGGTTGCCGGGGCCTTTTCTCTTAACAAGAGTAAGTAGTGAGGAATTCGTATGGGTGAGGGCGACCTTCCCATGGCCAAATTTCTGTCTCAAACTTGTAGTGTTGGTATGTTTGTAGAAAGTTTTCTGTAAACACATCACCTTGTTTGAAAATTTCTCTTTGAGCGAGCATTTCTTCCATAGCTTCACGAAGTGTGTGAGGCATTTGACGAATTCCTTTTTCGCGGATTTCATCTAAAGAAAGTTCGAAAAGATCTTCTTCACGTGCAGGACCTGGATCAATTTTTTCTGTTACTCCAGCCATTCCTGCCATTAGTAAGGAAGCAAACGCCAAATATGGGTTAGCTGTTGAGTCAGGGAATCTGAACTCCACACGTTTTGCTTTTTCACCACTAACAAATGGTATACGGCAAGAAGCCGAACGGTTCTGAGCAGAGTATGCTAGGATAGAAGGAGCTTCGAATCCTGGAATGAGTCGTTTGTAAGAGTTAGTGGATGCATTTGTAAAGGCAGCACAAGCTCTTGCATATTTCAAAACTCCGCCAACATAGTTGAATGCGAAGTCAGAAAGACCTTGGTATTTGTCTCCAGCGAAAAGGTTTTTTCCACCTTTCCAAAGAGAGATATGAACGTGCATACCGTTACCGTTATCACCAAAAAGTGGTTTTGGCATAAATGTAGCAGTTTTTCCGTGTTTATGAGCTACCATCTTAACGATGTATTTTAGCTTTTGTACGTTGTCTGCAGCTTCAATCAAAGTTCCAAACTTAACACCGATTTCCCCTTGTGCTTGCGCTACCTCATGGTGCACAACGAATGTTTCCATTCCGATGGCTTCTAGAGTTTTTACAAATTCTGCCCGAAGGTCAACTTGGGAGTCAATCGGAGCTACTGGGAAGTATCCACCTTTAGTTCCTGGACGGTGTCCGGAGTTGAAGTTGATTTTTCCTGTATTGTTTGTTCCTGGAATTTCAGAGTGAGTGTTCCAGATACCTTCATTGGAATCTAATTCATAGTATTGACAGTTGATTTCATCACGAACACGTAGGCTGTCAAAAACAAAGAATTCATTTTCTGGACCAAAATAGGCAGTGTCTGCAATTCCCGATTTGTTCATGAACGCTAATGCTTTTTTCGCAATGGAACGTGGGCATTTTTCATAGTATTGTTTTTTGTAGATATCCCATACGTCGCAAAACATAACGAGTGTTTTGTCAGCAGTAAACGGATCTAAAAAAGCCGTAGAAATTTCTGGATGTAATTGCATGTCGGAAGCATTGATTGGCTGCCAACGAGCAATGGAAGATCCATCAAAAGGGATCCCTTTAAATGTTTCTTCATCAACGGAATTCACATAATAGGAAACGTGGTGCCACATTCCTTTGATATCCGTGAAGCGGAAGTCGTAGAAAATGACTCCATTTTTTTTGGCATACTCAACCACTTCCTTTCCGGAAGTAAATTTTGGGGTTGCGAACTGCATTTGATTCTCCTTCTTTCAGAGGTCGGTCTGATTGTTGTAATCTGGTTTCTAATAAGATGCAAGATTTATACCAAGGCATTTCGACCTAAATATAAGGGTTTCGTGGAGTTTCTAAGCAAAGTGAGTTTAAAATCACGCCTAAAAACTATGCGAATTGCATGTTATTAAATCCTTATGCTTAAATATGATGCAAAACTGCTCCATTTAAGCCTCCGCCATTTCGAAATACTATCTATATCAGGGGTAATTTGGTCAACGGAATCGACTATTTTTCGATGAGAATTCGGAAAATTTTCAATAGCGGAATTGATTATGTTTTTTTTGTGGCAGTGACCGAAGATTCTGAGAGGTTAGAATCTAGATGAGTTCTCGACAAGCCGATTATGGTCGTTACCAACATTTAGAGAGCTTTATCCACCTTTCCAAAGATGTTATTTGGTGTTACGAGTTGGACATTCCCATGCCGATCTCACTTTCTCTGGAGGAACAGATAGAATTTATCTGGTGCCATAGCATTGTTCGGGAAGGTAATTTAGCCATGGCCCGGTTCTACGGATACCAGACTGTCCAGGAAGTTATTGGTAAGTATCTGAAAGATCTCCTTACCCTAAAGAGTGTTTTTTTACTCCGAAAATTCATTGAAAACACCTACCAATTAGAAAATTACGAATACTTCGTAGAATTATCTGACGGGCACCAGCGAATCTATCTCATGAATTCCCACGGGCAAGTGGATGATGGGTTTCTCGTTCGTATTTGGGGACAACAAATCGAAATTTCCTCCATTCGGGAATCTGAATTCAAACTTTCTGGCCTATTGCAATTTTCCCAAATTGTCACTGAAGTTTCTAAAACCTTTGTCCATACCAAAGCAGAATTAGTTTCCGATGCCATCCAGTTTGCCTTGGAGGAACTGGGAAAATACTCAAGGGCTGACCGAGTTTTTGCAGCGGAAATTTCATCGGACAAACAATTTCTTTCTGTGACTCACGAATGGGTGTTAGATGGTGTGCCATTTTTATTCCAAGTAGGAACTAAACTTCCGATTGCAAAAATGAATCCGGAACGATTGGGAATGCTTGCTTCTGATGGAGTCATTCATATTGCAGATACTACCTTAATGGTAGATGAACCTTGGCATTTGGATCTTTTTAAACGAGCAGAAGTTCGTTCCATTTTAGTGGTGGGATTACGGGACGAGGGGAATGTGATTGGGATTCTTGGAATTACCACCTTTGAACGAATTGGCAATTGGTCGGAAGAAACCAAAAGGTTGTTAGGTTTGATAGCCGGTTTTATTTCGCAGGGGTTAGTGCGTGCGAAAAATGAAATCAAATTAATGAAAAAAGAAAAAATCTTACAAAGGTTTTATTCTGATGTCAAAGAAGATTTGGCACTCGCAAAACTCACCCAAGAAGCTTGGGTGGCCAAAGATTTTGGAGAAATTCCGAATGTAAAAATCCAATCGCGATTTTTGCCTTATGATGAAATAGGGGGAGATCTCATCCTCTATGAAAAACCAACGGAAAATTGTATTGATATATTCTTTGGCGATATTTCGGGGCATGGGATTTCGTCGGCTCTTGTTTCTGGAATTGCTGCTGTTTCCTTTAAAAAATATTCTAAATTGGAATCCTCCCCTGCAGATATTTTAGCAGCCATGCATACGGAACTAAAAACCATTATCTTCAAACACCATATCTCTGCCTGTGTGTTACGAATTTTTCCCATGGAGAGGCGAGTGGAGTTTAGTTTTGCAGGTCACCCTCCCGTTGTGTTTTGGAAGGGCGACGAAAGAGTGATGAAACTTGTGAAAGATGAAATGTATCCGATTCTGCTTCTTGATACATGGTTAGGTCGCACCATTTCCAAAACCTTTGAACCTGGTGACCGTTTGTTATTGTATTCTGATGGAATTTATGAATTAGAAGAAGAGGGTGGTGGATATATTGGCCTTGATATCTTTTTGCAGGAACTCACCGAGATGATTTCTGCTTCAGAAAATACAGATACTTTAATCCAAAAAATGATCGCAAACTGTCTCGTCGATAAAGATCGAATCATTCATGATGATATTGCGGTTCTGTTTATGGAGTTTTAATTTTCTCTATCGGCAAGATCTAGTACCTTAACATCGGCCTCTGGATACTTAGCTAAATACTCCGATACAATTTTCTTTTTCCCATCGAGTCTTTCTAAATGGTTTTCAATGATATGACCAAAGTCTAATTTGCCGGTAACAATTTCATACCGTTCCGTTTCAATGGTTCCTAAATCCAAATCCACAGGCACTTCATTCGCTTTGTCGGCATAATCTTTTGCCTTTTCCCAATAAGGAAGGGCTTCTTTGTAGAAGGCTTCTGCCACACCGAAACTTTCTTTTAGTTCGTGGGCAAAATCTAAATTATAAAAATAGACATGGCGTTTGTCAAATTTGGAAGCAAGTCTCATGTAAGAGCGCATGATTTGAATGTTGATATGCATAAACATCAAATTACGATATTTGTAGTATTCTTGTTCAGTTTTTGTCTCACATAATGAGTGTTTGGGGTGACGGAATCGTTTTCCCAGAGAGATTTTTAGCCAGTAGATATTTTTTCTGATTTCATTATCGTTGTAATGTTGTTTGAGGTTGTACAATTCGTAAAAGTCTTCTAAATATTTGGGTTCCCATTTGTGAAGTTTGTAAGGCACCCAATCAGAAAACTTGGTATAGGGTCCGTTTTTTTGATATTCGTAGTTGTAATCGATATCAGTTTCCCAGGCACCGAGGGAATTTGAGAACAAGGATAACGCAAATACGAGGGAGATTAAAAATCCTTGTTTCATTACTCAAAGTATCGGCGAAAGTTTCCGATTCCCCAACCCAAGGATCCTTATTTTAGTGGGAAGACCTCGGCTACCCATTGGTAGCCTACACCCCGGACATTGCGGATGGATTCTTCTCCGAGAGCATCCCGAAGTCGGACTATGGCATTGTCGATGGTCCTTTCTGTAGGGAAACTTTCTTCTCCCACAAGGTAGTCTAGGATTTCCGAACGGCTAAAGACTTTCCTTGTATCAGAAAGTAGGAGTGCAAGTAAGGCACAATCTCGTTTCGAAAGTAGAACCGAACTATCATCTTCTTTTTTCACAAGAAAGGAATCGAGATGGATTTCTTTTCCATCCATCTTCCATTTTTGTCCAAAATGGGGGCGAGTTTGTGCCACCACCCGTTCCAAACGGATGAGAAATTCTTTGAGGTGGAAAGGTTTTGGAATGAATTCGGCGGCTCCCAGTTCAAACCCACGAAGTCTTTCTTGGGCACCGGCTTGGGCGGTGAGAAATAGAAAGGGAATGTCCTTTTCTTTGGAAACAAAGAGTTCGGCTAGTTGGAATCCATTTCCATCGGGGAGTCGTAAGTCGAGGACCACCAAATCAAATTGGCCGGGAGAAAAAAGGGTTTCTGCCTCCGCTACTGTTTTGGCCCACTGGACTCGGTAGCGGTCCTGCTCCAGTCTTTCTTTTAAAGTTTCACCGAGACCCTCGTCATCTTCGACAAGTAAGATTCTTGGTTTCATAGAACCTCTTTTAAGTTCAGTTTTACATGAAATCCGTACGAACTGTCCGGGAATTCCAAGGAACCTTGCATTTTTTCGATTAATTTTTTGACAATATACAAACCAATTCCACTCCCGCTGGTTTTAGAATGCCGCAAGAAAGGTAGTGTAAGATTTTTTTTGTTCCCAACAAATCCAGTTCCGTCATCCTCCAAAAGAAAAGAAATCTGTTTATTTTCTTTGGTGATTGTGAGTTTTATAGTTTTTGCTTTTCCATGGCGTTTTGCATTTTCGCTTAAGTTTTTAAGCATAGCAAAAAAAGCCTTTTTATCAATATAAACCATTGTTTCTTTAGGAACAGATACTTTCCAAATCAAATCAGGTTCATGATGGGAATAGGATTCACATAAATCAGAAATGGGTAATTGTTCCATATACAAGGATTCTCCTTGCATGAGGCTTGCGAGATAAAATGCATTTCCCATTTGGGATTCAATGCGTTGGTTTTCTTTCCAAATCTTTTCTAACTTTCTTTTGAGCTCGGGCTCTTTTGTATCTTCGAGGAGAACTTCGATTTGCAGCTGTAAGCTGGCGATCGGAGTTTTCATTTCATGGGTAACTGTGGAAAAAAAGTCAGAGATGAGTTTGGAACGTTTGTGGTCTCTGTAAGATAAAACAGCAAGAGTCACTCCACCGAGGGTCAACATGGAAAGGAAAAAAGATCCTTCCAATTGAAGCATACGATTGACTCGGTCTAGTTCCACTTGGCGCGCAGCACTGATTGAAATTTCCGATATGGTTTTTGCCTGACGGAAACCCAAAATCCACCACCACACTCCCAAAGACAGTGTGAGGAAAAGCCAAGCCAGGGAAAAAAACATTCGAAATTGTGCGGATCCTCTCAAATTTGCCTCTCAATTCAAGTTAAGGCCCGACAGATAGACGACGAGCAAAAAAAGATGTTGTCACATTGGAAGAACCCGAGAATTTATTTTTTAGGAGAACAACTTTGAACTTCGACGAAATCTCGAAACATCTTGGAAACGATGCGGAATCCCTTCTTGGATTCAAATCGCCAAAAATCGCTAAAGAACTAATCCACGTACCTGGCTCTGACTGGGTAGATAGAATTTTTGCTCCCACAGACAGGTCTGTACCTGTTCTTCGTAGCATCCAAACCCTTCTCGGAAGTGGCCGCCTTGGTGGAACTGGTTATGTTTCCATTCTTCCGGTGGACCAAGGAATTGAACACTCCGCTGGTGCCTCATTTGCAAAAAACCCCATTTACTTTGATGGCGAAAACATCATTAAATTGGCAATCGAAGGTGGTTGTAACGGTGTTGCTACAACTCTCGGTGTTCTTGGATCGGTTGCAAGAAAGTATGCTCACAAAATTCCTTTCATTTTGAAAATCAACCACAATGAACTTCTCACCTACCCAAACAAAAGTGAACAAATTTTGTTTGCAACGGTAAAACAAGCCTATGACCAAGGTTGTGTTGCCGTGGGTGCGACCATTTATTTTGGTTCCGCTGATTCCGGTCGTGAGATTGTAGAGATTTCCAAAATCTTTCAAATGGCACATGAACTCGGAATGGCAACGATTCTTTGGTGTTATGTCAGAAACAATGCGTTCAAAAAAGACAAAGACTACCATGTTTCAGCTGACTTAACAGGACAAGCAAACCACTTAGGTGTCACCATTCAAGCGGACATCATCAAACAAAAGTTACCTGAGAACAACGGTGGATACAATGTGTTAAACCAAGAATCTTCTTATGGTAAAACAGATAAACGTATCTATTCCGACCTCACTTCTGACCACCCGATTGATCTCACTCGTTACCAAGTAGCCAATTGTTATATGGGAAGGGCGGGACTTATCAATTCCGGTGGAGCTTCTGGAGAAAATGATTTACAGGACGCTTTAAAAACAGCCGTGATCAACAAACGTGCTGGCGGAATGGGACTCATCTCTGGTAGAAAGGCTTTCCAAAAACCGATGAAGGAAGGTGTCGCTCTACTCAACGCCATTCAAGACGTATACCTATCGAAAGAAATCACAGTCGCATAAAAGACTTGGGATCTTTTCGAAAGGTAAAAAGGAGAAGGGCAGGGGTACTCGTATCTCTGCCCTCTATTGTTTCTGAACATTCTTTCGAATGTGGAGACATTTATAGTCTATATCCTCTTTGCGATTGGGCAAAGGATGTAGGTTTTAGCATCATTCAATTATTACCCTTAAATGATACAGGATTCGGGTACTCTCCTTATAGTGCCATCTCTGCCTTTGCCATCGATCCACTTTATATATCCTTACATAAATTAAATCTAAATCGTAAATCTCGCAAACGTGAGATAAAGTTTTTAGAAAACCATCCCCTTCGCATTCGGAATTTGAAATTAGAGATCCTCCGTAAATTTTATACGGAAAACCAAAAAGAAGCCACAAAGGCTGCTACATACTTTTTGGAAGAACACCCATGGTGTTATTCTTATGCTGCCTTTCGACTGCTGTATGAAGAGTTCGAGGGGAAGGGTTGGTGGGAATGGCCTAAAGAATACCAGGATCCAAACGGGGCTAAAGAATATATTTTTTCCAATCGAAGAGAAGAAGCTCTCTTTTGGGTATATTTGCAAAAGATCGCCTATGATCAGTTATCTGAAGTAAAAGTCCACTTTGAAGATATGGGTGTGTATTTGAAGGGAGATATGCCTATCCTTACTTCTAGAAATTCTTGTGATGTATGGGAACATCCTGAGTTTTTTATTATGGACCTGCAAGCAGGGGCACCACCCGATGATTTTTCTAAAACCGGTCAAACTTGGGGATTCCCTGTTTTGAATTGGGAAGTTTTGGAAAAAACAAACTATTCTTGGTGGAAGGATCGTTTGTCTTATTTAGAACACTTTTTTCATCTCTACCGCATTGATCATGTGATTGGAATGTATCGAATTTGGTCCATCCCTAAGGATGATACAACGGCTCTCCATGGTTGGTTTCATCCTCAATTTGGAATCGCAAAAGAGGAATTTATTAAAGAAGGGTTAGATCCCAAACAATTTGAATCTTTAGGTCTCATTCACGAATTTATCCCCGATCATTATATCTTCTATTGGGATTTTTGGAAAGAAAGTTCCTACCAGGATTTGGAGGAAGAGACAAAGGCAAAACTATTTCCTTTATCAGAGCTTCATATCCAAGAAGAAGAAAAACATTGGAAGGAAGCTGGGGAAAAAATTTTGGAGATCTTTGAATCCTTCTCCTCAATGATTCCTTGTGCGGAAGATTTGGGTTCTGTTCCTGGTTTTATCCGCGATTCTTTGTTTGAACGACAAATGATTGGAATCGATGTAGTTCGTTGGACTAGATCCTTTACTACGGGTGAGTTCATTCCAGAAGAATTGTATAGAGAAAACGCTATTTCTGTATTATCGACACATGACACGAGTTTGGTGATGGATTGGTGGAAAAACGAAGGAGATCTGGAATCCAAACTTCAATTTTTCTTTGACCGCTTAGGAAAACCAAGACCCGAATCCGAGGAAGAGACACTTGTTGGGCTTCTCGAATTTGTATTCCAAACGAGTAGCCTTTTTTCCATCCAACTTTTCCAAGATTTGGCCCTTGGTGTTCCTGATGTTTTGAAAAATCCCGAAAAACATCGAATCAACCTACCTGGAACAGCAGACCACTCCAATTGGACCTACCGGTTCCCCATTCTCATCGAAGATTTTATTTCTGATTTTCAGCGTAACTTTACCCTTCGAAAGCTCACCATCGAGTCCGAAAGAAATTCTTAATTTTTTAGCTCTATGACAGGTTCGTTCAAGTCAGACAACTCAGTTTCTGGTAGTATGGATCTTTACACCCGGAGGTCTCCTTTGAGATTTGCAAAAGAAATGGCGTTTTATTCTGCTTACCACCAGGAAAAACGTAATGTATTGATTCATGTGCTTGGTGTTCCGACAATCACCTTCACTTTGTTTGTTGTCCTTAGCCGTTTTAGTCTTTTTGAATACAATGGCTTTCATGTGTCTGCATCCCTTGTATTTACTTTAGCGGTGCTTGGTTACTATTATACTTTGGATGTTTTATTTGCCTTTGTAGCGACTCTCGTTTTTGGGGGACTATTTGTCACCTCAGAGTGGATTACCGCACAACTACCGGCAACCACAGCTTGGACCATTTTTGGCCTTGGCCAAGTGATCGGATGGGGAGCACAGTTCTATGGACATTTTATTTTCGAAAAAAGTAGACCGGCTCTCTTTGACAATTTATTCCAAGCTTTAGTATCCGCACCGTTATTTGTGGTAGCAGATGTTTTCTTTGAGTTGGGATATCGATTGGACTTAAAAGCGGCAGTGGATAACGAACTCAAAGCTAAAGGGGTTTGGAAAGACTTCTCCCATAAAGCTGCCTAATTAATTTTGTAAGGATTGTCAAATCGTATGGATTTAATTTCCTCAGATAACTAGTTTTACGATCCTTCTGACTATTTTTATATGATCAAACAGAGGCCACTTCCTATAGTTGGTTTGGCTTCTGTTTGAACCTAGATATCAATCCTCACAAAAACATACCTTACTGAGGGACTGACCTCCTAAAAATAGGGATGGTTTCACTCCAAACATCTTTTTAAAAGTTCGAGAGAGATGTGCCTGGTCGCTAAAACCGGCAGCATGAGAAGCAGTTGTGAGGTTTTCGCCACCTTGCAATAGTTTTGCGGCAATATGAAGGCGTTGCCATAACAAATATTGCCTGAGAGGAATTCCCATATTATCTTTAAACAAATGCATAAACCGATCCGTAGAGATCCCTGAAATTTCTGAAAGTTCAAGCAAAGTCACTGGGTTTGGAATTTTTTCTTTGATTCTTTGGACTGCCATCTCAATTCGGTTATCGTATTTTTTGGAAATAGTTTCTGAACCAAGGAGAGAAAGAATTTGGTTGTAGAGGGACCTTGCAGAATCACAGGTCATTGGTTCACCAAATAATGGATTGGCGATCTTTTGGATTTTCGATCTGGTTTCTTCATCTATTGTTTTAGGAGACTGGTCCATTTGAATTCGTTTGTATTCCTCAGATTTGGGATCCAGTTGGATGATGACCATTTCTGAATTGGCTCCATCCAATCTGTGGTAATAATTTGGGGGGATGATGATACCTTCTGATTCGATTACCGTATTGGATTTGGTGTATAAATGAAAGGAACCACGCAGAGACACTAAGATAGAAACTGCATAGTGAGAGTGCGGTTCGGTGACTATCCCATCCGTTCCTAGGAGAATTCGCTCTCCAAAATAAAAAAGACTTCCTTTTCTTTTAGAATCCATAAATTAGAAAAATTCTAAAAGCCATTTTGAAAAAGGCAAGGATTATCGGATGAAAAAATAGTTTGGGTTTTATTTTTGCAAATTTTCCTTTCCTCTCTATTGGCAGAAAAAGTCCCACAAAAAAAAACCGTACCCTCCTGAAAGGAGAAGATCTACTTGTGCCTTAGTTATTTTCTAAGGACAAAATTTTCTCCGTTTTTAGGTCCAGACTTTCGGATAAAAAGTCTTCTTTCTACAGACACACCAAGTAACACTTGATAGATGTCTGTGAGGATAGGCCGGGAGGAATAATATCCATGCCCAAGTCCACCCACACCAAAGACTGGATCATCCACTTCATTCACATTGATTACATCGACTCCGGAATACTTAAAACACATTCCAGCTCGTGCGGCTCCATTCACTTTTTGGGAGGCAACAAGGGCATTATCTCCAGGAGAACAGTAGAGAGTGATTCGTTCGGAGGAATTGGTTAGGTCGCTTAAGATCTGTTCAAATTCATTTTTATCAAAGTCGGGAGCATTGAGGATCAGTTCGGATAAGAATTTTTTTTTGCCTTGTTTGGCGAGCGTTGCCACCGATGGTAATACCACTTGGTGGCCCATACTGTGAACCACTAAATGGACTTTTTTTCCAAGTCCCGTGATGTCTGAGAGAAATTTTGCAAATGGTTCTCTGTTGATTTTTGCTTCCGTGAAGTTTAGGTCGTAAGTGGATTTCACCATCACTTGGGATAAGATTCCCGCA
Source organism: Leptospira vanthielii serovar Holland str. Waz Holland = ATCC 700522 (assembly GCF_000332455.1). Classification (GTDB taxonomy): domain Bacteria; phylum Spirochaetota; class Leptospiria; order Leptospirales; family Leptospiraceae; genus Leptospira_A; species Leptospira_A vanthielii. The sequence goes on along the minus strand of NZ_AOGY02000042.1, from coordinate 20,311 downwards.
TCAGCACCGGCCGGCCAAGAATATACCACCACTTCTCCTGGAAACTTTAGATCATATTTGATCTGTCCTGCACGAAGCACTGCTTCATCAAAATTAACATTGAATCCATGTACAAAAACTAAAACTTCATCCGAAGCAGAGGATTTGATTTTGGTTAAAAATTCTTTATCGTCAGTGTTGATGCGGCCTTTGAATTGAAAGAATTGGTTTTTGTCTTGGGCATTGTCCAGTGAGATATCACCAATGATATGTTTCGAAGGGATGTTCACCAAACAAATTCCGTAATGAGGATTGATGTCGGTGATGAATCCAAAACTTTGCGGATCACAATTGTCTTTCACGGTCATTTCTCGGCGCGAAGTGACAAAGTGAACATTTAGAATTTTTGTTTCATCGAATGGATCAACAATTCGTTTGTTGATTTGTTCTCCAATTTTTGGACTGCAGGCGAAAAATAAATGAGTAAATACTAATAAGTATATTAGTGAAATTGAATGTTTTATGGTTTGTTTGTTTTTGTTCATAGGATTATTTTAATAAATTCTGATTATTTGTAAGAAAAGCCTTTGATGATTTTGGTTGGGTTTACGTTTTTTCCATCTTTGATGACTTCGAAGTGGAGGTGGGGTCCAAAACAATAGCCAGTGCAACCAGAACGAGAGATGACTTTACCGGCACTCACATAATCCCCCTCTTTCACAAAAAGTTTGGAATTGTGGGCATACAAAGTTTGGTAACTGTCATCATGAGTGAGAATGATTGCATTTCCATACCCACCCATCCAGCCGGAATAGGTTACTTTTCCTTTCCTTGCGGCATAAACCGATTCGTAATTGGCACGTAAGTCAAGAGCCATATGGAATTTGTATTGAGGATACGAACGTGTCCCCCAACCAGAAGTGATGACTTTGGATACCACGGGGATTCGCCATACAGGCCCTGTGTCAGGTATCACAGCTCCAGGAAGGAATACCTTTTGCCCGGATTTAAATAAATCGTAATCTTCTAATTGGTTTTCAGAATAAATATCATCGATTTTGACTTTGTAGTAGTCGGCTACTTTGGCAAGGGTATCCCCTTTTTTTAACTTATAGACTAGCCCTTGTTTGTTGGGAATGTTTAAAATTTGTCCAGGGAGGATGGATACTTCTGGGTTAATTCCAGAACTTCCTGCGATGGATTCTGCAGAAACTTTAAACCGGCGTGCAATGTCAGATAGGGTTTCGTTCTTTTTGACTTTGTACTGAGTGACTTTTAATTTTTTGTTTTTGTTTTCCGCCAGGGCATCCAAATCGGCGGAACGCAGGATGGCCATTTTTTTATCTTCTGTTTCTTGGAGGTATTTGGCATCGGCAAGTTTTGCTTCCTTGTCCTTTACATCGTTTTCTTCCACCTCGGTAGACATACTGAGGAATTCTTTTTCCATCAAACTTTCTTCGTAGGTTTGTTTGTCTACGATGATTGAGATAAAAAATGCTAAGATAAAAGAAGAAGCGAGAAGGGGAAGGATCCGATACCGTTTGCGATTGAGATCGATCGTTCCGTGAAGGACACTAGATTGTGATTGGAGATTATAAAAATACTTACCAGGGGAAACTTGGATTACGTTTACGTTTCCCCAGCGTAACACATGCTTACCGATCGTAGACTTTTCTGGTGATCGAAGTAGCATGTGTTAATCGGGATTAGTTAATCCTTGGTATCTAAAGATTTAATACCACCGAAGGATTCTTCCACAATCTTACGAACGTCCTTTTTCTGGCCGCCTGTGATTGTGATACTTCCTTTTGCTACTACACCTTTTTGAAGTTCTAAGTAAGGAGCAGTAATATCACCTAACATACGTCCTGTACCTTCGAGTTTGACTTCGTTTTCGGCTTTGATGTTTCCGATGAGGGTACCTGATACAATGACTTCTCTTGCGCTGATGTTGGTTTTTACTTTACCGGTTTCACCGATAACGAGTGCATCCTCAGTTTTGATATCACCTTCGAATTTTCCATCGATTCTGAGTGAACCTGCGATATAAAACTTACCTTCAAATATCGACCCTGGTCCGATAACGCTATTGATGGAATCCTTACCTATTGCCATTCCTGCTCCTTTTCCCCTTCTGTGAGAATCAAAATTTTCGGTCTTCTTGACAAGCCTTTTTAGTAGTCGATTTCCTCATCTCCGCTAAAGACCGACTTTTTTCTCTTCGGTGGTTTTGTGGATGGGGTGAGTTTTTCTACTTTTTCTTGCTTTTTCTTTTCTGTATGAATTACGTTTGTGGAGGCTGCCTGTTTGGTTTCTGCCACGTTCCAGGACGAACCATGGTCGTTACAAATGTCTTTTGGTGCGGTTTGTGGGATAAAATACTCTTCGAAGAGGTCGTGGCACTGGCTGCTCGGAAGTTTGCCTGACATACGACAAACCGTCTTTTTGGTGACTTTGACCTCGGAAAGCCAAGGAAAATCGATATGAGGTTCGCGGTCGAGGGCGCGGGCCATAAATCTTCCCCAAACGGGAGCCGCCAATTTTCCTCCAGTCATCCCGCGTCCCAGAGAAATCGTTCCCACATCATACCCAAACCAAACCGAAGTCACAAGTTCTGGGGTGTAACCCACAAACCAAGCATCTCTAAAGTTGTTTGTGGTTCCTGTTTTTCCGTAGGCTTTGCGGTTCAGGCCATACGACAAAACCCCGCGTCCCGTTCCTTCTTCCACCACATCTTTCATCATTGATGTGATGAGAAATGCTGCTTCTCTTGAGATGATTTGTTTGCGGTCATCTTCATCGAATTCTTTACGAAAGTCTTTGATGACATTTCCCGCATTGTCTTCCACATACAATACGGAGATTGGATTTACTGTTTTACCACCGGAAGCCAAGGCCGCATAGGCCCTTGTCAATTCATAAGGAGTGAGTTCAAAGGAACCAAGGGATACACTAAAGTTATAAGGAATGTCTCGACCGGGAAGTTGTAAGAGTCCTCGTAAACTTTCCATTAGGTTAGAAAGTCCCACCTGTTCCAGAACGCGAACGGCCACGGAATTTTTGGATTGTTCCAAGGCTTTGCGCAGTAGGATAAAACCAGAATACTCACTGCTATAATTTTCGGGGGCCCATTCGTCTCCGTCTTCCATTAAGTATTGGAGAGGAGAGTCCGCAAAAAGAGTGGCGGGAGTAACATTTTTTTCGGGGTCTGGGTTTTTACCCGAATGGTCCATGGCCGCTGCATAGAGAATGGGTTTGAAAGCAGATCCCGGTTGGCGGAAGGCTTGGAAGGGACGGATTTGTTGGTTGTCGGAACGAAACCCCGATCCTCCCACCATGGCTGTGATGTATCCGGTTTCTGGACGGATCGCAATCAGAGAACCTTCTACTGGAAGGAGGTGGTCTTTTGTGGTTTGCGTCGTATAATTTTTATCAATTAGGTCTCCAAGAAAATCATCCCCAGTTAACAAATTCAATGCGAAGAATTCATCTCTAAGGTCTTCTTGGTAAGCGGATGAAAACGTACGTTCTGTCCGAGAAATATGGAATTTAAAATCAGGCAAATCATAGAGATCGGCAATGAGAGAATACCCACTTCCATACAAATCATCAAAGGCATCGATATTGCGAAAGGCCCTTTGGTTGGATTCTAAAGTTTGTCTTTGCAGGGCCGGAAGTAGGGCTTTTTCTGCTTCTTCTTGGTGACGGATCTGGATGGTAGAATAAATTTTAAGGCCACCATTGTACAAACGTCCCGAACCAATGGAACGAATTAAGTTCTTTCTGATGTATTCGGTAACATAAGGAAAGCGGTTTAGCCTGTCAGAAAAAGCGGAATCATTAGGAGAACGATTCAGATTGGTATAGTATTCTTCGAGGGCGGCGTATTCTTTTTCGGCATCGGCAACAGACATCCTCCCATTTTCGACTAACTTACGAAAGACGACCCGCACCTTATTCATACTGGAAACTGGATTGACGATTGGACTGAACTGGGTGGGCCTTGTGGTGAGACTGGCAAGGATGGCGGCTTCCCCCCAACTCACATCTTGCACTTCTTTACGAAAGTAAAACCTGGAAGCTGCTCCGACACCGATCGTTCCATGTCCTAGAGGAATTTCATTCAAATATACTTCTAAAATTTTATCCTTGGGATAAGCAAGTTCGAGTAAAAAGGCAAGCCATGCTTCCCGAGCTTTCCTTGCGATGGATCTCTCAATTGATAAAAATTTAAGTCGTGCTACTTGTTGGGTGATGGTGGAGGCACCTTCTTTTACGCGCCCCGCCATAAGGTTTACCACAAAGGCACGAGCAATTCCTTTTAAATCGATTCCATTGTGAGAATAAAAGGAGTTATCTTCAGTAGATAAAAAACACTGGATCACCTTGTGTCTGTTATCTGGCGAGAGAATGGTTTCTTCTGGTTTTAGCTGTTCTAGACGAACGGGGATACGGGAAAATTTATAATACTCGGCAATGGGTTCGTATTCCCCTTTGTCGGTGAGTCCATACAAGGTAGAAGGGATGTCATAAACTGCCGCTTCCTTTAATCGAAAGAAGTCTTTGATAGAGCCGGTGAGTAAAAAAACATTCAAAACGCCAAAGGCAAAAATGGCTATGGCAGTGTTTCTTAATTTTTTGTCTCCGGTCCAAATCCTTTCTGTAACAATCCGAAACCAAATGATAAAATACTTTTCAAAGAGCCCAACGGGTTCTTGTTTCATAAATTTCCCTTAACTTTAAATCCCCATCATACGAGAGGAGAAAATTCCTTCATGTGGTCGATTCCGTGGTAACGCAGACCAGTATCTAAATTATAACCACCGAGAGAATCCAGAATTTTCGATCTGCTTTCCGGAGAAAAACTATATTCGTAGGCTCTCGTTAAAATTTCTTTGCTAGCTTGGCTTGCTTGGTTCAAAAGTTCGATAAAGGAGTCATTGAACTTTCTTTTGGGGTCAGCAGGATAGAACCATTCCCGCTTTTCATCGTTCATAATCTTGGGATTGATGGCTTCCATTGCCGGAAGCATAAGCACACTGGCATTGTATTTATGAAAGGTCAGTGTATCCACTACACTCACAAGGCCACGCATGAGTGCACTTCTCGAATCCAGAGTGGACGTGAATCTATAAAACCCAAGGTAAGATTCATTTAAGATGTCTCCTGGGATGATTTTTTTTTCAGAACCCAAATAGGAGGAAGCAAACTCTGTGGGATAAGTTTCTTTGATGGATTGCAACCAAAAGTTCCAAAGGACTGGATCCATTTTGTTTTTGATCCCCACGGTTCTATGACGGATATCAATGTATTGGGGGAAGTCGTATTCTTTGGCACTCATTCCCCAGCGGTGGTTGATGAGAAGTGTGTCTAGTCCGAACTCCACTTTCATGTGGTTCACTTGTGCTTGGTATGAGATCTTCTTATCATTGTTATAGTAATCGCCTGAGATATAAAAGATATACGGATGGGTTTGGATGTCTACCACACAGTGGCAGATATACCCTAAAGTGAAGGCAAGGAAACGATCCCGATAAAGCCCCATCTCTGTATCATAAACTTGATCGAGAAAACTAAGGATGAGTTCGGCAACCCGGTCGTGGTGGGCCAGGTCACCAAAAAAAGCGGCCTTCTTTGTACGTTTGGGTTGCAACACATGATAGAAGTAAAAGATATCGGGAGCCACGGCACCGAGGTTGGCGTAAGGTGCAACATCAGGTCTTGAGAGTAATGCGGCAATCCGACGTTGGGTCGCATTTCCATGTTCCAAATGTTTTTTCACTTGGGAGAGAGCTTCAATATGTGTAATCTTTCCTGCCATTTTCTACTTTTTTGACTTTATGGAATGGAACCTATTGAAAGGTTTATCTTAAATCCTATGACATCAATCGAAAAACTAAAGTTTTTGAAAGAAGACCAAGTGCGAACTTTGGCAAATGAATTTGGTACCCCGCTCTTTGTCTATTCCGAGAAAGAAATTGAACAAAAATGTGACGAAGCCCTCGCGTTTCCGAACGCCTTTGGGTTACAAGTCCGTTACGCCATGAAGGCAAATCCCAATTCGAATATCCTTCAGATTATGAAAAAGAAAGGCATCCTCATCGATGCGTCTTCGGAACATGAAGTGGTGCGTGCCCTCCACTTCGGATTCAAACCAGAATCCATCATGCTCACTTCCCAAGAATTACCCAAAGCCTTCGCGGAACTCATTGGCAAAGGAGTGAAATTCAATGCATGTTCTCTTCGCCAACTCGAAGCCTTTGGAAAAACCTTCCCTGGAAAGTCTGTATCCATTCGGTTCAATCCGGGCCTTGGCTCAGGACATACTAAAAAAACGGATGTGGGAGGAGTCACTTCTTCCTTTGGAATCTGGCATGAAAAATTGCCGGAAGTGAAAGCTATTGTTGAAAAATACAAAATCTTCGTAGAAAAGGTACACACCCATATTGGTTCAGGAAGTGATCCGGAAGTTTGGAAAGCGGTGGCAAAATATACTTTAGAATATGCAGAGGCCTTCCCAACGGTCACGGTGGTGAGCCTCGGTGGTGGTTACAAAGTAGGTCGGATGGAAGATGAAAAATCGACCGACTTACAAAAGATTGGTGCTCCTGTAAAACCCCAATTTGAAGAATTTGCCACCAAACATGGCAGAAAACTCATTTTAGAGATAGAACCGGGAACTTACCTCATTGCACTTTGCGGGGCTCTACTTACCACTGTGGATGATTTGGTGGATACTGGCCCAAAAGGATTTCGATTTTTAAAACTTGACACAGGGATGGATTCAAACACCAGACCTTCGTTATACGGTGCAAGACACCCTCTCATCACTATAAAAAAAGAGGGTGGGGTTCCGAAATCAAATGCAGAGTATGTGGTTGTTGGCCACTGTTGTGAATCAGGCGATGTGTTTACCCAAAAAGAAGGGGGAGAACCCATCACTCGTCTTATGGGTGAAGCAGAAATCGGAGACTATGTGGTGATGGAAGCGGTTGGTGCTTATTGTGCTGGTATGTCGACCAAAAACTACAATAGTTTTCCGGAGACAGCGGAAGTATTACTTCTTAAAAACGGAGAAGGAAAACTCATCCGCAAAAAAGAGCCGGTTCTTGAGATCTTTCGTAATGAAATCCTCGTTGTAGAATGACCGAATGAACCAATTGTATGTTGTCCTACTTGCGGGTGGGACAGGTTCTAGGATGGGAACTGAGGTTCCCAAACAATTTTTGAAAGTGAGGGGAGAGTCCCTTCTCAGACATTCGGTCAAACGGTTTCGAAAGTTTGGACTTACCAAATCCATCACGGTTGTCTCCCACCCTGATTGGATTTTAGAAACAGAAAAAGAATTGGATGATCTCTTGGAAGGGAACGATCGGATTGTTCCTGGGGGGGAGAGTCGCCATCTGTCTACGTTATGCGGGTTGGAATCCATTCCCTATGATACAAAGGATATCATTTTTATCCATGACGTCGCACGCCCTAACTTCAAACAAAATGAACTTTATCAATTAGTGGAACAAACCAAAATTTTTGGTGGGGCAACCCTTGTCGGAAAGTCTACGGAGAGTTTGGTGCGAGTTCGTCTGCACCAAAACTATACCGAAGAACCATTAAAAAGAGAAGAAGTCTATTCTGTCAAAACCCCACAAGCTATTGCTGGGTTTATGATTCAGGAACTTTTGCTTGTGGAACTTCCAACGGATCTAAAAAAACATCCGACAGACCTTTGCACTTGGATGGGAAAAAGAAGGGTAGGGATTGTAGAAACCGACTACCATAACATCAAAGTCACAAGTCCCGGCGATGCTGAACTTGCCGACTCTTTGTTTTGGGAAGAACTACCTCCCGTGGAATAATTTAAAACGTTGTTTCCAAATCCAAATGCGAAATAGGTTTTTGTTTTCTATCGTATCAATTTGAATTCCAAACCCACTGGGTTTTCCATATTTGCCTTGTGGGTTGGACCAACGAACTACACCACCGACAGAAATATCTCCCGATCGGGTCTGGATTTTTACGTTACAAATTTGATCTTGGTCTAGGACCGAACTGGTTTCAATATACAATCCTTCCAGAGAAACATTCAGAAGTGTACCTTGGCAGATTTTGTTATCTTGGCTTGGGAAGTTAACTGGATTGGAAACAGGATACCTCGGTGCAAACACTCGGGCTAAAAAAGCTTCGTAGATTTGTTTTTCTTCTCTTTGGTTGATTGGGAAAAAGAGTTGGACACCGGCAATTTCAGAACCATCACTCTCTTTGTCGATTCGTACAATCTTTGCTTGGACAGAGATAGATACAGGTTCTCTATTTTCCTTTTCTAACTTTAAGAGGAGATTGATAGGGTCTCCGACCTTTAGAAAATGATGCGCTGGAATGGGAATGAGGATACCGTTACGAGAGATATTGATGGTTTGCCCATCTCCTTCGCGTTCTCCATCGGCATTGGTCCAATGGAAAGGAACCGGGTGTGTTTCTCTGTATTTGGTTCTCCAACCGCGACGAATTCCACTAAGGTAAGGTGCGGCAATCTCTCGGCGAAGGAAATAAAATACAGTCCCAAGAAGTAGTGTGGTCGTCACCATATTCCAAATGATGTCAGCCGTATGGATGCGGATACCGGCAAGAAAGATTTTCTTTCCGAGAGTGACAGACAAAACCATCCAAACATTATAAGTTAGGATAAGAAAAGTAAAACAAAGGAAGAGATAGTATCCAAATTTTTTTTTGGTAACAAGGCCATAGGCAATGATGGCACTGAGTCCAGAGAGTACATATTGTAACGGTTGGATTCTGGAAAGAATCATCGTAAAATGGTCTAAATCGAGATCATATAAGGAAGCCGTAATATAGACATTTAAGAAGGGAACCGCAAGAAAACCGAGCGTTACCAGTAGTACGGGGATGGGATAGTTGAAGAACCGCAAAGTCACCCGCAAATCAAACTCGATTTTAGGGATTTAGTCAACTTATTTTTAAAGGGAAAGGGATAGAGAAACGGAAGTTCCATCCTAGTCTTTCTCCTCTGGTGTGCGAGAATCTTGTGTTTTGTCCTCAACGGTGGTGACGGATTCTGTGGTAAGCGTATCGACTTGCAGAGAAGGCATTCCGTTGATGAGTGTATGTAATTCTTGTTGTCTTTCCGAAATTGTATCTTCGACAGACGTTAGGCGGTCTATGATGCTATGAAGAATCACCGATAAAAAACCGGGACTTTCTTTTCCCATGGCGAAGAAAATTTCTTTTGTAATGATTCCGACTTTCGTATCCTCCGCAGAGGCCACCACCGTGGCTGCTCTCGGAGATGGAAAGACGAGTGCCATCTCTCCAAAAAACTCACCTGGTTTGATATCGCGAACGTAGTGGTCTTCTCCGCTGGCTTTTCGTTTGAAAACTTGGAGTTGGCCTGAAAAAACAAAGAACATTTTCCCATTACAATCCTCACCTTCGGAAAACACTTTTTTACCTTCTGCGAAATGATCGATTCGCACTTCGGTGATGTACTTTCGTAAATGGTCGACGTTCATTTCTCTTCTTCCTTTTTGATTTCTTCTAACATTTTATCCAGTTCGGTGAGCCTGGCTTCCGCCCGGTGGAGTTTTTCAACTGTACTTTTGGTCAGTTGGAATAAAAAATGTGTATTGATACGAGCCAATTTTTCAAACTGATCCTCTCGGAGGATTCCGACCCGTGCATTGGCAGAAACCACGCTAATCGTCATGGCCCTGGGCCTTCTTGTGAGAAGCGAAAGTTCTCCAAAAAATTCTCCCGGTCCCAAACCCTTAATGACTTCTTGAGTTCCAGCTGGTGTCCGTTTGGTGACAGCAAACATCCCACTCATGATACAATACATACTTCCATCATGTGGATCTCCTTCTCGAAAAATCACATCCCCTCGCAAATACACTTGCGTAGAGATATTTTGCATAAATTCCAGTATGTTCATCGGAGTTGTCCTATTGGTATCTGACATGAGAACAAAAATTCAAAACAAAGGCAAGTGAATCACAAAAACTCACTAGACAGATTTCCCTAGTACAAAAACCTGCTTATACATGCTCAATGCGGGCGTGGCGAAATTGGCAGACGCACCAGATTTAGGTTCTGGCGCCGAGAGGCATGGGGGTTCAAGTCCCTCCGCCCGCAGAAGCTCTCACTTTACCCCACAAAGTCTTTTCTTCACCACCCAAGAGAATCGACTTTAGTTCGGGTGCAAATCTCAAATTCCCAAGAAGACTAATTTCCGTTAGATAGAGATCACTATAACGGGGAGAAATATAACCATAGCTTCGGAATGATTGTTTTAATATATTGTTCCTACCTTCTGCACCATTAGAACTCACGCCTTCTTTAGTAATCCACCTTTCTCTACTTAACGTATAACGAGGGTCATTCGACTTCTTATTGTGATTCACCATTTTATGATTGGGTCTATCAAATAAAAATTTGTATCCCTCATCAGTGTATAAAGTAGCGTTCTTTGGAATCTTTCCATCCAAGTCTTTCGCTAGATACTCTTGGTTGTTAAGTGGAATAGATTTGTAAAAAGTCATACCTCCATTAATGCCCACCGTGTGAACTAAGGTTCCGCATTGACCACCGCCAAGACTATTACTCAAATAGATTGAAGCGGTTCCTGTTTTGTATCTCCTACTTCTATGTTTATACGCTCGTATATGCGTGGCGTAAAACAACTGAGTCAGCTACAGCAATTGGTTTTTTGTCAGTATCTACAGGGTTTTCTAACTCTTTATAAAGGTTCTCTCTTAACGTCTCATTAAGCTGTGAGAAGATCACTTGGATTCTTTTCTTGAGATAGAATGAAGTCTTGTAGGAAAGATTTAGTTTCCTAGAAATCTCCTTTGAAGTCATGATCTTTGGATACTGGTTAATCATGTCCCAAATGATAAAACTAATGTAGGCTAGATTGGATCTGTAATTCTCAAATGGAGTTTTTGCAGTGATGGAAACCATCTTGTGGCAGTTGCTACAGCGAGCGATTGAGTCCCGATTTTTTACTTTGAGGAATAGTAGGTTAGGGTTATTACAATTACAAGACTTAGGATAAATAGATTTTAGAATCTTTAAGGTTTTGATTTTGAAGAATTTATTAAGCTCTTCATTTTCCAATAAGTACGGCCGTCCAGAAGTAAACTCAAGGGGGGTAAGTATACTATGGCTAGTAGTAGACTCCGAAGAATTATTAACCTTACGGCCTGTGATTTTCTCACTAGCGGGTATATCCACCCCCCTTGGTTTTTTAGAGGAAGTGTTCTTTTTTGGGTGGGGAAGAAAGGATCTTTGTGGGTTAGAGACATAATCTCCTTGTATTTTTTCGCCTAGATCCTTGTTATTCTGTAGTATCCTCTTTACCGACCTTTTTGACCCTTTTCCAACTCTTCCAACTTGCGACATAATTACATTTAATTAGAGAATCCTGATAATTCCGTCAAGATATTTGGTCTATTTTCGATGAAAAAGCTACACATATGTAAATAACTATACATATGAATTGTACATGTTGCGGTTGTTAAAGTAAAGGTCAAAATGACTTAAAGGAGAGCCACTAATTATCATGAAAAAAACAATACTTACACTCATCACATTACTATTATTGAACTGCCAATCTACAGTTAAGACAGAGAACTCATCTTATGGACTAGAGGAAATTCGAGTAAATCAAACCTATTATTTCGTATATAGGGAAGGGTATGACTTCGCACCACTTACAAAGGTTTTTGAAGTGAAAGCTACAAGGCTAGGGTGGAAACGTAACTGAGAGAATCCTTCTGTATTGATTGACTTAGGTCTTGAGACAGTGAAAGGAGAGTCCTTACTCGGAGGTTACAATCACAAGTTGAAAGTTCGGATCTTAGATAAGAATCAAACGGTTTATTATGGGGAAGTGGCCTTGGAGAATAAGCAAGAAATCTACATTGAATCAATTCCTTTCCTAGTGACTTCATTTTGGTCTAATTATCCTTCCAGAGTATTCAAACTGGAAAAGAGGGTTAGAAAGGCCGAGGCCGAGACATTAGAGAACCAACTAGGATTATATTACAATAATTAACTGCTAGACAGATTTAACCGAGAGTTAGCTGATAGGAGCGAGGATTAAACCCATCGTTTTTTTTATGTCTAAGGAGTTCTGATGTCACCAGAAGATCAAGCAACCAAGGGATTTACACAAATGATTTTGGATAGAATTGGACATCCATTCATTGGTTCTTTTATCTTCACCTTTGTTGTTACAAATTATGATATTTTGATAGATTTGTTTGTAAACATTAGAGATCCACTTTCTGTTTTAATTTTCAATTCCTTTTTATATGGTGAATGGAAAGTAAGAATTGTTTTACCAGTTACTATGATGTTTGCCTTTCCTCTGTTAATACAACATTTAGGAGATGTTATCTATAATTTCTCAAAAGAGTTTTTTAATCAGAAAATCGCAAATATAAAAGAAGGTCAAAAAAACAAAATTCATAAACTTAGAATTCCTGCCTTACTCGAAAGTATAGAAACTCATAGAAAGGTTAACGAGTTTATTTCAGAAAAATCCTCTGCCTTGTTAAGCTATTTGCTTAAAAACCATGGGATTCTTAAAGAAAGTTCAAGGTATATTTTAATAGAGAATAAGAATGGATTAAATGAAAATGAATTTGTTTCATACTATAAAGAATTTGATTTAGTAATCCCTTTTAACAACAAACATCCTATACTTGGGAGAGTGTTGAAGAAATTTCCTTTTGATTTTTATGTAGTAGAATTTCTAGGTCAAGTTCAAATTAATTCTATATTGTCTGATGTTGGATATTCAGAAAGTTCATTGCAAACTTATTATCAGCTTCAAAGAGATGGATCAATTACTAAAAGTGTTAATTCTAATTATGCTGAAAATGAATTAGGGTATAAATTACATTCTACAAAAGATACAATTATTAGCAGTGTTCATCCATTGGAAAGTTTTATTAATAATGAATTTGAAACTTATCTGAAGAATCGATTTATAGAAGCAAAATAATACTTGTAACCCATATCGGGAATGATTCTAGGCTCTTGTTTCTTATGATTGCATGATGGAGGACAAACCGTAAAATAATGTCTCTCTCCATCATCGGTAAAGTAGTAGAATTTGTAGTATTTGAGAAAGGATAGGTCGTTTATTTAAATCTCTGTTTATTTCTGTAGATGAACCTTAAAGAATACTAGTTCGTAATTGATTTTTAAGTAGTAAACTTTGTATCGTTATTTTCTTGTTAGCAGAATTAAATTGATTATAATTTGAATGATTAGTAGGGTGAATATAGACCCGCCAATCCCGTATATTATTTTTGTTTGATCTTCTAAATCGCCGATACGAAAACTATTTACGATAAAAAAGGCTTCTGCGTTGGTAGGCAAATATACAATTTCCTTTTCTTTTTCAATCGGCAGTTTAAATGTTTTCTGAGTCATCAATGGTTTCGAAAGCTCTTCATCGTGAAGTAACTTTCCCGAAAGTTCAGTATATCTTTCTTTTATTATTGGATTCGTCCTCCATCGAGCATATGCATCACTATAGTAGGGAAAAGCGGATCTATATTTTTTTTTGTATAAAGATCCTCACCCTTCGCTATCCATAATTCAGTTTCTAATAATTCAAGCTTTGTTTGATCAATTTTTAGATTTTGAAACTTAGAAAGCAAGTCTTGCGCTTCTGAAAACTTCCTTTCTTTCAACGAATGTCTGTAAAGAAAGATATCTTCTTCGGAAATGGTATCAGCAAATAGAGTAGAAGCAGTAAGAAGAAAGAAAATTATACTTATTTTTTTCATATTTACCTACTCAAAATAATCGCTTTGTGTCCAAAACGACTTCTCGGCATATTAATTGATTCGGGAACCCAGGGATTCCCTCCAGGATTTGCTAAATCAAGAGAGTAAACTTGATCGACTGGTAGGTTAAATTCGGACGCTCCACCGAAAAGATAAAGCTTCCTCTTTTCATAGGAAACTTCCATAGCTGGGTAATATAGAGCTATAGGAGTATTTGAGCCTGTAACAAAAGCATTAGAGGCGGTTCCCAAGTATGAGTATTCAAATCGATTTGAATTGGTTACAGCAGTAACTGGTTGCGAAATATTCGTTCCTGTAGAACCTCCTGCGATAAATAATGTGGGAGTGTCAGTTGGGAATGGATCTGTGGAAATAGGTTGATAACAAGCATATCCTGAGCCATGGCGAGCCAGAGAAATCGATGCTTCAATTTTACCCGATGTTGAGTTGAGTGAAGGAGCATAGGCATCTGTCGTTGCATAGGATAGACCATCTGAATAGAATCTTCCACCAGTAAACACTAAACTTCCATTAATAAGTAACCCCAGCCATATCAATGCGTGGAAAAATATTGGTGCTTGATAAAAGACTCACCCAAGTTCCATTGTTTCCGATGTTTGGATAAAACTTATATATAGTGTTAAAAATTGTACCAGTGGTCATATCGGTAGTAGTAGTTCCACCTAAGATTACAATTTCTTCATCAAAAGAGCCGATGACTCCACCAACTAATGGAGATTGTAATATAGAGCCAACATCCGTTTCTATGGATGTTCCTGTTGCGATCTCCATAGTAGGTTTTCTAGAAACATTCGTAGTCGCTTGGTCTAATAAATCTGCAGGTTTTGAGTATTTGGTTTCTTCTGAAATGACTCGTTAAGTAGTCTTTCCAAATTCTTTTGCTGTGTCCTGGCAGAATGCTGGTCTATCTGAATATAATGTATTTAGTTTTGAAATTAACCCATTCCGACCAACTTCTTTATTCCGAATCAATATTCAATCTGATGACGAAGACCTGTTAGCTTCGATATAGAATTCGTCGCTTCTGTATAAACATTATTGTTTTGTTTTAATAAATCATCTAATTGGAACCATAAGTTCCCAACCATTTGATTGGCTAAATTCTATCTAGTTATCTGATGATTGAATAAACGTCTTTAAATATTGTTTTTTTTGAGGTTTTGGATTTCTTGTTCATAAAGGAACGTTGTTCATAAAAAAGTAGCTCAAGCTGCTAATTGTTGTTATTTGTCATTGACATTACGACTGTTAATCTTAAGTCTACTTAGAAGGTTTCAGTTCCGACCTGATAATCTTATAAGTATATAAAGAAATTTTAAATTGAATTAGAAGTAAGTAATTCTTTTTAAAAGGGAATTTAGCATTCCATCTAACAATTTAAAAGTGGATTGATTGGTGCCTCTCGGAAGGTTAGCTAATCATCCGCCTGTTGGGAAATAGATGGATGATTGTTTTCTTTTTTAAGGAATTTAATGAGCTATTCAAGATTATCTACACAGCAACTTGATATTTATAAAGAGCAGTTGCTTTATCCTAGTTCTACAATATACAACTTAATCGGAGTCGTTTCGATAAACGGTAAAATAGATGTTGGCAATTTCATTGAAGTTGTTCGCTTTTTTGTCTCGAACAGTCCCATACTAAATTCAAAAATATCGATAATCGATAATGTTCCTGTATTGGAACGGATTAATGATCGAGATATTAAGTTGGAAGTGATCGAGTATGATCAAACACAGGATATAAGCGAATTTTATAATACGTTTATAGATAAAGTTTCATTAGTCCCGTTTGATATTAAATCGGATAATAGATTGTGTTCATTTAGTATATTACACTTATCAAACAAAAATTTGTATTTAGTGGCAAAATTTCATCATATATTAATTGACGCCTGGGGTGCAAATCTAGCTTTAAATCAGGTTATTAAATCATACAACAATATATGTTCTGGAAAAATGGACGGCCCTCCCGTTCAGTATGATTATTCTGTCTATTTGAATAATGAGTTAGAGTATTTAGCATCTGATAAGTATCAAAAGGATAAGAGATTTTGGAAATCAGAATTTCTTACCAAGCCAGAACAATTATTTAAAAAACAATATCAGAATATAGACCCTTTGAATTGTAAAATAGAAAAAGTTATTATTTCGCGTCGTGAATATGAACTTTTATCAAATTCAGTGTCTCATTTGAATTCAAACTTTTTTCATATAACATTGGGAATGCTGTTCGTTTTGTTCAATAAGTTGAATGGGACCAGTAACTTCTGTGTCGGAATTCCTGTTTTAAATAGAAAGAATAGTTATTTCTTGAATACTATTGGATTGTTTGTTAGTGTCTTCCCACTCCGCATTGACTTTGATGGAGAGTTTACATTGAGTGAGCTTGTTACAAACATAATAAGTAAGTTAAAAACAAATTATCGTTTTCAGCGATTTCCTGTCAGTGAAATTTCAAGAGAAGTAAATATAGATTCCGCTACAAAAATACCTTTATACGAGATTGCATTATCTAATATTAATTTTGATTCAAACGAAAAAATTGAGAGCGCGGAAGTTGAATATCTTCATGTTCCGAATAAGGCACAGGCTTTGCCTGTTAGTGTGTATATTGGTGACTTTGATGATAATAATGATATTTGTATAGATTTTATTTTTAATGAATCATGTTTTACTAATGTTCAAATAAGATCAATGCTGGACTCCTTCTCAAGGTTGATGTCTATGTTCCCTGAAGCTATAGATACTAAGATTAAAGAGATTGATCTAGTTTCATTTGCGGAAGCGGAGAAGTTTTCGGCTTGCATTTCTGAATCTACGGATCAGCCATTTGTTCCTATTCATAAACTATTTGAATCGATTGCTGTTGAATATTCTGATCGAATAGCAATTGTTTCAGATGCTAAGGCTCTGACTTATCGTGAGTTGAATGAAAAGGCAAATATGCTTTCTGATTTTTTGATGCATACTTGTTCTGTTCGTAAAGGTGAATGCATTGGTGTTCAGATAGATAATAGTGAGTATCTAGTGGTAGCACTTTTAGCTATTTTAAAAATTGGTGCTTCATATATTCCTATTGATATGAAGGTTCCGGAAGATCGATTGAGTTTCATGTTAGTAGATAGTCGTAGTAAACTGCTTTTATCAGAGAATGATTTTGAGAATATCGGTATCAATTATATTAATGTCATAAAAATATTTGAAACTTCTTTTGATTTGAATTCTTGTAACCCAAATTGCGTAATTGAGGAGTATGACTCTATTTATACCATTTATACTTCTGGCTCAACTGGCGATCCGAAAGGTGCTACAGTTTCCCATGGTTCGTTTTCAAATTTGATGAAGTGGTATATAGGTCTCTTTGATAAGCAAAGGGGAAATTCTACTTTATTGGTTGCCCCTATTTCTTTTGACCTTGCTCAGAAAAATATTTTTGCACCATTGTTGACGGGTTCCAAATTATACTTACATAAATTTATTTTTATGGACTATGATTATATTAAGAAAGTTTTGTTAGGTGAGCCAATTGAATATATAAACTGTGCGCCAAGTGCATTTTATCCATTAGTTAATTTTGGGGAACTTGGTGAAGGATATGAGCATTTAGAAAGGCTACAGATCCTGGTTTTAGGTGGGGAGCCGATAAACGGAAAAAACCTGGTTAACTGGATTCAGTCAGATAGATTTTCTACGCGGTTAATTAACACATATGGGCCGACTGAATGTACTGATATATCATCTTCTTATGAAATTACCAAGCAAGAAATATCGGAAGCGAAAAGTATTCCAATTGGAAAGCCTATCTTGAACTCAAGGACTTATATACTAGATAAATATAGTCGAATACTTCCTCCAGGTTTTGTTGGAGAGATCGCTATAGGTGGTAAGGGCGTTGGTAAAGGCTATATTAACAACTATCAGTTAACAAAAGAAAGATTTATTAAAGACGCATATTCCTCAGGGTTAATTTACTTAACCGGAGATATGGGCGTCTATAGAGAAAATGGTATAATTGAGTATTACGGAAGATTGGATAATCAAGTTAAAGTGAATGGTTATCGTGTAGAGTTGGAAGAAATTGAAAAGCAGCTTAATAAGTCTGAATTTATACAGTCATCTGTCGTAGTGTTAGATAACAAAGGTAAATTGTTATCTTATGTTATACCAAAATGAAGTTCCTAACGCATTATATACTCGACAATAGGCAACAAACGACTACAAGAGGTTGCCATGAAGCGGAGAAAACAATACACCACAGAGTTTAAGAGAGAATCGGTTCAATATTTAATATCAAGTGGGAAATCCCAGAATATGGTATGCCAAGAACTAGGGCTCCCCAATGGGATACTAGGCAGATGGAAAAAGGAACTAGATCAAAATCAAACCGAGACAGATTCTCTGCAAGATGTTCGAGACAAGAGGATCCAGGAGCTTGAACGTGAAGTTCAAAATTTAAAACAGCAGAGGGATATTTTAAAAAAGGCAATGGGCATCACTTTAAGTCCTTAGAAGATAAATATCTTTTTATGAAAGAACATAGGGAATCCTTTGGGTTTTCTATCAAAGTGATGTCCGAAGTATTAGATATAAAACACAAGGGATTTTATCCTTGGTTGAAAAAATCGAAGTCGATTCGAAATCAAAAAAGTATAGAAATCTTATATGAAATTAGAAAATTCCACAAAGGAGATCTGCTTTCTTACGGAAGTCCGAGAGTTCAGAAAGAACTAAGAGCAAGGGGTATCAAAGTCAGTTTACCCACTGTGGCTAAAATTATGCGGGAAAATGGGATTAAAGCTATTACAACTAGGAAATTTAAGCATCCTGTGACGACAAATTCCAATCATGAAGAAGCTATTAGTCCAAACTTGCTTGAACAAAACTTTCAGGTTTCAACACCGAACACAGTGTATGTGACTGACATTACCTACATTCCCTATTTGTTTGGATTTTTATATTTATGTAAATTCAAAGATATATGCACAAAGAAGATTGTTGGATGGGCTGTTGACACTCATATGAAGACATCTCTCGTAATGAGAGCACTTGAGAATGCTGTTGAGAACCAAAAACCAAATGAAGGCCTTATAATCCATTCTGATAGAGGAAGTCAGTATGCGAGTAAAGAGTTTTGTGAGAATCTAACGTCAAAAGGATTCATTCAAAGTATGAGTAGAAAAGGAAATTGTTGGGATAATGCTCCAGCTGAATCTTTTTTTGCTACATTAAAAAGAGAGTTTACAAACCATAAGAACTTCCATTCCTTAGAACAGGCTCAAAGTTCTCTATTCGAGTATATTGAAGTTTTTTATAACAGAAAGCGTTTGCATTCTAAAATTGGATACAAATCTCCTGTTACATTTGAAAATGAATTTTATGCCTATGAATGAGTATATTTTTACTTAGGAACTTCATATAGAAAAGAATTTTTTGATCATATTCTTTTAGGTACTGAAATTAATTATGGAATTCTTTCTGCAAGTAAGATCAATAATCATTATACTTTCATTCCGCAATATTATAATGGTTTACCAAGTGACTACATTTTTGACCAATTATATAGTGATAAAAGCGACTATGGAACTAGAAAATTTTTTAATATATCCATCTATGCTGGTATAGCTATTTAATACTTAAATTACTTCGCATAACAGCGACTTACCGCTACGCTTCGGCACAAGGCCTCGCTCGGCCTGCGGCAAATTCCCCTTCTGGCATTCGCCTTGCATTCGCAAGCTACATGCCAGTCCCTAACGTCCCGTTGGGACTCAGGGTCGGGGAACTTCGGTAAGTCTAGTTCGTTAGTTGCAATTGGGTTAAATTTTAGATTAACTATTACAAATTAAAAGATTGACTACTATATCTGCAGTAGAGATATAGTAGGAATGATTCTTTCTTTCGGAGACAAAGAAACAGAGAAAATATTTAACCAAATATTCTCAAAAAGGATTCCTCCGGAAATTCAAAAAAAGCTCTTACTAAACTTATCTTAATTGATAATGCAGAAAAAGAGGAAGATCTAAAATCACCTCCCTCTAATAGATTAGAAAGTTTAAAAGGTGATTTATCTGGATTTTATTCTATTAGAATCAATGATCAGTGGAGAATAGTTTTTAAATTTGATCAAGGAAATTGTAAGCAAGTCTCTGTTACTGACTACCATTAGAGGATAATACTAGAAGATGAAAAATAACAGAATCCCGACTCCTACTGTTGCAGAAATTTTAAAAGAAGAATTTCTTGAACCTATGCAAATCACTCCTTACAAATTATCAAAGGAACTTCATGTTTCAACTTCTACTATCTTAGACATTTTACATGGAAAAAGAAAAATAACCGTCGATATGTCTTTACGATTATCCAAGTTTTTTGGTATGTCTGAAAAATTTTGGATAAATTTGCAAACTGATCTTGATATTAGAGAAAAGAAAGAAAAATTAAAGACTAAATTAGATTCTATAAGAACTCTAAAATTATCTGCTTAGTCAAAAA